>JACRAZ010000074.1 GCA_016213205.1 Burkholderiales bacterium
ACCCGCGTGGATCTGGGCCTTCACCACCCACACCGAGCCACCGAGCTTCTGCGCGGCTTCCACCGCCTCCTGCACCGTGAATGCAGGGTAGCCCCGCGGAACCGGTACGCCGAACTGGCGCAGGATCTCTTTGCCTTGGTATTCGTGGATCTTCACACGGGGCTCCTGGAGAAAAAGGGTGAGGCTAAGGCCCCAAGCTGACCTGGGGCTGATCGGGGGTAAAGCGCGTCTTGTGCGACGGCGGGCGGTCGAGCGCCGGTTCAGGGCTGGGCGGCTTCGAGCCCGTTGTCGAAGTGCGCGCGCATCAGCCGCATGGCGGCCTCGCCGTCGCGGCTTTCGATCGCTTGCATCAGCGCCCGGTGTTCGGCCAGCGATTCGGCGAGCCGGCCTTGCTTGAACAGCGAATGGTGGCGGTTGAGCTTCATCACCTTGCGCAGGTCGTTCACGATCTGCTGCGTCCAGCGGTTGCCCGAGAACTCGAGCAGCTTCATGTGGAACTGCTCGTTGGTGGCGAAGAACGCGTCGCGTTGGCGGGCGTGCTTCTCCAGCCGGTCGTGCAGCGCGCGCAACTCGGCGCGCTGCTCATCGGTGGCCTGGCGGGCCACCACGCCGGCAGCGTCGCTCTCCATCAGCCCGAGCAGGTGGTAAACCTGGGCCACGTCGTCAGCCGACACCTCGGTGACGTAGGCGCCACGGCGCACCTTCATCGTCACCAGGCCCTCGACCGCCAGCACCTTCAGCGCTTCGCGCAGCGGGGTGCGGCTGATGCCGTAGTCCTGCGCGAGCTTTTGCTCGTCGATCCAGCTGCCGGGCTCAAGCTCGCGGTTGAAGATCTGCTGGCGCAACCGCTCGGCCACGTCCTGGTACAGGGCGCGCGGGGTCAGGGGCTTCTGCAGGGAAGAGGCGGCGGCTTGCGGTAGGGCAGTGGCCAAGGCAGGCTCCGGCGAGTAGGCTGCGGTCGATCCGGGAAAAGGCCGCCGCAGCGGCGGGTGATGCAGGCGATGTCAGCTTGCTGCAGGATTTGAATTCATAATTATGCATCATGTATCATGGCTGGCAACGGCCGGGTGCAGGGATCAGGCCACGCCCTTCGGAGATTCACATGTCACAGAGCCCAGAGTTCAGCCCCGCCAGCCTTGCCCAATGGGAGAAGGCGGCCGCCAAGTCCGCCCCCGGCGGCGACGTGCAGGCGCTGAACTGGGTCACGCCCGAGGGCATCACCGTGAAGCCGCTGTACACCGCGGCGGACACGGCGGCGCTGCCACACACGAACACGCTGCCCGGCTTCGAGCCCTTCATCCGCGGCCCGCAGGCCACGATGTACGCGGTGCGGCCCTGGACCATCCGCCAGTACGCGGGCTTCTCCACCGCCGAGGACAGCAACGCCTTCTACCGCCAGGCGCTGGCCGCGGGCGGGCAGGGCGTGAGCGTGGCCTTCGACCTGGCCACCCACCGCGGCTACGACAGCGACCACCCGCGCGTGTTCGGCGACGTGGGCAAGGCCGGCGTGGCCATCGATTCGGTGGAGGACATGAAGATCCTGTTCGACGGCATCCCGCTGGACAAGGTGAGCGTGTCCATGACGATGAACGGCGCCGTGCTGCCCGTGCTGGCCGGCTACGTGGTGGCGGCCGAGGAGCAGGGCGTTGCGCAGGACAAGCTGAGCGGCACCATCCAGAACGACATCCTCAAGGAGTTCATGGTCCGCAACACCTACATCTATCCGCCCGAGCCCTCGATGCGGATCATCGCGGACATCATCGAGTACACGGCGAAGAACATGCCGAAGTTCAACTCGATCTCGATCTCCGGCTACCACATGCAGGAAGCCGGCGCGAACCAGGCGCTGGAACTGGCCTTCACGCTGGCCGACGGCAAGGAATACGTGAAGACGGCCACTGCCAAGGGCCTGGACGTGGACGATTTCGCCGGGCGCCTGTCGTTCTTCTGGGCCATCGGCATGAACTTCTATCTGGAAGTGGCCAAGATGCGCGCGGCGCGCCTGCTGTGGTGCCGCATCATGAAGGGCTTCGGCGCGAAGAACCCCAAGAGCCTGATGTTGCGCACCCACTGCCAGACCTCGGGCTGGAGCCTGACCGAGCAGGACCCCTACAACAACATCGTGCGCACCACCATCGAGGCGATGGCCGCTGTCTTTGGCGGTACGCAGAGCCTGCACACCAACAGCTTCGACGAGGCGATCGCGCTGCCCACCGAGTTCAGCTCGCGCATCGCACGCAACACCCAGCTCATCATCCAGGAAGAGACACACATCACGAACGTGGTCGACCCCTGGGCCGGCAGCTACATGATGGAAAAGCTCACCCAGGACATGGCGGACCAGGCCTGGGCCATCATCGAGGAAGTCGAGGCCATGGGCGGCATGACCCGCGCGGTGGATTCCGGCTGGGCCAAGCTCAAGATCGAGGCCAGCGCGGCCGAGAAGCAGGCGCGCATCGATTCGGGCAAGGACGTGATCGTCGGCGTCAACAAGTACAAGCTGAAGTCGCAGGACGCGGTGGACATCCTGGAGGTGGACAACCACAAGGTGCGCGAGGGCCAGGTGGCGCGGCTCAAGGCCATCCGGTCCACGCGTGACGCCACGAAGGTGGCCGCCGCGCTCGAGGCGCTGACGGCGGCCGCGCGCAGCGGCCAGGGCAACCTGCTCGCGCTGGCGATCCAGGCCATCCGCCTGCGCGCCACGGTGGGCGAGGTGAGCGACGCGCTCGAGAAGATCTACGGGCGCCACCGCGCCGACATCCAGAAGGTGACCGGTGTGTACGCTGCTGCCTACGATTCCGCCGAGGGCTGGGACAAGCTGAAGGGCGAGATCGCCGCGTTCGCCGAACAGCAGGGCCGCCGCCCGCGCGTGATGATCGCCAAGCTCGGCCAGGACGGCCACGACCGCGGCGCCAAGGTGGTGGCCACCGCGTTCGCCGACCTGGGCTTCGATGTCGACATGGGCCCGCTGTTCCAGACGCCCGAAGAATGTGCGCGCCAGGCGATCGAGAACGACGTGCACGCGGTGGGCGTCTCCACGCTCGCGGCCGGCCACAAGACGCTGGTGCCGGCGATCATTGCCGAGCTCAAGAAGCAGGGCGCCGACGACATCATCGTCTTCGTGGGCGGCGTGATCCCGCAGCAGGATTACGACTACCTGTACGACGCCGGCGTCAAGGGCATCTACGGCCCGGGCACGCCGATCCCCGCGAGCGCGAAGGACGTGCTCGAGCAGATCCGCAAGGCCCAAGCCTGAGCCTGGCCGTGCCCAGCGCCGACACCGCCGCCGCGCCAGCCGGCCACGCGCCTGAAGAGGCGCATGCCAGCGTCGCGCTCGAAAGCGCGAAGGCCGACGACTTTGAATCGCTGCTCGCGCTGCGCCTGCTGGCCATGCGCGAGAGCCTCGAGCGCCTGGGCCGCTACGACGTGCAACGCGCGCGCGACCGCCTGGCCAAGGGCTTCGATCCGGCGCACACCCGGCACATCGTGGTGGAAGGCCGGCGCGTGGGCTTCATCGTGCTGAAGACGCTGTCGCACGCGATCCGGCTCGACCATTTCTACATCGACCCGGCCTGGCAGGGCCGCGGCATCGGCCACCAGGTGATGCAGGGCATCTGCGCGCAGGCCGACCGGGCGCAGCTTCCGGTGGAGCTGTGCGTGCTGAAGGAAAGCGACGCGAACCGCTTCTACCTGCGCCACGGCTTCGTGGCCACCGGTGAAGGTGAATGGGACATCGACTACGTGCGCCTGCCGCTGTGGCCCAGCGTGCGTGCGGTGCGGGCGCTGTGGCACGCGATCGAGGCACGCGACTGGCCGGCCGCGCGCGCACTGCTGCGCGACGACCTGCACGTGACCTGGTGGACCAGCGGCGAACGGTTTGCCGGCGCCGATGCCTTCATCGAGCTGCAGCGCCGGTTTCCCGAGGGCTGGGCCATCCGCCTGGTCGAGTGCGAACGGCTGGAAGACGGCCGCGTGATGTCGCTCGTGCGCGTGGACCACCCGCCGCAGGTGTTCTTCGCGACCTCGTTCTTCACGGTGGACGACGGTCGGGTGATCGGCCTGGACGAATACTGGGCCACCATGGAAGCGCCGCCCGCGTGGCGCGCCCCCGGTGCCATTGCCGGCAGCACGCGCTTCGATCCGCAGGACGACCCGCGGGCCAACACGCCATGAACCCGGCATCCACGCTGTCCGCCGCCGACCAGGCGCTGGCCGAGGCCATCCTCGGCACGCCGGGCGCGGTGCAACGCCGCGCGGTGGCCAAGGCGATCACGCTGCTCGAATCCACCCGCGCCGACCACCGCACGCGGGCCGACGATCTGCTCAATGCGCTGCTGCCCGCGGCCGGCCGCTCGTTCCGGCTGGGCATCTCGGGCGTGCCGGGCGTGGGCAAGAGCACCTTCATCGAGGCGCTGGGCCTGTTCCTCATCACGCAGGGCCACCGCGTCGCGGTGCTGGCGGTGGACCCCTCGTCCAGCGTGTCGGGCGGCTCCATCCTGGGCGACAAGACGCGCATGGAGCAGCTCTCGGCCGACCCCCGCGCCTACATCCGCCCCAGCCCCAGCAGCGGCACGCTGGGCGGCGTGGCCGAGAAGACGCGTGAAGCGATGCTGGTGTGCGAGGCCGCCGGCCACGACATCGTGATCGTCGAGACCGTGGGCGTGGGCCAGAGCGAAACCGCGGTCTCCGGCATGACCGACATGTTCGTGCTGCTGCAGCTGCCCAATGCCGGCGACGACCTGCAGGCCATCAAGAAAGGCGTGATGGAGCTGTCCGACCTGGTGGTGATCAACAAGGCCGACCTGGACGAGGCCGCGGCCACGCGGGCCCGGGCGCAGATCACCTCCTCGCTGCGCTTGATCGGCCAGCAGGGCCACCCCGACCATTCGCTGCACGACACCACGCAGTGGCACCCGCAGGTGATGCAGCTCAGCGCACTGAAGGGCCGCGGCCTGCCAGAGTTCTGGGCCGCGGTGTCGCGTTTTCGCGAACTGCAATCCGCCAACGGCCGCCTGGCCGCACGCCGCCATGCACAAGACCAGGCCTGGATGTGGGAGCGCATCGACGCCGGCCTGAAAGACCGCTTCAAGCACCACGCCGCCGTGCGCGCGGCGTTGCCCGAACTCACCCACGAGGTGCGCGCCGGACGCATCGCGGCCTCCGTCGCCGCGCGCCGCCTGCTCGACCTGTTTCATTGACTTCATCCGACTTCCGACCGAGGAGCACCCCACCATGCACGACATTCAGCACAAGCTGGAGCAGATGCGCGCGCAGGCCCGCCTGGGCGGCGGCGAGAAACGCATCGCGGCCCAGCATTCCAAAGGCAAGCTCACCGCGCGGGAGCGGCTGGAACTGCTGCTCGACGAAGGCAGCTTCGAAGAGTGGGACATGTTCGTCGAGCACCGCTGCGCCGATTTCGGCATGGCCGACAACAAGGTGCCGGGCGACGGCGTGGTCACCGGCTACGGCATGATCAACGGCCGCCTGGTGTTCGTGTTCAGCCAGGACTTCACCGTGTTCGGCGGTGCGCTCAGCGAAGCGCACGCCGAGAAGATCTGCAAGGTGATGGACCAGGCCATGAAGGTGGGCGTGCCGGTGATCGGGCTGAACGATTCCGGCGGCGCGCGCATCCAGGAAGGTGTCGCGTCACTCGGCGGTTATGCCGAGGTGTTCCAGCGCAACGTGATGGCCTCGGGCGTGATCCCGCAGATCAGCCTGATCATGGGGCCCTGCGCCGGCGGCGCGGTGTATTCGCCCGCAATGACCGACTTCATCTTCATGGTGAAGGATTCCTCGTACATGTTCGTCACCGGCCCCGAGGTGGTGAAGACCGTGACGCACGAGGAAGTGACCGCCGAGGAGCTCGGCGGCGCCACCACCCACACCAGCAAGAGCGGCGTGGCCGACCTCGCGTTCGAGAACGACGTCGAGGCGATCCTGATGCTGCGCCGCTTCTACAACTACCTGCCGCTGAACAACAAGGAGAAGCCGCCGGTGCGCAAGAGCGGCGATCCGGCCGAGCGCATGGACGAATCGCTGGACACGCTGGTGCCGGACAACCCGAACAAGCCCTACGACATCAAGGAACTGATCCTGAAGGTGGTGGACGACGGCGACTTCTTCGAGATCCAGCCCGACAACGCGAAGAACATCGTCGTCGGCATGGCGCGCATGGACGGGCAGGCGGTGGGCATCGTCGCCAACAACCCGATGGTGCTGGCCGGCTGCCTGGACATCAAGAGCAGCATCAAGGCCGCGCGCTTCGTGCGCTTCTGCGATGCGTTCAACATCCCGGTGATCACCTTCGTCGACGTGCCCGGCTTCATGCCCGGCACCAGCCAGGAATACGGCGGCATCATCAAGCACGGCGCGAAGCTGCTGTACGCCTACGCCGAATGCACCGTGCCCAAGGTGACCGTGATCACCCGCAAGGCCTACGGCGGCGCGTACGACGTGATGAGCTCCAAGCACCTGCGCGGCGACGTGAACTTCGCCTGGCCCAATGCCGAGATCGCGGTGATGGGCGCCAAGGGCGCGGTGGAGATCATCTTCCGCGAGGACAAGAACGACCCCGCCAAGCTGGCCGCCCGCGAGGCCGAATACAAGGCCCGCTTCGCCAACCCCTTCGTGGCAGGCGCCCGAGGCTACATCGACGACGTGATCCAGCCGCACGAGACCCGCAAGCGCATCTGCCGATCACTCGCGATGCTGCACGACAAGAAGCTCGAGAACCCGTGGCGCAAACACGGGAACATTCCGCTCTGATCAGGACCCAGGAGACCCACTCATGTTCACCAAGATCCTGATTGCCAACCGCGGCGAGATCGCCTGCCGCGTGATCAAGACCGC
>JACRAZ010000075.1 GCA_016213205.1 Burkholderiales bacterium
GCCGCTCAGTTTCAGGAAGCCGGTGCCGGTGACCACCAGCGCGCCGGTGCTGGCGTCGTAGGTGGCGCTGGTGATCGTGGGCACCGCCACGTTGCTCACCGTGATGCCGTTGCCGGTGGTGTCGGCCACCACCACGGCCGCAGCGGCGCCGGCCGCCCAGTCTTCCGCCGCGGCCAGGTTGTAGGTGGTGGCGCCGGTGGACGAGGTGCCGTTCTTGTTGAGGATCTGGTGCACCGCTGCCTGGTCGGTGCCGTTCAGCGTCACCGAGAAGCTGGTGCCGCTGGTGATTTCCACGCTGCTGGTCGTCAGCGTGTAGGTGGCACCGCCTTCGCCGGTGAACGTGAGCTTGGAGACATCGATGTCGTTGGTGGCACCGCTGAGCTTCAGGAACCCGGTGCCGGTGACCGCCAGCACCCCGGTGCCGACGTTGTAGGTGGCACTGGTGATCGTGGGCACGGCCACGTTGCTGACGGTGACCGCGTTGGTCGCGTCCGAGGTATCGCCACCCGCGACGTTGGCGTCCCAGTCATCGGCCGCTGCCAGGTTGAAGGTGGTGCCGCCGGTGGAACTGGTGCCGTTCTTGTTGAGGATCTGGTGCAGGGCCGCCTGGTCGGTGCCGTTGAGCGTCACGCTGAAGGCGGTGGCGCTGCTGGCCGTCACGTTGGCGCTGGTCAGCACGTGGGTGGCACCGCCCTCGCCGGTGAGCGTCAGCTTGTTCACGGCGATCGTGTCGCCGGTGGTCATGTTGGCGGCCGTCACCGCCAGCACGCCGGTGCTGACATCGTAGGTGGCGCTGGTGATGGACGGCGGCGGCGCGTAGTTCGTGTTGGTCGTGCCGCCGCTGGTCGTCCAGATGGTCGTGGTCGCGGTGCCGTTGGCCCCACTGGCGCCACCAGGCGCCAACCCGCCGGTGCCGGCACCCGCCGCATGGCCCGTTGACAGGCTGGTGTTCGTGCTGGCGTCCAGGTTGACGGTGCCGCCGTTGTTCCAGATGGCCCCGATGGCACTGCCGCCGGCGCCGCCGTTGTGCGTGCCCTGGCCAGCGACAGAACCACCACCACCGCCGCCACCGGCGGCGATGTTGTTGCTGATGGTGCTACCGGTGATCGTGAGCGTGCCCGTGTTGTAGATGCCGCCCGCCGCGTTGCCCCCATTGCCGCCGGCCGCGTTGTAGCCCGCACCGCCGCCTCCGCCGCCGATGCCAATGGTGCCGTTGCTCCCGGTGCCACCGGCCGAGCCGTCACTGTAGCCAGACCCATAGTTGGAGCCGGCCCCTCCGGCGCCGGTGCCGGTGCCGCCCGTGCCGCCGGCGCCCCCCATGAAGCTGGCCCCGCTGTTGAAGCCGTGGCCGCGCCCGCCCGTGCCGGCAGAGGGCCCCGCCTGCACGTTGCCGCCAAAGTTGGTGCCGCTGGCACCGCCGAACGTGGAGTCGAACCCGCCGCCACCACCGCCGGCGCCGGCGGCGGCGCCTGCGAAGCTGTTGCCCCCCGCACCGCCACCGCCAGCCGCCTTGTTGCTGGTGATGGTGCTGCCGGTGATCGTGAGTGTTCCCGTGTTGCGGATGCCCGCGCCGAGCGAGGAGCCCCCCGCGCCACCTGCACCGGCCGCGCGGTCGCCGCCCGCTCCTGTCAGGAACCCGTTCGTGATGACCAGATCGCTGATCGCCACCGACGAGCCGCCCCCCGAACTCGCCACGTCCAGCACGCGCGTGTAGTTGTTGCCGCTGAGCGTGAAGCCGCCGCCCACGATCGACATCTGCTGGCCATCGGTCACGTTGATCGTGATCGCATCGGCCGCCGAGGCGAACGTGATGTTGCCGGTGAACGTGATGACGTCGGCCACCCCGTCGGTGTTGCCGGTCGCGATGGCGGCCTTCAGTCCGGCCACCGAATTGACGCTGGCGGTGACGAGCAGGAATTCATAACCCGCCAAGGACTCGGCCTTCAGCACGGGCACCGCCTCGATGCTGCCGGTGCTGACCTCCAGCGCCCAGTCGCCGCCGCGGCTGGCGCCGCCCGTGCCGTCGTTGGAGGCGGCCACGTCCGCGCCGGTGGCCTCGGCCAGCTGGGCCAGGAAGGCCGCGCCCTTGTCGCCGGCGCCCACGTCGCAGCCGTACAGCAGCAGGTCGCCGCCTTCGCTCAAGGCATCGCCGATGGCCTGCAGCCCGGCCCGGTGCGCCTCGACATTGCCGTCGAACAGCGGCCCGTTGCCCAGCAGCAGCACACCTTCGTCACCGTGCGAGACCACGCTGATGCTGGTGATGCCCTGCTGGCCGGCCAGCGCCTGCGCCATCTGGCCGACGCCGTCCTGGTCGGGCTGCAACACCACCACCTGGACGCCGGGACCGGCCGCGTCGATCAAGGCCTGCAGGTCCGGCACCCGGCTGTCGATGAACATCACCTCCTTTGCCGGGGTGGGGCCCTGGGGCACGGTGGTGGGCAGGACAGGCTGGACGTCGAAGATGTCCTGGTCGGCAGCGTTCTGGGTCTTCATGGCGGGGGGCTCGTTCGGTAGGGGCTCAGCGCGGTTGCTGGGCGGTGATCAGGTTGGCGCGGCTGCCGCTGGCGTTCTTCCAGAACGACAGGGCCGCGTACTGCTCGAACAGATCGGGCGGCAGCAAGGTGCTGCGTTCTTCCAGCCGCACCTGCGGCCGCACGGTGTGCAGGCCGTGCACACCCAGCGGCAGGTCGAAGTCAGGCGCTTCGTAGTGCAGGTGCTCGAAGTCGTGGGCGTACTCCGGCTCGCCGAGAAACCGGTAGATCAGCGGCATCACCTTCTGCGGGGCCTGGGCCAGCAGGTCGTACTCCACCAGCAGCAGCGATTGGGCATGCTCGCCGTAGAACGCCTCCTTCAGCGCCGACCAGGGGTAGCCCACCAGCCGGTTGCGCAGCGCCAGCGTCTCGACACGGCTGTAGACGGTGGCGCGCTCGGTGTCGTCGTTGAACAGCCGCGTCAGCTCGTACGGGTTGGCGCGGTAGCGGCGCTCGATGCTGTCCATCACCCAGGCCACGTTGCGCACGCAGGCGATCACCTTGGCGCCCGGAAACTGGTCCATCAGCGCGGGCATCTTGGCGCACCACATGCGGTTGGTGTCGAAGATCACCGGCTTGTCGGCCTGGTCCGCGTAGTAGGCATCGAACAGCCCGCGCACCAGGCGCCGGCGCTGCTCGAGCGTGATGACCGAACCGAACTCGGTGCCGGCGGCGAACTGCTGCAACAGGCCCGACATCAGGGTGCCCACCGGGCTGGTCATGCCCGCATGGAAGCGGGGGTTCTGGCGCAGGATGGCGGCCAGCAGCGTGGAGCCCGAGCGGGGCAGCCCGGAGATGAAGTGGTATTGGGGCACGGTGCAAGCCGGCAGGCGAGGTGGGCGACGCTCGAGTTTCCGCCAAACGTCCGGCCCAAAACGCTAAAACTGGGCTGCAAATCGGGTGTTCGTCGCCGCACCAGCAACAGTCCATACTCCGGCGTCCTGACTCCGCGCGCCCTGCCGCGTGCCCGCCCCATGTCGCTGCGAATCGTCCGCCTCGGCACCCCCCGCCATCCCGACGAGGGTTTGCGCATCGGCACCGTGCGTCGCCCGCCGCGCGGCGTGCCCAAGGCCGAGTTCGCGCGCCAGGACTGGTACGACGTCTGGTACCCCAACCTCGCGCCCAGCGCCGACACCATGAAGCTCGGCCAGGCGGCCGCGGACGACAAGGCCTGGGCCGCCTTCGCCAAGCGCTACCGTGCCGAGATGGCCGAACCCGATGCCGCGCGCAGCCTGGACCTGCTGGCCGCGCTGTCGCACCAGACCAACTTCTCGATGGGTTGCTACTGCGAGCAGGAGGCGCGCTGCCACCGCTCGCTGCTGCGCGCACTGCTGGTCGAGCGTGGCGCCGATGTATCGGGCTGAAGGCCGCTGGGCGCCAACGGCCCGTGCCCGGCCACGCACAGTGCGCAGGCCGCTCACACCGCCGGCAGGCTGAAGTAGAAGCTGGACCCCTGGCCCGGGCGGCCCTCGGCCCAGACCTGGCCACCATGGCGCTCGACGATTCGGCGAACAATGGTCAGGCCGATGCCGGTGCCCTCGTACTGCACGCCGTGCAGGCGGCCGAAGGGCTGGAACAGATCGGCCGCCCGTTCCGGCGGAAAGCCCACGCCGTTGTCGCACACCTCCACCACGACCTGCTGCGGCGCACGCGGCTGCAGCACGCGCACCACCACCTTGCCGCGTTCACCGCTGAACTTCAGCGCGTTGGACAGCAGGTTCACGAACACCTGGCACAACAGCCGCCCGTCGGCGCGCGCGGCGGGCAGCGGTTCGCGCACGATGTGCCGCAACGCGTCGCCGCCCTGGCTCAAGGCCAGCGAACGCAGGGCTTCGTCCAGCACGCTGTCCAAGGGTGTGGCGTGCAGCTCGAGTTCCGCGTGGCTGATGCGCGCAAGCGTCAACAAGTCGTTCACCAGTTCCACAAGGCGCCGGGTTTCGGTGTGGATCAGGTCCAGCATGCGGCGCGTGCGCGGCGTGTCGCCGGCATCCAGTGCCTGCTGCGCCAGTTGCGACAGGCCGGCCATGCCGCCCAGCGGCCCGCGCAGGTCGTGCGAGACCATGCGGTTGAACGACTCCAGGCCGCCGACCATGTCGCGCAGCTCCTCGGTGCGCGCCTCGATGCGCTGCTCCAGCGACAGGTTGAGCTGGCGCAGTTCAGCCTCCGCGCGCTCGCGCAGGGCCAGCTCGGCGTGCAGCTCGCGGTGGTAGCGCCACAAGGCCAGCACCATCAGGCTCACCCCCAGCAGCGCGATCGGCACCGCGCCCCACACGCGCAGCGCCAGCGGGTCTGCCCCGAGCACGGCGCCCGCGAGCACCACCACCGGGTAGGCCAGCAATGCCGGCAGCAGGGCCCAGGCGTCGGTGGCCGTGCGGGCCCGCGCCGCCCGGGTGCACTGCCAGGCCAGGTACAACAACACCGCGGCCAGCGCCACGCTGCTGCTGAGGAGGCCCAGGCCCAGCGGCCGCCCCGCCAGGCCGATGGACACGAAGCCCAGCGCCACCGCGAACGCGGTGACCACCGGGCGCCGCGGGCGGTCGGCGACGAAGGTCTGCACGCCCACGACCAGCGCCGCCATCACGCAGATGCCCACCAGCGCAGCCATCAAGTAGCCCGGCGACCGCAGGTCCGGCGTGTCCCAGCGCATCACCGCGGCCAGCAGGTTGACCGTGCCGGCGCCGGCAAACGCAAAGCTCAGCCAGCCCAGCCCCCAGTGCGCACGGAACCGCCGGCCGTACCAGAACACCGCCGCCACCGTGGCCTGAACGGCGCCGGCGCCAAACGCAAACGCTTCACTGGCGGTCATGGCCCAAGACATGGCTCGACAGTTTGCACGTTTTGCTGGATCAGCGCAGGCCTGCGGTCGCGTCGCGCGCTGTTTCGTAGATGTGCGCCGACACGCCGCGCGCGGCCAGCGCCGGCCCCAGCTTGGCGCGCAGGAAGCCCGAGGTGGAGTAGCGCGTCACGTTGATGTAGTAGCGGTCGACCAGCTCGCGCACCATCGCGGCCCAGTCGTCCTCCACCTGCGCGTCGAGCACGAAGTGGTCGTAGTTGACCACCGCGTACACCTTGCGCTGCAGTGGCGCCACGTGGCGCTCCACCTCCTGGCGCACGGCCTCCACGTCGTCGCGGGTGCGGATCGTCAGGCGCTCGAAGTTGATGTACATCGTGCCGGCCTCGCCGGGCTCGGCGCCCGGCGCGTAGCTGAACCGGTCGGCCAGCGGCACCAGCAGCAGGCGCGCGCGCAGGCCCATCGTGGCCTCGTCGAAGATGGCGGCGTCCATCGGCGCCGGCGGCCGCTCGATCACCGGGTGGAAGTCCATGTGGTCGAGGATGTCGCGCTGCAGGTCCAGCCCGGGCGCGATCTCCACCAGCTCCAGCCCCTGCGCATGCAGGCGGAACACGCAGCGCTCGGTCACGTACAGCACCGGCTGGCCGCGGCGCCAGGCCTCCCGGCCCGAGAAAGTGCGGTGCTCCACCTCGCGCACGAACTTGCGCTCGCCGTTGGCCATGAAGCTGCCGACGAAGACCACCTTTTGCGCGTTCTGGCTGATGTTGATGAAGCCGCCCGCGCCCGCCAGCCGCGGGCCGAACCGGCTGACGTTGAGGTTGCCCTCGGCATCGGCCTGCGCCAGGCCTAGGAAGGCGATGTCCAGGCCACCGCCGTCGTAGAAGTCGAACTGGTAGGGCTGGTCGATGATGGCCTGGGTGTTCACCGCGGCGCCGAAGTTCAGCCCGCCGGCCGGGATGCCGCCCACCACGCCGGGCTCGGCGGTGAGCGTGATCAGGTCGATCACACGCTCCTCGGCCGCCACCGAGGCCACGCCCTCGGGCATGCCGATGCCCAGGTTCACCACGCTGTTGGGCTTGAGCTCCAGCGCGGCGCGGCGGGCGATGACCTTGCGCTCGCTCAGGGCCATCGGCTCGTGGTGGCCCTCGGGCACGCGGACCTCGCCGGCGAAGGCCGCGCTGTAGGGCTCGGCGAAGGTTTGCTGGTGGTACTCGGGCTTCTCGGCCACCACCACGCAATCCACCAGCACGCCGGGGATCTTCACCTGCCGGGGCGACAGCGAATGCGCCTGCGCCAGGCGCTCGACCTGCACGATGACGATGCCGCCGGAGTTGCGCGCCGCCATCGCGATGGCCAGCGCCTCGAGCGTGAGCGCCTCGCGCTCCATCGTGACGTTGCCGTCGGTGTCGGCCGTGGTGCCGCGGATGAAGGCCACGTCGATCGGGAAGGCCTTGTAGAACAGGTAGTCCTCGCCGTCGATGGGCATCAGCCGCACCCGCTCGGCCGTGCTGCGGGCGTTGATGGCGCCGCCGCCGTGGCGCGGGTCGACGAAGGTGCCCAGCCCCACCTTGCTCAGGTGGCCGGGCTTGCCGGCCGCGATGTCGCGGAACAGGTGCGAGATCACGCCCTGCGGCAGGTTCCAGGCCTCGATCTCGCCGGCCACGGCCAGCTTCTGCAGTGCCGGCACCAGGCCCCAGTGGCCGCCGACCACGCGGCCCACCAGGCCGGCATGGCCCAGGTGGTTCAGCCCGCGGGTCTTGCCGTCGCCCTGGCCGGCGGCGTACACCAGGCCCAGGTTGCGCGGGCTGCCGGTGGCCAGGAAGCGCTCCTCCAGCGCCACCGCCAGGTTCTCGGGAAAGCCGATGCCCACGAAGCCGCCGGTGGCCAGCATGTCGCCATCGGCCAGCAGTTGCACCGCCTCGGCGGCGCTGACCACCTTGCCCTTGTCGGCCGCGCGCATCGCGGCCATGCGCTCATGGGCACGGGAAGGGTGGTTCATCGGGGGCTCTCCTCGTCGGGTCTGGCCGGGTGCGGGCCGCTGTGTCCGCGGCCTGTCGACCCCCCGGATTTGAAACCAGTTTCCTCCCCAATTTTCCTGACACGAAACTGACGTACTGCCTATCATGCGTCAGAACCCGCACCCCGCCGAGGCCGCCATGACCCTTCAGCAGCTCACCACCGTCAAGCGTTGGCACGAAACCCACCCGCGCGAGCGCTCGGTCGAGCAGCAGGTGTGGGAACTGGTCGTGACCTGCTGGATGCTGGGCTGGATGGGCGTGCCCGCGGCCGTGGTGCTGTCGCCGGTGCTGGGGGTGGTGGTGTGCGTGGGCCTGTACTTCTCGCCCACGCTGTATGTGCGCCTGCGGGCCCGGTTGCACCGGCAGGGCGTGCTGCGCTGCGACTGGCTGGCCAGCGCCCAGCTGCCCTGATCCTCCCGAATCTCCTGCCGCGCCGCGAGGCGCCGGCCGCACGCCGCGTGCCGCACTGCGCTCAGCGCAACAAGCCACCCTGGTAGATCTCGAACAGCATCAGCGCCACATGGCGCAGCACCGCATCGGCCGCGCTGTGCCCGAGCGCAATGCGCTCGAACGCATAGGCCCGGTCGTAGCGCATGCGGTGCACCTGCACGGTTTCACCGGCACGCTGCATGTGGTCCTGGAAGGTGGCCAGCAGCCCCATGTCCACGCAGCAGGCCGGCACCAGGGCCGGCAGGATGCGGCCACCGCCGAAGAATTCGCGCGGCAGGCGGTCGAGCTCGGTGACATCAAGGGTGGGATACATCGCGGCAGCCTCCCGGGAGGGACTGCCTGGATCATCGGCCGCGGCGCGCCAAACAAAACCCCGAGATGCGGCCGCCGGGCCGCCCAGTTCGCAATAAGTCCGGTTCTGCCGCTTGGCTGCGTGCTGGAGGGGGCGAACTCAGGCCGGACCGGGCCGCTCCCGGCCGGCCTGATCCCCAGGCACAAGCGGAGCGCAGTGCAAGCCTGTGCCTGGGGGACCAGCCCGCAGGGCTGTAGGGGGCGAACTCAGGCCTTGGGCAAGGTGACGCCGCGCTGGCCCTGGTACTTGCCGCCGCGGTCCTTGTAGCTGGTTTCGCAGACCTCGTCGCTCTCGAAGAACAGCACCTGGGCGCACCCCTCGCCGGCATAGATCTTGGCCGGCAGCGGCGTGGTGTTGCTGAATTCCAGCGTCACGTAGCCTTCCCACTCGGGCTCGAAGGGCGTCACGTTGACGATGATGCCGCAGCGCGCATAGGTGCTCTTGCCCAGGCAGATGGTCAGCACGTTGCGCGGGATGCGGAAGTACTCCACCGTGCGGGCCAGCGCAAAGCTGTTGGGCGGGATGATGCAGACGTCGGCCTCGATGTCGACGAAGCTTTTCTCGTCGAAGTTCTTCGGGTCCACCACCGTCGAGTGGATGTTGGTGAACACCTTGAACTCGGGCGCGCAGCGGATGTCGTAGCCGTAGCTCGAGGTGCCGTAGCTCACGATCTTGTGGCCCTCGGCCGACACCCGCACCTGCTGTGGCTCGAAGGGCTCGATCATGCCGTGCTGCTCGGCCATGCGGCGGATCCACTTGTCGCTCTTGATGCTCATCGGCTTGTCATCCCAGGTCAGGTGCCGGATTCTAGGTGGGGCCTTCCCGCATGGCCGCCGGCGCGCCGCTGTGCTGAACTTCGGCCATCGCCCACCCGGGAGCCGTCCCATGGCCGCCAGCCCCTTCCGCCCTGCCACCGACTTGCTGGTGCAGTACGCCACCTACCACCGCGATCGGCGCAACATCGCCACCCACTTCGTCGGCATCCCGCTGATCGTGTTTGCCGTGGGCGTGCTGCTGGCGCGGGCCAGCGTGGCCGGCTTCAGCCTGGCCTGGGCCGTGTGGGCGCTGGCCACGGCCTGGTACCTCACGCGCGGCAAGCTGGTGCTGGGCCTGGCCACCAGCGCGGTGAACGGCGCGCTGATCGCGCTGGCCCACCCGCTGGCCGCGGGCTCGCTCGGCGCCTGGCTGGGCTGGGGGCTGGGCAGCTTCATCGTCGGCTGGGTGATCCAGTTCATCGGCCACTACTACGAAGGCCGCAAGCCCGCCTTCGTGGACGATCTGGTCGGCCTGCTGGTCGGCCCGATGTTCGTGGTGGCCGAATGGCTGTTTGCCGCCGGCTGGGACCGCGAGCTGCTGCGCGACATCGAACGCCGCGCCGGCCCCACCCACCTGCGGGACCTGGCCGCGCCACTGGCGCGGTGAACACGCCCACCGGCGCGGTGCTGGTGATGGGCGCCGGCAGCATCGGCTGCTGGCTCGGCGGCCGCCTGGCCGCCGCCGGCGTGCCGGTGCACTTCGTCGGCCGGCCGCGCATGCTGGCCGCGCTGCGCCAGCACGGCCTGACGCTCACCGACCAGGATGGCGGGCAGCTTCTGCTGCCGGCGGGCAGCCTGGCGCTGCACGAGACCGTGCCCGCGGCGGCCGGCACCAGCGCCGCGCCGGCGCTCGTGCTGCTGTGCGTGAAGAGCGGCGCCACCGAAGCCGCCGCCCGCGCGCTGGCGGCGGCGCTGCCGGCGGGCACGCCGGTGGTCTCGATGCAGAACGGGCTGTCCAACGTGCCGCTGGCGCGCCAGGCGGCGCCGGGCCTGTGCTGGCTGCGCGGCATGGTGCCCTACAACGTGGCCGAGCTCGGGCCGGGCCGGCTGCACCGCGGCACCGCCGGGGTGCTGGCGGCCGAGGACCACCCCGCCCTGCGGGCCTGGCAACCGGTGTTCCAGGCCGCCGGGCTGCCGATCGCGCTGCATGCCGACCTGCAGCCGGTGCAATGGGGCAAGCTGCTGCTGAACCTGAACAACGCGGTCAACGCGCTCTCGGGCCTGCCGCTGCGCGCGCAGTTGCTCGACCGCGACCTGCGCCGCTGCACCGCCGCGCTGATCGAGGAGACGGTGGCACTGCTGGCCGGCGCCGGCATCCGCCCGGCGCGGCTGTCGCCGCTGCCACCGGGCTGGCTGCCGGCGGTGCTGCGGCTGCCCACGCCGCTGTTCCGGCGGGTGGCCGCGCGCATGCTGCGCATCGACGACAAGGCGCGCTCCAGCATGGCCGACGACCTGGCCCAGGGCCGGCCCACCGAGGTGGATGCCTTGCAGGGCGAGGTGCTGCGCCTCGCGCAATCGCTCGGCCGGCGCGCGCCGGTGAACGAGCGCATCGCCGCGCTGGTGCAGGCCTGGCCGCAGCGGCCGCAGCCCTACAGCGGCCCGGCGCTGCGCCAGGCGCTGGGCCTCAGGGGCTGAAACGCATCCGGCGCGCGGGCGGCGCCCCCGGGCGCGCAGCCCGCAGGGCTGTTGGGGGGCCCGTTCACCCCAGCCGGCCGCGCTGGCACCAGCGGCTGACCACCGCGATCAGGTCGTCGGCCACCACCGGCTTGCTGAGGAAATCGTTCATGCCGGCCGCCAGGCAGGCGGCCCGGTCCTCGGCAAAGGCATTGGCCGTCAGCGCCACCACCGGCACCCGGCGGCCGGCGGGCCCGGCCTCGCCGGCACGCAGGCGCCGCGTGACCTCGATGCCGTCCATGTCGGGCATCTGCCAGTCCATCAGCAGCACATCGAAGGCCTGCTCGGCACAGCGGCGCAGGGCCTGCTGGCCGTCGGCCGCCACCTCGACCTGAAAGCCCGCCTGGCCCAGCATGGCGCCGACGATGGTCTGGTTCACCGCATCGTCCTCGACCACCAGCACCCGGCCGGCCGCCATGCCCGGCACGCCGGCGCCCGCCGCACCGGCCGGCGCATCCGGTGCATCCGGCACGGTTGGATCGCCCGGCCGCGCCGATGGCCGCGCGCCGACGCCGAAGCGGCTGACCAGCGCCGAGCGCAGCACCGGCTTGGTCACGCTGCGCGGCAGCCGCACCCGTTCGCGCGCCGATTCGGCGGCGTACCAGGGCAGGCTGCTCATGCCGATGACCTGCTGCGGCTCGACCACGTCGACCGCGGTGTCCAGCAGCGCCAGCGCCTCGGGTGAATCGGTGGCCACCAGCAGCCAGGCCGGGCGGCCGCGCTCGTCGGGCCAGGCGCAGGCGGCGTGCAGGGCCTCGGGGGTGTCGCAGCGCAGGGCCTGGCAGCCCATGCGCTGCAGCAGCATGCCCAGCGCCTCGGCACTGGCCGGGTGGGGCTCGATGTAGGCCACGCGCAGCGCCAGCGGCTCGGGCTCGGGCCCGGCCTGTGCGGCCAGCGGCAGCTCGAGCGCCACGCTGAAGCACGAGCCCTGCCCCGGCGTGCTGGTCACCGCGATCGTGCCGCCCATGGCCTGCACCAGCTTGCGGCTGATCGTCAGGCCCAGGCCGCTGCCGCCGAACCGGCGCGTGGTGCCGCTGTCGGCCTGGGTGAAGGGCTCGAAGATGCGCTGCTGCGCTTCGGGCGTGAGGCCGATGCCGCTGTCCTGCACGCGCAGCAGCAGCGCCGCGGGCGTGGCGCCGGGCGCCACGCGCAGCACCACCTCGCCATGCAGGGTGAACTTCACCGCATTGCCCAGCAGGTTCAGCAGCACCTGGCGCAGGCGCGCCACGTCGCCATGGCGCCAGGCCGGCAGCCCGGCATCGAACACGCAGGCGATCTGCAGGCCCTTGCTGCGCGCCGGCGGCGCGGCGGTGGCCATCACGGCCTCGACCGCGTCGACGAGGTTGAAATCCTCCCGCACCAGCTCCAGCACGCCAGCCTCGATGCGGGCCAGGTGCAGCACGCCATCCACCAGGCCCAGCAGGTGCTGGCTGCTGGCGCGCAGGATCTCCAGCAGTTCCTCGCGCCGGTGCTCGTCGGCCCCCTGGTCCTGCAGCAGCTGGCAGGCGCCGACCACGCCGTTGAGCGGCGTGCGCAGCTCGTGGCTCATGCTGGCGAGGAATTCGCTCTTGGCGGTGCTGGCGGCCTCGGCCACCGCGCGTTCATAACGCAGTTGTTCAGCGGCCGCGCGGTCGGCGCGCAGCTGGGCCAGCAGCGCCGCCAGCGCGCCGGCCGCCAGCATGGCCAGCGGCACCAGCACCGGCAGCTGCCACTGGCCGAGGACCAGCGCCCCGGTGCTGAGCGCCAGCACGCACAGCGCGGCCACGCCAGCGAGCACCGCGTCGCGCAGCGGCGCGGGCCGGCCGCGGCGGCACAGCAGCAGCGTGGGCGCCACCGCCAGCACCAGCAGCGGCACACCGCTGGCCAGCGACGCCGGCCGCGCCACCCGGCCGGCTGCCAGCGCCACATGGCTGGCGGCCAGCCACTCGGCACCGGACAACTGGCCCGCGGCGGTGAGCACCCGGTTGCCGAGCGCAGCGCTGCTGCCGATGAACACCACCTTGCCGGCCAGCTGGGCCCGCAGCCCCGCGGGGGCCGCCTGGCCCAGCGCCGCGCCGGCCACCGCCTGGAACGGCAGGCGTGGCAGGGCCTGGGCCGGCGGCGGCGGCAGGCGCAGCCGGCCTTGCGCGTCGGCCGGCCAGCGGCGCGGGCCGAGTTCGAAGTGCTGTGTGGCCGCGTCGTACCGCAGGCTCGCGCCAGGCGCCAGCGCCTGCTGCACCACCACCGGCAGCGCGGCCAGGCGCAGGCTGCCGGCCTCGTGCAGCACCGGCAGGCGGCGCAGCACGCCATCGGCATCCAGCGGCATCGAGACCATGCCCACCCGCGGGCCGGCGGCCGCACGCAGCGGCCCGGCCGGGCCCAGCAGGTCGGGCCAGGTGGTGGCCGGTGCGGCGGGCAGGTCGGGGCCCGGGGCGGCGGCCTGGGCTTCGGGCCCGCGGGCCTGTTCGCCGCCGTGGGCGGTGGCCGCGGCCGCCAGCACCACCGGCATCGGCCCACGCAGCACGCGGGCCAGCTCGGCGTCGCCGTCGCGGCCATCGGCCAGCACCAGATCGATCGCCACCGCGCGTGCGCCGGCCTCGCGCAGGTAGTCGATCACCAGCGCATAGGCCTGGCGGCGCAAGGGCCAGCCGCCCAGCGCGGGCGCCAGGGCCTGCAGCGAGGCCTGGTCGATGTCCAGCACCAGCACCGCGTCGGTGGGCACTGGCGCGGCGGCCCAGCGCCATTGCGCATCGGCGACGGCATCGTCCAGGTGCCGCAGGCCCGGCCACAGGGCCTGCGCGCCGGCCAGCACCGCGCCCACCAGCAGCACCGCCAGCGGCAGCCACAGCAGGCCCGCCCGGCCGGCCCGCACGCCCGGGCGCGCTGGCGCGTCCATCGATGCGGCCCCAGGCCCGCCGGCGTGGCGCTTCACAGCCCGAGCAACAGCAACAGCAACGGCAGCACCAGCCACCAGCGGCTGCCCGGCACCTCGATCTGCTGCGTGTTGCCCCAGGGGCCGGCCATGCCCTCGGCATCCACGCTGCGCACGCGCAGGTGGTACTGGCCGGGCGGCGGCAAGGCTAGCGTGGTTTCGGGTCGGTCGGTCTGCTGCTGCTGCACGAGTTCGGTGAACGCGCTGTCGCGCGCGAGCTGCAGCTCGTAGCGGTGGCCGGGTTCGCCGGCCGCCCAGCGCAGCGTGATGCCCGCGTCGGTGAGCGCGGGTGGCTGCACTGGTGGTGCCGGCGGCACCGGCCGCACCGTGAACACCTGCGCATCGCCCCAGGGGCCGGCATCGCCATCGGCCCGCACGCTGGCCAGGCGCCAGTGGTAGCGGCCCGGCACCAGGGCCAGCAGGTGCTCGGTGCCGGTGAGGCCGGCCAGATCGGCCAGCGGCGCCTGGAAGTCCGGCTGCCGCGCCACCTGCAGGCGGTAGCTCGCCACGCCGGCGGCCTGGGTCCAGCTCAGGCGGGTGGGTTCACCGTACAGCCTGGCGTCGGCGCGGGGTTCGCGCGTGAAGGGCGGCTCGGGCCGCGCCTTCAGCACGAAGGCATGGCGCGCATCGCGGCCTTCCAGGCCCTGGGCATCGACCCCGCGCACGCGCAGCTCGTAACGGCCGTCGGGCAGGTCGGTCCAGCGTGCCAGCGGTTCGGCAAAGCGCCCGTCCAGCAGCAGGCGTTCCGCGCCATCGGGCGCGGCGGGGGCAAACACCTGCGCGCGGTAGCCGGCCACGCCGGGCTGCGCGCCCCAGGCCAGGCGCAGCGGCACGCGCTCCAGGCGGGCCGGTGCCGAGGCCAGGTCGGGCGCGGGCAGCAGGCGGCGCGGCGTGGCCGGCGCATCGGCGCCCAGCACCACGCCGAAGCCCGCCTCGATGCGGGGGCCGGCGGCCGCGGCCACCGCGCCCTCCAGCACCTCCACCCGCGTGTGGTGGGTCTGGGGCTCCACCTGGGTGCGGAACTCGGTGCCCCGCACGCCCAGGTTCACCGTGGGCGTGGTGATCTCGAAACGGCGGCCGGCCGCGGGCTGCACCCGCGAATCCAGGCTGCCGGCGTCGAGCCGCAGCCGGGTGTCGGGCACGCCGGCCGCGCCGATGTTCACCAGCCGCTCGAAGCGCACCCGGCTGCCCGGCCGCACCAGCAGGCGCGAGCCATCGGCAAACTTCAGCGCCAGCGAGGCCTCGGGGCCGGCCAGCAGGGTATCGCCGGTGGCCAGCATGGCACCGGCGGCCACCGGCTCGGCCGCCGCCTCGCCGCGCTGCACCCGCACCTCGCCCAGCACGTGCAGCACCTCGGCGCGCACCGGCTGCACCCGCAGCCAGGCCAGCGGGATGCGCAGGCTCTGCCCCGGCACCAGGCGGCGCGGGTTGCGCACCTGGTTGAGCTGCTGCAGCGCCCGCCAGCCGGGGCCTGGGCCCAGCTGCGCGCGGGCGATGCCGATCAGGGTGTCGCCCGGCTCGATGCGGTAGTGCCACACCTCCGGCAGGGGGCGTGCCGCCGCGCCCGCCGCGCCGCAGGCCACGAGGGCCTGCAGTGCCACAACAGCCATGATCAGCGGCCTTCGGCCCTGCCGCACCCCTGCCGTTTGACCGGCCTCAAGCCACTCCACAGGCATCCCCTCCCAACGCGAGGACAGAGCCTGCCACCGACCGGCCGGATTGCCAAGCGCGGCGCGTGCGCGCGGGCCCGCCGATCAACCGCCCCAGTCGGACAGCACGTCGGCCGCGCGTGGCTTGTCGTGGCCGCGCTGCGGGCTCTTGGCCGGCGTGCCCAGCGCCACCCAGCCCAGCAGGGTTTCGCCAGGGCGGCAGAAGGCCTGCTGCACCGCCGGGTGGCGCACCTTGGCGCCCGAGAGCATCTTGCCGGCGAAGCCCATCGCGTGCGCGGCGTTGAGCAGGTTGGTGAGGGCCCCGCCCACGCAGGCCCACTGCTCGTGCACCGGCACCTGCGGGTGGCCGGCGTCCAGCCGCGCGAGCACCGCCACCGTGACCGGGGCGCGCTGCGCACGCTCGGCATCCAGCGCGGCGCCGGCGTCATCCTTGCCGGCATCCCGCGCGGCTTGGGCGAACAGCAGGGCCAGGCGCTCGCGCGCCGCGCCCTGCACCACCACGAAACGGAAGGGCACCAGCCCGGCATGGTCGGGCGCGCGCAGCGCGGCATCGGCCATGGCGCGCAGCTGGGTGGCATCGGGGCCGGGCTCGGTGAGGTGCTTGATGCCCACCGACTGGCGTGCCAGCAGCAGCGCCAGCACGGAGTTCTGGGTCAGGTCGTGGCCGCTCATTTTGTCTGCAACTGGTTCAGTTCTTCGGGCGTGTTGGCGTTGAAGAAGGCGTCGGCCTCGTCGAACACCACCTCCACGCAGCGGTGCTGGCCGGTCCAGCGGTCGATCTTGCGCTGGCCGCCCTGGATGAAGGCGACCAGGCTTTCCATCAGCGCCGCCCGCATCAGGCAGAACACCGGCTGGCGCTGCAGCACGCCCGCCTCGCGCGTGGCGGCGATCGCGATCTCGGCGTCGGCCTCGGCCGCCGCGCGGGCCAGGCGTGCCACCCGGTCGGTGGGGAAGTTCGGCGTGTCGCAGGGCACGGTCACGAGCCAGGGCGTCTCGCAATGCTCCAGCCCGGCCAGGAAGCCGGCCAGCGGGCCGGGATAGTCGGCCACCGCATCGGGCCACACGGGCACGCCCATGGCCTCGTAGGCGCCCAGGTTGCGGTTGGCATTGATCATCACCGCGCCCACCTGCGGTTGCAGCCGCAGCAGGGCCTGCAGGGCCAGCGGCAGGCCCAGGTGGTTCTGCAGGCCCTTGTCGGCGCCGCCCATGCGGCTGCCACGGCCCCCGGCGAGCACCAGGCCGGTGATGGCTTCGGGCGGAATCGTCACGGCGTTCATGTCTCCAGCAGGTCGAAGGCCTGCGTCTCCACCTGGATGAACACCCGGGTGAGGCCGGCCACTGCGCGCCAGGCCTCGGCCCGGGGATGGGCCTCGACCGCATCGCACAGTTTCTCGACCCAGGGCTGCAGGTGGTTGCGGAAGAAGCGGCGCTGCTGCTCGAGGTTGCACACCGCGGCGTCGTCGCCGGCGATCAGGTAGCGCATGACCTCGAAGCCATAGGCCACGTGGTCCTCGGTCTCGCCGCGCTGCGCGTCGCGGCCGAGGCCCAGCGCGGCCAGGTCCTCGCGCAACTGGGCCAGCGGGCGCTCGTTCAGGAAGCCGGTGAGGTAGTAGGAGCCGTAGGCAAACACCTCCGGCTTGCCCACGCCCTGGAACAGCGCATCGTGTTCGGCGGCGGCGCGCGCGGCATCGGTGGCGCGCAGGGCGGCCACCAGGTGGCCCCAGGCGGCCTCGAGCACGCCACCGGGCTCGGGCGCCTGGGTGACCGCCACCTTGAACTGGCCCAGCAGGGCTGCATCGGGGGGCGCGAACCAGAGCTGGGCCAGCAGGCCGTACAGCTCGGCACGGGCCAGTTCGTCGCGGTCGGCCTCCTGGGCCGCACCGGCAAAGCGCAGGGGCTGGGGCGGGGTGGCGGTCATGGCTTGGTGTCGGTGATGCGCACTTCGTCGGGGCGGGTGTGGATGTCGATCACGCGGCAATCGGCGCACATCTTCAGGCGCTCGGCCGCCGCGCCCTGGAAGGCCGCATGGCCGCTCAGTTTGGACAGCATGTTCTCGATCGCGCGCAGCGTGCCGAAAGGCTTGCCGCAGCGCACGCAGGCAAAGGGCTCGGCCTCGTGCAGCACGCGCGCGGCCTTGCGGGCCTTGCCATCGTCGGCCAGCCACAGCCGCGGCTGCAGCGTGATGGCGTGCTCGGGGCAGGTGCTGGCGCACAGGCCGCACTGCACGCAGTTCTTCTCGATGAACCTGAGCTGCGGGCGCTCGGGGTTGTCGGCCAGCGCGCCGGCCGGGCAGGCGCCCACGCAGCTCAGGCACAGCGTGCAGGCGGCCGCGTCGACGCTGATCGCGCCATACGGCGCGCCCGCGGCCGGCAGCGCGATGGCCTCGGGCCGCGCCGGGGCCTGGGCCAGCAGGTGATCGAGCGCCATCTCCAGCGTGCCACGCTTGTCGGCGGCCACCGCGAAGGTGGCGGCCTGCCGCACACCCTGGGCCGGCGGCGCGCGCAGCGCGGCGTCCAGCGCGGCCAGGTCGCGGGCATCGCGGGCCTCGATCAAGCGCAGATGCTCGCCCGCGTAGCCCAGGCCCGACAGCAGGGCCTGCCCCACCGCCACCTGCTCGGCGAGCGCCGTGCGGTACTCGGGTGCCTCTTCATCGGTGAGCAGCAGCCAGACCTGGCTGGCGCCCTGGGCCATGGCGGCCAGCCACAGGTCCAGCCCGCTGCTGGCGGTGTGCCACAGCGCCACCGGCAGCACGCGCGCCGGCACGCCGTGCAGCGCCGGGTCCACGCGGGCCGCGCGGCCGAGCTCGTGCACGAGCCGGGCGCCCGCGCCTTCACTGTGCAGCAGCAGCGCGGCATCGCGGCCGCCGGCCCGGGTGTAGGTGGCCAGCATCGTGCGCAGGCGCCGGCCCTGGTCCACCGGGCCGGGGTAGGCATGGCTCATCGCCCCGGTGGGGCACACGGTGCTGCAGGCGCCGCAGCCTACGCACAGGTGCGGCTCCACCACCACGCCCCCGGTGCCGGCCGGGCCGCCGGGCGCGTTGGCGGGCCCCTTGCCGGTGAGCTTGCCCTTGAGCGAGGCATCGCTGCGGATGGCCCGCGCCGAGCACACCTCGATGCAGGCCTGGCAGCCGATCTGCTGGTTGCGGCTGTGGGCGCACAGCGTGGCGCGGTAGTGGAAGAACCTGGGCTTCTCGAACTCGCCCACCAGCTCGCGCAGCTGCAGCACCGCATCGGCCAGGCGGCGCTCGTCGGCCCCGGCGTGGAAGTAGCCCTGCGGCGGCTGGTGCATCGTGAACGCGGGCTGCTCGCGCAGGTCGAGCACCAGGTCGAAGCGGTCGCTCGTGCGCTGCGGTGCGCGCTGGAAGTCGATGGCGCCAGCGGCATCGCACACGCGCACGCAGGCCCGGTGGCCGCGGCACGCGGCGAGGTCGACCTGGTAGCTGAAGTCGATGGCACCCTCGGGGCAGGCCGCAAGGCAGGCATTGCAGCGGGTGCACAACTCCAGGTCGATCGGGTTGCCGCTCTCCCACTCGGCCTCGAAGGCGCCGAGCCAGCCGGTCAAGCGCGTGAGACGGCCCGCCTGGACCAGGTGCTCACGCTGCTGCGGCAGCGCGCCGCCGGCGGGCTCGACCAGTTGCACCACGTCCAGCCGCTCGGCCAGCCACTGCGCGGCACGTTCGCCGCGCTCGGACGGGCCGATCACCAGCACGCGGCCGCCGGACTGGAAGCCCACGGTGGCCACCGGCGCCGGATCGGGCAGTTGCGCGGCGGCGATGAGCGCGGCGATCTTGGGCGTGGCCGCCTGCGCATCACGCGACCAGCCGCCGGTTTCGCGGATGTTGACGAAGCGGATCGGCTGCTCGGCCACCGGCCGGTTGCCCTCGGTGGCGTCGTTCAGCGCGTTGAACAGCCGCGCTTCCTGGGTGCAGGCCACCAGCAACGGCTCGCCGCCCTGGGCCGCGCGCTGGAAGGCCGGCGCCTCGCGCCGGCACAGCAGCGTGTGCAGGGTGTCCAGCCCATCGGCAGGCTGCGCCGGGCCGGACGCTGGCCGGCCCGGGGGGGAGGCATCACTGCTGCCGGGGCTCTGGGTCAGCGCCCGGCGCAAGGCCGGCAGGTCCAGCGGCATCGTGCGGTTGCAGTCGCAGATCAGCGTCTTCATCGGGGGCAGCGGCAGGGGCTTCCGGCGCGGGGTTGGGTGGCGCCTCGGCCCACAGGCCGAGGAACTGGCTCTGCACCATCTGGCGCAGCAGGGCCTGGGGCAGCGGGTCGGGCCGCCCGTAGTCGTCGATGTAGGTGTCCAGCCCGTCCATGGTGTTGAAGTGCGGGTCGGTGAACAGCTTCTTCAGCGCCGCATGCTTGACCTCGGGCTCGACGCCGGAGGCCACGAAGCGGCGGAAGTCCGAGGCCGGCGTGAGCGTGGCCACGTCGGCCAGCGTGGGCGCGGGCTCGGCGGGCGGCGACGGCGCGGCCGCGTCCGGCACGCTGCCGGCCACGGGCAGCGGCGCGTCGACGGCCGGCGCGGGCACGGCCACGGCCGCCACCGGGGACACAGCGGCCGCGGCCGGCACCGGCGCCTGCGGCGCCGTGCCCTCGCGCACCTGCACCTTGCGGCGCGACCAGCGCGCGAGAAAGCCTTCGTCGCCGGGCGGGTTCATCGCTGCTCCGGCGCCCGGAACGAGGCCGGGCGCTTGCGCTGCTTGGGCTCGGGCCGGTAGTGCGTGTCGGTGAACTGCTGCAGCCAGTGGCGCACCTCGCCCGACAGCGGCACGGTGTCCACCCGCTCCTGCGCATCGAGCAGGCGCCCGGCCTCGTTGTACGACAGCGTCACGAGCTCGGGCCAGGCCCGCGAGGGGTCTTCATCGTCGATGCGCCACATCACGAACCACACCGGCGCCCCGCTGCTGAGGTTCAGGTGGTAGCCCTCGCCTTCATCCGCATGCAGCGTGACGGCCAGGCCCGGGTGCAGCGTCTGCGCGAGGCGGCCGTCGTCGCGCAGCAGGCGCGGCGCGCTGCCGAAACCGCCCTGGTCGGGCACCACGTCGGCGATGGCGAAGCCCCAGTCCTGCCAGGCATTGGGCTGGTGACGGCGCTCGATCAGCACCGCGACGTGCAGGGTGGGTTTGTCGGCCATGGCGTTGTGCAAACCAGTCTAGCCGCCGGGGGCGCGACAGCTTGTCGTTCAGGGTTTGTCCGGGTCGGCCGACTCGCAGCGCAGGTGCACCGTGAACACGGCGCCGGCCAGGCCGTCGTGGCGGTTGTCGGCCCGGATGTCGCCACCGTAGCGCTCCATCAGGCTGCGGCTGATCCACAGGCCCAGGCCGGTGCCGTCCTTCTTGCGGGTGACGAAGGGGCGGAACAACTCGGCCACCAGGTCCTCGGGCAGGCCGCCGCCGGTGTCGGCCACGGCGATCTCCACGCCGTCGCCCCCCGCGTCGCGGGTGGCCAGCGTGAGCGTGCCGCCCTCGGGCATGGCATGGATCGCGTTGACCAGCAGGTTCACCAGCACCTGCTGCAGTTCCTGCCGGTTGACCGCGACGCTGCGCGTGGCGCGGTAATCACGCTGCAGCGTGATGTGGGTGCGCGCCATCAGGTGGCCGGTGAGCACCAGGCAATCCTCCAGCGCGCGCGCGGTGTCGACCGCGTCCACATAGCCCGCGTACTCGCCCGGCCGCGCAAACTGCAGCAGCTGGGTCACGATGAGCCGCATGCGCTCGATCTGCTCGTCCACCAGCCTCAGCTCGGCGCCGATGCGGGCGGCGTGTTCCCCCAGCAGCTCGCGGGCCAGGTCCAGGTTGCCCTGGATCACCGCGATCGGGTTGTTCACCTCGTGCGCGATGCTGGCGGTGAGCTGGCCCACCGCGGCCATCTTCTCGCTGCGCAGCAGCTGTTGCTGCGCGGCCTCCAGCGCGCGCGTGCGGTCGGCCACCTTGGCATCGAGCTCGCTGTTCCAGCGCTTGAGCTCGCGGGTGTTGTCGTCGATGGTGTCCAGCAGGTGGTCCAGGTGGCCGGCGAGCGCCCCGATCTCGTCGCGGCGGGCCAACGCGCCCACGCGCGCGGCGAGTTCGCCGTCCTCCACCCGCTGCATGGTCTGCGCCATCTGTTCCAGCGGGCCGAAGATGCTGCGCGCCCAGCGCGCGGCCGCCAGCGCGGTGAGCACCATCACGCTGAAGAACACCAGGCCGATGCCACCGAGCACACCGTACTTCAGCAAGGTGAACGGCCGCTCGAGGTAGCCCACGTACAGCATGCCCACGCGCTGGCCGCGGCTGTCGGCCAGCGGCTCGTAGGCCGAGACATACCAGTCGTTGACGACGAAGGCGCGGTCCAGCCAGGTTTCGCCACGGCCGAGCACGGCCGCGCGCACGGCCTGCGAGACGCGGGTGCCGATGGCGCGTTCCTCGTTGGCGGTGCCGAACAGGCGCACGTTGGTGGAAATGCGCACGTCGTCGAGGAACAGCGTGGCCGTGCCCTTGCTGCCGAAGGGCAGGCTGCCCTCGGGGTAGACGATGTCGTTGATGTGGTCGATGAACGGCAGGTTGCGGTTCAGCAGCACACCGGCCTGCAGCCGGCCGACGAGGCGGCCGTCCGGCGCGTTCACGGGGGCGCCGGCGCGCACCACCATCGCCCGGTCTTCGTGGCTGCGCGTGGTGGGCTGGGCGTTGCGGGTGGCCACCAGCGGCACGGCCACCCGTTCGCGCAGCGGCGCGGCGAGCAGGCCCTGCTCGGCGGGCTGCAGCACCTCCACGCTGGCCAGCACGCGCTCGCCCTCGGTGGCCATGAAGGGCAGCGGCGCGACGCCGGGCGCGGGGCCGAAGTCGGCCAGCACCAGGGCGCCGTCGGGCCCGCGCAGGTTGATGAAGTCCAGCCCCTCACGCGCCTTGAACCGCTGCAGCAGCGCCTGCAGGCCCGCGGGCGGCGGCTGGCCCGGCGCCCAGCCCGCCAGGGCCTGCTGCAAGGCGTGCGATTCGGTCACCGCGCGCGTGCTGGCCGACACCTCGCCCAGCACGCGCTCGAAGTAGCCGTGCGCCACCGCGAGGTCGGCCCGCACCTTGGTGATCAGCAGCTTGTCCAGCGCCACGTTGGCCCACAGCAGCAGCACCAGGCCCAGCAGCGGCAGCACCACCACCAGCGGCAGCAGCGCCAGGGCCTGCAGCTTGCGGCGGATCGGCCAGTCGCGCAGGCGGGCCAGGGCTGCGGCGAAGGCAGCGTGCATGGCGTCAGCGCGGCGGCGCGACGCCATGCCCGGCTTCGCCCCATTCGGCCACGCGCCGCTCGAGCGTGCGGCGCGAGATGCCCAGCAGCTGCGCCGCGCGGGTCTTGTCGCCCTCCACGCCGGCCAGCACCGCCAGGATGTGCTGCTTTTCCAGCGTGTGCAGGTCGGTGGTGGGCGGCGTGGCCAGCGTGGGCTTGCGCCCGGCCATGCGCGCCAGGCCCTGGTACAGCGCCGACACGTTGAGCGCGCCCAGGATCAGCGAGCGCTCGATCAGGTTGCGCAGCTCGCGCACGTTGCCGGGCCAGTCGTACTGCTGCAGGTAGGCCAGCTCGTCGGGGCTGACCTCGATGGCCGGCACGCCCAGCTGCGGCGCCAGCGTGGCGATGAAGTGCGCCACCAGTTCGGGGATGTCTTCCTTGTGCGCGCGCAGCGGCGGCAGGTTGATCTCCACCACCTGCAGCCGGTAGTACAGGTCGGCCCGGAAGCGCCCGGCCGACACCTCGTCGGCCAGCCTGCGGTGGGTGGCGGCCACGATGCGCACGTCCACCGGAATCTCCTGCTCGCCGCCCATCGGGCGGATGCGGCGGTCTTCCAGCACCCGCAGCAGCGTGGCCTGCAACGGCAGCGGCAGCTCGCCAATGTCGTCCAGGAACAGCGTGCCGCCCTGGGCGTAGACGAACAGCCCGTCGCGGCCCTTGCGGGCGGCCACCGTGGGTTCGCCGTCGGCCGGCCCCGGCGCGCTGAGGTGGGCATGGCCGAAGAGTTCGGACTCGATCAGCTCGGGCGACATGGTGGCGCAGTTCACCGGCACGAAGGGCCCGGCCGCGCGCGGGCTGTTGCGGTGCAGCGCCAGTGCGGCCAGCTCCTTGCCGGTGCCCGATTCGCCGGTGAGCAGCACCGTGCTCTGCACCCCGGCCACGCGGCCGATGGCGGCCTGCAGGCCCTTGATGGCGATGGACTGGCCCACCAGCCCGTCGGCTGCCGGCGTGCGCTGCGACAGGGTGCGCCGCAGCACGAAGTTCTCGCGCTTGAGCAGCGCGCGTTCCAGGCCGTGCTTCAGCGCGTTGAGGATCTGCGTCAGCCGGAAGGGCTTGAGGATGAAATCGCTGGCGCCGGCACGCAGCGCCTCGATGGCGGTGTCCAGATCGGCGAACGCGGTGATCAGCACCACTTCGCTGGTGTTGCCGCGCTCGCGCAGCTCCTTCAGCCAGGTGATGCCGCTCTTGCCGGGCAGCGCGATGTCCAGCACCACCAGGTCGAAGCGGTGGCGCAGCAGCAGTTCATCGGCTTCCTCGGCGGCGCCCGCCACCAGCACCCGGCCCACGCGCGGGGCGAGGGTCTTTTCCAGGAAGTTGCGCATGCCCGGTTCGTCGTCCACCACCAGCACGGTGGCCAGCGGCCAGCGCTGGCTGCTGTGGTCGGTGGCGGGGTCGGTCTCGGTGCTCATGGTTCGGCGGGCGGCGCGGGGCGACAGTTTGTCGCGTGGGTTGCGACAAAGTGTCGCGCCAAACCCGGTGGCAGCCCGGATTGAAGCAGCGAATCGGCTGAACGCTAATGGGGGTTCCCGATATGCAGGCCGCTGCATGGGTGTGACTGCCTGGAGACATCATGAGCCAAGCTCCGAACCCCCGGTTGAACCGCCGCCACCTGTTTGCCGGCGCCGGCACGGCGGGCGCCCTGGCCACCGCGGCCGCGGTGCTGCCCGCCCTGCCCGGTGAAGAGCCGCCCGCGGCCGAGCCCCGGCCGGCGCCTGAAAAAGGCGGCGGCTACCAGCTCACGCAGCACGTGCTGCGCTACTACCAGACCACCAAGGTGTGACCGAGGGCCCGACCATGCTGCTCACCCGCAAATCCGCCCCATCGACCGGCGCAGCCACGCATTCGCCGCTGGTCGGCAGCCTCGCGCGCAGCCTCGGCCGCGCGATCCCGACGATGGACCGCCGTGCCTTCCTGCGCCGCTCCGGCCTGGGCGTGGGCGCCGGCATCGCCGCGTCGCAGCTCACGCTGGTCAAGAAGGTGCAGGCCGCCGACGCGGCCAAGCCCGGCGAGGCCAAGAAGGTGGTGGTGCGGCGCACGGTCTGCGGCCACTGCTCGGTAGGCTGCGCGGTGGACGCGGTGGTCGAGAACGGCGTCTGGGTGCGCCAGGAACCGGTGTTCGATTCGCCCATCAACCTGGGCGCGCACTGCGCCAAGGGCGCCGCGCTGCGTGAACACGGCCACGGCGAGTTCCGCCTGAAGACCCCGATGAAGCTGGTGAACGGCAAGTACCAGCGCATCTCCTGGGACCAGGCGCTCGACGAGATCAGCGCCAAGATGCTCGAGCTGCGCAAGCAGAGCGGCCCGGATGCACTGTTCTTCGTGGGCAGCTCCAAGCACAACAACGAGCAGGCCTACCTGATGCGCAAGTGGGTGAGCTTCTGGGGCACCAACAACACCGACCACCAGGCGCGCATCTGCCACTCCACCACCGTTGCCGGGGTTGCCAATACCTGGGGGTATGGCGCGATGACCAACTCCTACAACGACATGCAGAACGCGAAGGCCGCGCTCTACATCGGCAGCAACGCGGCCGAGGCGCACCCGGTGTCGATGCTGCACATGCTGCATGCCAAGGAAACCGGCTGCAAGATGATCGTGGTCGACCCGCGCTTCACCCGCACCGCGGCCAAGGCCGACCAGTACGTGCGCATCCGCTCGGGCACCGACATCCCGTTCCTGTTCGGCGTGCTGTACCACGTGTTCAAGAACGGCTGGGAAGACAAGGCCTACCTCGAGAACCGCGTCTACGGCATGGAGAAGGTGCGTGAGGACGTGCTGGCCAAGTGGACCCCCGACAAGGTGCAGGAAGCCTGCGGCGTGGACGAAGCCACCTGCCTGCAGGTGGCCCGCACGATGGCCGAGAACCGGCCCAGCACCATCGTCTGGTGCATGGGGCAGACGCAGCACACGATCGGCAACGCGATGGTGCGCGCCTCGTGCATCCTGCAGCTCGCGCTGGGCAACATCGGCAAGAGCGGCGGCGGCGCCAACATCTTCCGCGGCCACGACAACGTGCAGGGCGCCACCGACGTTGGCCCCAACCCCGACAGCCTGCCCGGCTACTACGGCCTGGCCGAGGGCGCGTGGAAGCACTTCGCCAAGACCTGGAACGTCGATTTCGAGTGGATCAAGAAGCAGTACGCGCCGGGCATGCTCACCAAGCCGGGCATGACGGTCTCGCGCTGGGTGGACGGCGTGCTCGAGAAGAACGAGCTGATCGACCAGGACTCGAACCTGCGCGGCCTGTTCTTCTGGGGCCACGCGCCGAACTCGCAGACCCGCGGGCTCGAGATGAAGAAGGCGATGGACAAGCTCGACCTGCTGGTCGTGGTGGACCCCTTCCCCTCGGCCACCGCGGCGATGGCCGCGATGCCCGGCAAGCCCGAGGACCAGAACCCCAACCGCGCGGTGTACCTGCTGCCCGCGTCCACGCAGTTCGAGACCAGCGGCTCCTGCACCGCGAGCAACCGCTCGATCCAGTGGCGTGAGCAGGTGATCGAGCCGCTGTGGGAAAGCCGCAGCGATCACATGATCATGTACCAGCTGGCCGAGAAGCTGGGCTTCGGCAAGGAGCTGGTCAAGAACTACAAGATGGTGCAGGCCAAGGGCGGCCTGGAGCCCGAGCCCGAATCGATCCTCCGCGAGATCAACAAGTGCGTGTGGACCATCGGCTACACCGGCCAGAGCCCCGAGCGGCTGAAGGCCCACATGCGCAACATGAACGTCTTCGACGTGAAGACGCTCAAGGCCAAGGGCGGCATCGACAAGGAAACCGGCTACCAGCTCGATGGCGACTATTTCGGCCTGCCCTGGCCCTGCTACGGCACGCCCGAGCTCAAGCACCCGGGCTCGCCCAACCTGTACGACACCAGCAAGCACGTGATGGACGGCGGCGGCAACTTCCGCGCCAACTTCGGTGTCGAGCGTGAAGGGGTCTCGCTGCTGGCCGCCGAGGGCTCGCACTCGCTGGGGGCCGACCTGACCATGGGCTACCCGGAGTTCGACCACCTGCTGCTGAAGAAGCTGGGCTGGTGGGGCGAGCTCACCGAGGCCGAGGCCAAGGCGGCCGAGGGCAAGAACTGGAAGACCGATCCTTCGGGCGGCATCATCCGCGTGGCCATGAAGGGCCACGGCTGCCACCCCTTCGGCAACGCCAAGGCGCGTGCGGTGGTGTGGAACTTCCCGGACCCGATCCCGCAGCACCGCGAGCCGCTGTACAGCACGCGGCCCGACATGATCGACAAGTACCCCACGCACGACGACAAGAAGGCCTTCTGGCGCCTGCCCACGCTGTTCAAGAGCGTGCAGCAGCAGAACAAGGACATCGGCAAGACCTTCCCGCTGATCATGTCCAGCGGCCGGCTGGTCGAATACGAAGGCGGCGGCGAGGAAACCCGCTCGAACCCCTGGCTGGCCGAGCTGCAGCAGGAGATGTTCGTCGAGATCAACCCCAAGGCGGCCAATGACCGCGGCATCCGCAACGGCGAGGAGGTGTGGGTCAAGACCCCGCCGATGGCCGCGCTGCCCGGCTTCAAGGGCCTGCGGGTGCGTGCGCTGGTCACCGAGCGCGTGGGGCCGGACACGGTGTGGCTGCCCTTCCACTTCTCGGGCCGCTGGGGCGGGCTGGACATGGCGCCCTACTACCCGACCGGCGCGATGCCGGTGATCCGCGGTGAGGCCATCAACACCGCCACCACCTACGGCTACGACAGCGTGACGATGATGCAAGAAACGAAAACCACCGTTTGCCAGGTCGAACGAGTCACGGCGTAAGGAGCACACGATGGCCCGCATGAAATTCATCTGCGACAGCGAACGCTGCATCGAGTGCAACGGTTGCGTCACCGCCTGCAAGGCCGAGCACGACATCCCCTGGGGCGTGAACCGCCGCCGCGTGGTGACGCTCAACGACGGCGTGCCCGGCGAGAAGAGCATCTCGGTGGCCTGCATGCACTGCAGCGACGCGCCCTGCATGGCCGTGTGCCCGGTGGATTGCTTCTACCGCACCGACGAAGGCGTGGTGCTGCACGACAAGGACGTGTGCATCGGCTGCGGCTACTGCAGCTATGCCTGCCCCTTCGGCGCGCCGCAGTTCCCCACCAACGGCCAGTTCGGCCTGCGCGGCAAGATGGACAAGTGCACCTTCTGCGCCGGCGGCCCGGAGGAAAACGGCTCCAAGGCCGAATACGAGAAGTACGGTCGCAACCGCCTGGCCGAAGGCAAGCTGCCGGCCTGCGCCGAGATGTGCTCGACCAAGGCGCTGCTGGGCGGTGATGGCGACGTGGTGGCCGACATCTTCCGCAACCGCGTGCTGGTGCGCGGCAAGGGCAGCGAGGTCTGGGGCTGGGGCACCGCCTACGGCAAGCCGGCCCAGACCGGCAGCGTGCCGCAGCCCAAGCCTGAAGGAACCAAGTCATGAAGCCGATCGCATGGGCCGCCTTCGCGGCGGGCCTGCTGGCGCTGGGCCTGGCCGGCTGTGGCGAGCAGCCCCAGACCGGCACCGCCGGCGCACGCAAATCCGACCAGAAGCCCTGGCAGCAACCGATGGCGAAGGACCACGTGGTGCCGGGCCTGAAGGCCGATGATGCCGCGGCCTGGGAGCAGCAGATCCGCCAGCGTGCACAAGGCCAGAACGACTATGCACGCGCCCCGGCGGCAGCCCGCCCCTGAGCCCGCGGCGAAAGGACCTGCCATGCACGCCCTGTTCCGCACCCTGCTGGCCAGCGCCCTGGCGCTGCTGGCCGCCGGCCCCCTGCAGGCGCAGGCCGACGCCACCAAGCCCGAAGGCGCCAATCCGCCCGCCGGCTTCGTGGCCCCGGCCGAGCCGCGGCCCGACGAATCCCAGGCCCAGCGCACGAAGAGCCAGCCCGGCAACAACGCGCCGTTCTGGCGCGGCGTGCGTGAATCGGGCCAGCAGCCCGGCCTGAGCAACCTGCCCGGCGCCGAGCAGGGGGTGCTGATCCAGCCCTTCGTGCAGTACCCGGGCTCGCGCCTCACCAATGCCGGCGAAGCCTGGCGCCAGGTGCGCAACCGCTGGATCATTCCCTACGGCGGCGCGCTGGTGCTGATCACCGCGCTGGCGCTGGCGATCTTCTATTGGCGCCGCGGCCCGATGGGCGGCCACATCCCGGACACCGGCCGCGTGGTCGAGCGCTTCACGCCCTTCGAACGTTCGGCGCACTGGGCCAATGCCGGCGCGTTCAGCATTCTCGCGATCTCGGGCCTGGTGATGGCGTTCGGCAAGTTCTTCCTGCTGCCGGTGATCGGCGCCACGCTGTTCGGCTGGCTGACCTACGGGCTGAAGAACCTGCACAACTTTGCCGGGCCGGTGTTCGCCGTGTCGCTGGTGATCGTGATCCTCACCTTCGTGCGCGACAACCTGCCCGCCGCCGGCGACCTGAAGTGGCTGCTGCGCTTCGGCGGCCTGTTCGGCAAGGAAGAGATCCCCTCGCCGCGCTTCAACGCCGCCGAGAAGCTGGTGTTCTGGGCCGGCGTGTTCGTGCTGGGGGGCGTGGTCGTCGGCTCGGGCCTGTACATGGACAAGCTGCTGCCCGGCATGGACTACCTGCGCACCGACATGCAGGTGGCCCACATGATCCACGCCAGTGCGGCGCTGCTGATGGTGGCCATGTTCCTCGGCCACATCTACCTCGGCACCCTGGGCACGCGTGGCGCGCTGGCCGGCATGCGCACCGGCTATGTCGACGAGGCCTGGGGCGACGAGCACCACAAGCTCTGGATCGAGGACATCCGTGCCGGCCGCGTGCCCGCCCAACGCTCGACCGAGCCCCGCCCTGCCCACCTGACCACCGCCGGGGGAACCCGATGACCAAGACCCTCTCGCTGCTGATCATGATGCTCGCCGCCTGCGGCGTGATGGCCAAGCTGCCGGCCCTGTCGGACGAAGCCAAGGCCAAGGCCGCCGAGACCGCCGCGAAGAACGCGCATGGCGACAAGGTGGCCGCCTACCAGCTGTGCAAGTCGATGGACAAGGTGGCCGCCGGCTACCAGGCCTCGGCCAAGAAGGCCGGCAAGGACCTGAAGCCCGCCACCGACACACCCGCCTGCGCCGACCCCGGCCCCTTCGTCTACACGCCCCCGGGCGCTGCGGCGGCACCGGCCACACAAACCGCGGCCGCACCCGCCGCCGCCCCGGCACCCGCTGCCAAGAAGTAAGCGCTACGCTGCCGTGTTGCCCGAACCCGCCGAGCCCTGCGCCTTCGACACCGCTGCCCACTGGCAGCCGGTGCCCGGCGCGCCACGCCTCACCCAGGCCCAGGGCACGCTGCTGCGCGAAATCACCGTGCAGGATGAATACGGCGAACGCCGCAGCATCCACATCCCGGCGGAGCGGCCGCTGACGGTGTTCGTCGACAAGCGCGAACTCGTCACGCTGATGACGCTGGGCGCCTCCCCCGAACTGCTGGTGCTGGGCTACCTGTGCAACCAGCGCCTGATCACGCGTGTGGACGAGGTTGAATCCATCACCGTCGATTGGGAGGTGGGCGCCGCTGCGGTGCGCATGCACGCGGGCATTGCCGACCTGGCCGAGCGCACCGCGCGCCGCGTGGTCACCACCGGCTGCGGCCAGGGCACCGTGTTCGGCGACCTGATGTCGCAGTTGGACGGCGTCAGCTTGCCCGGCGTTCAGGCGGCACGCATCCGCCAGAGCACGCTCAACGGCATGCTCGAGGTCATGCGCCAGCGCAACAGCATCCATCGCAAAGCCGGCTCGGTGCATGGCTGCGCACTGTTCCGCGGCGCCGAGATGCTGATGTTCGTGGAGGACGTGGGCCGCCACAACGCCATCGACACCATCGCCGGCTGGATGGCGATGCACGGCGTGGCCGGCGGCGACAAGCTGTTCTACACCACCGGCCGCCTCACCAGCGAGATGGTGATGAAGGCCGCGCAGATGGGCGTGCCGATCATCGTCTCGCGCAACGGCGTCACCGCGATGGGCCACGAGCTGGCCACGCGGCTGGGCATGACGCTGTTCGGCCGCGCGGCCAACCGCCACTTCCTGTGCTACACCGGCTTCGAGCGCTTCGATTCGGAGCCCGAGCCGCAACGCGCGCCCGTGCGGGTGGTGGCGGGCTGAGCGCGGGCCCCGGGGCCGGGCGATCAGTGCTTCACGTTCATCGTGATCACGGCGCTGAACACCTTGGTGCCCTCGCTGTCGTAGGCCGCCACCGGCACCTCCAGGTTGCCCGGGGTTGACCAGGCCACGTCGGCGGCCTCGGTGACCACGCGGATGTCGGTCCTGGCCTTGGCCAGGTACTGCACCGACATGGCCACCGGCAGCCAGCGCGCCCCCGGCGGGATCGAGACATCGGTGCACACGCCCGCCGCCAGCTCGGCGCCGTTGCACAGCGCGATGGCATGCACCGTGCCGATGTGGTTGTGCACCTTGCGCTGGTTGCGGATCAGCAGCTCGGCATGGCCCGTGCGCAAGGCGGTGAACTGCGGCTCGATGGTGCCGAAGTACGGCGCCACCTGGGCGACGGCATCCGAGAACGCCTGCGGGCCGAGTTGCTGGAACAGGCTGAGGTACTGGCTCATGGTGGGGTGGGCTCCAGGTTGAATTCGATGCTGGCGGCATGGCTCAGGAAGCGGGCCACCACGGCCAGCTCGTCGGCCGAGAAGCCACGCTTGAGCTGGGTGTTCAGGCGGTTCAGCAGCGGCCGCGCGCGCTCGAGCACGGCCTGGCCCTGCGCCGAGACGGCCAGCCGGCTGGCCCGGCCGTCGCGTTCGCACGGGCGGCGCAGGATCAGCCCGGCCTCTTCCATGCGGCCCACGAGCCCGGTGACGGCCGAGTTCTTCAGCTGCAACTGGCGCGCCAGGTCCTTGAGCTGGCAGTCCTCGTCCGCCGCGATGGCGAACAGCGCCACCACCTGCGTGCCCGAGACGCCGAGCGCGCGGGTGAACTCGCGATCGGCCCCGCGCAGCAGGTTCTGGCGCGCCTGGGCCACCAGGTGAAACAGTCGCGGGCTCACCGCGCGCCGGCCGATTTACTTCGCATGCGTAGCAATTTACTACGCATGCGGAATGGTTGCAAGCCCGCGCCGCGCCGCGACGCAGGCGCGGCTCAGCGCGCCAGCCAGGCGGCGGTGGCTGCGTGCGTCTGCGCGCTGCCTGCGGCCACCATGAACTGTGCCGCCTCCACCTGCAGCGCCTCGTCGATCGGCAGGTTGATGCCGCGTGTCACCGCGCGCAGCGTGCACGCCACCGCCACCGGCGTGTGGCGCGTGATGCGGGCGGCCAGCGCCAGAGCGCTGTCGATCAGCCGGCTGCGGTCGACCACCTGGTTCACCAGGCCCAGCGCCGCCGCGCGCGGTGCATCGATCGCATCGCCGGTGAGCACCATCTCCAGCGCCCGCTTGCGGCCCACGTGGCGCGGCAGGCGCTGCGTGCCACCAAACGGCGGCGGGAAGCCCAGGCGGATCTCGGGCTTGGCAAAGCTCGCATGGTCGGCCGCGATCGCCAACGCACAGGCCTCCACCGTCTCGCAGCCACCGCCGAAGGCCAGGCCGTTCACCGCGGCGATCACCGGCTTGCCGAAGGCCTCGATGCGGCGCGTCATCGCCTGCCCGCGCTGCACGAAGCGGCGCAACGCCTGCTCGGGCGAGGCGGCCAGGTCCGGCGCGAAGCCGGCGATGTCGGCGCCTGCGCTGAAAGCGCGCTGGCCGGCGCCGGTGAGCACCACCGCGCGCAGCGTGTCGTCGGCCTCGATGCTGTCCAGCCGCGCCATCAGTTCGTCGATCAGCGCGTAGCTCAGCGCGTTGAGCTTGTCGGGGCGGTTCAGCGTCAGCACCGCGTGCGGGCCTTCGCGGTCAAGGGTCACGAGCTCGGGCATGTCTGTCAACTCCTGGGGATGAAAGGTGCGGGCATGATCGGCGGCCTCGTGCCCGCGTGGCACGATGCTTGTTCAACCCCCGCATGCCCACGCTTCATGGCCCATGACCCCCCAGCCACCCAACGCCTGCTGCGTGCGATGTCGCTGGATGCGCTGCGCGGCTTCGAGGCCGCCGCGCGTAGCCTGAGCTTCACCGCGGCGGCCGAGGAACTGAGCCTGAGCCAATCGGCCGTGAGCAAGCAGGTCAAGGCGCTCGAGGACCTGCTCGGCCGGCCGCTGTTCGTGCGCGGGCCGCGTGGCCTGGGCCTCACCACCGAAGGACGCCAGCTGCACGAGGGTGTGCGGCTGGCGCTGCAGCAGCTCGAGGCCTTGCTCGAGCGGGTGGTGCAGCCGGCCGAGCGGCCTGCGGTCGACATCAGCACCACGCCGTCGTTCGCCTCGCTGTGGCTGGTGCCGCGGCTGGCCGCCTTCCGCGCCGAGGCGCCGGACGTGGACGTGCGCATCGATGCCAGCGAAACCCCGCGCGCACTGGACCGCGAGGGCTTCGATCTCGCGGTGCGCCTGGCCCGGCCGGAGCAGGCCGAGGCCGGCTGGCAGCTGCTGGCCCGCGAACGCCTGATGCTGGTGGCCGCACCGGCCCTGGCGCGGCGGCTGCGCCAGGTGGCCGACCTGGCCACGGCGCCGCTGCTGGTGTTCAACCACCCCGTCGAGCGCCATGCCGGCATGGCCTGGGCGCACTGGCAGGCGCGCCTGGGCTGGACCAGCAGCGCCGAGACGCCGGTGTACCAGTTCTCGCAGTACGAGCAGGTGCTCGGCGCCGCGGCCGAGGGCCTGGGCCTGGCCATCGGCCGCTCGCCCTTGGTGCTGCCCGCCCTGCACGCCGGCGCGCTGGAAGTGGTGCTGCCCGCCACCACCCAGCAGGGCCTGGGTCACTACCTGGTGCAGCGCAGCGACACCGCCCCCCGGCCCGCGGCCCATCGCTTCGCCCAGTGGCTGGCCCGCAGCCTGGCCGCCGACCTGCTGGGGTGAGCGCGCGCCCGCCGGGCCGGCAGGCCGGCCGCTGGCGCGCAGCGGCGCGGCCCACGCGCCCGCGCGCACATCGGCCCTGGCACGGTGCGCAGGCTATGCTCGCCGCCATGCCCGACACCCCCGAGCGGCCCCTGCAGGGCCGGGTTGCGTTGATCACCGGTGCCAACACCGGCATCGGCCGCGCCATCGCGCACGAACTGGCCCACCGCGGCGCGCAGGTGTTCATCGCCTGCCGGTCGGAGCAGCGTGCGCAGGCGGCGCTGGCCGAGATCCGCGCCGCCCACCCGCGGGCGCCCGCGGCGCAGTGCCTGCCGCTCGACCTGGGCGACCTGGCCTCGGTGCGCCGCTGCGCGCAGCAGTTCCTGGCGCTCGGGCAGCCGCTGCACCTGCTGATCAACAACGCCGGGCTGGCCGGCCAGCGTGGGCTCAGCGCCTCGGGCTTCGAGCGCGCGTTCGGCGTCAACCACCTGGGCCACTTCCTGCTGACGCAGTGCCTGCTGCCCTGCCTGCGCGCATCGGCCCCGGCGCGCATCGTCACCGTCTCCAGCAACGCGCACTACCGGGCGCGCGGCATCCCCTGGGAGGCGCTGCGCCGCCCCACGCGCACGCTGACCGGGGTGCCCGAGTACGCCGTGTCGAAGCTGTGCAACGTGCTGTTCAGTGCCGAGCTGGGCCGCCGGCTGGCCGGCAGCGGCGTCACCACCCATGCCGCGCACCCCGGCGTGGTGGCCACCGAGGTCTGGCGTGCCGTGCCCATGCCGCTGCGCTGGCTGATCAAGCGCGGCATGATCTCCCCCGAGGCCGGTGCCCAGACCCCATTGCACTGCGCCACCGCCGAATCGGCCGGCCAGGAGACCGGCCTGTACTACGACCGCTGCCGCACCAGACCGCCCAGCCTGCTGGCCACCGACACCACGCTGGCAGCCGAGCTGTGGCAGCGCAGCGAATCCTGGGTGGCCTGATCCCGCGCGGCCGCCGACACCCCGATGCCCCCTGACTTCGACCTTGACGCCTACCTGCGCCGCATCGGCTACGGCGGCCCGCGCAGCACCACGCTGGACACGCTGACCGCGGTGCACCGCGCCCACGTGGACAGCATCGCCTTCGAGAACCTCGACCCCTGGCTGGGCCTGCCGGTGCGGCTGGACCTGGCCTCGGTGCAGCACAAGCTGGTCGCGCGTGGCCGCGGCGGTTTCTGCTTCGAGCAGAACCTGCTGCTCGGGCACGCGCTGCGCGCGCTGGGCTTCACGGTGGCCGACTTGGCGGCCCGCGTGCGCTGGAACGTGCCCGCCGATGTCACCCGCCCGCGCACCCACATGCTGCTGGCGGTGAACGTGGCCGCCCAGCGCTACATCGTCGACGCCGGCTTCGGTGGCCACACCCTCACCGCCCCGCTGCGGCTGGACCGGCGCGTGCCGCAGCGCACGCCGCACGGCCCGGTGCGCCTGCTTCGGCAGGACCAGCAGTTCGAGCTGCAGGCGCTGGTGCCGGGCGCGCCGGACGACTGGCGCGCGCTCTATGTCTTCGACCTGCAGCCCCAGCACGCCAGCGATTTCGAGATGGCGAGCTGGTACCTCTGCAACCACCCGGAATCGCTGTTCCGCACCACGCTGGTGGCGGCGCGGCCTTTGTCCGATGGCCGCATCGCGCTGCGTGACCACCAGCTCACCCACTACCCGCTCGACGGTGCACCCCGCTTGAGCATGCTCGACAGCGCCACCGCGCTGCGCACCACGCTGCAGCAGGCATTCGGGCTCACGGTGGACGGGCTGGACATGCTGCAGGCCCGGCTCGAGGCCTTGGCCGCGGCCGGCCGCGCGCCCGCCGCGGGCGGCTGACCCCGCGCGGCGGCCGGCCTCAGCTCGGCTTGCGCGCGGTGTACTCCGAGAAGATGCCCAGCTCGACGTGGCGCTGCACGTCGGTGAAGCCGGCGTTGCGCAGGGCCAGCATCACGGTCTCTGGCGGGATGCAGGCCTCGATCGTGTCCCAGTAGTAGCGCCACAGCTCGGGCGTCTGGCGCTGGCGCGCCACCACGCGGGCGATCTGCGGCACCACCAGCCGCATGTAGGTCTTCAGCAGGCCGGTGGCCAGGGCCCCGGCCGGGCGCGTGATCTCCAGCACCAGCAGCCGGCCGCCCGGGCGCAGGCAGCGGTGGAACTCGGAGAACGCCGCCGCCACGTCGGAGATGTGGCGCAACGCATAGCCCATGCTGAGGAAATCCGCGCTCGCGTCGGGCTGCGGCAGGGCCTCGGCCTTGCCGCGCACCAATTCCACGCCCGGCAGGGCCACCTGGCCCATCATGCCCGGGCTCGGGTCGACGCCCACCAGGCGGCCGGTCGGGCCGATCAGCGGGAGCGCCTCGCGCGCGACCATGCCGGTGCCGATGCCCACGTCCAGCACCCGGTGGCCGCTGGCGATCCCGGCCCGTTCCAGGGCACACCGGCGGTACCAGCGGCCCGAGCCGAACGCGAGCACATGCTCGATGCGCTCGTAGTCGGCCGCGGTGTCATCGAAGATGCGGCGCAGGAAGCGCTGATGCTCCGGCTCGTCGCCGTAATAGGCCGCCAGCGGCGGATGGGGCGGCAGCGGGGTGGCCGCCGGCAGGGGCCGTTCGTGATCGTTCATCGGCCGATTGTGCGGCCGCGCAGGCCCGCCCGGCCATGGGCAGGAACACCGAGCCCGGCATCGGCCCACGAGGGCCATCGCGGCGCCCCGGCCGGCCCGCGGGAAGGCCGCTGCGCTAGCGCGTTATTGCAGCGCAAAGATCACCAGCATCGCCAGCAGCACCAGGCCGGCCAGCACCGGCTCCAGGCCGGCCGCGCGGCCATGGTGCGCCGCCATGCCCTGGCGTGCGCCAGGCGGCGCGCCGGCCATGCGTGCCTGCCGCCCCGGCGTGCTGCGGCGCTGCACGCGCCGCTCCCAATCGGCCAGGTCCCGGTACACCCGCCGGTGCTCGCTGAACACCTGCGCCCCCAGCCGGTCGGCCAGCAGGAACAGCACCGTGATCAGGCGCCTGTCCACATGGTCGCCACACAGAAACCCCTGCCGCCAGCTCACCCGGCGGCGCTGGCTGCCCCGCAGCAGCGCAAACGCCGGCTCGCCCTCGCGGCCAAGGTGCACCGACAACTCGGGCATCGTCGCAACGGCGTCCCACCATTCCTCGGCGGAAATGGGGTTCTTTTCCCAGCCGCTGCGCGCAACAAATGCGCGTAGGCCCATATCCAACGACTCCATAATTGTTTTGTTCACTTTTGCGCAATAGGGCCCCCATCGTCAAGCCCGCAAGCCCGGGCCTCCCACCCGTTTGCGGGTGGCCCTGGGTGCAGGGCCCGCGGCGGCGCGCGCTGCTGCCCAGTCAGCCGCCCGCACGGTGGGGTCGTGCACGCCCCGGGACGGGCAGGCCCCGGTCCATGCGGCAAGATCCTGCTCCGCAACCGGATTCAGCCCCGATGAACTTCTCCTACCTCCGGCCGCCGCCAGGGCCCGGGCCCGGCCGCTGGCGCGCCTGGCGGGTGCACCTGCTGCCGGTCTTGCTGGCCGCCGCCCTGGCGCCGGCCGCCGCTGCGCCGGGCGTGCCCGACACCCTGGCCCAGCGCATGCTGGCCTGCACCGCCTGCCATGGCCAGGAGGGTCGGGCCAGCAGCGAAGGCTACTTTCCGCGCATCGCCGGCAAACCGGCGGCGTACCTGTTCAACCAGTTGGTGAACTTCCGCGAAGGGCGGCGCCGAGGCGCACGCATGGGCGCCCTGGTCGAGCACCTGGGCGACGCTTACCTGCAGGAAATGGCCGCTTACTTTGCGAGCCTGGACCTGCCCTACCCGCCGCCCGCCACACGGGGCGCGCCCGCCGCGCTGCTGGCGCGCGGTGCCCAGCTCGCGCGCGAGGGCGACGCGGCCCGGCACCTGCCCGCCTGCAGCGCTTGCCACGGGCCGCAGCTCATGGGCATGCTGCCCGCCACGCCTGGGCTGCTGGCGCTGCCGCGCGACTACCTGATCGCGCAGATCGGCCGCTGGAAGGTGGGCGTGCGCCGCACCCTGGCGCCCGACTGCATGGCGCAGATCGCACAACGCCTGGGCCCCGAAGACCTCAGCGCGGTGGCCACCTGGCTGTCGGCCCAGCCGGTGCCGGCGCAGGCCCAACCCGCCGCGGCGCCGACGGCCCCGTTGCCGATGCGTTGCGCCGGGGCACCGGAGGCGGCCCGATGACCGCCACCGTCCGGCGGATCGCAGCGCCCGCCCGCCCGCGGGCGGACCGGCCGCGCTGCACGGCCGGGAGGGCCGGCGCGTGAGCCGCACCACGCGCATCGCGGCCGCCGCGCTGATGCTGCTGCTTGCCGCGCTGGGCGCACTGGCCTGGCTGAACCTGCGCGACGAACCCGCGGCCGACGACACCGCCAGCGTCGCCAGCGACGCCGCCACCGTGCAGCGGGGCGCCTACCTCGCCCGGGCGGGCAACTGCGCCGGCTGCCACACCGTGCGCGGCGGCGCGCCCTACGCGGGTGGCCGCGGCATCGAGACGCCCTTCGGCACCGTGTTCGCCGGCAACCTCACGCCCGATGCCGACACCGGCCTCGGCCGCTGGACGGCCGCGCAGTTCTGGCGCGCGCTGCACAACGGCCGCTCGGCCGATGGCCGGCTGCTCTACCCGGCCTTCCCCTACCCGCACTTCAGCCGCATCACCCGCACTGACAGCGACGCGCTGTACGCCTACCTGCGCAGCCTGCCGCCCGTGCGCCAGCCGTCACGGCCGCACGCGCTGCGCTTCCCGTACGACAGCCAGTTCGCGCTCGCGGTGTGGCGCGCCCTGTTCTTCGCGCCGGCCCGCCACCACGACGACCCCCGCCGCACCGCCGACTGGAACCGCGGCAGCTACCTGGTGCATGGGCTCGGCCATTGCGGCGCCTGCCACGCCCCGCGCAACCTGCTGGGGGCCCAGCGCCGGGACCCCGCGCTCGACGGCGCGCCGGTGCCGATGCAGGATTGGTACGCCCCGGCCCTGAACGCGGCCGAGGAAGCCGGCGTGGCCCACTGGCCGCTGGACGAGGTGGTGCAGTGGCTGAAGACCGGCCGCACCGCGCGTGCCACCGCGCTGGGGCCGATGGCCGACGTGGTGGTGCGCAGCACGCAGCACCTGTCGGACGCGGACCTGCGCGCGATCGGGGTCTACCTGCAGTCGCAGGTGCCCGCACCCTCGCCCGCCTCGATCACGTCAGTGCCGGTGGTGCAAGGGCGCGCATCCCCACCCGGTGCGCACGGCACCGCGCCCACGGGCGACGCGGGCAGGCGGCTGTACGAGCGGCACTGCGCCGACTGCCACGGCCCGCAGGGCGAAGGTGTCCCGGGCGCCTACCTGCCACTGGCGGGCAACCGCACCGTGACGATGGCCAACCCGGCCAACCTGGTGCTGGCGGTGGTGAATGGCGGCTTTGCGCCAGCCACCACCGGCAACCCGCGCCCCTTCGGCATGCCGCCCTTCGGCCATGTGCTCACGCCGGCTGAGCTGGCCGATCTGCTCAGCTACCTGCGCCGCGCCTGGGGCCACCAGGCACCGCCGGTGAGCTTGCAGCAGGTGCTGCAATGAAGCCCCGGCGCCCGCAGGCAAGGCCCGGCGCCGGGCTGCCCGGGGCCGCCCGGTGCGCGCCGGCAGGGCCTCACAGCCGGGCAGTGCCTCCCGCGGCCACCGGCATCGGGCTGGCGCAGCCCCGCGCGGCCGACAGCCCCTTGAGGTAGGCGCGCCGCACCGTGCCCGCGGCAATGGCCGCGGCCACCTCCTTCGAGTAGCGCTCGGCGCCGCTGAGCTTGCGCACCCAGCCGCGGACGGGCACCACCCCCTCGGCCGCGCCACGCAGCGCACCCACCGCGGCTTCCCCCAGGGCGTTGCCGCCCCGGGCGATCAGCCCCGGGTTGGCCGCACTCGGCGGCGTGTCCAGGTCCGGCCCCAGCACCTCGTCAAGGCCGCGCACTTCGGATGTCAGCAGTTCGCAGCGCAGGTCGGCCGGCAGCTGGTAGGGCTGCTTCTGCGCCTGCTGCAGCACGGGCGGGATCGGCGCGTTCACCAGGTTCAGGTCGGACAGCGGCGAGGTCGCCGCTTCGCCGATCTTGCCCGCATCCACGCTGGCGCAGGCCGCAAGGCACAAGGCAATCAACAGGGCAGGCACGGACTTCATCACGACGGTCTCCTTGAACGCCGGAGTGTCGCTCACCGCACGGCGGGCCTACTTCTTCTTGCGGCGGTCCGGCACCACGGTGGTCACCGAGGGCGTCACCGAAAAGGGCGACACCGGCTTGGGCGGCGCCGAATCCTTCTTCGGCTTCTTGGATTCCTTGTTGCTGCGCTGCTGGCCCTTGGGCATGGTGGTCTCCTGTGGTGATGCGCGGACGAAAAAAAACCGCGGCTTGCGACCGCGGTTCTCCTGGCTGGGCGCGAAGGCCGCAGCGCGACTTTAGACGACGCGAATGTTCGCCGCCTGCAGGCCCTTCTGGCCTTCCTTGACTTCGAACTGCACACGCTGGTTTTCAGCCAGCGTCTTGAAGCCGTTGCCCTGGATTTCGCTGAAGTGAGCGAACAGGTCCTTGCCGCCGTTGTCCTGGGCGATGAAGCCGAAGCCCTTGCCCTCGTTGAACCACTTGACGGTGCCGGTTTGGGTAGTCATTTGAAATTTCCTTTCAGAGTGAAGCGAACAGCACATGCTGACGCAGTGCAGAGACACGCAAGAACTTCACCTTGGGGGGAATTTCAACCGAACCCCTCATCGAGCGACGAGGGTCACAGCATCAGACCTCGGGAAAGACGGTCTTGTGTATACCTACAGCGCTGCATCGTACAGGCTTTCGGCCGGGCGCGCGCAACTATTTTCATTTCGACCCGTCAAGGCGCCCTGAGCGGACCACGGTGTATGGTGGGCAACCACCCCGGAAGCCGCGATGCCCGACACCCCGCAGGCCCTTTCAGCCCCCCGCACCACGCCGCCCCGGCCCCTGATCGAACCGCTGCTGCTGGCCGCCGCGCGCGTGTCCACCTACGACGGCGATCGCCTGCTCACCCATGCCAGCGGCTTCTTCTTCGAGCGCGATGCGCAGCTGTTCCTGGTGACCAGCCGCCACGTGGTGATCGACACGCCCAGCGGCCACCACCCGGACCGCCTGTCGATCGAGCTGCACACCGATGCGCAGAACCTCACGCGCTCCACCGGCTTCTCGATCCCGCTGTACCGCGAGGGACGCAGCATCTGGCGCCAGGGCCAGGACAAGGCCGGCGAGATCGACGTGGCGCTGATCGAGCTGGAACGCGCAGCCCTGCCTGCCACGCTGGCGTACCGGGCCTTCACGCCTGCGCACCTGGTGGACCTGGCCGATCTGCGTGACCCGGTGCAGATCGGCAGTTCCCTGCTGATCGTGGGCTTCCCGCTCGGCTTTCACGACACGCTGCACCACCTGCCGGTGGTGCGGCAGGCCATCATCGCCTCGGCCTACGGGCTGCGTTTCCAGGGCGAGGGCTACTTCCTCACCGATGCACGCACGCACCGCGGCACCAGTGGCGCCCCGGTGGTGATGCACGATGCCAACCCCAGCGCGGCCCTCGGTGGCCTGCCCTGGCGCCTGCTGGGCGTGCACTCGGCACGGCTGGACGTGAGCTCGCGCGACCTGCGCGACGACGAAGCCCTGAGCCTGAACTGCGCCTGGTACGCCGACATCCTGATGACCCTGAGCGCCCCCAGTGCCGCCGGGGGCCCGTGTGACGGCCATCCACAATCGCCGGATGCCCGTGCCCGGCCCGCCGCAGCCCCGCCTGATCCTGCAAACCCTGAGCCGCGGTGACGGCCTGCTGGGCCTGCGTCCCTGCGGCCCGGTGATCGCGCCCGCGCGCACGCCTTTGCTCGGCGCCCGCGGCCCGCAGGTCACGATCGCGCGCCTGCGCTGGCACGATGCCGCGGGCCAGCCGCAAGGGCCTACCGCCGGCCAGGCGCAGCGTGCGTGGCAGCGCCTCGAATCACTGGGCCTGCGCCGCCTGCCGACCGAGGCCCTGCAGTGGCGCGGCGAACCAGGGCTGGACGACACCGAACCCGTGTGGACGCTGGTGCAGGAAGCGCACTTCGGTGATTTCTGGGCCGATGCGCTGCCGCTGCTGCAGGCCGAGGGCTGGCAGATCGCTGTGCTGCCCGGCTTTGCCCACCAGAGCGTGCCGGTGGAGGCCTGGCGGCTGGTGCTGAACCCGGTGTCGGGCGAAGGCCAGGCCCAGCTGCTGGCCGGCCCACCGGGGCCGCGTGCGCCGCGGCTGCAGGCCCTGGCCAACCCGCCCGGCCTGGGCTCCTGGCTGCTGAGCCTGGGCGTGGTGGTCGACGGCGAAGTGCTGGACCTGGTGCCGATGCTCGCCTGCCTGATCCAGCGCGACCGGCGCTGGCTGGTGCGCGAGCAGATCGATGCCATCGCCGACGACGCCCTGGTGCGCCTGCGCAGCCCGGGTGGCCGCCTCATCGACGCGCCGGCCGCGCCGCTGAAGGCCATCGCCTGCACGATGCTGGAACTGCTGGCCGAGCCGCGCCAACGCGCCGGCCCGCTGGTGCTGGCGCGCTGGGAGGCGCGCCGGCTGGAAGCCCTTCGCCTGGCGCTGCAGGGCCGCCCGGCGGCGCCCCCGGGCAGCGCGGGCCACTGGGCGCTGCAGGGCGAGCCGGGCCTCGCGCAGCTGGCCACCACGCTGCGCGCGGCCGGTCCGGTGGCGGCGATCGCGCCGCCCCACGGCCTGGGCCTCACGCTGCGGGGCTACCAGCGCGAGGGCCTGGCGTGGCTGCAGCACCTGCGGGCGCAATCGCTCGGCGGCATCCTCGCCGACGAGATGGGCCTGGGCAAGACCGCGCAGGCCCTGGCCCACCTGCTGCTGGAGAAGCAGGCCGGCCGGCTGGACCGGCCTGCGCTGGTGGTGGCGCCAGCCTCGCTGCTGTTCAACTGGCAGGCCGAGATCGAACGCGTCGCACCCGCCCTGCGCTGCCTGCTCTGGCACGGCCCCCAACGCACGAAAGACGCGGCCACGATCGGCGCGCAGGACATCGTGCTCACCGCCTACCCACTGCTGTGGCGCGATGGCGGCGTGTTGCGCCGCCAGCCCTGGCACCTGGTGATCCTGGACGAGGCCCAGCTCGTCAAGAACGCCGGCAGCCGCACCGCCACCGCGGCGCGCCGGCTCGAGGCGCGGCACCGGTTGTGCCTGACCGGTACGCCGATGGAGAACCACCTCGGCGAGCTGTGGGCCCAGTTCCATTTCCTGATGCCGGGTTTCCTGGGCGACGCGCGCCAGTTCCAGCGCCGCTGGCGCACGCCGATCGAGCGCAACGGCGAAACCCTGCGCGCCGAACTGCTGGCCCAGCGTGTGCGGCCCTTCATCCTGCGCCGGCGCAAGGAGGCGGTGGCCGCCGAACTGCCTCCACGCACCGAGCAGCTGCAACGCGTCCGGCTCGACGGCGCCCAGCGCCTGCTCTACGAGAGCGTGCGCGGCGCGGCCGACGAGCAGGTGCAGCGCCTGCTGGCGCGCCTGGGCTTCGAGCATGCCCGCATCGGCGTGCTCGAAGCCCTGCTCACGCTACGCCAGGTGTGCTGCGACCCGCGGCTGCTGGCCGGCCGCCATCCGGCCACGCCGGCCGGCAGCGCCAAGCTGGACTGGCTGCGCGAGGTGCTGCCGGCCCTGGTGGCCGAAGGCCGGCGGGTGCTGGTGTTCTCGCAGTACACGCGCTGGCTCGCCCTGCTGCAGCCCGAGCTCGATGCGCTGGGTCTGCCCTGGCTCAGCCTGACCGGCGCCACCCCGGCGGCGCAGCGCGGCGCCCTGGTGCAGCGCTTCCAGGCTGGCGCGGCGCCGGTGCTGCTGGCCAGCCTGAAGGCCGGCGGCGTGGGCCTGAACCTCACCGCCGCCGACACCGTGATCCACCTCGACCCGTGGTGGAACCCGGCCGTGGAGCAGCAGGCCAGCGCCCGCGCCCACCGCATCGGCCAGCAACGGCCGGTGCTGGTGCTGCGGCTGCTGGCCGCCGGCAGCATCGAGGAACGCATGCTCGCGCTGCAGCAACGCAAGGCAGTGCTGGCCGACAGCGTGCTCGGCGGCGCGGGTGCCGTCGGACCGACCTTCGACGAAGCCGATCTGCGCGGCCTGCTGGCGCCGCTGGACTGAACGGCCAGGCCGCGGCGCGGCGGTTCGAGCCCGCGGTGCCGGGCGGCACCCACCCGCCCTGTCGAGGATTCCTCGCAGCACGTGTTCAAGTCACCCCGGGTGCTGGCCGATATCGAGTCACTCGGGCGTGTCACCGCCGAGCCCACGCCGCTTCGGCGGCCCGTTGCACAGGATGAACGATGGCTGAACCCCACAGCGTCCAGCTCACGCTGCCCACCGCGCGACGGTGGCGGACGAGGCTGGGCGCCATCGCCTGGGTGGCATTGGTCCTGCTGGGCTGCACGGCCTGGGTGCATGGCGCGCTGGTCACGCTGGCCATGCCACCGGCCACCGCGATGCAGGTGGTGGTGGGCGCCGCGCTCGCGCTGCTGGCCAGCCAGTTTCCGGTGAAGATCGCCCGCACCGAGCAGAGCTTCTCGGCCGCCAGCATCTTCACGGTGCTGCTGCTGCTGCTGCACGGCCCGGCCGCGGCCGGCCTGGCCGCCGCCGCCGAGGCGGTGGGCGGCTCGTGGCGTGGCACCCAACGCTGGACCCGCGTGGCGGTGGAGGCCACCACCGCCGCATTGATGATCTTCGTGGGCGGCAGCCTGCTGCTGATGGCACTGCCGCCGCTGGCACGCGGCGCGGCCAGCCCCACCGCGGTGGTGCTGATGCTGGCCATGATCTTCGGCAGCCTGCACTACGCGGCCCAGGCCGCGGTGGTGGCCACGCTGCGCCAGTTGCCGCTGGCCCGCAGCCCCAGGTTCGACGAGCTGACGGGCGGCTTCGGCTGGGCCGGCATCGCCCATGCCGCCACCGCTGCCATCGCCGCACTGCTGTACATCGAGCAACAGCGCTCGGGGCTGGTGGTGATGATCGCCATCGTCGTCATCATCGGGCTGCTGTTCACCACGCTGCACTTCTTCACGCTGCAGCAGGAGGCCGACGACGCCGTGCGCCAGGCCGCGGCCGACGCGGTGGATCGCGAGGCCGAGCTGGCCGCCAGCATCGCGCGCGAGCGCGCGGCGGCGCTCAAGGCCCACCACCTGCGCGAGCTGGAGCTGAGCGAACGGCGCTTCCACAACGCCTTCACCCATGCCTCCATCGGCATGGCCTTGCTGTATTTCGACGGCCGGGTGCGCCAGGCCAACCCGGCGCTGCACACGCTGCTGGGCGTTTCCACCGGCCTGCTGGAAGGCCGGCTGTTCGGCGAGTTGCTGAGCCCGCGTGATGCCGATCTGCTGGGCCGCGAGATGGAGCGCGTGTCCTCGCGCGCCACCGAATCGCTGAGCCTGGAGCTGTGCTGCCGCCACACCGACGGCAGCGATGTCTGGGTCAGCGCCAATGCGAGCCTGTTCTCCGAACCGGGCGCCAACGAACCCTGCTTCATCCTGCAGATGCAGGACATCAGCGCGCGCCGGCGCGCCGAACACGAGCTGCGCCACCGCGCCTTCCACGACAAGCTCACCGGCCTGCCCAACCGGGACCGCTTCAACGAGCTGCTGTCGATGGCACTGGCCGCCGCCCAGGCCGACCCGCAGCGCCGCTTCGCGGTGCTGTTCCTGGACTTCGACCGCTTCAAGCTCATCAACGACAGCCAGGGCCACGCGGTAGGCGACGAGTTCCTGGTGCGGGCCTCCGGCCGCATCCACCGCTGCCTGCGGCACCGCGACACACTGGCCCGCCTGGGGGGCGACGAGTTCGCGATCCTGGCCGACGACCTCAGCGCCGATGGCGACGCGGTGACGCTGGCCGAACGGCTGCTCGAATCCCTGCGCGAGCCGCTGGGCCTGGCCGGGCTGGCGGTGACGGCCAGCGCGAGCATCGGCATCACCTTCAGCTCGATGGGCTACCGCGCCCCGGAAGACATGCTGCGTGATGCCGACATCGCCATGTACCGCGCCAAGGTGGACGGCAAGGGCCGCTACGCGTTGTTCGACGTGCGGTTGCACACCGAGGTGTCCAACCGCCTGCGCCTGGAGGCCGATCTGCGCGAGGCGCTGGCGCAGGGCACGCTGGCGGTGGCCTACCAGCCGCTGTTCGAGCTGAGCTCGGGGCGGCTGCAGGGCTTCGAGGCGCTCGCGCGCTGGAACCACCCGACGCTGGGCCCGGTGAGCCCGGGCACCTTCATCCCCATTGCCGAGGAATCGGGCCTGGTGGTGCAGCTCACCGATTTCGTGCTCGAGACGGCGTGTCGCCAGCTGCGCCTGTGGCAACGCATGAACCCGGCCTTCGAGGACGTGGTGCTGCACGTGAACATTGCCGCCAACGACGTGGCCAGGGGCGGCCTGGTCACCCGCATCACCGACGTGCTGCGCCGCAACGGCCTGCGGCCGCGCAACCTGACGATGGAGCTCACCGAGAACATCCTGATGACGCAGCTGGCCTCGGCCATGGGCACGCTGCGCCAGCTGCGCGAGCTGGGCGTGGGCCTGTCGGTGGACGACTTCGGCACTGGCTACTCCTCGCTCAGCCACCTGTCGGTGCTGCCGATCGACAGCCTGAAGATCGACATGTCCTTCGTGCGCAACCTGCGCGTGGGCTCCAGCGAGGCGGCCGTGATCCGGGCCATCGTGCTGCTGGGCACCTCGCTGGGCAAGCTGGTCATCGCCGAGGGCATCGAAACCCAGTCGCAGCAGGACCAGCTGCGCGACCTGGGCTGCGAGCTGGGCCAGGGCTTCTACCTGTCGCGCCCGCTGCCCCCGGGCGCCGTGCCCCACCTGCTGGACTCGCTGCCCACCCAGCCCGACGGCCTGCCGGTGGGCGCCGAACTCAGCCAGCGGCTGAGCATGCACTGACCCGCACCCCCCCGAAATGCGGGGCGATCGGCACCCTGCTTGCGCAGGGTCACGGCGCCGCGCCGCGCGTGGCCGCCGAATCAGGCGGCAACACGGGCCGACGCCCGTTTGCGCAGACAAGGAGGTCACATGGTCCATCCACGGTTCATGCCTCGGTCAAGCCTGCTGGCCATCGGCCTGGCCACAGCGCTGGGCGCCCAGGCCGGCCACATCACCACGGTCGACTGCAACATCGACGCCTACAACCTGACCGGGCACACGGCAAACGACTTCGACATCCTGCTCGGCGGCGTGGCGCCCGCGGACATCGGCAAGGTGTTCCTGCGCCCCGAGACCTATTTCCCGCAGGTCGAGGTCACGGCGCAGACCTATGGCGCGCTGATCCACTACAGCGGCCGCGAAGTGCCGCACGGCGGCGCGGTCCACATCGGCTACGAGATCTCCCCCAGCGGGCCGGTGAACACCATCGACCAGTACTGGTCCTGGAACGGCACCCGGCTCGGGGGACCCGCCTTCCACTGCGCCGCGCCGACGATCGAGCGCCGCGGTGACGTGACCAACACCAGCGGCGCGGATGTGTGGATCCAGCGCCGGGTGGTGGCCCGCCCGGCGGCGGTGGACCTGCAGGCCGACCTGGTGCGCCTGAGCGCCTTCTGGACGGGTGCGCTGGTGATCGATGGCAACCCGATCGCACTGCCGCAGGGCCAGACCCGCAGCCACCTGTTCGACGACATCGGCCACGGCAGCTACACGCTGATGTACGACGTGTGCGCCGATGCCCTGTGCCAGGACATCCGGCAGACGGTGTTCAGCAGTGCGTTCGTCACGCCCGAACCCGGCGCCGCATGGCTGGCCCTGGCCGGCGCGCTGGCCATGCTGGCCGTGCCCGGCAGGCGGTGCAGGCCTCGTTAGCGCCGCTGCGCGCCGGGGGGGCCACCCGGGAGACGGGTGGCCTCAGTGCAAGGGCGCCACGATCGTGGTGGCGCGTGCCACCCGGCGCTTGCCGGCCTGCTTGGCCACGTACATCGCGGCATCGGCGCGCTTGATCAGCGCGGACGGCTCCTCGCCATCCACCGGCGCGAGCGCGTAGCCCACGCTCATGCCCAGCTGGCAGACGGCCGTGCCGAGCTGGAACGGTGCGTCGCAGCAGGCCAGCAGCTTGGCGCCGATCTGCTCGGCCTCCTTGTCACCCTTGAGCTGGGCCGCCACCACGATGAACTCGTCGCCCCCGGTGCGCGCCACCAGGTCGCCGGCGCGCAGCGCACTGCGCAGGCGGCCGGCCAGTTGCATCAGCAGCGAGTCGCCGGCATCGTGGCCATGGGTGTCGTTGACGCCCTTGAAGCCGTCCAGGTCGATCACGTAGATGGCCGCCATGGTGGTGCCGCCCGCGTCCGGCAGGGCATGGGCCATGGATTTTTCCAGGCCCCGGCGGTTGAGCAGGCCGGTGAGCGGATCGGTCTGGGCGATGGCCACCAGCCGGTCGTGCTCGCGCTGGGCCCGCTCGGCCTTGCGGCGGATGTGGTCGGCGCGGGCCGCCAGGATGACCACCCAGGCCACCATCTCGGCCACCGACCCCGCCTGCAGCGAGTGGTGTGCCAGCTGGCTGAACGGCAGGCTGCCGCCTTGCAGCAGGGCCAGCGTGACCACGCCCACCGAGTAGACCGCCCAGCCGATGAAGGTCCAGCGCGCGATGCGATCACCGGCACGCGCCAGCCGCCAGGCCACCGGCAGCGCAATCAGCATCGGCAGCATGCCGGTGTAGCTTGCCACCGCGGTGGCCGCGCGGTAGCCGTAGGCGCCGCCGACGAACAGCAGGGCCGCGATCACCACCATCGTGGCCAGGGTCCGCATCGCCAAGCTGGCCCGGCGCGAATGCAGCGACATCTCCAGCGAGCGCTCGACGAACAGCGTGCCGCTGGCCAGCAGCAGCAGCATCAGCAGCGGTGCCGCGTTGCGCGTGAGCCAGGCGTTCTCGGGCCATAGGAACTGCGCGGCCAGGCCGAAGTAGGCCGCGAAGAAGGTCATCGTGGCCAGCGAGGCGAACCCGAACCACAGGAACATGGTGTCGCGGTACACCACGAGGCAGATCATCGTGTAGGCGAGCAAGGCCAGGCCCAGGCCCATCAGCATGCCCTGCACTGCCTGCGTGTGCGACTCCGACAGCACCAGGGCGTTGGCCGTCATCAGCGACACCGGCACGATCATCGACGAGGTGGTGCGCACCCGCATCAGCAGTTCGTGGCGCTGGCCGGACTCGAGCTTGAGCTCGGCCGCCAGCAGGCGCGTGGGCGCGGGCCGATCGTCCAGCACGAGGTGGTCGCCCATCAACGCCCGCTGCACGATGCGGCCATCGCGCACGACAAACAGCTCCACCTCGTCGAGCGAGGGGTAGTCGATGGCCAGCCACCAGCGCGTGCCATCGTCCTGCGGCCGCACGGGCAGGTGGAACCACACGGTGTCGTAGCGGCGGCCCAGGTTGGCGGCCGGGCCGGTGGGCCGCGTGAAGCGATCGATCGCGGCGATGGCCTGCGCCGGCAGCAGCGCATGCTCGGGATCGGACAGCGTGCGCACATGCGACCAGGCCGGCACCGTGCCCAGGCGCCCTTCCAGTGCCAGCGCGCCATCGGGTGCGGGCTGGGCCAGCGCCGGCGCCGCGCCCGCAAGCCAGCAGCACAGCACGAGCAGCAGCAGGCTCATGCTGCGCCACACAGGGCTTGCCGATTCGCAGCACACACGCCGATTCACACTCGCTCCATACCCGCTGGCCGGGCGATTCCGGCCACCCGATTATCCGTTCGGCCCCGGCATGGCCCCCGGCGCCGGGGCCACCGATACCGCGCAATACTTCACCTCGGCGATCTTGGCCGCCGGATCGAGCGCCGCATTCGTCAACAAGTTCGCGGCCGCCTCGGCAAACGCGAACGGAATGAACACCGTGCCGGGCGGCGTGCCATCGTCGCGCCGCACGGCCAGCTGCACCGCGCCGCGGCGCGAGCTCACCCGCACCGCGTCCCCCGGCGCCAGACCCAGGCGCTGCAGGTCCAGGCCATGCAGGCTGGCCATGGCCTGCGGCTCCAGCGCGTCCAGCACGTCGGAGCGTCGGGACATGCTGCCGGTGTGCCAGTGTTCCAGCAGGCGGCCGGTGATCAGCACGAAGGGAAAGTCGGCATCCGGCCGTTCGGCCGCCGGCACCAGGCCCGCGGGCACCAGGTGGATGCGGCCATCGGCCGTGGGCACACGCTCGGTGAAGACGATAGGCTGACCCGGATCGTGTGCGTCCAGGCAGGGGTAGGTGACGCTGCCTTCACGCTGCAGGCGCTCCCAGCTCACGCCGGCGATCACGCCGTGCATGGCCTGGCGCATTTCCTCGTACACCGCGGCCACGCCGGCCTCCGGGCCTGCGTAGTGCCAGGCCAGGCCCAGGCGCTGCGCGAGCTGCTGGATGATCCACAGGTCCGGCCGCGCCTCACCCGGCAGCGGCAGCGCGCGCCGGCCGAGTTGCAGCATGCGGTCGGTGTTGGTCACGCTGCCGGTCTTCTCGGGCCAGCCCGAGGCGGGCAGCACCACGTCGGCCAGCCAGGCGGTCTCGGTGACGAACAGGTCCTGCACCACCAGGTGTTCCAGCGCGGCCAGCCCCTCGCGGGCGTGGTGCAGGTCCGGGTCGCTCATCGCGGGGTTCTCGCCCATGATGTACATGCCGCGTACTTTGCGTGCATCGCTGTCCGGCGCCAGTGCCTGGTGCAGGATCTCCACCACCGTGAGGCCGGGCTCGGCATCGAGCGGCTGGCCCCAGAAGGCCTCGAACCAGGCGTGGGCCTTCGCATCGTTCACGCGCTGGTAGTTCGGGAACATCATCGGGATCAGGCCCGCGTCGCTGGCGCCCTGCACGTTGTTCTGGCCCCGCAAGGGGTGCAGCCCGCTGCCGGGCTTGCCGATCTGGCCGGTGACAGCCGCCAGCGCGATCAGGCAGCGCGCGTCGTCGGTGCCGTGCACGTGCTGGCTGACACCCATGCCCCACAGGATCATCGAGGCCGGGCTGGTGGCGTAGGCACGCGCCACCTCGCGGATCGTGCCGGCCTCGATGCCGCACACCGGCGCCATGCGCTCGGGGCTGAAGGCGGCCACGTGCGCGGCCAGGGCCTCGAAGTTGGCCGTGCGCTCGCGCACGAAGGCCGCGTCGGCCAGGCCTTCGTCGATGATGGTGTGGATCATCGCGTTGAGCAGGGCCACGTCGGTGTCGGCGGTGAACTGCAGCATGCGCCAGGCATGGCGGGACAGGTCGGTGCGGCGCGGGTCGGCCAGCACGATCTTCGTGCCGCGCGCGGCGGCGTTCTTCATCCAGGTGGCGGCCACCGGGTGGTTGGCGGTGGGGTTGGCGCCGATCACGAGGATCAGCGCCGCGTGCTGCACGTCCGACACCGGGTTGCTCACCGCACCCGAGCCCACGCCCTCGAGCAGGGCCGTCACGCTGGAGGCATGGCACAGGCGCGTGCAGTGGTCCACGTTGTTGCTGCCGAAACCGGTGCGCACCAGCTTCTGGAACAGGTAGGCCTCCTCGTTACTGCCCTTGGCCGAGCCGAAGCCGGCCAGCGCCCGCGGGCCGTGCACCTCGCGCAGGCGGCGCAGGCCGGCGGCGGCCAGGTCCAGGGCCTCGTCCCAGCTGGCCTCGCGGAACACCTCGGACCAGTGCGCGGGCGGCGGGTGGCCCAGCTGCTTGGGCACGCCGGGCTTGCGCACCAGGGGTTTGAGCAGCCGTTCGCGGTGGTGCACGTAGTCGAAGCCGAAGCGGCCCTTCACGCACAGCCGGCCGTGGTTGGCCGGGCCGTCGCGGCCCTGCACGCCGACGATGCGCTCGTTGCGCACCTGGTAGGTGATCTGGCAGCCCACACCGCAGTAGGGGCACACCGAATCCACCTCGCGGTCGACCCGGCGGTCGCCCACCAGGGTCTTCGCGCTCAGCGCGCCGGTGGGGCAGACCTGCACGCATTCGCCGCAGCCCACGCAGGAGCTGTCGCCCATGGCATCGGCCAGGTCGAAGACGATGGACGCCGCGGCACCGCGCTGCGCGAAACCGATCACGTCGTTCACCTGCAGCTCGCGGCAGGCCCGCACGCAGCGCGTGCACTGGATGCAGGCGTCCAGCTGCACCAGCATCGCCGGGTGCGAGGCATCGGGCGGCGGTGCGTCGCGGCGCAGCTGCGCCAGGGCCGGCCGCGCCTGCACGCCCAGGCGTTCGGCCCAGGCACTGAGCTCGCCATGCGGGCGCTGCGGGTCGCCATCGAGCCACTGGTGGCCCTGTGCCGGCAGGTCGGCCAGCAGCAGCTCCAGCACCAGCTTCTGGCTCTGCAGTGCACGCTCACTTTGCGTGTTCACCACCATGCCCGGCTGCACCGCCCGGCAACAGGCGGCGGTGAGCGTGCGCTCGCCCTGCACCTCCACCACGCAGGCGCGGCAGTTGCCATCGGGCCGAAGTCCGTCCTGGTGGCACAGGTGCGGGATCCGAACGCCATGGCGCCGGGCCGCCTGCCAGATGGTGTCATCGGGCTCGGCATGGCACAGCCCGCCGTTGAGCGTGAACACCGTCATGGCGCCACCTCGTCGGCAAAGTAGCGCTGCACGCAGCGCACGACGTTCGGCGCGGCCTGCCCCAGGCCGCAGATCGAGGCGTCGGCCATCACCTGCGACAGATCTTCCAACGTGGCCTCGTCCCACACCGGGGCATCCATCAGCTGGGCCGCCTTGCTGGTGCCCACGCGGCAGGGCGTGCATTGGCCGCAGCTCTCCTGCGCGAAAAAGTGCATGGCAAGGCGTGCGGCGTCGCGCGCGCGGTCGTGCTGCGACAGCACCACCACCGCCGCCGAGCCGATGAAGCAGCCGTGCGGCTGCAGCGTGTCGAAGTCCAGCGGCACGTCGGCCAGCGCGGCCGGCAGGATGCCGCCCGAGGCGCCACCGGGCAGGTAGCCGTGCAGCACATGGCCCTCGGCCATGCCGCCGCAGTACTCGTCGACCAGCTCACGCAAGGTGATGCCCGCCGGCGCGAGCTTGACGCCCGGCGCGCGCACCCGCCCGCTGACGCTGAACGCACGCAGACCCTGGCGCCCGTGGCGGCCGAAACCGGCAAACCAGTGCGGCCCCCGGTCCAGGATGTCGCGCACCCAGTACAGGGTCTCGACGTTGTGCTCCAGCGTGGGCCGCCCGAACAGGCCGCGCTCGGCGATGTAGGGGGGCCGTAGCCGGGGTTCACCACGCCGGCCTTCGAGGCTTTCGATCATGGCGGATTCCTCGCCGCACACGTAGGCCCCGGCGCCGCGCCGCAGCACGATGCGCGGCAAGGGGCATGGCGGCTCGGCGTGCAGGCGGGCCAGCTCGCGCGCAAGCAGCGCGCGGCAGCCGGCGTACTCGTCGCGCAGGTAGATGTACACCGCCTCGGTGCCCACCACCTGTGCCGCGACCAGCAGGCCTTCGAGAAACCGGTGCGGGTCGCGCTCGAGGAAGCTGCGGTCCTTGAAGGTGCCGGGCTCGCCTTCGTCGATGTTCACCGCCATCAGGCGCGGCGCCTCGAAGCCGCGCACGATGCGCCACTTGCGCGCGGCCGGGAACCCCGCGCCGCCCAGGCCCCGCAGGCCGGCCTGGTCCAGCGCCTGCAGCACCTCGTCGGCCGCCAGTTCGCCGTTGACCACCGCCGCCGCGAGCTGGTAGCCGCCGGCGGCGCGGTAGGCCTCGTAGCCCACGCAGGGCGGCGCGATGGCGGCGGGCTCGCCGGTTGCGGTCAAGGCGCCGGGCGCCAGCGCGGCGGGGTCGAACACGGCGGTGTCGTCGGCCGGCAGCGGATGCTGCGCCGCCCTGGGGTCGGCCAGGGCCTGCGCTGTGGCGGCCTGCACGGTGGGCAGGTCGGCGTGGGGCACGGGCCGCTGGCCCACCACCACCACCGGCGCCTGCTCGCAGCGGCCCACGCAGGGTGCCGGCTGCAGCCGCACGGCGCCGCCCAGCACGCCGACCAGACCGGCCAGCAGGGCCTGCGCGCCGGCCATGGCACAGCTCTGGCTCTCGCACACGCGCACGGTCAGCGCGGGTGGCTGCGCGTCGTCGGGCAGCACGCTGAAGTGGTGGTAGAAGCTCGCCACCTCGAACACCTCCACCACGGTGAGCCGCATCGCCTCGGCCAGGGCCACGAGGTGGCGCTCGAACAGCGCGCCGAAGTGGTCGTTCAGCGCATGCAGGTGTTCGATCAGCGTGTCGCGGGCGTGCGGTCCCGGGCCCACCAGCGCCTGCAGTTCGGCGCGTGAGGCCTCGTCGGCCTGGCGGCCCTTGAGCCGGCTGCGCCGGCGCAGCGCGCGTTGCAGGTCTTCGGCGTGGGCCAGCGTCTTGGCAGCGGGCGGGGGGGCACTCATCGGCGGGCTCGGGGCGGGGGACGAAGGGCATTGTGCCGCCCGCACCGGGCCCGCTGGCGGTGGGGTCGGGCGTGCGCCTGGCGCCGCGGGGGCCTGGCTTCGGCATCGCGCGGCTGATGGCTGGCCGGGCCGCGGCCTGGATCATGCAAATTTCCAATCGAAACTATTTGATCAATCAACCCACGCAATGCTGCAGCGCACCTAGCATTCAGTCCATCGATGTTTCAACCCCACCCACAGGAGTCAGCACCATGTCGTTGATCAACACCCAGATCAAGCCCTTCAAGGCCACCGCCTACCACCAGGGCAAGTTCGTCGAGCTCACCGAAGCCAGCCTGAAGGGCAAGTGGTCGGTGGTGTTCTTCTACCCGGCCGATTTCACCTTCGTCTGCCCCACCGAACTGGGCGACCTGGCCGACCACTACGACACCTTCAAGGCGCTGGGCGTGGAGATCTACGGCGTCTCCACCGACACGCACTTCACCCACAAGGCCTGGCACGACACTTCGGAGACCATCGGCAAGATCAAGTACCCGCTGGTGGGCGACCCGACCGGCACCCTCACCCGCAACTTCGAGGTGATGATCGAGGACGAAGGCCTCGCGCTGCGTGGCACGTTCGTGATCAACCCCGAAGGCCAGATCAAGCTGATGGAAGTGCACGACAACGGCATCGGCCGGGACGCGAAGGAACTGCTGCGCAAGGTGCAGGCCGCGCAGTACGTGGCCTCGCACCCCGGCGAGGTCTGCCCGGCCAAGTGGACGCCGGGTGCCGAGACCCTGGCGCCCTCGCTGGACCTGGTCGGCAAGATCTGATCGCCTGATCACCCACCCCCGGAGCGGCCGTTGGCCGCCTCCCCCTCAAAGGGGGCAACACCCGCGGACCGGCGGAGCCGGTTCCGCGGTGTTCGCCGGGACAGCCATGCCCCGGGCACCACTTGCCCGGCAGGCAGCACTTTGCCTTCGATCATGGAGCCCGCCATGTTGGACACCGCCCTGAAGACCCAGCTCGCCACCTACCTGCAGAAGCTGCAGCGCCCGATCGAACTCGTCGCCTCGCTGGATGCCACGCCCGCCTCGCGGGAGCTGATGGCGCTGCTGCAGGACATCGCGAGCCTGTCTCCCAAAGTGAGCGTCAGCGCGCGTGACGATGCCGAGCGCTCGCCCTCGTTCTCGATCGCCGCCGCGGGCGAGCCGGCGCGGGTGCGATTTGCCGGCATTCCGCTGGGCCACGAGTTCAGCTCGCTGGTGCTGGCGCTGCTGCAGGTGGGCGGCCACCCACCCAAGCTGGAGACCGAGCAGATCGAGCAGATCCGCGCGCTGGAGGGCGACTTCCGCTTCGAGACCTACATGAGCCTGTCGTGCCAGAACTGCCCGGAGGTGGTGCAGGCGCTGAACACGATGGCTGCGCTGAACCCGCGCATCCAGCACGTGACGATCGACGGCGCGCTGTTCCAGGACGAGATCGCGCAGCGCCAGATCATGGCGGTGCCCTCGGTGTTCCTGAACGGCCAGCCCTTCGGCCAGGGCCGCATGGGCGTGGCCGAGATCCTGCCGAAGCTGGACACCGGCGCGGCCGCGCGCAGCGCCGCGAAGCTCAAGGACAAGCCCACCTACGACATGCTGATCGTCGGCGGCGGCCCCGCCGGCGCGGCCGCGGCGGTGTACGCCGCGCGCAAGGGCATCCGCACCGGCGTGGTGGCCGAACGCTTCGGTGGCCAGACGCTGGACACGCTGGGCATCGAGAACTTCATCTCGGTGCCCGAGACCGAAGGCCCGAAGTTCGCCGCCGCGCTGGAAGCGCACGTGCGCCAGTACGAGGTGGACGTGATCACCGCCCAGCGCGCCGAGGCCCTGGTGCCCGGCGAGCTGATCGAAGTGCGCCTGGCCAGCGGCGCCGTGCTCAGGAGCCGCAGCGTGCTGCTGGCCACCGGTGCCCGCTGGCGCGAGGTGAACGTGCCGGGCGAACGCGAGTACCGCAACCGCGGCGTGGCCTACTGCCCGCACTGCGACGGCCCGCTGTTCAAGGGCAAGCGCGTGGCGGTGATCGGCGGTGGCAATTCCGGCGTCGAGGCGGCCATCGACCTGGCCGGCCTGGCGGCCGAGGTCACGCTGCTGGAGTTTGCGCCGGCCCTGCGTGCCGACGCGGTGCTGGTGGCCAAGCTGCGCAGCCTGCCCAACGTGCGGGTGCACACCAACGCGCAGACCACCGCGATCCACGGCGACGGCAGCAAGGTGAACGGCCTGGGCTACACCGATCGCGCCAGCGGCACCACGCACACCGTGGCGCTCGAAGGCGTGTTCGTGCAGATCGGCCTGCAGCCCAACACCGAATGGCTCAAGGGCACTGTGGCGCTCAGCCGCCATGGCGAGATCGAGGTCGACGCGCGTGGCCAGACCAGCGTGCCCGGCGTGTTCGCGGCAGGCGACGTGACCACGGTGCCGTTCAAGCAAATCATCATCGCCGCGGGCGACGGCGCCAAGGCCGCGCTCGGCGCCTTCGATCACCTGATCCGCACGCCGGCGCCGGCAACCGCCGCCGCCTGAGCCCCCGTGCCGCGGCCTCAGTGCTGCGTCTCGGCGGCCGTGGCGTGCGGCGCCCACAGGTCGCCGGGCATGGTGGGCAGCTGGGTCGGCAGCACCAGTTCGTCCCCCGGCCCGAGCAGCAGGTCGCCGGCGCTGGGCAGCGGCGGCGGCACGAAGCGCCGCCACGGCAGATCACCCGGCCGGGCGGCACCTGGCCCGTCCTCCACCCGGTGCTGCGCCGCCTGCGTGCGCTGCCGGTCCACCTGGGCCAGGGCGGCCTTCAGGTGCGCATCGAGCTGCTCTGCCGTCCAGGGCTTCTGGATGTAGCGGAAGACGTCCACCTGGCGCGGATCGTCCAGCACACGGGCCATGTCGGTGGGGGCCAGCAGCATCATGCGCACCGCGTCGGGCTGCAGCATCCGGGCGGCGGTGAGCAGGGTTTCGCCGTCCAGCCCGGGCATGCTCAGGTCGCAGATCACCAGATCGCAGGCCGTGTCGCGCAGGCTGCGCAAGGCTTCGGCCGGGTCGCTGTACAAGGCGAGGTGGAGTGCATCACCCAGGCGCAGGTGCAGGTGGCGCTGCAACTGGGCCAGCACCTGCGCGTCATCGTCCACGATCAGCACCCGGGGTGGCGGCACCGCCAGCGGCCGCGGCAGGGCCGCCGGTCGCAGGCCGCTGCGCAACGCGGCCTCCACCGCATGCGCAGACACCGGGCCGCCCAGCAGCGGGCCTTGGAGCAGGTCGCACCCCTGGGCCACCAGCACATCGAGCTGGCGGGCATCGGTGATGCCATCGGCCACCACGGCGATGCCCTGCTCGTGCGCCATCGCCACCAGGGCCCGCAGGATCGGCAGCGCTTCGCATCGCCCGTCGGGCGCGGGCAGCAGCGATCGGCCGATCGAGAGCGTGTCCACCAGGCCGCCACGCAAGCCACCCAGGGCCGACAGCGCCGCACCCGCATCGGCCAGGCCCACGGCCAGGCCGGCCGCGCGCAGCGGCGCCAGCGGCGCCAGCACGGCCAACAGGTCAGGCGTGTCGGGCACGCCTGTCAGCTCGATGCCCAGCCAGCGCGGCGGCACCCCGTTGTCGGCCAGGGCGCGGCCCACTTCATTGGCCAACCGGCCGCCGGGCAGGTCACCCGCCGCCAGCCGCAGCACCAGGCGCCGCGGCGCCATGCCGCGTTGCTGCCAGCGCCGCAGCACCAGGCACACGCGCTGCAAGGCCCATTGCGCGAGCGTGGCCTCCAGCCCCGCCATCGGCGCATGCGACGGCTCGGCGCGCCTGCGCAGGCTGGCCTGCACCACCACGATCTCGCCGCCGCGTGCCGACACACGCGGCTGGAACACCAGCCGGCACAGCGGATGCGGGGCCGGCTCGGCACGCTCGGCGGGTGCCGGCGTTGTGCCGGCCCGGGCCTCGCCGTCACCGGCCAGCGGTGATGCGGGGCACGGCGCTGGCAGGCCCGAAGGGGGGTGCTGGCTCATGGTGAACATCCTCTCGCGGTGAAACGGGCGCTCCGGACCGGACGCCATCACCGTCGTCACGCCCGGCCCGTTGACATCAGTCTAGGCAAACGCCACCCACCCAACAGCCCGAACCAGGCGCCAAACAGGGCTCAATTCACGCCAAATCTCGCCAAACAGCCGCCAAATGTCACCCATCTCAACCGCGTGCGTCAGGAGGCCGCGACCCCGCCGTGGGGAACCCCGGGTGCCGCGAACGGGCCATCACGATGCTCAAGGGCCGGCGGGCCCGCCGCGAAACCGGCCAGAATGGCGCCCCTTTCGATCCGGGCACACGAGCCGCGCATGTTCAAGAACCTGATGGTGTACCGCCTGGCGGCCGATTGGTCGGCCACCCCGGCGGAAATCGAAGACAAGCTGCAGGCGGCACGCTTCGCCGAGTGCGGCGCCACCCAGGCCCGGTCCGCCGGGTGGGTGGAGCCGCGCGAGGTGGCCAACGGCCCGCTGCTCGAGGTGATCGACGGCCAGTGGCTGCTGATGCTGCTGATCGAGCAGAAGGTGCTGCCCGGCGCCGTGGTCAAGCGCCAGGTCGACGCGATGGCGCAACGCATCGAGCAGCAGACCGGCCGCAAGCCCGGCAAGAAACAGCTGCGCGAACTGAAGGACCAGGCCCAGCTGGCGCTGCTGCCGCAGGCCTTCACCAAACGCGCCGCGATCCGGGTGTGGATCGCGCCCGCCGAGCGGCTGCTGATGGTGGACGCCGGCAGCACGGCCAAGGCCGACGAAGTGCTGACCCAGCTCACCAAGGCCCTGCCCGGCTTCGGCGCCCGGCTGGTGGACACGGCGCTCTCGCCCGCCGTGGCGATGTCCGAGTGGCTGCTCAGCGGCGAGCCGCCGGCAGGCTTCACGGTGGACCGCGACTGCGAGCTGAAGGCCGCCGAGGGCGAGAAGCCCACGGTGCGCTACGCGCGCCACGCACTGGACATCGACGAGATCCGTGGCCACATCGGCGCCGGCAAGCAGCCCACGCGCCTGGCGCTCACCTGGAACGGCCGGGTGTCGTTCGTGCTCACCGAGGCGCTGCAGATCAAGAAGCTGGCGTTCCTGGACGGCGTGTTCGAAGGCCGCAAGGCCAAGAAGGACGAAGCCTTCGATGCCGATGCGGCGATCGCCACCGGTGAACTCGCCCCGCTGATCGGTGACCTGATCGACGCGCTGGGCGGCGAACCCGTCATCGGTGCCTGAACCTGGCGCACGGCGCGCCCGCCGGTCCGGGCCCGCCTGAGGCAGCGCAGCCCACGGGCCGTGCCGGTGGGCTACCCTGGGGGCCAGCACCACCGGCACACCCATGCACCCCCCCGAACTTCCCGACCCGGGCACCCCCTGGCATGCGATGCCGACGACCGCGGTGCTGGCGGCGCTGCGCAGTGATGCGGCGCACGGCCTGGGCGCCGACGACGTGGCACGGCGCCAGGCCCTGGTCGGCCCCAACAGCCTGCCGGAGCCACCGGCCAGGCCGCTGTGGCGCATCTTCCTGCGCCAGTTCAAGAGCCCGCTGATCTACATCCTGTTTGTCGCCGCGGTGATCGCAGTGCCGCTGGGGCACCTGACCGATGCGTTCGTGATCCTCGGCGTGGTGCTGGCCAACGCACTGATCGGTGCCGCGCAGGAGGGCCGGGCCGAACGCTCGATGGCCGCGCTGCGCAAGCTCTCCGCGCTGCGGGTGCGGGTGCAGCGCGACGGGCAGGAGCAGCCGCTCGAGGCGAGCGCGCTGGTGCCCGGCGACATCCTGCTGCTGGCCGCCGGCGACGCGGTGGGCGCCGACGCGCGGCTGATCGAGCTGGCCCAGCTGCAGCTGGCCGAGGCCGCGCTCACCGGCGAATCGGTGCCGGTGGCCAAGCGGCCGGCCGAGCTGCCCGAGCCCACCGGCCTGGCCGATCGGCACAACATGGTCTACGCCGGCACCCATGTCACCGCCGGCCGCGCGCGGGCGGTGGTGGTGGCCACCGGTGCCCACACCGAGGTGGGCCGCATCGCCGGGCTCACCGAGCGGGCCGTCGAGCCACGCACGCCGCTGGAGCGCCGGCTGGAGCAGTTCGGGCGCAGCCTGGTGGCGGCCGCGCTGGGCCTGTTCGTGCTGGTGGTGCTGCTGGGCCTGTGGCGTGAGCTGCCCCTGGCCGACGTGCTGATGGTGGCCATCAGCCAGATGGTCTCGATGGTGCCCGAAGGCCTGCCGGTGGCGATGACCATCGCGCTGGCCGTGGGCATGCAGCGCATGGCCGCGCAGGGCGCCATCGTGCGCCGGCTTTCGGCCGTGGAGACGCTGGGCTCGACCACCGTGATCTGCACCGACAAGACCGGCACCCTCACCCGCAACGAGATGACGGTGACGCAGCTCTGGCTGCCCGGTGACCGCACGGTCTCGGCCAGCGGCATCGGCTACGCCCCGGCAGGGGCGCTGCACGAGGCCGGGCCCGACGGCCGGCCCGCCCCGGCACGGCTGGACGCCGCGCTCACGCAGCTGCTGCAGGCCGCCGCGCTGTGCAACGACGCCGAATGGCTGCCCCCCGAAGGCGAGCGGACGCAATGGAGCGTGCTGGGCGACCCGACCGAAGGCGCCTTGCTGGTGCTGGCGGGCAAGGCCGGGCTGGACCTGGCGCGCCTGCGCCGCGAGGCACCACGCGAGGCCGAGCTGCCGTTCGATTCCGATAGCAAGCTCATGGCCACCCGCCACCACCAGGCCGACGCGCCACGCCGGGTGTTCATCAAGGGCGCCCCCGAAGCCGTGCTGCGCCTGTGCGCCGCCGATGGCGTGGCCGCGGTGCAGGCCGCGCGGGCCGCCGCCGACGCCCTGGCCGCGCAGGCGCTGCGTGTGCTGGCCCTGGCCGTGGTGGACGACGATGCCCTGGCACCGGACGCTGGCTTCGACCTGCTGGCCGGCCGGGCCCGGCTGCTCGGGCTGGTGGGCCAGATCGACCCGCCCCGGCCCGAGGTGCGTGCCGCGGTGGCCGAATGCCGCGCCGCCGGCATCCGGCCGGTGATGGTGACCGGCGACCACAAGCTCACCGGGCTGGCCATCGCGCGCGAGCTCGGCATCGCGCGCCAGGACGCGCAGACCCCCGACCGGGCGGTGGACGGCCTGGAGCTCGAACGCATGGGCGAGGCCGACCTGCGGGCGTCGCTGGACCACATCGCGGTGTTCGCGCGGGTGCAACCGGCGCAGAAGCTGCGCATCGTGCAGGCGCTGCAGGCGCACGGCGAGGTGGTCGCGATGACGGGCGACGGCGTCAACGACGCGCCGGCCCTGGCGCGCGCCGACGTCGGCGTCGCGATGGGCATCACCGGCACCGAGGTGGCCAAGAGCGCGGCCAAGATCGTGGTCACCGACGACAACTTCGCCACCCTGGTGCACGCGGTGGAGCAGGGGCGCGTGGTCTACGCCAACCTGAAGAAGGTGATCCTGTACCTGTTCGCCACCTCGATCGACGAAGTGGCGGTGCTGCTGCTGGCGCTGCTGGGCGGCTACCCGCTGCCGCTGGCCGCGGTGCAGATCCTGTGGATCAACATCGTCACCGAGGGCACGCTGACGGTGAACCTGGTGATGGACCCGCCCGATGGCGACGAGATGCAGCGCGCCCCGCTGCCCGCCGACGACCGGCTGATCGACCGCGAGATGCTGGGCCGCGTGCTGGTGATGGCCTGCACCGCGGTGGTGGCCACCTTCGGCTGGTTTGCCTGGCGGCTGCACGCGGGCGTGCCGATCGAGCTGGTGCGCAGCGAGACCTTCACGGTGCTGGCGGTGAGCCAGTGGTTCAACGTGCTGAACTGCCAATCGGCCACCCGTTCGGCGCTGCGCCTGGGCGTGCTGCGCAACCGCTGGTTGGCCGGCGGGCTGGGGCTGAGCGTGCTGCTGCAGGCGGCCGTGTTGTACGCGCCGCCGATGAACGCGCTGTTCCACACCGTGCCGGTGGCGCCGGCCGACCTGCTGCCGATCCTCGGCGCGGCGAGCAGCGTGCTGTGGGCCGAGGAGCTGCGCAAGCTGGTGCTGCGCTGGCGCCTGCGCCGCCGCAGGGCTCAGGGCCGCTGACGCGGCGTCACGCGGGACGACAGCGGCGCGGGCTGGTAGCCCGGCACGAAGCGGCAGCCTGGGCCGAAGCGGGCTTCCAGCGCCGGGCAAGCCTGCGCAATGCCCGCCGGCGTGGGCATCTTGCCGGTCTCGACCCAGGCCAGCAGCGCATTCACCAGCGTGGGGTACGCCGGGTCGGTGAGGTAGCTGTGCTCGGCATCCTCGGTGAAGGTCTGCACCAGGTGCCCGGCGGTGCCGGCCCCTTTCATCGTCTCACGGAAGGTGGACTCCAGCTCCACGAAGGCCACCGCGTCGTGGATGCCGTGCACCGTGAGCACCGGCACGGGGATGCGGCCGGTGGGGTCGGCATCGGCGCCGAAGCGGGCCACGGCGGCGGGGTCGGCGGCATACCGGGCCACCGCGGCATTGAGCGCGGCATCGTCGTCCGAGCCGCGGTACATCGCGCCAATGTTGCCGAAGGGGCTGCCGCCGCCGGCACGGTGCAGCGCGATGTCCTGGAAATCAAAGGTTGCGCGGTTCATGTGGCCGACGAGCGAGGACTCGGGCACACGCAGCACCGCCACCAGCGTGTGGACGCGGCGCTGCTGCACGGCGCTGCGATGCGCCGGCGGCAGGTTCAGGCCCAGGCAGGCGTCGACCCGCGCCCTCAGCTGTGCCGGTGTGAGCGTTGCGCCCGCGGGCAGGCCCATCCACAGCGGGTAGTCCGGCTCCTCGGGCAGCGGGTGGTTGCGACACAGGTGCTGGTAGAGCACGCGCAGGTCGAGCCGGAAGTCGTAGGAGCGCGTGCCACCCCCGAGCACGCCGCTGGTGAGCAGCACCCCGTCGTAGGGCCGCCGGCCCTGCGCCGAGGGGGTGAACAACTCGGCCGCGCGCGCCGCCACGCTGGCGCCCCAGGACTGGCCATGCAGCAGCGTGCGCACCGGCACCGCCACATGACGCACGAAGATGCGGCGCAGGCGCTCGGTGTCCTCGGCGGCCGACACCACCGCCACGCCGCCCTGGCGGTAAGTGGAGCCAGCCCAGGCATGCCCGGCCTTGACCATGACGGACCAGCGCTTGAGGTCCTCGATCGAGCGCTGCAGCCGCGGCGGGCCCAGATGGGGTCCGCCATGCGCATGCAGCACCAGATGGCCGCTCCAATGGGACGGCATCGCCACCACGTAATGCGCCCCGGCCGAATCGGTGCCCTGCAGGCAGCGTGTGCCCTCGGGCAGCCCGCCGGGGCAGGCCATCGGCGCCGGTGCCGCTTCGTTCAGCGCCTCCTGCGGCGCGGGCGGCACCGGCGCGCAGGCAGCCAGCACTGCCGCGGCCAGACCGCCCAGCACACGGCGCAGGACCCGCATCCTGGTTCTCAGGTCGTCTTGCTGACCGTGATGGTCGGGAACTTGGCGCTGAAATCCTTCGCCTTCTCGGCGATCTTCACCGCCACTTGGCGCGCGATGCGCTTGTAGGTGGTGGCCGTTTCGCCATCGGGGTCGGCCACCACGGTGGGGGTGCCGGAGTCGGCCTGCTCGCGGATCGAGCGCGTCAGCGGCAGCGCGCCGAGGTAGTCCATGTTGAACTCGGCGGCCATCTTCTTGCCGCCGTCGGCGCCGAAGATGTGCTCGGTGTGGCCGCAGTTCGGGCAGCAGTACACCGCCATGTTCTCCACCAGGCCGAGGATGGGCACGCCCACCTTCTCGAACATGGCCACGCCCTTCTTCGCATCGAGCAGCGCGATGTCCTGCGGCGTGGTGACGATGATGGCGCCGGTGATCGGCACGCGCTGGCTCAGCGTGAGCTGGATGTCGCCGGTGCCGGGCGGCATGTCGACGATCAGGTAGTCCAGCGCACGCCAGTTGGTCTGGCGCAGCAGCTGTTCCAGCGCCTGCGTGGCCATGGGCCCGCGCCAGATCATGGCCTGGTCGGGCTCGACCAGGAAGCCGATCGACATCACCTGCACGCCGTGGCCTTCCATCGGCTCCATGCTCTGGCCGTCCAGGCTTTCGGGCCGGCCCGAGACACCCAGCATCATCGGCTGGCTCGGGCCGTAGATGTCGGCATCGAGCACGCCCACAGTGGCCCCCTCGGCCGCCAGCGCGAGCGCCAGGTTGGCCGCGGTGGTGCTCTTGCCCACGCCGCCCTTGCCCGAGGCCACGGCCACGATGTTCTTCACGTTGGGCAGCAGCTGCACGCCGCGCTGCACCGCATGCGAGGTGATGTGGCTGCTGACGTTGGCGCTGACATTGCTGACGCCGGGCACCGAACGCGCGGTGTCGATCAGCTGCTTGCGCAGCGCCGGGATCAGGCTCTTGGCCGGGTAGCCGAGCAGCACGTCGAAGGCGACGTCGCCACCCTCGATGCGCAGGTTCTTCAGCTGGCGGGTCGAGACATAGTCCTTCCCGGTGTGCGGGTCGATCACGGTCTTCAGGGCGTCGAGCAGGGCGGCTTCGGTCAAGGTGGTCATGGCGGCGGGAGAAAGTCGGGCGGCGCACGGCTGCGCACCGTGGCGGGCAGTCTAGCGGAGCCCCTTGCGCGCGAACCCGACCCCGCGTGATGGGCCTACCGATCGCCCGGGCTCGGCAGGCGCAGCGGCGGCGCGGTGAGCAGGCAACGGTGACGACCGTGCGCGCGCAACCAGGCGGCCAGATCCTGCTGCCACCACAGCCCGCCCAGCGGAATGCCCAGCTTGAACAGGCAGTGCTCGTGCGCGCGGTGGCCGTTGTCGTACACCTTTTCGGGTTCGCCATCGCCGTCGGCATCGAACCACGAGCCCACATGGGCGAAGCTGTCCCACTGCGTGGAGTACCGCAGGCTCGGCATGACCTGGTCGTCGCAGATCACATCGGTGTTGCGCGCATCGTGCTGGCGCCGCGACATGTTCAGATGAAGGGCACGCCGGCCGGCTCGGTGGGCTTCAGGCGCGGCAGGGGCGGCGTGGGTTGAGCCTGGCCTCGCCCGGCAGGTCCAGCGGCAGGCTCAGGCTGAAGGCCAGGCCTTCATGCACCTCGGCCGCGGCCGCGCGGCGACGCTCGGGCGTCAGCAGGTTCAGGCGGCCGAGCTGGTCGTCGGCGCCGAAATCACCGCTGTTCGAACCGGGTGGGCGCTGGCGCCAGCGGTGCAGGCTCATGCTCGTCTCCTCGTCTCCTCGTCGTGCGGATCGGGCGAGGCTGGCGGCCCGGCCCGTCGCCGGTGCGACAAGCGCAACCAGTGGTCTGCTGCCTAGAATCGTTCGATTCTTCCCCTGGCCCGCAAGGTTCAATCGATGTCCAGCACCCCCTCGCCCACCGACGGCGAAACGTTCCGCGACCTGCCTTCCCTGGTGCACGAGCATGCCGTGGCGCGGCCCCAGGCCATGGCCCTGCACGATGCCGAGCGCAGCATCACCTATGCCGCGCTCGATGCCCTGATCGACCGCGTGGCCGCCAGCCTGCAGCGCGACGGGCTGGCCGCGCGCGACGTGATCGCCATCTGCGCCAACAGCAGCATCGAGTACATCGCCGTGTTCATCGGCGCCTTGCGCGCCGGCCTCGCGGTGGCGCCGCTGGCGCCCAGTTCCACCCCCGCGCAGCTGGCCGACATGGTGGCCGATGCGGGCGCACGCCGGCTGTTCCTGGACGATGCCACCGCGCAGGCGCTGGATGGCGCCCAGGTCACGCTGGCCCCCGGCGTGGCCCGCACGCGGCTGGGCGCCACCGGGCGCGACCAGCCCCTGGCCGAGTGGCTGGCACCCGAAGGAGCCAAGCCCACGCCGGTGACCATCGATCCGGCCTGGGCCTTCAACCTGATCTACTCCTCCGGCACCACCGGCACGCCCAAGGGCATCGTGCAACCGCATGCCATGCGCTGGGCGCACATCCAGCGCGCCGCGCTGTCGGGTTACGGCGCGGACAGCGTCACGCTCACCGCGACGCCGCTGTACTCGAACACCACGCTGGTGTCCGTGATCCCCACGCTGGCCCACGGCGGCACCGTGGTGCTGATGCCCAAGTTCGACGCCGGGCGCTACCTGGCACTGGCCCAGCAGCACCGTGCCACGCACACGATGCTGGTGCCGGTGCAGTACCAGCGCCTGATGGCGCGGCCCGATTTCGGGCAGTACGACCTGTCCTCGTTCCGCTACAAGTTCTGCACCAGCGCACCCTTCCACGCCGACCTGAAGGCCGACGTGCTCAAGCGCTGGCCCGGTGCGCTGGTGGAGTACTACGGCATGACCGAAGGCGGTGGCACCAGCATCCTGCAGGCGCACCTGTTCCCGCACAAGCTGCACACCGTGGGCCAGCCGGCCGAGGGCCACGACATCCGCCTGATCGACGAAGACGGCCGCGAGGTGCCACGCGGCGAGGCCGGCGAAGTGGTGGGCCGCTCACCCGGCATGATGAGCGGCTACCACAACCAGCCGGCCAAGACCGCCGAGGCCGAGTGGTTCGACACCGAGGGCCGGCGCTATATCCGCACCGGCGACGTGGGCCGATTCGACGACGATGGCTTTCTCACCCTGTTCGACCGCCGCAAGGACATGATCATCAGCGGCGGCTTCAACATCTACCCCAGCGACCTGGAGGCCGTGCTGCGCCGCCATCCCGATGTGGCCGACGCGGCCGTGGTGGGCGTGCCCTCGACCGAGTGGGGTGAAACGCCGGTGGCCTTCGTGGTGCGGCGCGAAGGCGGCGCCAGCAGCGCGCAGGCCATTCGTGACTGGGTGAACGAACAGGTGGGCAAGACGCAACGCCTGTCCGATCTGCGCCTGGTGGACGAACTGCCACGCAGCGCCATCGGCAAGGTGCTCAAGCGCGAACTGCGTGACGCCTGGAAGGCCGGCGCGTCGGCCTGAGCGATGGCCACTGCCCGCCTTCCCGGCAGCAGCACGCGCGGGATGCAACGCCGCGCGGTGAAACTGCAGCGCAGACCGCTCCCGCCCGGAGTTACCAGGCGGGTTCACGCAGGCCATGCCGCGCGGCGCCCGCACCACCGGAAAGCCGAGGCTTCGCGCGACCATGCGCAGTGCATCCGGCCCTGGGCGGCACACGTATCACCACAAAAGTTGCTTAACCCAAGTTTCAACAAACTTCAAGCATGAACCCGCCTGTAACCCGCCTGGCGCTTTAAGGTGTTGCACCAAGCGAACAGACAATGCTTTCAAGCTATATTCCCTGCCTTCGCAGTGGAGAGAGCTGCGAGTGGCTCACAAGGCCACACATCGTAAAAAGTCACAGAGACCCGACGTTAAAGCGACGGGCCTTCTGGAGGTCAACGAGTGGATTACGCTCAATCGCAACGCGCCCCGGGCAAGCACCTGTCCGGGTTCATGGTGGTCGTGGTACTGCACATCATTCTGGGATGGGCATTGCTGAACGGTCTGGCCCGCAAGATCGTTGAAGTCGTCAAGGCACCGATCGAAACCAAGATCATCGAGGAGGTGAAACCTCCACCGCCTCCGCCGCCAGAGAACCTGCCGCCGCCACCGAAGACCGCGCCGCCGCCGCCGTCCTACGTGCCGCCGCCGGAAGTGCAGATCGCCAACCCGACGCCCGCACCGGCCATCACGGTCAGCCGTGACGTGCCACCGCCGGCGCCGCCAGTGACCATTGCACCGCCCCCCGGCCCGCCGACGCCACCAGCGCCAGCGGCACCGCGTGTGGCCGCCAAGCCGGCCATTGCCAATGTGCAAGCCTGCGCCCCGAAGAACGAGGATTACCCGCCGGCTGCGCTGCGGGCCGAAGCAACCGGGATCACCAAGATCCGCTTCACGATCGACGGTACCGGCAAGCTGGTCAAGACCGAGATCGTGAAGTCCGCCGGCTCCTCACGTGAGCATCGGCTGCTGGACCGCGTGGCCGCTGAAAAGCTCAGCGGCTGCAATTTCACACCGGGCATCGACGACCACGGCAAGCCCGTCGGCGGCGTCTTCGATGTCGAGTACGTGTGGAAGGTCGAGTAGCGCGCGCGCAACTTCGTCCCACTCCCCTACCTCCTGTTCCACCCGCGCAGCACGAGCTCCGACCGAGACCTGCGCGCTCCGTTCCTGCCTGGAGTCACCCATGTTCCTGACCAAACTGTTGCGCGCGCCGCTGGCCGCCGCCCTGCTGGCGATTGCCACCTTCGCCACGACGACCGTCCCCGCCACCGCGCTCGCGCAAGCTTCGGCGCCTGCCGCTGAAGCCGCCGCGCCCGCACCGGCCGCCGCGCCGGCACCGGCGGCGACGGTGTCCAAGGAAGCGGTCGCCAACCCCTATGGCCTGGACGCGCTGTGGAGCCAGGGCGACTTCGTTGCCCGCGGCACGCTGATCATCATGATCATCATGTCCATGGGCAGCTGGTACATCATCTTCACCAAGCTCTGGGAACAGCAGAAGCTGTTCAAGGCCGCCAACCAGGTGTCCGATGCGTTCTGGAAGGCCGGCTCGCTGGCCAAGGGCGTTACCACGCTGGACGAAGCGAGCGCCTTCCGCTACATCGCCGAGCAAGGCCTGAAGGCCGACGAACACCACGAGGGCACGCTGGTCGAGCAGATCGACCGCCACACCTGGATCGGCATGAGCGTGCAGCGCGCGACCGACAACATCAACAGCCGCCTGCAGGATGGCCTGGCCTTCCTGGCCACGGTGGGTTCCACCTCCCCGTTCGTCGGCCTGTTCGGCACCGTCTGGGGCATCTACCACGCGCTCACCGCCATCGGCATCTCGGGCCAGGCCTCGATCGACAAGGTGGCCGGCCCGGTGGGCGAGGCGCTGATCATGACCGCCTTCGGCCTGGCCGTCGCGGTGCCCGCGGTGATGGGCTACAACTGGCTGATCCGCCGCAACAAGGGCGTGATGGAACGTGTGCGCGCCTTCTCGGGCGACGTGCACAACGTGCTGCTGGCCGGCAAGCGCTGAGCCGAACGGCCCCGTGCCACTGAAGGAGTGACCCCATGGCCATGAACGTAGGGTCGGCCGACGGCGACGAGGAGCAGATGAACTCCTCCATCAACACCACGCCCCTGGTGGACGTGATGCTGGTGCTGCTGATCATCTTCCTGATCACGATCCCGGTGGTGACCCAGAGCGTCAAGCTCGAGCTGCCCAAGGAACGCAACGTCCCCACGCAGACCAAGCCCGAGAACATCCTGCTGGCCGTCAGCAAGGACGGCGACGTGTACTGGAACACCCGCAAGATGCCCGACATCGAGACCATCGTGACCGAGCTGAAGAAGGAGTCCGTCAAGGATCCGCAGCCCGAGGTGCACATCCGCGGCGACCAGGACGCGCGCTACGAAAGCGTGGGCAAGCTCGTGGTGGCGGCGCAGCGTGCCGGCATCGCCAAGGTCGGCTTCATCACTGAGCCGCCGCCCAACCAGTAAGAGGAGCCGACCATGGCTATGCAAGTAGGCGGCGCCGAAGACGACATGATGGTGGAGATGAACACCACGCCGCTGATCGACGTGATGCTGGTGTTGTTGATCATGTTCATCATCACGATCCCGGTGCAGACCCACGCGGTCAAGATGAACATGCCGGTCAACAGCAGCGCGGCGCCACCGCCGAAGCCGCCGGAGATCGTGCGCATCGACATCGATTTCGACGGCACCATCGGCTGGAACGGCATGCTGGTGGCCGACCGGGCCGAACTCGAGAAGCGCCTGACCGAGGTGGCGGCCATGCCCGACCAGGCCGAGGTGCACCTGCGCCCGAACAAGCTGGTGAGCTACAAGGTCGTGGCAATGGTGATGGCCAGCGCGCAGCGCCTGGGCGTCACCAAGATCGGCCTGGTTGGCAACGAGCAGTTCCTGAATTGATGCCCACGATGAAGACCTTCCAGACCCTGGCCGCCACCCTGGTGCTTGCCGGCACCCTGGGCGTGGCCCAGGCCCAGGCCGTGCGCCCCGAGGTGGGCAAGCCGCTGCAGCAGGCCAGCGAACTGCTGCGCGCGAACAAGGCCAAGGAAGCCCTGGCCAAGGTGCGCGAGGCCGACGCGGTGCCCAACAAGACCCCGGCCGAGCAGACCATGGTCGAGCGCATGCGCGGCGCCGCCGCGCAGCGTGCCGGTGACAACGCCACCGCGATCCAGGCCTTCGAGGCGCTGTTTCCCAAGCTGTCGGGCGCAGAGGCCGCGCAGGTGGCCGAATCCGTGGCCTTTGCCTATTCGCAGCAGAAGGATTGGCCCCGCACCAGCCAGTGGATCCAGAAGGCGCAGTCCCTGGGCAGCACCAGCGCGCAGCTCAAGCAGTTGCAGGCCTACGTGCAGGGCCAGAGCGGCGACTACGGCGCGATCGCGAAGGAAGCGGCCGCCGCGGTGGCCGCGGCCGAGCAGGCAGGCCGCCGCCCCGACGAGGGTGACCTGCTGCGCCTGGCCGATGCGCAGGCCCGCACCGGCAATGCCGCGGGCCAGACGGCCACGCTGGACAAACTGCTGGCCAACTACCCGAAGCGCGAGTACTGGTCCATCTACCTCGGGCGCCTGCCGCGCAAGAGCGGGTTCTCCGACCGCTTCTCGCTCGACGTGATGCGGCTGAAGCTGGCCACCGGCAACCTCGCCAAGACCGAAGAGTTCATGGAAATGGCGCAGCTGTCGCTGCAGGCGGGGTACCCCGCCGAAGGCAAGGCCATCGTCGACAAGGGCTTTGCCGCCGGCGCCCTGGGCACCGGCGCGGAGGCCGAGCGCCACAAGCGCCTGCGCGACCTGGCCAACAAGCAGGAAGCCGAGGCCAAGGCCTCGATCGAGCAACGCGCAAAGGAAGCGGCCACCGCGAAGGACGGCAACGACCTGGTCCAGATCGGCTACGCCTATGCCACGATGGGCCAGGCCGACAAGGGCATCCCGCTGATCGAGCAGGGCATCGCCAAGGGCGGCCTGAAGCGTCCGGAGGACGCCAAGCTGCGCCTGGGCCTCGCGCTGTTGCAGTCGGGCAAGGCCAAGACCAAGGCGGTGCAGACGCTGCGCGGCGTGCAGGGCACCGATGGCGGAGCCGACCTCGGCCGCCTGTGGGCGCTGTACGCGCAGGTCAACAACTGACGCTCTGGCGGCGTGCGCCGGGGCTGGCCCGGCGCGCGCCCGCAAGACCTGACGCCACGGGGGCGGGCAGCGCTCGGTGACAATCCCGGGCATGTCCTCCCTGCCCGACCTGACCTCGCTGGGTGATGGCCTGCATGTCATCGACACCGGCTTCCATCGCCCGCGCTTCGACGCGGCCTACCTGATGGTCGAAGGCGGCCGCGCCGCCTTCATCGACACCGGCACCAACTTCGCCGTGCCCCGGCTGCTGGCGGCGCTCGATGCCCTGGGCCTCGCGCCGGAGTCGGTCGACTACGTGATCCCCACCCATGTGCACCTGGACCATGCCGGCGGCTCCGGCCTGCTGATGCAGTCGCTGCCGAATGCCACGCTGCTGGTGCACCCGCGGGGCGCTCGCCACCTGATCGACCCCACCGCGCTGTACATGGGCGCGTTGGCAGTCTATGGTGCCGAGGAGATGGCGCGCTCCTATGGTTCGCTACGCGCCATCGACGCGGCGCGTGTGCGCTCGCCGTCCGATGGCGAGCGGGTCGAGCTCAACGGCCGGGCGCTGCGCTTCATCGACACCCCCGGCCATGCGCGCCACCATCACTGCATCTGGGACGAACGCACGCGCGGCTGGTTCACCGGCGACACCTTCGGCTTGTCGTACCGCGAGCTGGACACCGCCCAGGGCCCGTGGGTGCTGCTGACGACCACGCCGGTGCAGTTCGAGCCGGAGCCCCTGCGCCACTCGATCGAACGCATGCTCGAGGCCGATCCGGCCTGCATGTACCTCACCCACTATGGCCGGGTGGGCGAGGTGTCGCGGCTTGCCGGCCTGCTGTTCGAGCAGATCGACGCGATGGTGGCACTCGGCCAGCGGCTGCGCCAGGTGCCAGACCGTCACGCGGCGCTGAAGGCCGCGCTGGGGGAACTGTGTCGCGCCCAGTTGTCGCGCCACGGCGTGGCGGACATCGACGCCGGCCTGCAGGCGCTGGCGCTGGACATCGAGCTCAATGCCCAGGGCCTGGGCATCTGGCTGGACCGCGAGGCGCGCTGAGCCTGCTGCCTGCGCCGGCCGCGGCGCGGTGTCACCGCAGGGCCGATGCCTCGCGCGCCAGCCGCGTGATGCGCGCCCAATCCCCGGCCGCCACCGCCTCGGGCGGCGTCAGCCAGGAGCCGCCACACACACGCACATTGGGCAGTGCCAGGTACTGCGGCGCCGTCTCGGGTGTGATGCCGCCAGTGGGGCAGAACGCCACGTCTGGGAACGGTCCGCCCAACGCCTTGAGCATCGGGATGCCACCAGCCTGCTGGGCCGGAAAGAACTTCAGGAAGGACAGGCCATCGGCCTGCGCCGCCATCACCTCGCTGGCGGTGGCCACACCGGGCAGCAGCGGCAGGGCGAGCTCGCGGCAGGCCTGGCCCACCGCGGCGGTGTAGCCGGGGCTCACTGCAAAGCGGCTGCCCGCGTCGCGCGCGGCGCGCGCATCGGCCGCGGAGCGCACGGTGCCTGCGCCCACCAGGGCCTCGGGCACGGCGCGCGCGATGGCCTCGATGCAGGCCAGGGCCACCTCGGTGCGCAAGGTCACTTCGAGCACCTTCACGCCACCGGCCAGCAGGGCCTCGGCCAGGGGCACGGCATCGGCAACGCGCTGCAGCACGATCACCGGGATCACGGGGCCATGGGTGGCCAGGCTGGCGGGGTCGGTCGTCGTCATGGCCTTGGGGCTTTCACATCCAGGTGATGGCGCCTTCCTCGGCGCTGCTGACATCGCGGCGCAGGCCGCCGAACAGGTCGCGGCCCAGGCCGTGCGCATTGTCCTGCGCGTGGCCCGGGTCGATCGCTTGCAGGCTGCGGGCGTTCCAGGTGGCCTCGTCGACCAGCGCATCGAGCTGGCCATTCACCGCATCGAGCCTGACCAGGTCGCCTGTGCGCAGCCGCGCCAGCGGGCCGCCGGCCAGTGCTTCCGGGCTGACATGGATCGCCGCCGGCACCTTGCCCGAGGCACCGCTCATGCGGCCGTCGGTCACCAGCGCCACGCGAAAGCCCTTGCCCTGCAGCACCGCCAGTGGCGGCGTGAGCTTGTGCAGTTCAGGCATGCCGTTCGCGCGCGGCCCCTGGAAGCGCACCACCGCGACAAAGTCGCGCTCGAGCTCGCCAGCCTTGAAGGCCTGCTGCAAGCCCTCCTGGCTGTCGAAGACAACAGCCGGCGCCTCGACGACGTGCCGCTCCTCGGGCACCGCGGAGACCTTGATCACGGCACGCCCCAGGTTGCCGGTGAGCAGTTTGAGCCCCCCCGAGACCGAGAACGGCGTGGTGAACGGTCGCACCACGCTGCTGTCGCCGCTGTCGGGCGGTGTCGGTTGCCAGCGCAGGCGGCCGTCCTGCAGCACCGGGGCCTGCGTGTAGGCCGCCAGGCCGCCCGGGGCCACGGTGGCCACGTCCGGGTGCAGGCAGCCGGCGTCGAGCAGTTCGCGCATCACGAAGCCGGTGCCGCCCGCGGCCTGGAACTGGTTCACGTCGGCCTGTCCGTTGGGATACACCCGGGCGAGCAGGGGCACCTCGGCCGACAGTTCGGCGAAGTCGTTCCAGTCGATGCGGATCCCGGCCGCCCGCGCCACCGCCACCCAGTGGATCAAATGGTTGGTGGAGCCCCCGGTGGCCAGCAAGGCCACCATCGCATTGACGATCACACGTTCGTCCACCAGGCGGCCGATGGGCGTGAAACGCTGCGCCCGGGTGATGCCCAGCAAAGTGGTCACCGCCTCGCGCGTGAGCGCTTCGCGCAGCGGCGCCTGCGGGTGCACGAAGGCCGCGCCCGGCACGTGCAGGCCCATGGCCTCCAGCAGCATCTGGTTGCTGTTGGCGGTGCCATAGAAGGTGCAGGTGCCGGCGCTGTGGTAGGCCGCCTGTTCGGCCTGCAGCAGTTCGTCGCGGCCGACCAGGCCTTGCGCATGCTGCTCGCGCACCTTGGCCTTGTCGGTGTTCGACAGGCCTGATGCCATCGGCCCGGCGGGCACGAACACGCACGGCAGGTGGCCGAAGTTCAGCGCACCGATCAACAGGCCGGGCACGATCTTGTCGCACACACCCAGCAGCAAGGCGCCATCGAACACGTCGTGGGTCAGTGCGATCGCGGTGGACATGGCGATCGTGTCGCGCGAGAACAGCGAGAGCTCCATGCCCGGCAGGCCTTGCGTCACGCCGTCGCACATGGCCGGCACGCCGCCGGCGACCTGCACCGTCGCGCCGAGCTGGCGTGCCTGCTCGCGCAGCAGTTCGGGGTAGCGCTCGTAGGGCTGGTGGGCCGAGAGCATGTCGTTGTACGAGGTGACCACGGCCAGGTTGGGCGCGCGCTCGGCCACCACGCGCAGGCGCTCGTCGCCGGGCATGGCCGCAAACGCATGTGCCACATTGGCACAGCCCATGCGCCGGCTGCCCGGTGGGCGCTGCGCGAGCGCATCGACACGTGCCAGGTACTCGCGCCGGCTGGCCGCACTGCGCGCACGGATGCGCTCGGTGATCTCGAGGAGGCGGGTCTTCATGTCGGAATGGTAACTCACACAATCCAGTACTGGTAACTTGGTTACATCAAGACAGGGCCTTTCGCGCTTCTGGCATCCTTGGGTGCGCCATGAACGTCACACCGCTTCGCGACCCGCAGCCGCTGCTGGAGCGCACCCGTGCCGAATGGGGCGGGCAGTCCGACCTGTGGGTGTTCGGCTACGCATCGCTGATCTGGCGACCGGAGTTCGATGCGGTCGAGCACCGCGTGGCCCGGGTGCGCGGTTGGCACCGCAGCTTCCGCATGCAGTCGCGTGTGAACCGGGGCACGCCCGAACAACCCGGGCTGGTCTTCGCGCTGGTCTCGGGCGGCATGTGCCAGGGCATGGTGTTCCGCATCGCCGCGCGACGTGCCAACACCGAGCTCGATCGCCTGTGGGCACGTGAAATGCCCACCGGCGTGTACGACCCGCGTTGGCTGCGCTGCGAGACCTCTGCCGGACCGGTGCGGGCGCTGGCCTTCACCCTGAGCCGGCGCAGCCCCAACTTCACCGGCCCGATCGATGACGGCCAGATGCTGCACATCCTGCGCCATGCGCAGGGCCGCTACGGCAGCACCCTGGACTACCTGATGCAGACCGCTCGTGCATTGCACCAGCAGCGCGTGCGGGACCGGGAGATCGAACGCCTGGTGCGGCTGGCAAGGCAGCAAGGCCTGGCCTGACCGGCGGGCCACCCGGTGCCTCAGCGCACGCGGCTGGTCTCGATGCTGGGGGTGCGCCCGCTGCGCAGCGCAGAGAGGTCGTCCTGCGTGTCCACGTCGACCAGCACCCCCGGATCGTCGACTTCGAGCCCGATCGACGGGTAGCGCGCCACGATGCGGCGCGCGCCTTCGTCGCCGTTGAGCTGGACCAGGTCGGAAAACAGTTCGGCGGCAAACCCGACGGGATGGCCGCGCCGGCCCCGGTACTGCGCGAACACCACCGGGTGCTGGTCCAGTGCAGCGCCTACCGCGGCCAGCGTGGCGGGGGCGACCATCGGCATGTCACCGGGCAGCACCAGCCAGCCCGGCGCATCAGGACGGGCGGACACGCCCGCCGCGATCGAGTAGCCCATGCCGAGCGCGGTGGCCCCGGCGCGGCCGACCTCCGGCAGCACCACCACGTCGCGGCGCGCCACCCAGCGTGCCGATTCGCCCACCAGCGGCTCGGTGGTCACCACCAGCACCGGCAGCCCGCTCTCGATGGCATGTGCGATGGTCTGGCCCAGCACGCTCTGGTTGCCCAGGGCCTGCTCGAGCTTGTGTCCTGCACCACGAAAGCGGCTGCCACGGCCTGCAGCGAGCACGATGACGACGGGTTCTGTCTTCATGAGGTGTGGCTAGCATGGAGGGGCGGCCACGGCTTAGACAGTCGGACGATCACTTAAGGCATTCCACGTAGGGAGCTGCCCCACGCCTGATTGCGGGCCCGAGCCCGCCGCGGGTCTGGCGCGGCATACTGCGCCGATGGACCCGAACCTCGCCGACCTTCGCAAGAACTACGAGCGTGCCGAGCTCGATGAATCGGCCGCAGACAGCCAGCCGCTGCAGCAGTTCCAGTCCTGGTTCCAGCAGGCCCAGCAGGCCGGTGTGCCCGAGCCGAACGCGATGACGCTGGCCACGGTCGGCGCCGACGGCCGGCCGTCCACCCGCATCGTGCTGATCAAGGGCGCCGATGCGCGCGGCATCGTCTGGTACTCCAACTACCAGAGCCGCAAGGGCCGCGAGCTGGCGCTGCACCCCGTGGCGGCGCTGCAGTTCCATTGGGTCGAGCTCGAACGCGTGGTACGCATCGAGGGTCGGGTCGAACAGGTCGACGCTGCCGAGTCTGATGCCTATTTCGCGTCGCGTCCGCTCGAGTCACGGCTGGGCGCCTGGGCCTCGCCGCAGAGCGAAGTGATCAGCTCGCGCGCGGTGCTGGTGGCCAATGTGGCCCGGTACGCGGCGCAGTTCGCGCTGTCGCCGCCCCGGCCTCCGCATTGGGGTGGCTTCCGGCTGGTGCCCGACACCTGGGAGTTCTGGCAAGGCCGCAAGAGCCGCTTGCACGACCGTCTGCGCTACCGGCTGCAGGACGGCGCGTGGCTGCGCGAACGCCTCGCGCCCTGAAGCGCGCCGAGGCTGCCCGCCCGCGAGGCGCCTGGCGGCACAGGTCGGTCCGGGCCCCTGCGGCAAACCTGCGGGCTCAGCTCGGCGCCAGCTGCGCGACCAGTGAGTCGATCGAGGCCAGGAAGCGGCGCACGTCGATCGGCTTGGTCCAGTAATCGTCGAAGCCCGCACTGCGTGCGGCCTGCACGTCGTCGGGCATGGCATTGGCCGACAACGCGATGAAACGGCAATGGCCCTGGAGCGCCTGCGCACGCAGGCGGCGCATCACCTCCACACCGGGCAGATCCGGCAGCTGCAGGTCGAGCAGCACCACATCGGGGTTGAAGTCGGGGGCCACGGCCAGCGCACTGGCACCGTCTTCGCACATGCGCACGGTCAGGGTGGGCCGCATGCCGAACACCTCGCGCAGCAGCAGCAGGTTCACCGGGTTGTCCTCCACACACAGCAGGCGCAAGGCGCCACCGGATGCCGGCGCACAGGCGGCCTGCGGCGGGCGCTCCTGGGCCACCGGCGCGGCGGGCAGCCAGACCCTGAACTCGGTGCCCAGGCCCGGACGGCTGTCGACCTCGAGCACCCCGTGCAGGCGCTCGACATGGCGCTGCACCAGGGTGAGGCCGATGCCCGGGCCGTCGATGCCCTCGTGCTCGACGCCCAGGCGCTGGAACGGCTCGAAGGCCGCGTGCACCTGCGCCTGGCTCATGCCGCGGCCGTTGTCACGCACGATCAGCTCCCACCCCGGCGCTCCGGCGCGGGCCAGGGGCCGGCTGGCCAGCAGCACGTGTCCGCCGGGCCAGTTGTAGCGGATCGCGTTGTCGATCAACTGGCTGAACACCCGGGTCAGGCGATGCCCGTCCGCCAGCACCAGGCCGGGCAGCGGACGCTCGCTGCAGCGCAGTTCAACACCGGCCTCCTGCGCGCGCACCTCCGACAGCAGCAGGCACTCGGCCACCACGGCCTCGAGCGCCACCGGCTCAGGGGTGAAGCTGGCAGGCACGGCGGCATCGTCGGTGAGCTCGAGCACGTCCTCGATCATCGACAGCAGCTTTCGCGCGGCCGTCTCGATGCGCAGCAGCCGTTCGCGCTGGCGCGGGCTCGGTCTTTCTTCGGTGTCCTGCAGCAGCAGCTGGCCGAAGCCCAGCACGGCGTTGAGCGGCGTACGCAACTCGTGGCTCATGCGCGCCAGGAATTCGGTCTTGGCGCGGCTGGCCTGCTCGGCGCGCTGCGTCTCACGCGCGGCGGCCTCGGCCACGCGCCGTTCGGTCACGTCGATGTCGATGCCGGCCACATAGCCGGCGCGCCCGGCGGCGTCGCGCACCGCGCGGCCGAACGAGGCCAGCCAGCGCTGCTCGCCATTCGGCCAACGCACCCGGAACTCATGACGAAAGGTCTCACCGAGTTCGACCTGTCGCTTCAACACCTGCTCGTAGGCCAGCAGATCCGCCGGGTCGGCGGACTCGGACAACACCTCCTCGACCGGCACTTGCGAAGGCTCGCGCCCGCGCAGGCGGTAGCCCGTCTCGCTGAGGTAGGAAGCGCCGCCGTCGAGCCGGCGTTCCCACACCCCCACGCCCGCGGCCTCGAGCACGTAGCGCAGGCGCTCGCGTTCGTGCTCGAGCGCCAGGCGCGCCAGCTCCTGGTCGGTGACATCCACGTGCACACCCACCGCCACGCGCTGGCCGTCGCGCAACAGGTGCCTTGTGCGGGCATGGATCCAGCGCACTTCGTCGGTGCCGGGCACCGGAATGCGGAACACCATGTCGTCCACCTGGGGCCAGCGGTCCTGCGCCTGCCGATGCCGCTCGGCCATCCAGGCCTGATCCAGCGGGTGCACGTGGCGCTCCAGCCATTCCTGCGTGCTGGGCGGCCCCTCCTGGGGCCGACGGTGGTGAATCCGGTACATCGGATCGTCCCACTCGCCCTCGCCGGTGTCGAAGTTGCGCGACCAGAATGCCAGCCCGATGGTCTCGGCGGCCAGGCGCATGCGCTCGGACAACTGGAGGCTGCGCTCACGCTCCGAGACCAGCTCGCTGAGATCGATCGAGACGCCCAGCAGGCCCAGCAGCCGGCCGGCGCCATCGCGGTGCGCGACGCGGCGTGTCAACAGTGTTCGCCATCCACCGGCTGGCAATGCATAACGCACCATCGCATCGGCAACGCGGTCGCCCGAGAGCGCCTGCCGCGCGGCACGCGAGATACCCGCCACGTCGTCCGGGTGCATCTGGGCTCGGTGGTCCTCCAGCGGAACGCTGCCGCTGTCGCCTGCCGAGCCGAGTGCCGCAGCGCCCCTGCGAACAAAGTGGATGCGTGTCAGTTCGGCGTCCACCCACCACACCGACACATCCGACATGAAGAGCGCCCGCTCGATCAGCGCGCGGTCGTCATCCCACTGCGCCTTGGGCACGACATCGGGCACGAACCAGATCAGGCGCCCATCATCCAGCGCCACCACGCGGCACCGCACCCGTCGCCCGTGCACGCCGAGCATGCGATCCGCATCGCCGGGGACCTGCAGGCTGTCGACGAGCTGAGCAACGTCGGCAGCGCTCAGCCCGCTGTCGCGCTGCCACTGCAGTGCCGCGTCGTTGAGCTCGCACTGCGTCCCGCCAGCGCCCGTGGTGACCCGCGCGGCGGGCGTCGGCGCCAGGCGCCAGACCTGATCCATCCACCCCCCATTCGACTCGACGTGCCGGCAGCATCCGGCGCTGGCTGCACTTGGCTGGGCAGTGTACTGCCCGCGCCGCGTGACCACGCCCATGGCCGGGCCGCAGCGGGCGCGCATCGCCAGGGCCCGCCAGCCGGCGTGATCACTGTCTCACGCGCTGGGCAAAGGTGCGGCGGAATTTCTCGACCTTCGGGGCCACCACATAGGCGCAGTAGCCCTGCTGCGGGTTGTTGGCGAAGTAGTGCTGGTGGTACGGCTCGGCCCGCCAGTAGTTCTGCTCGGGCGCCAGTTCGGTCACGGCACGGCCACCGCACGCGGCGTTGACTTCGTCCAGGACCGCCCGTGCCTCGGCCAGTTGCGACGGCACATGCCAGTAGATGCCGGACCGGTATTGCGTGCCAATGTCGTTACCCTGCCGGTTCAGCGTGGTCGGGTCGTGGATCGTGAAGAAGATCTCCAGCACCTCACGCAGGCTGATGCGCGCCGGATCGAAACTCACTCGCACCACTTCGGCATGGCCTGTCTCGCCGCTGCACACCTGGTCATAGGTGGGCGCCGCGATGTGGCCGTTGCAATAGCCGGACTCGACCGACACGACACCGTCGACCAGTTCGAACACGGCTTCCAGGCACCAGAAACAGCCGCCGCCCAAGCTGATGGTTTCGCTGGCCATGGTTCGCTCCCGTGATGACATGTGGACACGCTTGATTGTCGGCGCGTACCCATTCCCCTTACAGACCGTGTCGTCGCAGCGTCACAATCCCGCCCGTCAGGCAGTGGGAGGCGGTCGCGTGGACAGTCTGTTGGTGTTTCTTGGGCTGTCCGGCATCAAGCCGGTGTTGACAGCGCTGGCCCTGCCACCGGCACCGTTGCTGCTGCTGGCCCTGCTGGCCGGGCGAATGATCGGCGCCCACCGCAGCGGATTGCTGGGCCGCTGGTTGCTGCTGGCCACGGTGATCGGCCTGTGGTTGAGTTGCTGTGCCGGCGTTGGCGCCGCGCTGGAGCGCTGGTTGCTCAGACCACCAGCACCGCTGACCGAAGCACGCCTGGCCGCCGAGCGGCCGGATGCGCAGGCCGGCAAGACCGTGGTGCTGATCCTCGGCGGGGGCCGTGAGGCCCTGGCGCCGGAATATGGCGAGGCGGCGTTGTCGAACCGCTCGGCCCAGCGCCTGCACTACGGGCTGTGGCTGGCCCGGCGCCTGGGCGCGCCAGCCATGTTTGCCGGGGGTACCGGCATGGCCCAGTTGCCTGGCCCTGCGGAGGCTGAAATTGCCGCCCGCGTTGCCGAACGAGATTACGGCCGCAAGCTGCGGTGGGTGGAGAGCACGTCACGCAACACCCGCGAAAACGCCGCTGCCAGCCTGAGCATGCTGCAAGGGCAGCCGATCACCGAAGTGGTGCTCGTCACCCATGGTTGGCACATGCGACGCGCCCTGCGCGCCTTCGAGGATGCGGCCCGCCGCAACCAGGTGACCCTGCGGTTCACGGCCGCCCCCATGGGCCTGGCGCCAGCGGTGGACCGCCCGGCGCTGAACTGGATCCCCACCGCGGAAGGCTTCACCCAGGTGCGGCAGGTGGCGCGTGAACTGCTGGGGTTGCTGATGGGCGCCTGAAGCCGGGGCCTCCATGGCCCGCAACAGACCCGGCAGCCATAAAGCAGAACCCCTCCGAACCTTTCGGCGCGGAGGGGTGGGTGGCCACCAGCCACCATGTGGAACTCCGGAGGTATTCAGTCCAGGGTTCCTGTAGCGCAGAGACTGCGCAGCGGTTGATACCTTCCATCGGAAGGCGCCCCTACCTTAGACCAGAACGCTCCGGCTTTCAAGCGTCGCTTGCCAATCAGTCAATCGACACCGATTGCCAGCGCCATGCTCAGCGCGCCTGCATCAGCCGTTCGAACAACTGCGCCGCGCGCGCATCGATCTCGGCCGTCATGGCGATGGGACGCCCCCACTCGCGAGCCGTCTCGCCCGGCCATTTGTTGGTGGCGTCCATACCCAGCTTGCCACCCAGGCCGCTGACGGGTGATGCGAAGTCGAGATAGTCGATCGGCGTGTCGCGCACCAGCGTTGTGTCACGAACCGGGTCCATGCGTGTGGTGATGGCCCATACCACTTCCTTCCAGTCACGCACGTCCACGTCCTCGTCGGTCACCACGATGAACTTGGTGTACATGAACTGGCGCAGAAAGCTCCAGATGCCGAACATCACCCGCTTGGCGTGGCCCGGGTAGCTCTTGCGGATGGCAACCACCGCCATCCGGTAGCTGCAGCCCTCGGGTGGCAGGTAGAAGTCGACGATCTCCGGAAACTGCCGCTGCAGCAGCGGCACGAACACCTCGTTGAGCGCCACGCCGAGGATGGCGGGCTCATCCGGTGGCTTGCCGGTGTAGGTGGAGTGGTAGATCGGCTCGCGCCGGTGGGTGAGCCTGTCGATGCGGAAGACCGGGAACCAGTCCTGCTCGTTGTAGTACCCGGTGTGGTCTCCGAAAGGACCTTCCAGCGCGTGCAGGTAGCCGCCCTGTTCGCGCAGAGGCACGCCTGCTTCGCTGTGGCCCGCGAAGCCGGGGGCGGCAACGGGAATGTGACCTTCCAGCACGATCTCGGCCGTGGCCGGCACCTGCAGCGGGCGGCCGGCCTCCCCGACGTTGCAGTCCACCAACTCCGTCGCCCCGCCACGCAGCAGACCGGCAAACTGGTATTCCGAGAGACTGTCGGGCACCGGTGTCACGGCGCCCAGCGTCGTCGCCGGGTCGGCGCCGAGCGCCACCGCAATTGGAAACGGCTGTCCCGGGTGCACCCGGGCGAAATCGCGAAAGTCGAGTGCGCCACCCCGATGCGCCAGCCAGCGCATGATCACCTCCCGTCGGCCGATCACCTGCTGCCGGTAGATGCCGATGTTCTGCCGCAGCCGGGGTGCGCTCACGCCGTGCTGGGGTCCTCGGGTGACCACCAGGCCCCAGGTGATCAGCGGGCCCGCATCACCGGGCCAGCAGGTCTGCACAGGCCAGACCTTCAAGTCGATGTCGTCGCCGAGCAGTTCGACATCCCGGCACGGCCCGTCCCTGCGCCGCACCGGCTTCATCGTCCAAACGGCCTTGGCCATCTCGAGCAGGCGGCCAGCATCCTTCAGCCCCTGCGGCGGATCAGGCTCCTTCAACTGGGCGAGCAAGCGACCGATGTCGCGCAGTTGGCTCACATCAGCTGCACCCATGCCGAGCGCCACCCGGCGGGGCGTGCCGAACAGGTTTGCCAGCACCGACACCGAATTCGCCCCGCTTCGCTCGAAAAGCAGCGCCGGCCCCTGGGCCCGCAGCACCCGGTCCGCCAGCGCCGTCATCTCAAGTTGGGGGGAGACAGGCTCGTTCACCCTGCGGAGTTCACCGACTTGGGCCAACTGGGCCACGAAGTCCCTCAAATCACGATATTTCATTCGATATCAATATTAGAGGATGACTTCTTATGCTTGACCGGTTATTTCAAGTCTTCCTAGAATCCGGCCAGCCTGAAGAAATCAGGGTTTCCCCGCGCTCCCACCGGTTCATCCGGAAGAGCGTAACGCTGCCAGAGCCGCCCTGGCGCCGCGCTTCCTGCGGCCATTCCAGCAAGCGGCCCATTATCGTCGTCACCCTTTCCTGCCGCCTGGGCCTGGCCCACCACGCAGGTCGTGCCGGCGAGGAAAGGAACTCCATGACAGCGCGTGAGAAGTTGAAGGACCTGTTGAGCCCCGTGTTGCGATCGGCCGGTGTGTTCGTTCGAGACGTCGGCGCCGGATTGCTGGAAGTCAGCCACAACTCGCTGGCTCTGCTGGGGTTGTGCGTGGTGGCCGCCGCCATTTTTGCCGGCGGGCGTGCAGATCTGCGGGCCACGGTCGAGCAGCATGCGCTGGACTGGCTGCTGGCGCGCCAGGAAGCCCGTGACCCGTCACCGGCCATGATCGCGCTGGCCGAACCCGATGCGGTATCCCGGGCCACCGCCGTGGACCTGAGCGCTCTGCCGCGACAACAGGCAGCGGTGGTGCAGTGGCTCTCGCGGCGCTATCGCGTCGCCCCGGAGCCGGTGGGGCGGCTGGTACAGGAGGCCTGGCAGGTTGGGCAGCGCATGGGCATCGAACCCACGCTGATCCTCGCCGTGATGGCCATCGAATCGAGTTTCAACCCGTTTGCCCAAAGCCCTGTGGGCGCGCAAGGCTTGATGCAGGTGATGACCCGCGTACACGACGACAAGTACGAGGCCTTCGGCGGTACCCACGCCGCATTCGACCCGGTGACCAACCTGCGCGTTGGCGTCCAGGTGCTGAAGGAATGCATCGCCCGCGCTGGCGGCCTGGAGGCAGGCTTGCGTACCTACGTGGGCGCCGCCAACCTCACCGACGATGGCGGCTATGTCGGCAAAGTGCTGGCCGAGCAACTGCACCTTCGCAAGGTGGCGGACGGCAAGCAGGTGGCCTTCAACGCGCCGCTGCCCTCGGTCAGTCCGCCCGTCGCGGCCCAGCCCAGCGACGCCGCCCCCTCGAGCCCCGGAGGCGAACAGGTGGCCATGCTCCGCTGAGCTCCGCTACACTTTCGACTTCGCGCGACTGGCGATAGGGCTTGCCGCCCGAGGTGGATCACCACCGTGGAGCGCGACTGGCGGTGTCTGCGGGCGCCGTCGGCTGATTCAGCCGTTCGCCTGGGCAACCTGCCGCGGCGGGTCCTTGAACGGGCCCGGCTGCCGCAGGACAACACCTTCCACGAGGATTGCCCGCCATGTTCGACCGTTCCACCTCCACCGTAGCCCTGACCGACCCTGAGCTGTGGTCGACCATCCTGGCCGAAAACCAGCGCCAGGAAGAGCACATCGAGCTGATCGCCTCCGAGAACTATGCGTCCCCCGCGGTGATGCAGGCGCAAGGCTCGCAGCTGACGAACAAGTACGCCGAAGGCTACCCCGGCAAGCGCTACTACGGTGGCTGCGAACACGTAGACGTGGTCGAGCAGTTGGCCATCGACCGCCTCAAGCAGCTGTTTGGCGCCGAGCACGCCAATGTGCAGCCCAACTCGGGCTCCCAGGCGAACCAGGCCGTGTTCTTCGGCCTGCTGCAACCTGGCGACACGATCATGGGCATGAGCCTCGCCGAAGGCGGCCACCTCACCCATGGCATGCCCCTGAACATGAGTGGCAAGTGGTTCAAGGTGGTCAGCTACGGGCTCGATGCGAACGAGGCCATCGACTACGACGCCATGGAGCGACTGGCCCATGAGCACAAGCCCAAGCTCATCATCGCCGGCGCGTCGGCCTACTCGTTGCGCATCGACTTCGAGCGTTTTGCCCGTGTGGCAAAGGCCGTTGGCGCCTACTTCATGGTCGACATGGCGCACTATGCCGGCCTGGTCGCCGCCGGTGTCTACCCGAACCCGGTGCCGCATGCCGACGTGGTGACCTCCACCACCCACAAGACGCTTCGTGGTCCGCGCGGTGGCCTGATCCTGATGAAGGACGCCGTGGCCAAGCAGATCAACAGCGCCATCTTCCCAGGCATCCAGGGCGGTCCGTTGATGCACGTGATCGCGGCCAAGGCCGTTGCGTTCAAGGAAGCGTTGACGCCGGAGTTCAAGGTCTACCAGCAGCAGGTGGTGCGCAACGCGGCCGCCATGGCCGAGACCCTGGTGCAACGCGGCTTGCGCATCGTTTCCGGCCGCACCGAGAGCCATGTCATGCTGGTCGATCTGCGCGCCAAGGGCATCACGGGCAAGGAGGCCGAAGCCGTTCTGGGCCAGGCCCACATCACCTGCAACAAGAACGCGATCCCGAACGACCCGCAGAAGCCCATGGTGACCAGCGGCATCCGGCTCGGATCGCCCGCCATGACCACCCGCGGCTTCACCGAGGCCCAGGCCCGCGAAACGGCCGGCCTGATCGCCGACGTGCTGGACAACCCGCACGACGCCGCCAACATCGCCGCCGTGCGTGCCAAGGTCGCCGCGCTCACACGCGACTTCCCGGTCTACCGCTGAGCATGCGCCCGGCGTCACGCTGACGGACGATGCGCTGCCCCTACTGCAGCCATGACGAGACGCAGGTCGTCGAGACCCGTGAATCCGACGAGGGCGACGTCATCCGTCGCCGTCGTCGGTGCCTGAAGTGCGACAAGCGCTTCACGACCTACGAGCGCGCCGAGATCGCGATGCCGGCGGTCGTCAAGAAGGACGGCGCCCGCACCGAATACGACCCGGCCAAGCTGCGCGCCTCGATGCTGCTGGCGCTGCGCAAACGCCCGGTCAGTGTCGAACAGGTGGACGCCGCGATCGAGCGCATCCAGGACAAGCTGCTCGCTTCCGGCGCGCGTGAGATCCCGAGCGCCCGCCTGGGCGAGTTGGTGATGCGTGAGCTCAAGCGCATCGACAAGGTGGCGTACGTCCGATTCGCCTCGGTGTATCGCAGCTTCGAGGATGTTGACGAGTTCAGGCAGCTGATCCGGGACATCTGACCCTCCGCCCCCCCCGAAAGTGGGCACACCTCGCGCCCCTGCGCCCCCCTCCAGAGGGCGAAGCGCGTGGCTTGTCGAATTCCTACAGTGGACGCATTCCATCACCGGAGTGCCCCATGTTCGCCAATCCACTGCCTCCCGGCCTGCACAGAGTGCGCCAATCCTTGGCTCGCAGCCTTGGGCTCTCGATGGTCGAGATCATGTGCACGGTGTCGCTGCTCACCACCCTGGCGGGCATCGCCCTGCCGAACCTCGATGCATGGCGTACGCGGCAGGCCGTGCTCGGTGTCGCCGCCGAACTGGAGACCGACATCCAGTTGGCCCGCTCGACGGCCGTGGCACTGCAAAACCCGATTCGACTGGAAACACAGGCACTGGACAACGGCAGTTGCTACCTGCTCCACACTGGCAACAAGCATCAGTGCGAGTGCATCGGCCAGGGGCAGGCCAAGTGCCTGGGCGATGCGAAGGTCGTCCGACTGGCCGAGCAGCCTCTCAACGGTGGCGCGCGGCTGACCACGACCGACATCTCCGTGGCGTTTGATCCCCATCGCGGCACGGTCACACCCACCGCGACCTTCAAGGTCGTTGACAAGCATGGCAACAGCATTCACCAAGTGGTGAACATCATGGGGCGGGTGCGTTCCTGCACCCCCAATGGCGGTTCTTCCGGAATCAAGTCCTGCTGAGGCTGCCCCTAGGACGCGGGGGTCAACGATGAGCGGTCGTTTCACAGGGACGAACGGTTCCGCCACCGGTGGAGCCCGTTCGGTTCCGTGACAATATCCACGCCATGCGTCACGCCACCTCTCGCATGTCACGTCCTGCCGGCTTCACGCTGATCGAGCTCATGATCGTGGTCGTGATCGTCGCCATCCTCGCAGCGATCGCGTACCCGGCATTCATGAATTCAATCTACAAGAGCCGGCGAGCAGACGCCGCAGCGGCCTTGACCAAGGCGCAGCAGGCGCAGGAGATCTTTCGCGGCAGCAACGCAGCCTACGCGACGAGTTTTGGCGCAGGCGGCCTCCCGGTGCCATCGCAATCGCCGGATGGGCACTACTCGTTGTCGATTTCGAATGCCACGGCATCCGGCTACACGATCACGGCACAGGCGCAAGGGGTGCAGGCGAAGGACACGAACTGCAAGTTCCTGTCGGTCTCCATGACCGCCCCGAACACTTTGAGCTATAGCGCATCGGCCGATGGCTCCACGTTCGCGACCAACGGTCCTTGCTGGTCCAAATGAGCCGCCTGAACGTCAGCCCCCGTCCCGGCGGCGTCACCTTGCTGGAATTGCTGGTGGTCGTGGCGATCTCGGCTGTGCTGGCTGCCATGGCCGCCCCTTCGATGTATGAATGGATGATCTCGCAGCGTGTCAAGAGCAACGCAGCGGAACTGCTGACCGACATCCAGTTCACGCGGAGCGAGGGCATGACACGCAATCGTGACATGCAGATCACGTTTCGTTCCGACGCCAGTCAGAGCTGCTACACGATCCACACCACGGTCGGCGGTGGCGACTGCAATTGTCTGAGCTCAACCCCGTGCGTCGCGCCTGGCTTCAAGGAGGTCAAGACGAACTCTGTGCCAAAGAGCAGCCATGTGAGCCTGGCGGCCAACCCCGAGGCCACGTATTTCAAGACGCAGGATGCGTTCGCCGGGGCCAACGCCACTGTCATCACGGTCAGCGGGCTGGCCAATCAGACCCTGCAGGTGGGCATCAGTGCGGTGACGCGGCGTCCCTCGATCTGCGCCCCGGCGGGATCCGTGATGAAGGGATATCCGGCATGCACGTGAGAATCGCACATCGGCCACGGTGGCCCGCGCCGGCAGCGCGTGGCCTGTCGGTCGTGGAACTGCTGATCGGTGTGGCCATCGGGCTCTTCGTTCTGGCGGGCGCCTCCATCGTCGCGTCGGGGCAGATGGTGGACAACCGGCGCCTGCTGCTGGAGACCCAGGTCCAGCAAGACATGCGCGCAGCCATGGACATCATGACCCGCGACATCCGGCGTAGCGGCTACTACGAACGTGCCTACGAGGCGGTCGCGCCGGCAGCCACCACAGACCCCTCCAGCGTGGTCAGTGCCTATGCGCCCGCAACAGTGTCCGACAGCACGGAGGTGCTCTACAACTGGTCGCACGATCGGGACAACGCCGAACCCGAGAACAACGCGGTCGACAGCGACGAGTTCAATGGCTTCCGCTGGAACAGCGGCAACGGCACGATCGAGGTCCGCCTCGGTGCCAACACATTCCAGGCACTGACCGACCCCAACGTCCTCAAGATAACAAGCTTCAATGCCAGTGCGGTCACGCAGACGGTGGCCCTACCCTGCCCCACGGGTGCCTGCGTCAGTGCCACAGGCTGCGGCAATCGATCGTTGACGATGAACATCATCACGATCGCCATGAGCGGCGAAGCTGTGCACGACCCATCCGTCAAGCGCAGTCTCGTCGGCACCGTCCGTGTTCGCAACGATCGGGTCTGCATATGAATCTGCTGCCCGTCCGTCGTGTCCCCGTTCGCGTTCACGGAATCGCGACCCTCACGGTCGTCATGGTGCTTTTCTTCATCATGGCCATGGTGGCTGCCTACACCAACCGCAACCTGATCTTCGAGCAACGCACATCGGTCAACAGCTACCGCTCCACCCAGGCACTGATCGCCGCCGAAGCGGGCGTCGATTGGGCCATCGCGCAAATCAACGGCGGAACCATCAACGCCACGTGCGAGGCTGGCGACGACGCGACCGACGAGTTTCGTTGGCGATACCTCTACCTGAAGCACGATGGCACGATGGCAGCCCACAAGTGGCCGGGTGCACTCGGGGTATCCATGGCCGCCCAGCCGGCGTGTGTCCTGACGCCGGGCGGGCCGCTGTGCAGTTGTCCGTCGGGCCCGCTCAGCACCTTGCCCATGGTCAGCACCGACGCCCCGATGGTGTTTGCCGTCCGATTCCTCAACGACTCGCTCACCGCGCAGCCCAACCTCACACGCATTGGCGCCTTCCGTATCCGTTCGGCCGGCTGCACGAGTGCGCACACAGGGCTGTCATCCGCCAACGTGAACGACAAGGAGAGCTGCCACAGAGGGAAGACCTTCCTGGACGTTGATGGTTCGATGGGTGTGGAGGTCACGCTGGGTCTGGTCAGCGCGTTGCCGGTGCCACCCGTTGCCGCAGTCACTGCCGGCGGCGGCATCACCCAGGCGGCCGGGACCTTGACCGCAACCAATGAAGATGCCGGAACCGCCGTCGCATTGCATGCTGGCGGCGCCATCAGCGGCACGACAAACCTGCGCGGGCCCGCCGGCTCCACCGCAAACCTGTCGCTGCCCAGCGACGCCGAACTGCAGGGCCTCGCCGCTACGGCAGGAGACTTCTTTCGCGCCACCTTCGGCATGCCGATGGAATCCTATCGGCAGCAACCGGCCGCGGCTCGGGTCAATTGCGCGGCAGGCTGTACCTGGGCCGAACTCGGGCCCGTGCTGGCCGCCAATCCAAGCCGCGTGATCTATCTCGAAGGCAATGTGACGCTGGACCAGGCCACGACGATCGGCAGCACGACACTTCCCTCGATGCTGGTGGCCACCGGCAACGTGACGATCGCTGCGCCCGTCACGCTCAATGGCGTGATCTACAGCGACGGCAACCTCACGTGGCAGGCTGGCGCTGCCGGTGGTCTGGTTCGTGGGGCACTGATGTCGAACGGAAGCTTCAGCGGCCAGGGCAATGTGGCCGTCGCCTACGACGCGGAAGTCATCCGACGTCTCCATCAAGCGTACGGTTCTTACGTTCGCGTACCGGGCAGCTGGCGCACGTTCTGATGAAAACGCCTACCCCTACCCCCCTCCCGCGCGGTGTCTCGATCATCGAGGCACTGATCGCCATGGCCGTCATGGCCTTTGGCATGCTCGCGCTCGTGGGCGTGCAGAGCACCATGCGCTTCAACGCCGACGTTGCGAGGCAGCGCGCCGAAGCGGCTCGCATCGCCGAACAGGAAGTAGAACGGTTGCGCTCATTCGTCACAGTGGGTACCGGCTCCACCGACTCCACGGAGTTCGATGCGCTGGCCACCGCCGATGCGAGCACAGTCAACCTGGCGCAGGCCAACACAGAGTTCACGGTCACCCGCACCGTGGTCAACGGCACGGATGGGTTGCAGCGAGCGGTGAACGTGACCGTCAGCTGGGTTGACCGAGGTGGCACCACCCGCAATGTGATCGTCCGCGACTTGGTGTCTCGCGTGGATCCGGCGCTGTCTGGACTGCTTTCGACGGTGCGAAAGCTCAGCGCTGTTGGTCGCCGCAACAATCGGCATCCGACGATCCCGCCACGTGCGCACGACCTCGGCGATGGCGCGAGCATCTTCAAACCGCAAGAGAACGGCACAGTGGCCTGGGTGTTCGACAACATCACAGGCGAAATCACCCACGTGTGCTCGGTATCGACCACCGACACATCCGACACCCTGACGACTGCCACGGTGGCAACCAGCTGCACTGTGCTGGCAGTGGGGGCGCAGTTGCTGTCGGGCGAGGTCCGATTCAATTTGCGCGGCATGCCACGCGTCCTGAGCTCGGGCACCAGCAGTGTCTTCAAACCGAACCCCGGGGGCACGATCGCCTGGGTCATCGATCACGGCCAGGCGAGCATCATCAATCGCTGCGCGGTGAGTGCCAGCAGCACGACCGCGACGCTGACGCCAGGCGACCTGTCGAGCTGCACGGCGGTATCACCCGGTCAGCAGCTCATTCCATTTGATCCGGCTGATGCCACGCATGTGCTGACTGCTCCGGACTCCGATGCACCGATGTGGCCCGCGTTGAACCTGAAAGTGCTGCTGGCACTCACCAGCACGGGACATACCGGGGACCAGGTCACCTGCTTTGCCAATGCACCCTCCTCCGCTGCCGCGGCCAATGTGCAAACGAGTGTCGAGTACTTCTGCATCATCTATCCAAACAGTGCAAAGTCCTGGGAAGGCAAGACCTCACTGGTTGAACTGCCGTTCTCGGACAGCGGCGCTGCATGGGCCATCGGGACCGGATCAGACCAGTACCGTGTGTGCCGGTACACCAAATCTGCCACCGACTACACGAGCAACACCGACCACCCGAAGGACTACGGGAAGTGGAAAGCCACCTGTGGGCAACCAGGCCAGGAACCTTGCCGCCCCGTCTTCGGCAACCTGATCAACCAGAACTTTCTCGTCATCGCCGGAGACAAGTCCTGCCCAACGGATGGCGCTTCCAACCCCGCCACGGGTGACCTGATCAACAGCAATACCTTGCAGCACCAGCCCTGACGGAGTTGAGCCTGCCTGAGCGTTGCCGATGCCTCTGACGCCGTCCGATGACGCACTGCTGCGACGCGCGCTTGAGCTTGCGTTGCGGTCTGTCGGGCTATCGGAACCCAACCCCCGGGTTGGCTGCGTACTGCACGATGCCGCGGGACAGCTGGCTGGCGACGGCTTCACGCAAGAAGCGGGAGGCCCGCACGCCGAGGTGATGGCGCTGCGCACCGCCGCCGCCGCAGGACGCGACATTCGCGGTGGCACCGCATGGGTCAGCCTGGAACCTTGTGCCCACCACGGCCGCACGCCGCCTTGTTGCGATGCGTTGATTGCCGCCGGCCTGCGCCGCGTGGTGATCGCGACCGAGGACCCGTTTCCTCACGTGGCCGGCCAAGGCATTGCGCGTCTACGTGCAGCTGGTGTCCAGGTGGACATGGCTGAAGGTGACGTCAGGCGCGCTGCACGAGAGATCAACATCGGGTTCTTCTCGCGTGTACTGCGCCGCCGACCGTGGGTGCGCATGAAGGTTGCCGCCTCGCTGGATGGCCGCACCGCGCTGGCAAACGGAAGCAGCCAATGGATCACGGGTTCGCAGGCACGGGCCGATGGTCACGCTTGGCGCCATCGTGCCGGCGCCATCCTGAGCGCAAGCGGCACGGTGTTGGCCGACGATCCAAGGCTCGACGTGCGATTGCCCGGCTGCGCACGGCAGCCACAACGCGTCGTGCTCGATTCCAGGCTGCGCACGCCCCCGACGGCGCGCGTGCTGGCCCCGCCCGGACAGGTGCTGGTGCTCTGCGCACTGGAGGATGCCGCGCGTGCGTCGCAACTGCGCGCGCGCGGCGCTGAAGTGCTCGCGATGGCCGGCGGGGATGGCAGGGTCGACATTCCAGCCATGCTGACGCTGCTGGCCGACCGAGGCATCAACGAACTGCATGTGGAAGCCGGCGCCACACTGAACGGGGCACTGGTGGCGGGCGGGCACGTGGACGAGGTGCTGGCCTACGTGGCACCAGTGCTGTTGGGCGCAGGACGCGGCATGGCCGATGGCCTTGCACTCGGCGCGCTGTCGCAGGCGGACAGGATGCGCTTCGTCGAGGTGCAGCCAGTGGGTGACGACTTGCGCGTTCGCGCCCGGCCCCTGGGCCGCGATGCGTTCCTGGACTGAACCGCCAGCTTCAGTGCAGGTCGCTCAGCCGGACGGCAGGGGTACGAAACTCCCGGCCGACCACGGCGCGCGCGTAGAGGTAGTTGCAGCGCGCGCGTTCGCTCAATGCGTCGAGGTCGACTTGACCCGTGGCGTCACACGGGAACGACATGCCACGGCCCTCAACGAACAGCGACTCGAATCGCAGTTCGTAGCCGGATGACAGGTACAGCGACTGATGGTTGGCCGACATGGTGACCTCGCTCGGAGTGCTCGATGTTCGATGGCCACAGCTTAGGCAAGGCGTGTGTTCCTTGCCTGGGTTGGCCACCGATACAGGAGGTCGGCCGAGTTCGGCGCCAACTGTAGGAAATATTCCGACAAGCCCGCAAGCCGCCCGATGCCCTGGCGCCACGCGCGAACTTCTGCGCGAACCCTAGGACTTGCGACGCGATTCGCGCACCCGCGTGGCCAAGAAAAAAGCCCCTTGCGGGGCTTGATTCAGATGCATTGAACGCGTTGACGTTGGCGGAGTGGACGGGACTCGAACCCGCGACCCCCGGCGTGACAGGTCAGTATCCGGCGGATCGCGGCGTACAGCCACGAACACGAAACGCTGAAAAATCAATGCCTTAGCGAAGCTTCTTGTCCGCCGGCGTTCGTTGCAAATCGCCGCTAGCCAGGATTTGGTTTACCCCTTGGTTTACCCCTCAGATTCCTGACCACAGGCCTCCGGCCGCAGGGCCGCGATGTGAGAGCAAAAGCGGACCCGCTGCAGAACTCCGGCACCAACGTGCTGCGCGCGTACCGCTCCCGCAAAGATTGGCCGAGATGCCGCCTGCGCTCGAGCGCGTTGCCCTCGTCCACAGCGAAAAGCGCCGCCTAAGGAAGGTCTGCAAAACCCCGGGCTGGTCCGCGTAGCGTGATCAGCTGGACTTTGCGACGATGTCGGCCATGAAACAGCTCGGACTTGGCCTGAACCTGTCGACCAAGAGGACGCGCAAGCGCGAGTTTCTCGACGAGATGGAGCGCGTGGTGCCGTGGGCGGCGCTGGTGCAGGTGGTGGAACCGTACTACCCGAAAGCGAAGACCGGCCGCCCGCCGTTCGGCATCGAGACGATGCTGCGCATCCACTATTTGCAGCAGTGGTTCGCGCTGCACGACATGCCGGTGTTCCGCGAGTTCGCCAAGCTCGGCGACGGGGTCAGTCGGTTGCCCGACGAGACGACCATCCTGAGGTTCCGCCACCTGCTGGAGAAGCATGACCTGGCCACCGACATGCTGCGCGTGGTCAACGACATCCTTCAGGCCAAGGGTCTGATGATGAAGAAGGGCACGGTGGTCGATGCGACGCTGATCGCTGCGCCCAGCTCGACCAAGAACGCCGAAGGCGAGCGCGACCCGGAGATGAAGCAGGCCAAGAAGGGCAACCAGTGGTACTTCGGCATGAAGGCCCACATCGGCGTGGATGCAGACTCCGGGCTCGAGCACAGCGTGGTGGGAACGGCCGCCAGCGTCAACGACGTGACGCAGGCGGGCGCCCTGCTGCACGGCGAGGAAGAAGCCGCCTTCGGTGACGCTGGCTACCAGGGCGTGCACAAGCGGCCCGAGGCTGCGGGTCCGGCTTGGCACGTCGCCATGCGCCCGGGGCTTCGTCGCAAGCTCAACCCGTTCATCGAGCCGGAGTTCATTGCCGAGCAGATCGAGCGGGCCAAGGCCAGCGTAAGAGCCAAGGTCGAGCATCCGTTCCGGGTGCTCAAGCAGCAGTTCGGCTACACCAAGGTTCGCTACCGCGGGCTGGCAAAAAACACCGCGCAGATCGTTACGCTGTTCGCGCTGTCGAACCTGTGGATGGCGCGGCGGCCATTGACAGGAGCGGCAGGATGAGTGCGTCCGAAGCGGCCGCAACGGACGCGCTGAGCTCGCAGAGTGCCACCCAAAGGGGCAGCAGCGGCGTCGAACACGCGCCCGGAGCGGGTGCCGGCGGCTTCGCCGCATCAACTCACCTCGAAGAGCGCTTCGCATTGCGTTGTGCAGACCTTCCCTCAGCGAGCGCGACCTCCAGGGCGTGATCGAAGCCATGCTCGGTGGAGACGGAGCTTCGGAGGTGGGGCCCGCTGAGAATCGACGTCCGCTGGCATAAAGACGGCCGGCATCCCGCGACCCATCTGCGACCAACGCGCGAAACTCGTGACCGCAAAGCGGTCGGAGTCCCCCGAAAATGTCCGGCCGCCGGACGACGCCCCGACCGCTACGAACCTCGCCGGACGAGCGGATCACTGGGTATCGTCTGGTGAAGCGGCACGTCGTCATGTTTCTCAGGTATGAGAGGCCCGCAGCGGTGCCGGCCCGACCACCTCATGAATCCAAGAGTTCGACCACGCCGACAGGCAGCGCGAACCCCGAAATGCACCAGACCCGCAAAGAAGACCAGCGGTTCTTCGGCATAAAGCTGCACATTGGTGGACAACAGCACCGCCCTGGTGCGCAGCGCCATCGTTACGGCAGCCAACGTTCACGACAAGCACCCGCTGCCCAACCCTGTCGCACGAGTGGGTGCACAGCGCCTACTGCAACTGCGCGATCGCCTCGCAGCCAGAGTTGATCTGGGCAAAGGCGCAGGCCGTGCGTGACTTCACCAACCCAGCGGGTGTGCAAGAAGCAGCGTGACCGAAGCGCTTGAACGCATGCTCAATGGACCAAGTCCCGGGTGCGGGCCCGTGTCGAGCAGGTCTTCGCGATCGTCGAGCGCCTGTGGGGCTTCGACAAGGTCCGCTATCGCGGGTTCGCAAAGAAAGGCGATCCGGGCCTTCGCGACAACGGCGCTGGCCAACACTTCCCGGCGCGTTGGCAACTCGTGGCATGAGTGCGTTTGCTTGGCGCCTGATCGGCACTTCGAGTCCCTATTCGAGCCTCGGTTCAACCTTCCGAGGTCGAAACCACCGAAGTCGCATTCGCATCGGTGGCGTTCAATGCCGCGACTTGCGCGCATCGCAGATGCATCCCTTCGAACGCCAGTCTCGCCGAAAACATAAGTCAAGACCGTCCCACGCCCGCGAAGGCAGTTCCGGCCACTGCGACATTCGAAGCGGCACGGTAAAGTGGGGCCATCATTCGGGGGAGGTGGCCGCACGCCACCGTAAGAATGGCGAAAGCACAACAGCTGACGAGAAGCGCGGCAAAGGCGGGGCACGCACTCAGCGTCAACGGCCAGTACGTATGGCAGTTCCAGTCGCAACTGTCGTCGGTGCTTGCCAGTCGGCTCGGCCGCCAGCATGCGGCATTGCTGGCGATCCCTGTGCCCGCCGACAATGGCGAGACGGACTGGACGACGACGCTCTCCGGCACTGTCGTCCCGGCCGCCGCGCTTCAGGAGGCCGAGCGTGCCGCGCTGCTACAGCGGTCCGAACGCATGCTTGCCGACATCCGCGGGCTCGCCGCCCGCTTACGAGACGAGGGCGCCGCCACCGCCCCCGTAGCGGCGATGATCGAACAGGCGGTCCGCACACCTCCGGGCGACTGGCTCTTCAGCGTCAGCGGCCAACCGGTGCTGGCGATGTGGGGACACGCGGCCGAGCCGGGGGCGATCAGCGTGCTAGCGCCGATCGAGGCGGCGGCCACCGCGGCGACGGTCCCGCCGAACGCTGCGGCCCCTGCGACGCCTGCGTCCGACTTCCCGTCGCCGGCACCCGAATCCACCTCCACTTCGGCGGCAGCAGCGGCACCGCTGCGCGCCACCACCGCCGCCGGCAAAGGGTCGTCGTCCCGGCGCAGCCCCTGGCGTTTCGCGTGGCTGCTGCTGCCGCTGGCCGCGCTCGCCGCACTGCTGCTGACCCGCTGCAACCGCGCGCCAGTCGAGGACCTATCGGAATCGCTGGTGCAGGCCGAACGCGACAACCGTACACTGGAAGAAGCGATCAACGCCAAGCGCAACGACCGCCAGCAGTTCGAGTGCGTGCGTGATCCGCTGCCGCCGGAACGTCCAGCGTCTGAACCTCCGCCGCCAACCCCGTCCGCGCCGCTGCCCTCACCGCCTCCGCCCCCGGAGCCCGCGTCGGCACTACCGCCGCCTGCCTCGAAACCAGCGCCGAAACCCGCGCCCAAACCATCGGCACCGGTGATCGCCAGTGCGCCGGCTCCGAAACCGGCGCCGGTTCCCGCGCCTGCACCGCTGCCGGATCCGCCGGTCGCGAAGGCACCCCCACCGCCGCCCCCGGCACCGGCCCCCGCGCCCGCCTGCAAGCCGCGCGGCCCCGGTGAGGCGCCCGAGGTGGTGATGATCATCGACGCCTCCGGCAGCATGCGCGAGCCCTTCGGTGGTGCGACCAACCGACTAGAAGCGGCCAAGCGCGCGTCCGGGCAGATGATCCGCGCGCTGCCGCCGGACGTCGACGTGGGCCTGGTCGATTTTTCGGCCTGCGGCAAGGTGCGGCGCGACCGCTTTTATTCGGCGAACGAGCGCGGCCAGCTGACCGGCGAAATCGACCGCCTGACACCGCAGCAGGGCACGCCGCTGGCCGAGGCCATCAGCCGCGCCGGCACCATCGCCGGCAAGGTCAACGACAACATCCTGGTCGTCGTCAGCGATGGTGACGACTCCTGCGGCGGCGATCCCTGCGCCGCCGCCCGGACCGCCCGCGCCGCAAAGCCGAACCTGACGATCAACGTCATTGACCTCTCGACCTCGCCGCGGGACCGCCAGGTACTCGAATGCGTCGCTCGCGCCGGCGGCGGCAAGCTGCTGCGGCCCGGTGATACGCTAGACCTAAACCAGAAGATGAAGGAGGCTGCCGGCCCCGCCAACTGCCCGTGACGCTGCCGACGAAGTTCCGACCGGCCTGGCTCGCGCTCGCGCTTTCCTGGGCACGGACCCTGCATCGTCGGCAGGCCCGCGTCCTCACCTGTCGACCGCTCGCACACCATGTCCAAGCCCGCCTCCAGTCACTTACCCGTGCTCGCCAAGGAAAAGGCCGACCGCTTCCGGTCGATGGGCGCCTTGGGCAAGCCCGCGTGGCAGAACCACGTGCAGTTGCGGGCGATGCTGCGTGCGAAGCTCGGTGAAGACTTCGCGAACTACCTGGCCAAGCCGAGCTACGACCCGGACCTCGGTGAATTGCGCTGGACCTCGGAAGTGCCCGGCACGGTGCGCCGGCTGTCGGAACTGAGTGAACAGGAACAGGCGCTGGCTTCGCTGAAGCTCGTCGCGATCCGGGACAAGCTGAAGGATTTCGCCGCGGAGCTGCAGAAGCAAGGTGGCGCCTCCTCCGGCGGGACCGGCGCCTTTGCACTGCTGCTCCAGCAGGCGGCCAAGGTGCCCTCGCAGGACTTTCTTTACTTCGTTGGAGTGCAGCCGGTCATCGCGTTCTGGGGCTTCGAAGACCAGGACGGGCGTAGCATCGACCCGACCTTCATGGCCCCGTCCTACGCCGCAAAAGGTGACGGCGGCGCCTTCGGCAACGCGGCCACGGCTCCGGTCGCGGCGGCCGCGGCCGTGGTGGCTCCAGTGCCGGCCGAGGAGCGCAAGACACGCCCTTGGTGGTGGTGGCTGCTCTGGGCCTTGCTGGCGCTGCTGCTGTTGCTGGCCTTGCTGTTCGGACTGCGCAGCTGCCGCGATAACGCCGTGATCGACACTGCGGCACTGCCGCCGGGCGGCGCCAGTGCGCCTCCCGGCACCGCCTCCACGCCTGACAGCAGCCCGCTGCAGTCCGACCCCGGCAGCATCAGCAACCCCGGCGGCTCCGTTGGCCCCGGTGGCATGACCGGCCCGGGCGGCATCAACGACACAGGCGTCCCGGGCGGGCTCGGCGGTGCGACGTCCGGCCCCGGCGGCGAAGGCCACCCGAGCATGCCGACCGATGTCCCGCAGGGCACGAACCCGCCCGATCCCGCACTCGACCCGTCGAAGGATCCGAAGAACGATCCCTCGAAGGAGCCGGGCAAGGACCCGACCAAGGATCCCAAGGCCGACCCGAAGAAGGATCCATCGAAGGACCCGAAGGACGATCCGAAGAACAAGCCCGACGATCCGAAGAAGGACCCCAAGAGCGACCCGAAGAACGATCCCAAGCAGAAGCCGTCGGTGCCGCCGACACCGCGGATCGACCCGAAGGCCCTGAAGATCCCGCCCGACCCGGCGCAGGCGAAGAAGATGGACTTCCTCGAAGGCGACTGGAAGGCCGGCGAAAACCTGGCCGACAGCAAGACCCAGCAGCCGCTGGACCTCGGCATCAAGTTCGGCAAGGACGGCAAGGGCGAGATCTCGCTGCGCCGCCCCGACGGCAGCACCTGCCGCGGGCCGGTGCAGGGCAAGATGGACGGCGGGCGCCTGACCGTCGACGGCAGCCAGTCGATCGCCTGCAGCAACGGCGGCACCTACGCCGCGCCCAAGATCGTCTGCCAGCCAGACAGCGGCGGCCATACACCCTGCTATGGGGTGAATGCCGACGGATCCAGGTACTACATGGGCATGCGCCGCAACTGACCGATCCAGCGGCGCCGCGACACCGTCCGACCGAACTCACGCGAGACCCGACATGGCCCTGAACGAGCTGCTCCAGTTTCCTCCGGTGGTCCCGATGATCCCGGGCACCGGCGTCCAGTTCCTGGACTTCGGCTTCTCGATCGAGAAGCAGACGCCGGTGCCGAAGGACTGGGGTTTCTTCGACCCGAAGACGACGCTGAACAACCCGCAGCCTGTGCCCTGCGTGCGCCGCGGCGACGACGAGCCGACCGGCGGCGTCGAGTCCTACACGGTCGACATCAAGGGCATCCTGCAGATGTTCGACCGGGTGTGGGTGCCGATCCCGATGCTACGCCGCGAGCCGAAGGACTTCTTTAACGGCCCGACCAACTGGGTGCGTTCGTACCTGGTGAAGCTCGACGAGCCCGATGCCGACGGTCACCAGTACCGGCTGGTGCTGGCGGTCGACACCATGCTGCTGCCCTACGTCCAGGGCGAAGCCTACCTCGCGCCTTCGCTGGGCGATTGCGCCAACGGCCGCACCTTCGAGGTACCCGCGCACGACGAGCACGCCGAGTGGTTCTACAACCAGGGCTGGGTGCGCGACTGGTGCCTGCACCTGTTCCGGCAGATGCTCGAGCGTGAAGACCGCCGCCGGCGGCAGTTCTCCGTCGTGCGGCTGGACGACGACGAAGTGCACGAGCGCATGGAGGGCTCGAACGAGCACGTCGCGCGCTACCGCGCCTATGTCGACCTGCTGCAGTCGCTGGACATCCTGCCGGCGCTGCAGATGACCGACCGCGCCAGCGTGCGCGCGCCGATCGAGGTCGACCTGGTGCTCGACCTCGGCAACTCGCGCAGCTGCGGCCTGCTCATCGAATCCGACGGCGAACGCCGCGGCGGCGCCGACATCACCACCGCCGTCAAGCTGCAACTGCGCGACCTCAGCCGGACCGAGCAGGTCTACTCCGAGCCCTTCCCGAGCCGCTTCGAATTCGCCCGCGTCGAGTTCGGCCCCGAACATCTGTCGCTGGCTGGCGGCCGGCCCGACGCGTTCGTCTGGCCGACCGCCGTGCGCGCCGGTGTCGAAGCCGCCCGACTGGCGGCACAGCGGCTCGGCACCGAAGGCCCGTCCGGCCTGTCGAGCCCGAAGCGCTACCTGTGGGACGACGACGTGCGGGAAGACTCGTGGCAGTTCAGCACGCCGTCGAACGACCCCGGCGCCGCGAACTTCGCGATCGGCGTGCCATTCACCACGCACGTCAACGAACGCGGCGAGGCGCTGCACCGCATCGATCCGAACCTGCTGGTCAACGATCTCGGCCGCGGCTACGAGGCGATCTACGCCTACTACTCGCGGCGCAACCTCACCGCATTCGCGCTCGGCGAGATCTTCGTGCAGGCGATGTCGATGCTGAACTCGCCGATGTACCGGCTGCGGCGTCCGGCGAACGCGACGCTGCCCCGGCAGTTGCGTCGCATCATCCTGACGATGCCGACCGCGATGCCGCTGGCCGAGCGGCAGATCCTGAAGCACCAGGCGGAATCGGCGCGCGACCTGGCCTACCTGTCGCTCGGCCTTGCGACAAAGAAATACGACGACCAGGGCCGGCCGACGATCGAGTACCCCGACGGCGGCAAGGGCCCCGACGTGATGCTGCAGTGGGACGAAGCGACGGCGACGCAGGCCGTCTACCTGTACACGCAGATCGCCGTCAACCATTCCGGCGATGCCCGCGCATTCTTCCGCTCGATGCGCCATCCGGCGAGCCAGAACGACCCCGATTCAGGCGACCACTTCCGGCTGGCAACGATCGATCTCGGCGGCGGCACGACGGATCTCGTCGTCACGTCGATCGACGTGCAGGGCTCCGGCGCGCACGTCACGCTGCTACCGCGGCAGGAGTTCCGCGAGGGTTTCAACCTCGCCGGCGACGATGCGTTGCTGCGGGTGGTGCGCGAACACCTGATCGAACCCATTCGCGACAAGCTGCGCGAGCTGGGCCTGGGCGAACGCGCCGAGTACGCGTTGAACCAGTTGCTCGGCGGCGATCGCGGCGACATGAAGGCGATCGACATCGTGCGTCGCCAGCAGTTCGCCGCGCAGATCGCAGCACCGATCGCGCTGGCGATGTTGCAGGAGTACGAGAGTTACGACGCGCTGGCGCCGGTGCCGTCGATCCGCCGCAGCTTCGGCGAGTTCTTCGTCGCGGGCAACCAACCCTCGGTCGAACTGATCGCGCACTTCAACACGGAACTCGCGAAGCACGGGGCACGCGGTTTCCAGCTGCAGGACCTCGCACTCGAAATCGACCTGGTGCAGATCGACCGCACCGTGCGCAGCGTCTTCCACGACATGCTGCAGACGCTGGGCGAGCTGCTGTATCTCTATCGCTGCGACGTGCTGATCCTCTCTGGCCGCACCTCGCGACTGCCAGCCGTGCGCGCCATCATAGAGGAAGCCTCGGCGCTGCCGCCGCACCGCGTGCTGCCGCTGCACCTGTTCCGCGTCGGCCAGTGGTACCCGTTCCGGGACTACCGCGCTACGGTGGGCGACCCGAAGACCACCGCGGCCGTCGGCGCGATGATCTGCCTGCTCGGAAACGGCCAGCTGCACAACTTCAACTTCCGCTCCGACCAGCTGCGCCCGCGCTCGACCGCCCGCTATTTCGGCAAGCTTGACCAGTCGAGCCGGCTGCTGTCGAAGGACGAGTTCTACGACAACCTCGACCTCGACAAGCCCGACTACGACGTGCCCGAAACGCCGTTCGAGTTCCGCGGCCCGATGTCGCTGGGCTTCCGCCAGCTGCCAGTGGACCGTTGGCCGGCGTCGAAGCTCTATGTGCTGGAGTACGCGTCCGCGGCCGATTCGGCGCGCATCAACCAGCTGACACCACTCGAGATCGTGCTGAAGCGCGACGGCCGCCCCACGCGCGACAAGCTCACCGGCGAAGCCTTCTTTGAAAGCCCCGGCCTGATGATCAAGTCGGCCAAGGACATCAAGGGAACCGGGCAGATGAGCGGACTTAAGATGCGATTGCAGACGCTGGCCCACCCGCAAGGCTACTGGCTCGACACTGGCATTCTGCTCGGGAGCTGACGCAAACATGATCGATCCGACGCAACAGGCGCTGCAGAATGGCGCGGTCGCCCTTGAAGGTGCCAGCCGGCAGGCGAGGACCTGGGTGAAGCGGCTGGCCCGCAGCGCCGTCTCGGTAGGCAACGAGGAAGATTCGCTGGTCGAAGCGACGATGCGGGCCGAGAACCTGGCCCGCAAGCTGGCAGGTTCTTCCCAGCGCCGCAGCAGTGCCGGAGTGTTCGGCCCCAGCCAGGCCGGCAAGTCCTACCTGGTCTCGGTGCTCGGCCGCACCAAGGGGCAGCCGCTGATCGCCGACTTCGCCGGCGACGAGCGCAACTTCATCCAGGACATCAACCCGGCGGGCGGCAAGGAATCCACCGGCCTCGTGACGCGGTTCACCGCGATTCCTGGCACGCGCGACAGCAGCCACCCGGTCGAGCTGCGACTGCTGACCGAAACCGACTTAGTGAAAATCCTGGGCAACAGCTTCCTGTCCGACTTCGACCAGAACAAGCGCGAATTGAAGCTGCCGCCCGCCGACAAGGTGCGGGCGACGATCGGCAAGCTCGAATCGCAGGCCGGGCCGCCCCCGGCGCACCTGGACGAAGTGCGCATGTTCGACATCGGCGAGTACTTTAAGTTGAATTACCCGACCACCATCGGCCCGCTTACCGACGGCGGCTACTGGGAGGCCTTGGTCCGCTTCGGCCACCGCCTGCCGATCCGCGGCCGCATCGAGCTCTACAGCCAGCTGTGGGCGGGCGTGCCCGAGGTCACCCGCATCTTCACGCTGATGCTGGAGGCGCTCGAACGGCTGGGCCAGGTGCCCAACGCCCGCGCGGCGATCGAGAGCCTGGTGCCGCGCGAGCGCAGCATCATCGATGTCGACATCGTGCAGCACGGGCTCGGCACGGAGGCCGATCGCACCGACCTGATCAGCGTGGTCCCCGAACGCGCCGACGGCAGCGACAGCGCACCGGTGCAGGTGTCGCGGGCCACGCTGTGCGCGCTCGTGGCCGAGCTGAAGATCGTGATGAAGACGCAGCCCTGGGCCTTCTTCGAGCACACCGACATGCTCGATTTCCCGGGCGCCCGTTCGCGCGAGCACATGGTCAACCTCTCGACCGACGATGCGACGCGCGCGGCCGAGGTGCGCAACATGGTCCGCCGCGGCAAGGTGTCGTACCTCTTCCAGCGCTACACTGAGGAACGCGAACTCGCCTGCATGCTGCTGTGCATGCCGCCGAAGCCGGCCGAGGTGAAGGACCTGACCGGGCTGGTACGTTTCTGGATCGGCCACACGCATGGCGACAATCCGGCGGCGCGCGCCGCACTGCCGTGTGCACTGTTCTTCGTGCTCACATGGTTCGACGAAGAGCTGAGGTCCAAGCCCGGCGACAAGCCCGATGCCATTCGCAATCGCATCGAGGCGCGGCTGGAGTCGTCGATGTACGGCCTCTACGGCCACGAGGACTGGCTGCAGAACTGGAGCAACGGCGTTCCGTTCAACAACACCTATTTCCTGCGCAATCCGGAGTTCCCGCTCGACGGCGTGTTCGAGTACGAAGGGCCCAAGGGCAACCGTCGCGAGATCGGCATCGCCGAGGAGGCCCGCGACCAGCTGGCCTCGACGCGCTCGGGCGTCATCGCCGGCGAGAAATCGAGCCGGCACTTCGCAGACCCCGGGCAGGCGTGGGACCAGGCCGTCGCGTTCAACGACGGCGGTGTTAGCCATCTCGTCGCGAACCTCGATCGGGTGCTGTCGCCCAAGCTCAAGACCCGCCAGATGGTCGGCCGCCTGGTCGATCAGGCCAAGCAGCTCGACACCCGCCTGCGCCGCTTCTACCAGGCCGACGACGATGCGTCGCGCAAAGACAAGGAGGACGCGCTGATGCTGCTGCGCCGGCGCCTCGCGGCTGCCGCGAAGGCGCAGGGTTTCCGCAATTTCGTGCACCTGTTGCAGTGCATGATGCTGACCGAGGCCGAGGTTCGCGCCGCGTTCCTGAACGTTGGGTCGATGAAGTCGGTGGCGGCGGCACCGCCGCCGCCCGCCGCGGCTGCGCCTGTGCCTGCGCCGGTCGATGACGAGGACGACTTCTTTGAAAGCGCGATGAAGGCGCCGGCCGCCGGAACCACCGCGGCGCCCCCGCCTCCGCCGCCCCGGCAGCGCGATCGCTACGACGATTTCGCGCTGCGGCTCATCAATCTGTGGACCGAGCGCGTGCGAGGCCTCGCGACCCGCACCGCGGCGCTGGCCGCGCTCGGCTTCGAGTCGCAGCATGTCGGCGATGTCGGCAACGAGCTGGTGATTGCCGCGCACCGGCTGAACCTCGCCCAGCGCATCGCCGACAGCGTGCGCAGCCAGGTCGCCGCCTCGAACCTGCGCTGGGACGACGCCGCCGACCGCAGCGCCGGCCTCGCGACCACGATGGTCAACGATCACGTCGCCTACCTCGGCTACGGCGGCCTGCCGGCCGACAAGCGGCCCGGTTATCCGGAGCCGCCCCAGGTGCGCACGCGGGCCGTGTTCGAGGCGCCTCCGATCCCGGCGCCCGGCAAGATCCCTGACCTGGGCGCACAGCGGTTGGTGCTCGAATCGACCTACTTCCTCGACTGGGGGGTGTCGCTGAAGCAACTCGGTCTCGACAATGTCAGCTTCCTCGGCGGGCGAGAGATCGACGAGAAGGACAACCGGATGCTCGGTGAGATCCTGACCGAGATCGTCCCGGTGACCCGGGTCAGCGCCGACTGATTGGCGCCGACTGATCCTCCTCCGCTACGCCCATGCCGACCCGCCTCGTCCAACTGCCCCATCATCCGAACGGCAAGGCCGTGCTGCAGGTCGCCGGACCTGCACAGGCCGTGCTGCTGATTCCCGAGACGCTGGAGATCTCGGTGATCCAGCCCGGCGCCGTCGACCGCTACCTGCACCCACAGACGCCGGCCGATCCCTGGCGCACCGCCGTCTTCCGGTTCCGGCCGGTGGGGGCTCGGCGCGAAGGCGAGTTGCTGCTGATCGAGATCGACGAGTGGATCACCTACCACCTGCGGCCGAGCCAGCCGTACAAGCTGGTGATCCGTCAGGTCGAAGGGCTGGAGATCGAGGAGCGCTTCACCGGGCCGGCGACGATGCGGCGCGTCGTCACGCCGCCGAGCGGGTGGGTGCAGTCCGCCGTGCCGGTCGCGGCCGTTCCCGCGCCGCCATCGCCGGCCACCGAACCGCCACCGCCGCCCCAGCCCCTGCGACCCGAACCCTTGCCACCGCCGGCGATGCCGGAACCGCTGCCGTTCGAGAACAACACCGAGCCGCTGCCCGTCGTCGAGCCCGTGGCGCCGCCGCCGACCTTGCCGATCGATCCGGACGACCGCAAGCCCGTCCCGCCGCCGCCGAGCCGCAAGGGCCTGTGGGTCGGCCTAGTCGTGCTGCCAATCGCCGCCGCCGGCATCGCCTGGGTGATGCTGCGCGATCGAGACGAGTTGGTGCCGGTCGCGTCGCCCGCATCAGCCGCGTCGGCCACCGCCGTGGCACCACCTGCCTCGGCCCCCGTGAAGCAGTTGGACACGCTGGCCGCCGTGCGTGATTTCCTGGCGACCTCGCCCAGCGCCGAACAGGCCCTCGAGCAGGCCAATACGCTGGCCACCGGCAAGAAGCTGCTCGATGGCCAGCTGCTGCTGTACAAGTCCGCCGGCGAGCGCGGCAATGCGGAAGCGGCGCGCAAGCTGGGCGCTTTCTACGACCCCGACACCTGGTCCGCCGAGACTAGCCCGCTGCCGGCCGCCAACCCGATGCAGGCGACGCGCTGGTACAAGCAGGCCGCCGAGGCCGGTGACGCGGAGTCGCAGTACCGCTATGCGATGCTGCTGAAGCAGGGTCGCACCGACGTCGCCGATGGTCCTGAGCAGGCCGTGCTGTGGCTGCGCAAGGCAGCCGACCAGGGCCATGCCGAGGCGAAGAAGGCGCTCGGCAACTGAGGCCTCTTTCGAATTCGATGAAAGCCGCTGAATGAACCTTCCTCCCTTCCCCCGCCGCCGCGTGCTCACGCTGGCCGCGGCCTCGACCGCGCTGGCCACTTCGACGCCGTGGGTCCGTGCTCAGCCGAAGACGCCGATGCTGATGGACGGCAAGAAGTCGCTCTACCAACGTGTGCTGACGCGTCCAGGCGCGCAGGTCGCGCCGAAGGCCGGCGCGGCCGGCAAGGCGGTCGAACCGTTCGCCGCCTTCTTCGTCTACGAGCGGGTGGCCGAAGGGGGCAAGAACTGGCTGCTCGTCGGCGCGGCGAGCAACGGGAAGACCGACGGCTACATCGAAGAGGTGCAGACGGTGCCGTGGAAACACGCCATCACCGTGGCTTTCAGCGTGCCGTCGAATCGCCAGCGCGTGCTGTTCTTCCGTACGAAGGAAGGGCTGTCGGGCTTCGTCAACGGTGACAACCCTCCGGCCGAGTCGCAGAAGCTGCTGAAGGAGATCACCGAGAAGGGCACTCTCGGGCCCACGCACGCCGTCATAGCCGCCGAACCCGAGAAGTTCGTCGACATCCAGAAGCAGTTCTACCTGCTGCCGGTGCTGGAGTCGCAATCGACCGTGCTGAAGTCCGGACCGAACGCTCGGCTGCTGAAAGTCGCCTCGATCACGCGGGAGCCGGTAGCGCCGGCCGCGCCGGCGCCAAGCACCGATTCCGGCATCACCAACTTCAACTCGGCCGTGGTGTTCGTTATCGATGCGACGAGTTCGATGCAGCCCTACATCGACCGCACCCGCACCGCGATGGAAGAGGTGCTGAAGCAGGCCGAGGACGCCAAGGTGCTGAACCGCATCAAGTTCGGCCTGATCGGCTTCCAGGACGACCCCGCCAAGACCAAGGGCGTCGACTACTTGTCGAAGGTCTTCGCCGATCCGAACTCCAGCGCCTCGCGCGAGCAATTCATGACCGCGATCAAGTCGCTCAACGCGACCAAGGTCTCGACCCGCGCATTCGCGGAAGACGCCTTCGCCGCGCTCGACGAAGCACTGCGCAAGATAAATTGGCAGAACTACGGTGGCCGCTACATCGTCTTCATCAGCGATGCCAGTGCCCGCGAAGGCAATTCGCCTCTGGCGTCGACCAAGCTGAAGACCGCGCAGCTGCGCACCTACGCGGAGGAGCGCGGCGTCGCGATCTACGCCATGCACCTGAAGACGCCGGAAGGCAAGTCCGACCATGCGATCGCCGAGCAGCAGTACCGGCAGCTGTCTGCCTGGCCCGGGCGCTCGTCGCTGTACTTCCCGGTCGAGGCCGGCGACCCCGCGAAGTTCGAGGCCGACGTGAAGGCGATGGCGAAGGCGCTGGTCGACCAGGTGCGCGCCCCGCTGAAGGCGCTGCAGGCGGCGCCCGCCGCGCCCGGCGCAGACCCAATCGGCCAGGCCGTCGACAGCGTCGGCCGGGCGATGGTTCTGTCCTACCTCGGCCGGCAACAGGGCACGAAGTCGCCGCCGATGTATGAGGCCTGGGCCAGCGACATCGACGTCGCGAAGGGTGCCAAGCCGCTTAGCGTGCGGCTGCTGCTGACGAAGAACCAGCTGTCGGACCTGCAGTCGACGCTGCGCGGGCTGGCCGACGCCTACGACAGGGGCATCGCGAATCCGGCGTCATTCTTCGATCAGCTGCGCAGCGCCGCAGTGGCGATGGGCCGCGACCCGAGCAAGCTCGGCCAGGGCAAGGCCAAGACGCTCGAACAGTCGGGCCTGATGGGCGAATACCTCGAAGGCCTGCCCTACCAGAGCCCCCTGATGAAGACCAACCTCAACGACTGGACCAACATGCCGGTCGGCACGGCCCAGGCGGTGATCGACACGCTTCGCTCCAACGTCGCGCTGTACCAGCGCTTCCACGACGACGTCGACCGCTGGGTCAAGCTGCACCCAGCAGCGGCCGAAGGCGACCGCGTCTACCCGGTACCGTTTGACGCGCTGCCCTGACCCGATGTCGCCGGTAATCGACATCCAGGGCTTGGCGTACCGACGTGCGTCGGAGCGCAGCGATGCCGAAGACTTCAGGCTCGCGCTCGACACCTTCGAACTTCAGGCGGGCGAGGTGATGGGCATTGCCGGCCCGTCGGGCTGCGGCAAGAGCACACTGATCGACCTGTTGGCCCTGCTGCGCCGGCCGACCGCGGCGGACCGGTTCCAGCTGATGGGCGACGACGCAGCATCGCTATGGGCGCGCGGCGCCGTGGCCGCCTGCACCGACCTGCGCGCCCGCCACGTCGGCGTCGTGCTGCAGACCGGAGGGCTGCTGCCCAGCCTGCCGGTGATCGAGAACGTCATGCTGCAGCAGCAGTTGCTTGGCCGGCCCGATTCGGCCCATGCCCGTGCGCTGGTGGCCGCGCTCGACCTGGCTGGGCTGGAACACCGGCTCCCGGCGCAGCTGTCGATTGGCCAGCGGCAGCGCGTCGCGATCGCGCGGGCGGTAGCGCACCGGCCGGCGCTGGTGCTCGCCGACGAACCCACCGCTTCGCTCGGCATCGACCATGCACCGGCCGCGATGGCTATGCTGCTGTCGCTCGCGCGCGACCAGGGCTCGGCGCTGGTGATAGTCAGCCACGACGCCGCGTTGTTGGAACGCCATCGCGTGCCGTTGCGCCACTGCCGGGTCGAGCGCGGCGTGCTTATGCTCGGGGCCGTCTCGTGAACGCCGCGCTGCGCTGGGGCCCACTGCTGCGCCTGTCCTGGCGCGACCTGTGGCACGAGCGCTGGCTGGCGCTGTGCACCGCCTGCGTGCTGGCCGCCACGCTGGCCCCGTTGTGGACGCTGTGGGGCCTGGAACGCGGCGTCATCGGCGCGCTGATCGAGCGGCAGGACCGCGATCCGCTGATGCGCCGTATCGAACCAGTCGGCAGTGGCGCGAGCCGCTTCGATGCGGCATGGTTAGACCGCGCCCGCGCTTGGCCTGAAGTGGCCTTCGTGGTGCCGACCGTGCGCGCCTCGTCAGCACTGGTCCGTGTCGGCAGCGACAACGGGGCAGATCTATTCCCGCTGAGAGAGACCGGCGCGAACGACCCGCTGCTCGGCGGTATCGCACCGCCCGCCGGCGAGGCGGTGGTGATGAGCGCGGAGGCCGCCCGCAAGCTGAATGTGGCGGCCGGCGCCACGGTTCGCATCGCGCTGGAGCGCAGGCGCGAGGGTCGGGACGAGAACGCCGCGGTATCGGTGAAGGTCGCGGCGTTGCTGCCGCTCTCGGTCTCCGATTCGTCTGAGGCGCTGGCGCCGCCGGCGCTGCTGGAGCGCATTGAACGCTGGCGCGAAGGCTTCACGGTGGAAGGCCTCGGCTCGGACGGCAACGGGCCGCCGCCCGCCCGAACCGTCTACCCGCTGTTCCGCATGCACGCGACGTCGATCCGCGAGGTCTCGGCGCTCGTTCAGCGCCTTGAGTCGGAAGGCATCTCAACACGCACCGCCGAACGCGAGATCGAAGCGACGCTCGGCCTGCAGCGCAACCTGCGCACCGTGCTGGGGCTGGTCGGCGCAGTGACGGTGGGGGGCGCGGTCGTCGCGCTCGCCGCGCTGCAGATCGCGACCGTGCGGCGCAAGCGCCGGGAATTCGCATTGCTGAAACTCACCGGCCACGGCCGCGGCTGGCTGGTCGCGATGCCCTGCGTGCAGGCCGCGCTGGTCGCGGTGCTCGGCAGTGCGATGGCCTTCCTGGTCTACCAAGCCGGCGCCGCGGCGATCAACGCGCACTTCGCTTCGCACCTCGCCACCAGCGAAGCGGCGGTGCGGCTGCAGGGCATCGATGTGGCGGTCGGCACGCTGGCTGCATTGGGCGTGTCCGTGCTGCCGGCGCTCTTCGGGGGCTGGCGTGCATCCAACGTGGAGGCTGCAGATGAACTGCGAGAACACTGAACACTCTTCCGGCCGGCCGGGCGCCCACCGCAGGATGCTGCTGTGCGCGATCACGCTGTTGGCATCGGGCGCGGCGCGGGCCCAGGCGCCCTGGCCCGCTGCGCTGTACAACCCCGCGCCGCAGGCCGACGATGTCGTGCTGCCGATGCCCTGCGGCGGATCGATGGTCTTCCGACGTGTCGCGGTGACCAGCGCCGACGCGCTGGACGATCGCCGTGCTCAGCTGGGAAACCCCGACGCGCGCTTCAGCTACGTCGAGAACGTGCGCACCGACTACATCGGCGGCGGCTTCACCGACCCGAAGGCCAAGGCGCAGCGCTACTACCTGATCGGCAAGTACGAGGTAACCCAGCTGCAGTTCGACGCACTCGGCAGCCCCTGCCCGACACCGGGCGACACCGCGCGCCTGCCGAAGACCTCGGTGACCTGGAACGAAGCCGTGGCCTTCGCCGGCCGCTACGGCGAGTGGCTGGTTAAGAACGCGGCGGCCAAGATGCCGACCGAAGGCGGCGGCATGGGTTTCATGCGGCTGCCGACCGAAGCCGAATGGGAGTTCGCGGCCCGCGGCGGCATGGCCCTGGCCCCCGAACAGTTCGAACAGGCGACCTTCCCGATGCCCGAAGGTCCCGCTCGTTATGCGTGGTATGCGGGCACGGAGTCGTCCAACAACGAATTGAACGGCATCGGCCAGCTGAAACCCAATCCTCTGGGCCTGCACGACATGCTGGGCAATGCCGGCGAATTCGTGCTCGACCCGTTCCGGCTCAACAAGTATTCGCGCATGCACGGCCAGGCCGGCGGCTACACGATCAAGGGCGGCGACTACCGTACGCAGCTGGCCGACCTGCGCAGCGCCTACCGCATCGAGTACGTGCCGGTCGACAAGAGCAGCGAGCGACGCGACCGTGCCACCGGCCTGCGCGTGGCCATCGTCGCGGCGTCGCTGCCTTCGCCGCAGGTGCTGGCGGCCGTCAAGGGCCTGCACGAGAAGCTCGCGCAGAGCGCACCGGCCGGTGGTGCCGCGTCCGCGGCCGGCAACGCGGCTTCGGCGCAAGCGCTGTCCGATCCGGTCAAAGAAGTGGAGGCCCTCGCGAAGCTGGTCACCGAGCCGGCGCTGAAGAACCGCATCGAGGGCGTCGGCGCCGTGATCAAGGCGAACATACAGGCACGCAACGAGCAGCGCGACCGCGCGGCGAAGAACCAGATCCAGGTCGGCACCTACGTCGCCCGCAAGATCGTGCAGGATCAAGCGACGATCGACCCGCTGCGCGGCATGGTCGCTAGCGTGTCAAATCCGGACCTGAAGAAGAACGTCGAGGCGCGCCTGCAGGAGGCGCAGCGCAGTCTCGACGACAGTGCGGGCTATCTGATTGACACCATCAAGCAGATGGGTTTAGATGTCCCCGGCCCGGTGGCGACCGCCCAGGGTGAAATCCTCAAGCGCGAGTTCGAGGCCCGGGGTCGCCAGGGCTACGGCGGCATTATCGACGTGGTGGTCCGGTACGGGCAGGAAGCCCGCCGGGGCGTCGTGATCGACAAGGCCAAGCTCATTGCCGAGCTGGCCAAACAAAAGTGAATGCGCCTGACGGCGGGAGGATGTGTGTCCGATTTCGAAACGCGTGAACGCAGGTCCCGTGGCCTCCTTGCCATCAGGGCCGCCTGGCCGCTGGTGGCGCTGCTGGTGCTCGGCTGTGCACAGAAAGGGGTGCCATCGCCCTCCCCATCGCCCGGTCGCAGCGCGCCGGCCTCCCCGTCGCCCGCCCCCGCCCCATTGCCCACCTCCCCATCGCGTCCGGCGCCGTCCGGCACCAGCAGCGGCACCGGCGACGGCCAACTGCCCTACACGCTGGCGCCACGCCAGACCGAGGCCCAGCGCAGCGCTGCTGAAAGGCAGCTGCAGGAGGACACGAAGAACTTTCGAAACGTCGTCTTCGGTGGCTTCCTCGCGACTGCGCTGGAAAAGGGTCCGCTGCTGCTGGCCAAGTGCTGGGCGGCGTTCCCGCGCGACAAGCAGTCGCGCGAGCGCTGCATGGGCGCAGCGGTGGTAGTGGTCACGATCGAAGGCGTCAGTAAAGGATACGCGCAGGCCGTGGCCCAGAAGGCCGGCAACGACCGACTTCGCGCGATGCAGCAGGTCACCCGCGACATGGAAGCCGACAACGCGCGCATCCAGCAGATCATCGACGCATCGGATGCGGTGGTCGCCGAGGCACAGGGAAGGCTGCGCAAGCTGCAGGACGACGTGCGGCAGAAGCGAGTCGCCGCCGAGCAGGCCCGCGCCGAGGCGAAGCGCGATCAGGAGAACCTCGACACGATGCAGACGGCGCTGAAGGATGCCCGCGCGACCCGCGACGAATACCAGAAGGCATCGGCCAATTTCCGCGGCACGCCGCCGGAGCGCAGCAAGCTCGATGCGCAGATCGCTGCGATGACGAAAAAGGTCGCAGAACTCGAAGCGAACGTCAAAAAGCTGAGCGCCGCGCTGGTACCGTTCACGGCCTGAGTGCGAATCGGGAATCGACATGAAGACATTGATTGCCTTGACCATCCTCGCCACGTCGCTCGCCGGCTGCGGCACCGTCGACGCCTACCGACGCGCCGGCGAAGACACCCGGCGCGGCGGCAATATCGACCAGGGCATGGCGGCAGAGCAGAAGAAGCAGCAGGAAGCCGCCGCGCAGAAGCAGACGCTGGAAGACAAGAAAATTTCGGCCGAGCGGGACGCCAAAAAGATGCAGCAGCAGGTGGCCGCTGCGCAGGACCAAACCAAGGCGATGGATGGCGAGTTGGCGAGAGCACTGTCGGACCGAAAGCTCACCCAGGCCAAGCACGATGAGCTCAAGGCCCAGCAGGCCAGCCTCAAGGCCGAACTGGCTTCGCTCCAGCTGAAGAACGCCGCGGACCAGCGCAAGCCGCTCGATCCCAAGGTGGAGGCGGACAAGGCCAGGCACCTTGCCGAGCTGGAGGCGAAGCAGAAGAAGTTGGAGGCGGAGTTAGCCCAGGCGTTGAAGACAAAGTAGGCACACTTGGACTATTAAATGAGAGTGCTCCGCTGCCTGTTAACGTCGCTTGCACTGATCGCTTTGTTGCACCCAGCGTGGTCATGGGCGCAGAACCAGAATAGCGTTGGCATCGGTGCGACCAAGATGCAGTTCTATAACTGCCGATCGGTATCGACCGGCGACATTGGGGGTGTCGCATCGATTGCTGTGTTCCCGGAAGTCCTCAACAAGAACACGTTCGGGGTGTCCAGCCAAACCGACCCGCTCAACGAGTTCAAACTCAGCTGCGCGGTCGAGCTGAGGAAATTTCGCTGCAGCAAGGAAATGATCGCAGCGCTGGGCGAGGTGTATAGCAATATCGCCCAAAACCAGGTGGGAGCGGGTGCCTTGCCCAATCTACCAGCGTCCTCGTCGATAAGGGACCCCGTGGTCGCTGGCACGGTGGCAGGTGGTGTAATCGGTCTCTACAAAGGTGCCCAGGTCGGTCACCCGATACTCGGCGCTCTGGGCGGTGCTTACGTGGGCAACAAGGCCGGTAAGTTCATTGGTGAAGCGGCCGGCACCTGGGCACCGGCGGGATCTTGCGCCTACCGTCAGATTCAGTTGGCACGCATGGCCGGTAAGCTGCAGACGCCACAGTCCGCGTTGCTTGTGCCGTTGCCGATCGACGCAGCGTCTGCCGTCTCAGTTCTTACCGAAAACGTTGCCGCCGGCCACCTCACTCAGCAGGAAGCCGAAGAGCTGCAGAAGGAAGTCCTGCTGCTGACAAGTCGGTTGAGTCAGATCCTGGTCGTCATCAACAGTTGAACCGCGCTGTCCAGTGTCCTGCCGTCGAATCGTCATGACGGTCTGCGCCCCACAACTGCAACCCATGCCCATCGGCTTTTTCGCGGCCCTGTTGTTTGGCATCAGTGCTGCGGCCTGGGCCCAGCAGCTCGATACCTCCGTCCCCACCGGCCCGCTGATCGACTGCAGCCTGTGGCGCTACGGTCCGGCGCTCGACGACGCAATTGCTAAGACCTTGAAAGAGATGGGCGCCGCGCTCGACACGGATGCCGAATTCAAGTCCGCCGCGGCGAGCGGACAGCGCATCGAAGTGACGCAGCTGATGTATCGCCGGCAGTTGCTGGAGGGCGTGCCTGGCTGCACGAAACCAGTGGTGAAGGGCTTCGTCGAAGGGCAGATGGTGACGGTAGAGCTGTCGGCAGTACAGGGCACGGTCTGCGGTGCGCTGACGGTCAGCCCGACGCTGCGCCTGGCCGGCTATCTTGTGAACCCGCACCACAACCCGAGCGGTCAGCCTGTCTGCGGCGGGCCGCGCAATCCGATTCCGAACATCCTGACGCTCGGCCGGCTGACGATGGCTGGGCGGATGATCCCGGGCGAGAACGTGGTGTCGGTGACAGCTCGCGGACCATTCCAGCCGCTTGCCGGCTCGGTGGCTGGCGGCACGTTCAACGGCACCTGCCCCACTCTCGATGGTCCCCGCGATGCGACGGTCGAGGACCTCATCCGTCAACGCAAACAGGTCACCACCGACTATCCGCGCCAATGGTCGCCACCCACCTGCCGCGACTGGTTGGCCGGCCCCAACGCCAGCAGCATGGGCGTGTGCACCACAGCTCAATGGAATCGCTATCACCAGCGGCTCTATGACGAGTTCGAACTCATCATCGCCAAGGCCGAAGCCAGCAAGGATCCGCTGCGCGTCTACTCGGCCGCGTACTGGCTTATCGAACAGTCCGATCCGGCCAAGTACACCATCCTGCGGCATGACTATGAGGGGCTGGAATGCGACCTGATTCGCAACCGCATCGTCGTGTCGTACGGCTTGTGCGTCTGGGACGGGGCGAAGTCGGCCCTGGCGGTCGCGGTACGGTCCGGACAAGCTCCGCGCAACGGCACAGAGGTTCGCAAGCTGCTGCTGAACTCGCTCGACAAGTCCGTGCCGGGCTGCATCAGGCAGATTCCTGCCGGCTACAAGGATGCCAACGACCTATTGAACCGGGTGATGCGTCCAGTGCCGTACCCGGAAGTGCGTCAGCAGATCCTCGAACGGATCGGCGGCCGCGTGAAGCTGGCAATGGACCGCAGCGGTTACGGCAGCTGCCCCTACTACGGCGAAGCGGTCTACCGGCTCGACGAGCGGATCTGGGAAGGCCAGATGTCCCAGCCACCCCCTGTGCCTGACTGGGAACACGACTTCTGGTCGAGCGCCATGAAGTGCCCGTTCTTCTGATCGACCGTTCGTCCTCCGGTCTGACAAACCGTCGGCCACAGCCGCGCTCTCACGGGTTCTTGCAATTCGCCGGCGCCATCGCGTTCGCCGCCGCGGCCTTCATCATCTCGTCCACATCGCCGGCGCTGCGCGCGGTGAAGACCGTGCCCTTAGTCGCTGCGGCCACGCAGTTGCCGGCGCCGGTGCCGGTGATGTCCAGCACGTTGATGCGCAGGTGCGGCTTCGAACGCGCAAGTGCCTGCGCCACCGCACACGGGTCGCCATTGCAGCTTTCGCGGCCGTCCGAGATGATCAGCATCAGCGCTTCGCGGTTGACGCCGTCGACCATCTGGCCCGCCTTGGCGATGCCGTCCGCGAGCGGCGTGCCGCCGGTCGGCTCCACCGCCTTCAGCTGAGAGATCAGCATGCCGCGCTGCCCCGGCGAGTAATAACCGCGCGTCTCGGCGGCCGGGCAAGTCGCCGCAACGACGAGGCCGATGTTGGCGTCCGACGGCGCCCGTTGCGCCACTGCCAGCGCCGCCCGCTTCGCGGCGGTGATGCGCAGCGGCTCGGTGCGATACGGCGCATGGCGCGCGCGCAACGCCTCCTGCATGATCGGCGGCAGGCGGAAGCGCTCGGCGTTCATCACCATGTCGATCTCTTGCTCGGTGACGCCGATGCCGAACTCCATCGAGCGCGACGCGTCGAACACCATCACGAGTTCCGGCGCCAGTTCCTTCGGCCGGCTGCCCGGGCACAGGTTCTTGGCCTCGCTGATCAGCTTCTCCTTGCAGTTCTCCTGCATGGCCTGCAGCGCGCGGGCCCTCAGAGCATTGGCGCGCGGCTCACTGCGCTTCAGCAGCGGTTCGTCCTTCAACATCTTCTGCAGCGCGTTGCAGTCCTTCTTCGCGGCATCGATGCGCTTGCCCAGTTCGTCCAGCGGATCCGCCGGCGGCGGCGCCGAGGGTGCGGAGGGCGGTGGCTCGGGGGCGGAGGGCGGCGCAGGCGGCGGCACGGCCGACGCCGGCAACGAGGCCGGTGCCGACGCGGCGCCCGGCGGCTCAGGCACGCACATGAACTGCTGCGCCGACTTGCGCTTGGCGATCTCGGCCTCGAGCACGCGGTTGCGCTCTTCGCTCTCGGCGATCTGGGTGGACTGGTCCTCCGCCGGCGCGCAGCGCGATAGCAGCCAGGCCGCGAGCAGCAGAAGCGGGACTAGCAGCAGCCACCACAGCCAGCGGCGGCGCAGCGGCTTCGAATCTGGGGGCTCGCCCGCGACGGGCGGACCACCATCGCCGCCCGCAGCCGGCAGCATCGCAGGCAGGCCGGCGACCTCAGCCGCCGTTACAGCAGCCATCGCCGCCGTCGCCGTACCCGCCGCAGGCGCAGCCGCGGCCACGCCCTGCGACGGCTCCGCCGTCGTGCTGTGCCCCCACATCATCATCACCGGCCGGCCGCCGACGCTGTACAGCCAGTCCCCGGCCGGTACCCGCGCTGCACCTTCGAGCATGCGGCCGACTAGCGCCGACGCGCCGCCCTCGGCCACCATCTGGGCCGACAGCCCGCGGATGTCGCCCAGCATACGCTCGGCGCGGCGTTGCAGCGCGGCGCGTTCTTCGTTAGGCAGTTGCGACGCGGGCACCGGCGTGCCGGGGAGCGGCGTGCTCCACATCAAGTTGCCGTCGGCATCCGGCGTCGGCGTGGCCAGCAGTTCGGCATGGCCACGGCCGAGCCGGCTGGCGATGATGGATGCGATCTGCGCATGCGCCGCGACCAGAGACTGACCGTTGACGGCGAGCGCGTGGCCGTGCTGCGAAGTGCTCGATCCCAGGCGTGTGGTTCGCACGCGTCCCCCTCATGCTTCGTGCTACTGTAGCCGCAACGCGCATGGTGAATTTCGGTAAACTGAAGCGCGACAAACGAGGTGATCGGACCGGTGGTTCGGCCTCAGCGAGGGTCCTGAGTCGATGAGTGACGCTACACCGGCCGGACGGTCGGAACGACGACCCGGCCCAACCCCGGCCCGCGGCAAGGTACTGGCCGTCGTCATCGGCATCGTGACGCTGCTGCTGATCCTCGCAGCGCTGTGGTTCGCCTGGCAGCGCTGGCGCGACATGCAGGGCACGAAGGACCAGCGCGCACGGCTGCAGGCCGCGGTCGACCGGGGTCGCACTCTGGCCGCGGAACTGGCCTCGATCAAGCCGGCCAATGCGCCCGAGTGTCCGCCAGGCCACAGCCTGAAGACCTTCGCGCCAGGCTCGCAATTGCCGCCCCTCACTGGCACGCCGGCGTCGGCCCCGAAGTCGTCGGCCGCCAGCGGCCCGGCCGTGCCGGCGACGCAGGCCGGCGCGGCCACGCTGCTGCCCGACTTCGCACTGGCCCAGCGGCTCGAACAGGTGACCGCGATGGTTCTGGTCGACGACCGCGGGAAGCTCTCCGGTGGCACCGGCTTCTTCGTCGCACCGACCATGCTTGTCACCAATCGCCACGTCGTCGGCGGCGCGGGCGCGCAGTTGCTACTGGTCAGCAAGTCGCTCGGGTCACCGCGTCGTGCCACCTTGCTAAAGGTGTCGGAGGGGCAGGAATTCGGCGCCGCCGACTTCGCCCTCGTCCGCATGGACGACGGCACCGCGCCCGCGGTGGTCGAGGTGACGACCGGGCTCAGCAAGCTGTCGCCGGTCGTCGCGGCCGGCTACCCTGCCGTCGTCATCAAGGACGATCCTTCATTCAAGCGCTTCCTCGGCGGCGACACCACTGCCGCGCCCGACCTGAACCTGACGCAGGGCGCCGTGCGGTCGCTGCAGACCGGCGCCGGCGGCCTGCCGGTGGTGGTGCACACCGCATCGATCGCCAAAGGCAATTCGGGCGGGCCGCTGGTCGATGCCTGCGGGCGCGTGGTGGGTGTCAACACCTACATCAGCGTCGACAAGGAACAGTCCGAGAAGATCAACTATGCGCTGCGGTCCGAGGGCATGGTCGGCTTCCTGACCTCCGTCGGCATCACCGCGCAGACCGATGCCCGCTCCTGCGGCGCCCGTCAATGAACCTTCCCATCGCCGTCCGCGGCGCTTCGACGATGCAACGACACGCTCCCACCCTGGCCCTGCTCTGTGTTCTCGCCGCGCCGGCCCTCGCGCCGGCACAAGGGTTGCTGCCCTTCCTGACCACTGCCGACGGCGCGATCTCGGCGCGCTTCGACGGCGCGCGCTGCGCCGACAGCGTGCGCTTGATCTTCAACGGCCGCAGTGCCGAATCGTTCCGTAACGGGCCCGATACCGCGCGGCTGATGAACAACGTGACCTTCCTGCTACGCCAGCAGTGCCCGACGTTGGTGCGCGTCACCGCGCGCGGCATGGCCGATTCAAAGATCGTCTACTCGGGCCTAGCCGAAGCCGCGACAAACTGGGAGGTGGTCGAGCTGGGTTCCGGCAGCGGCTCGGGCCTGCTGTCCGGCCCCGGTACCGCGGCGGCACCGACGAGCGGACCGTCTGCCCGCGACCTGTTCGGCCGCGACGCCGCCTTCGTCGCCGCGCCAAAGGTGCTCGAGTGGTCGCGCACCACACCGAACTTCTGTGTCCGCCACGATCCGAAGGACAACAGCTGTGCGGCACTGAACCAAGTGCAGCCACAGGGCGCCGATGGCAGCGTGCGCATCAACGCCCAATACAAGCTTGACGCGACGGGGGCGCTTGCCGAACTGGTCTATCCGGCGCAGAACAAGGCGGGCTTCTTCTGCGGCAACCCGAACGATGCCAAGGTCGAGGTGACCGGCGGCAAGCTTTCGGCCGCGGGCCGTGCCGACATGCAGAGCCTGCTGCTGGAACGGGTGCAGGCCGCCGGCACTGAGGTCTGCACCGGTTACGCTGGCGCGTCGCCGCAGTCGCTGACCAGCGAAAGCTTCAACAGTGCCGGTGTCTCGCAGGCCCAGCGCACGCCGGTGATGCTCGTGTCCCAGCGCCCCGCCTTGCGCCTCGACAGGTGATGGCTCGCCCCCGGAATGCCTTCGGCGCGATGCGCCTCTGGCCTTGCGCACTATTGTTGGCATGCGGCGCCGCGACCGCACAGGACGTGGCCGACAAGAACGCGATCGACCGTGCTGCCGCGTCGATCCAGTGGCTCAACAACTTCTCCTGCCCGTCGGTCGGCCTCGCGCTGTCGGTCAAGGGCATGCAGAACGAAGCCGAGACCGCGGCGCAGATCGATTCGAGCTGGACCTTCGTGCAGGGCCGTGTCGATGCGCTGCGCACCTCGCTGACCCAGCGCGAGTCTGTCCTGCGCCAGGCCAAGGCAGGGGACAACTACGACGCACAGCTGGCCCGCTTCGACGCACAGATCCTCGGCACGATGGCCCGCGTCGGCACCTCGCTGGTCAACTGGAGCCTCGCGAACTGGGTCGAGATCTCGCGGCTCGATGCCGCGTACCCGTACCCGACCCAGGGGCCGCATCCGCTGGCCCGCCATGTGCAGCGCAACGCCGCGCTCGGCAAGATGGCGAACACGCTGGCCCGCCTGCCGGGATCGGCCGAGTACGTGCAGCCTATCGTCGCGAAATTCCACCACTGCCTACTGGTGGCCCAGAACCAGATCGTCGAGCGCAATGCCGATTCGATGCGCATCGCGATGAATGCCGCCACGCGCTCGTCGGACGCGTCGCAGATCGTGCCGCCTTACGGCTCGGTCGACCCCGGGTTCGCGAGTGATGCGGTGCCCATGCCGGAGGTCGTGAAGACGGTGCTGGCGCATGTCGACACCCTGAAGGAGCGTGAACGCGTGGCCGCCGAAGAAGCCGCGCGGCGCCTGGCCGAACAGCAGCGTACAGAGCGGGAGCGGGCCGCGCAGCAGGGGCAGCGCAGCGGCACGTCCGGCGGCGGCAAGCCGCAGGTCGCTGCGGCCGATCCGCCGGTCGACATGCAGGCGCGCCTGCGCGCTGCCACCGCGCTGGTGCAGGCGCTGAGCAGCCGCTCGGTGTCCGACGCGCTCCGGCACATGACGGACGACGTGCTCATGTCCAGCCCGATGGGCACTGTCCAGGGCAAGCAGCAGGTATCGTCGTCGCTGCAGCAGGCCTTCTCGTCCGGACGCAGCGGCAGTCTGGGTGCGCCGTACATCTCCGGCAGCCAGATCATGTCCAGCGTGCAATCGCCTCGGGGGACCGGGACGATGGTCTTCGGTTTTCGGGACACGCAGGTGAACAGTTTGCGTGTGCGTTAGCGGCGGCGTAATCGACGCCGTGGTGGTTTCGCCTTGTCTTGAGTCTCGCTTTGCCTCGCCGGGCGCCGAGCGCCCATTCGCGCACGCATGCCCAGGTCGGATGCCGGACCACCCTGCCTGGGTGGGACCCGGCGCCGTGCCATGCACGATCACCGCCCCTGGCTACTCGGCCAATTCATGACTATCAACCGCGCCTGGTCCCAGATGCTCGACCGCGCCGTCGAGTTTGTGATCATGCACCGCCGATCCGTGTTCTGGGGCCTGCTGGCCCTGCTGGTCGCCAGCTCGGCCGGCATGGCCCGCATCAGCATCGAGAACGACTTCCGCGCCTTCGTCGGCAACGACAACCGGGCGCTCGAGACCAACGACTGGCTCACCGCCCGCCTCGGCCAAGCCAGCGAATCGGTGGTGCTGCTCTACCGCCCCGCCGACCGCAACGCCTTCAGCCTTGTCAGCCTGCTGCAGTACACGCAACTTGCCCAGCGCGCGCAGAAACTGCCCGGCGCGAAGGGAACGACCTCGTGGCTGGAGCTGGACAAGCTGGTCGAGGTCACCATGCCGGAAGGCGAGGTGCGTCGCAAGGCTGCGCCCTTCCTGTTCGGCATGGACGCACTGTCGCCCGAAAGCGCCGCCGTCATCCGCCGCGATGCTTTGTCGTCCCCGGCGATCGCCGGACGCTACATCGGCCGCGACGGCGCGACCGCCGCAGTGGTCGTGTCGGTCGACCTCGGCCAAGGCGCACATGCACGGCGCCGGGCGGTCGACCGCCTGCGGGCCGCGGTGGCGGTCATCGAGACCGAACTGCAGCGCGTGGTCCCGGGCGATTCGCTCAGCATGGCCGGCACGACTCTGTTCGACCACGCCGCATTCCTGATCCTGAAGAAGGACCTGCGCACGCTTTTCCCGATCGCCGTCGTGCTGGTCGCGCTGGTGCTGTGGGCAATCTATCGCTCGGTGGCCTTCGTCGGCCTATTCATGCTGCTGACCCTGCTGCCGGTGACTGCGACGGCCGGCCTGACGGCGGTCGCCGGCGTCGACTACACCAACCTGTCGATCGCCGGGCTGCTGCTGGTCGGCACGCTGGCCGTTGCCGACGTGATGCACATCTCGAACTCCTTCTTCCTGCTGCTCGGCCGCGGCACCCCAAAGGAGGAGGCGCTGCGATACGCGTTCCGGCACAACCTGTTCGCCGTCACCGCGACGACCTCGACGACCGTCATGGGCGAAGCGACCCTGTTCTTCACCAGCCCGCCACCGGTTCAGCAGATGGGCATCATCGTGATCGCGGGCTCGGTGCTGGCGCTCTTCCTCGCCGTGACGATGCTGCCGCATGCGCTGGCCATCGTGCGGCCGCCGCGGTCGGGCACGCTGCAAGGCCTGTCCGACGCGATGGCCCGGCTCTCCGCCGCCTGCTGGGCCCGTGGCCGGACGGTGCTCGCCGTCTTCGCGGCAATGACCGTCGCCTGCGCCATGATGATTCCGGCATCGCGCATCGATGACAGTCTGCAGGGCTGGTTCGGCGAGCGCACGACGTTCCACCGCGACCTGGCCTTGCTGAAGGCGCAGTACCTCGGCAGCGAGACCGTGGTCCTGGCGATGGAGCTCACGACGGACGACATGATCGCCGCGAGACAGCATCCCTCGCCTTCGCCATCGACGGCGCTGTACGCCGACCTGGCCCGGTCGCTGCGCCAGGCGGCCGGGCCTGGCGAATGGCTGGACGTGGTCAGCGTGGCGGAAGCGCGGCGTCGGCAGCTCGACACTGGCGCGGAGACCGTCTATCGGCCCGCGTCTTCGGTGCCGATCGATTCGCTCAAGCCTTTCACGGTCGAAAGCTTGGCGCGGGCGGGCCTCGTCACCCGCAACGAACCGGGCCGCGCGGATTATTCGATCTGGTACTTCCACAGCCACGCGAACTCCAGCTTCGCGCTCACCGAGACCGCCGAGCGCCTGCACCAGGTGATGGTGTCGAAGGCCGCCGGCCGTGACGTGCGCTCGGGCGGCGTCGGCCTGGCGATCGCGCAGGTCAGCGTGACCAACCTGCGCCAGGTGCTCTACGGTTCGGCGATTGTGTTCGGGTTGATCGTCATCAGCATGTTCGTGGTGTTCCGCTCGCCGTGGCTGGGCGCGCTATCGATCGTGCCGAACGTCGCGCCGGTGGTGTTCTCGTTCGGCCTGTGGGCAGCGATGGTCGGCGAGATCAACATGGCGGCGATCACGGTGCTGGGCATCGCCTTCGGCATCGTCGTCGACGACACGATCCACCTGCTGACCAAGTACCGCGAGAACCTCGCCGAGTTCGGCTTGGGCCAGATGGCGTTTCGCGAATCGGTGCGCGAATGCGGCGTCGGAGTGCTCGCGACAACGCTGATCCTGGCGGGCGGATTCGCACTGCTCGGCGCGTCGGATTTCCTGCTGACCGCTCAACGCTCGCAGCTGTGCGCGATGACGATCACCGTGGCGCTGGTGTTCGACCTGATGATGCTGCCGGCGCTGCTGTCAGTGGTCGGCGGTTCCAGCACCGCCAGCCGCGCCCCGGCGACCCCTTGAGTTTTCGGCCGATTCGCACGCCGATCTCCATGCACGGCATCGCCGCGCTCAACCTTCGGCTGGCTGCACTCGCCGACGAGGCGTGGCCACAGCGCGACTCCGACGTCGGACGCGAGTGCGAACGCTTCGCACCGGCAGCGGCCTGCATGGCCGTGCGACTCGGCCTCGGCACGCGGCGGCGTTTCGTCGCCGACAGTGCGTTTGTGGTGCTGGCCATGGCCTTGAGCGACGCAGCACCACCACCGCCGACGCTGGCACGTCTGGCCGCCGCAGTGATGCTGCAGCACCGCGCGAACCTGCTCCATGCCCGCGGCGGCTGGCTGTGGACGCACGACGCCGCACGCCGCGCGCAGGCAGTGCTGGTCGGCGACTGCTGCCTGAGCGGCGCACTGCGCTGCCTGGTCGGCCTGGGCTCGCTGCCGCTGCTGGAGCTGTTCGCCGACGCCTCGCTTCGGTCAGCCGAAGACAACGCCGCCGCGCTGCCGCGTGCCGCGCCCGCCGGCACATTCCTTCACCGGGCTCTGGCGCGCGGCGTGGCGCGGCTTGGACTGTCCGCACTGGGCGAGATGGACTGCGATCGCATCGGCGAGGCCTTCGCACATGCCAGCGCCGCATTGGAGCGGCCACGTTTCGACGACGCGGCGCTCTTCCAGCGCTCGATTGACGCCCTGCGCGACCTCCCCTGCGACGGCGGCCGGTTGCTGCACGAGGCCGCAGGCGCTTTCAGCGCCGCGTGGTCAGCCCGATCTCGAAATCCATCGATGGCCTCAGGCTCATGCTGGCCCGCGGCACCGGCATGCGCGCGAGATTCGTGCTGACCTCGAAGCGCGCCAGCAGGCGTCGCGCTATGGCCTTGACCAGGTGGTTGCCGACGTGCATGCCGATGCACCGTCGCGCGCCCAGGCCGAAGGGCATATAGCCACGCAGGTTGGCATCGGGTCGGAGGTGACGGTCGAGGTCGAATTGCTCGGGGTCCTGCCACAGCGCCCGGTGGCGGTGCACGATCCACGGCGAGATGCAGACCATCGCGCCGCGGGTGATCGGGCCGGCCGGCGTCTCGTCGTCCTGCGTCGCTACGCGGAAGACCAGCGGCAGGGGTGGATAGAGCCGCAGCAGCTCAGCCAGCCAGGCATCGGCGACACCCGGCAGCCGGCCGCGCGGCGGTTGCACCTGCGCCGGGTCCTCGTCGGCCAGTGCGTGCCGCAAACGGTCCTGCAGCGTGCGGTCGAGTGCGCAGACGAGCAGCAGCCACAGCGTGGTTGCGGTGACCGATTCGAAGCCGGCGATCATCGAGACCACGAAATCGCGGCCGAAGTTGATGCGGTCGTTGTCGGCCGCACGCGGCCGCGCCAGCGCCACGCGGATCGAAGCCTCGATCTCGTCGTCGAGCGAATGGGCGATGCGCGACGATCGGCGCATGCGGGCCGACTGCCATTGCGGTGGGAACCCAGCGGCATCGCACCAGTCCGGCGCTTCAGCCTGCTCGCGGTGCTGCGTGACCGCTACCAACACCGCCGGGCTCGCGACACGCGGATCGTGGTCGAAGACCACCTGCGCGTGTTGGCGATCGTCTCGAACCGACCCACCGGAATCGCGCAATACTGACCCACCCCCAGGCTACTCTACAGTGCCTGCGTCAGTAGTTTGAGTCTGTTTCTCCTCGTTGGTTGGAGCGCCTCGTCGGCGCGGGGGCCTGAGCCGCGTTCCCGCGGTCGAGCTGCTGTGCTTGAAGCGCCAGGATTCGTTGCCGGTCTCTACGATGTGGCAGTGGTGGGTCAGCCGGTCCAACAGCGCCGTGGTCATCTTGGCGTCGCCGAACACGCTGCTCCATTCGCTGAAGCTCAGGTTGGTCGTGATGACGACGCTGGTGTGCTCGTACAGCTTGGACAGCAGATGGAACAGCAGGGCTCCGCCGGCCTGGCTGAACGGCAGGTAGCCCAGCTCGTCCAGGATCAGCAGATCGGCGTACATCAGCCGATGCGCGATCTGGCCTGCCTTGCCTGCCGCCTTCTCGGTCTCCAACGCGTTGACCAGCTCGATGGTCGAGTGGAAGCGCACCCGCTTGCCATGGCACTGGATCGCCTGCACTCCCAGCGCCGTGGCCAGATGCGTCTTGCCGGTGCCAGGCCCGCCGATGAACACGACGTTGTGCGCTGTCTCGGTGAAGGCCGTGCTGTGCAACTTGAGGACCAGCGCCTCGTCGACGGCGCTGTTGCCGAACTCGAAGCCCGCCAGATCCCGATGCGCAGGGAAGCGCGCAGCCTTCATCTGGTAGCCGATCGAGCGGACCTGCCGCTCGGCCCCCTCGGCCCGCAGAAGCTGGTCGACCAGCGCCTCCGGTTCCAGCGCGGCATGGCGGCAATGCGCGAGCAGCTCCGGCCAGTTGGCAGCCATGCCGTGCAGCTTCAGGGCCTTCAGTCGCGTGACGATCTCGGTGCTCATGGGCGTGTCTCCCTCAGTTGGTCGTAGCGCTGCACATCAGCACGGGGCTCTTCCTTCAGGCTTGGCACGGCGGTCTCAATGAGCGCTACCTGGCCGTCCTTGAGCCGGGCCAGCACGTTGAGGACGTGCTCCGCGCTGGGCCGTCCTGCTTCCAGCGCCAACTGCGCGGCCACCAGCACTGCCTCGAGGCCGTGCACCGGCACTGCGGCCAGCACTTGCGTCATCACGCGGTCGCCGCCGGTGTGACGCAGCAGGTGCCGCTGCAGCGTCTGCAGCACATCGGGCATGGTCTTGAACGGGGCGCCGTTGCGCAGCGCGCCGGGCTTGGTCTCCACCAGCGCGATGTAGTGCTGCCAGTCGTAAAAGGTCAGATCGCGCTCGAAGCTGCGGGCATGGCGCGCGACCTGCACGCCGTCGGCGACGAGTTCCAGGTGCTCGGGGTACACGCGCAGACTCAGGATCGCGTTCACGTGCCGCGTGGGCACGCTGTAACGGTTGCGCTGGAAGTGGATCAGCCCCGTGGCCGACACGCGCACCTGGTGCTCCACGTAGCCGTTGAAGGGCTTGGGACAGGGCATCAGCCGGGCCTGCTCGTCCTGCCAGACCTCGGCCACGGTCAACGCCGGCCACTCAGGGTGGTGGTTCTCCTCCCAGCATTGCCGGCAGCGTTGGGCCAGCCAATCGTTCAGGCTTGCCAGGTCAGTCCAGCGGCGCTCGGCCGCCTCGCGCCAGACCTGCCGACGCCGGTCCTGCACGTTCTTCTCGACGATGCCTTTCTCCCAGCCGGAGGCGGGATTGCAGAACTCGGCATCGAACAGGTAGTGCGAACACATGGCCTGGAAGCGGATGTTGACGCTACGCAGCTTGCCCACGCCGACCTTGTCCACGGCCGTCTTCATGTTGTCGTAGATGCCCCGGCGCGGCACGCCACCGAAGGCTGCGAACGCCCTGGCATGCGCGTCAAACAGCATCTCGTGGCTCTGCGTCGGATAGGCCGTCAGCCAGAAGGCGCGCGAACTGGCCAACTTCGTGTGCGCCACCTCCAGGCGTCGACGCAAGCCGCCGACGAACAGGTACTCGCAGCTCCAGTCGAACTGGAACGCGTCGCCCAGCTCGAAGCTCATGGGAACGAACGCCGCGCGCCGCGGCGCATTGGCCTGCTGCTCGCGCCAGCGCCGCACCCACACGACCACGCGTGGATAGCTGCCGGCATATCCCAGTGCACGAATCTGCTCGAACAGCGCCTTGACCGTTCGCCGCTCGCGCGCCGACCGGTGCAGGTCGGCACGCAAGGCCGACTCCAGATGCCCCGCCCAAGCATCCAGCACGCTGGTCTCTGCGCGCTTGGGGTACTTCGGTTCGGTCTCGTCCTCGCGACGCAACCACTGCCTTACCGTGTTCCGGCTGAGTCCGGTCCGCCGGCTGATCTCTCGGATGGCAAGCCCATCCCTCAGGTGCATTCTCCTGATCTTGGCCAACATGCCCACGTTAATCACTCCTGATTCCCCGCTCAGCCTTGGAGCGGGCCAGTGTCGATACGTGGGTCAGATTTGCGCGATCGCGGCCCCCGTCAGTGGGTCAGTTTTCAACGATCGCCAACA
>JACRAZ010000076.1 GCA_016213205.1 Burkholderiales bacterium
AGACATCTTCACTCTTGGCGGTGCTGCTGCGGCGGCTTCGGCAGACAAGCGACTGCGAAGTCGCAGCACGTCTAGTAAGAAAACGTACCTTCTGGCAGTGGCCGCTCGCCAAGATACCATCGCCCACACAGAGGCTCTGGGCTCAGAAACGCAGCAGTATATGACTGTTCTGCGCTCGGCCGTTGAGCTAGTAGGGACACTTGGGAGCCAGCACACTTCTGATCAGTCTGCTGGCGAAGGTTTAGTGATACCCGATTGCCTTCGAGGCTCAGATGTAGCGCGCGTCAAGCTCGGTGAGTTCGAGGGCGCGCTCGCAGCCGCTGCAGGCCTTGGTGCTGGGTGGGCCGTAACCGCAGGCGCTTGGGCTGCAGTAGCGACTATTGGCATCTCATCCACAGGCACGGCGATCTGTAGTCTATCGGGTGCTGCTGCCACAAATGCCGTCTTGGCATGGTTCGGTGGCGGATCTATTGTCGCTGGTGGTGGCGGCATGGCATTGGGAAGTGTGGTGCTGTCCGCCGCATTCGCCTTCTGCTCAATCGGCTTCGCATCTTGGTGGATGTATACCAGGTCAATGTCTATCAATGCCACGTGCAAGGAGCTGGAGGACGATATAGACTACCTGAATCAAGTCATTAACTATTCAAAGTATATTTCAGGCAGGTCTGATGATATACGAGATAATATTGCAAAGTATAGAATGGATCTTTTGAGGAGCGTGTCTATTGTCGAAGGCTATTTGTTTCGCGGCGATTCCGGTGGATCTCGAAGACATGCTGCATTTGCCTTGGGGTCTGCTGGATATAGTGGCGCTGAGGTTAGGACCATTATGGCTTTGGATCGTTATATTAAGGTCAATATGTGGGCGGCTGGCTTCTTGGGCGCTATGCCGCCGTTTCAGCCATTGTATGATGAGAATGGATTGACTCCGCATTGCGCTGCTGGCAACGGGCAAGTAGGTGAAGTCCGGCTGCTGTTGGATAAAGGGGCGGATGTCAACGCCCATGATGGGGATAGACGGACCCCTCTGCACTACGCTGCTAACCAAGGCCATGCCGACGTGGCGCAGTTGCTGCTGGACAAGGGGGCCAACGTCAACGCCCGTGATGGCAATGGGTGGACGGCTCTGCACCATGCTGCTAACCAAGGGAATGTCGAAGTGGTGCGGCTGCTAGTCGGTGTGATTCGCCTGCTATTGGACAAAGGGGCGGATATCAACGCCAGTGATGGGAATGGACGGGCGCCTCTGCACTACGCTGCCTTCCGCGGTCACGCCGACGTGGTGCGGTTGCTGTTGAATAAGGGGGCCAACGTCAACGCCCGTGATGGCAATGGGTGGACGGCTCTGCACGACGCTGCCAACTATGGCCAGGCTGCTGCGGTGCAGTTGCTGTTGGACAAGGGGGGGAGTAGCAATGCCAGGAGTAATGACGGTAGGACCCCCCTGGGGATTGCTGCAGCCAGGGGCTATGCCCCGGCTGCAGCTTTGCTCAGGGCCCGTGGCGGCCGTGAGTAGATCTGGCGACGATTGCGAGGCTGGCAATACCGGCCCCTGGGGGCCGCGCCCGCCAACAAGACAATGTCGCAGCAACGCGTGGCCCGGCCCACTTCTGCTGCCAGCAGCATGACCTAGGAGACCTAGATTGGCCAGGCCAAGTCTGTATGATGCGGAGCAAGTGGCGAGTGCGCTGGAGGCCACCTACGGCAACCCAACCGCAGCGGCACGCATCCTGAAGTGCCACCCGAACACGGTGCGCGGCTACATCGCTCGGCACGAGCGCTGCAAACACGCAGCCGAAGAGAGCCGTGAGACGCGGCTGGACGTTGCCGAGTTCGAACTCGACAAGCTAGTGCTTGCCGGTGACGCGCGTGCCATCATCTTCCTGCTAACCCGGCTGGGTCGCCACCGAGGCTACACAAAGACTCTGGGCACCTGCGAGTGCTGTGGCCGGCTCAAAGTTCCATCGGCGGCCACCCCACCCCGTCTGCACGACGCCGCGACCGACCCGTACCCGCTCCGCGGCAAGAGCTATGAGGAACTGCAAGCCATGCTGCCCCGCCTCCTCGAGCCAGAACCGGCGAACGCCGACCCGATCACGGCCGACGCGGTGTGAGTTTCTGGAGTTTCTGGAGTGCCCATCGCGCGGGCGCGCATGCGAGACCAGAGGCACACGCTCAGAACCGTTGGTTACCGACCACGTCTGGCGTATGACGCCAGACGTGGTTCCGCTTGGCCCTCGGCACCCAGGAGTGAGCCGAGCCGACCTGAGCAAGCCCGAGGTCGACGCCATTGACTCCGCCGCCCCCTACTCGCTCGGCCCGACCGCCTGCGGCCCCCAGCCCCGCGCCACTACCGGCTGCTTGCGGTTGTCAGACCTCCTATGGACACCATCGGACAGCGACCGGACATAGCCGGACAGAGCGACCGGACACCCACCGGACATAACCAGACACCACCGGACCTTTGGGCGCGCCTAGTGGACGTAGTGCCCCAGGAGGCGGCGCGCACCGCGCGGCGATGGGTCACCACATGCGAGGCCGCCCAAGGCCTTTGGGGACGTTTCTCCAGCGACCGGGGAGGTCCGCCAGAGGTATGGGTCGCCCCTGCCCTAACCCAGCGGCTTGCAGAGCGCTACGGCGACCGGACGGCGCCGGACAACACCGCCGGTCATGTCCGGTCGGCATCTCCGGACGCGACCGGACATGACCAGACATCAATCGCTGTGTGGCCGCAGGAAGCGCTAGACCGCGTTGCGGCACTGGAAGGTGCGACGCGCGACGCTCAGGCCAGCAGAGACGCCCTGGCGACTCAGATTGGGCACATGCTGGGCGAGCGCGAGGCGGCGAACGAGGCCTGGCGTTCAGCCGTCCAGCAGGCTGAGGCCCGCGCCGCCGCGGCCGAGGAACAAGTTGAGCACCTGCGCGCCCAGGTCGCCGGCGAGCGCCAACTTCTCGATCAGGAGCGCGAGTCGCGGCGCCAGGCTGATGTGCTGGCCAAGCGCGCGCGCGACGAGGCCGACCGCTGGCGCGCCAAGGCCGAAGGGTTGCGCGTGGCGTGGCACGATTGGCGCCGAGCGCTCGACGGGGTAGGGCGCTGGCGGTTGGTGCGGCGCAAGTTCCCGGCCGAGCCGGTCGAGTTCACGAATGGACCGGCGATCGCGGCGCCGGTGGAGTAGGGCGCCCACCCGGCAGGTCCGCAGAGAGGCCGGCGCGGCCAAGCGCGCCCTGGCTGCCACCAATGGAGCGGATCGGCGCCATGCGCGCGGCGTGGTGACGCTGGCGGCAGCAGCTCGAAACGCTCGGCCCGGTAGCCCGCTGGCGCAAGCGCTGGTCGGTGGCACCCGGCGAGTTTGAGGCCGACCCGCTGCTGGCGGCGCCGGTGGAGTAGGGCGCTAGATTGGTTTGCCACACGCGGCACACAAATCGCCGTGGTCGACACACATTCGGGCGGGAGTATTGCCGACCTTGCTCTCTGCGCCGCAGACAACACAGCGACTCGCGTGCCCTTGCCGCTGGCACGGATCGCACAAATGTGCGTCACACCCTGGGTTTGTTGCGTGCCTACAACGTGCATTGGTTGCAGGGTCCACGAGCGCTACGCAAGGGCTCTCCTCCCATTGGCATTGGGAGCATACCCAGCAATGAGTCATGACCGACATGAGATTCCCTCCTCTGTGCAAAATGCGGGTAGCAGCGGAACCCCGTTCTACCCCCTTGGTTAGTATGCACCATGTATGCCCCAGGCCCCGCAGAGTGCCAAGTCCGCTGGGGCTGCTGGCAACCCCAGCCCGTTAGAAACGACCGCCTGCCGCGCCGGTGGAGTAGGGCGGCGCTCAGTTGCGCGGGCTCATCCATTCCATGCGCTTGCCATCGCCAGCGAAGAAGGCCGGCAGCTTCTCGTCAGCGCTCATGGTGCTCATTCGTTCGCCTTCGCGCAGGCTCACTGAGGCAGACCCGTCAGCCGGGCAGAGGGCCAGCACACCACGCGCCTTGTCGTTCCGGCAGACGGTGATTGCTGCGCCTTTCGCGTCGACCTGCATTCGAGCCAGTGGGGTTGCCGCCGTGTCGCCCGTCAGCACCAGGTCGGTTCGCTTCCCGTTGAAGACGAACATGCCTCGCGAGGCGCGGAGATCGGGGTCAAACAGCACGAGGCCATAATCGCCTTCTGTCCAGTCGCCGAGGATGACGCGCGGCAGAGCCTTGTCATCGGTGACCAACAGGCGTCGGCACTTGACCGTCCCAAACTCGGCTTCCTGCGGCTTCTGTCCGCAAAACAGTACCCAGCACGCGGCGGCCAGCAGCACGCGGTACACCTTCGCCTCGCGCTCCAGGCGGCGCAGTCGTGTCTCCATGTTGGCTCCCCTGTTGAGCGCGCGCGAGGCCGCGGCGCCCACCTTGTGAGCATGGCCAGTTGCGCGACACACCACAGCGTGGCGCCCGCCAGGCCCGCGAGCAGATAGCGGCTGGCGCGTGTGCTGCGTGGCGCCGTCGGCCGGCAGACGGCCACGAGGCAGACCGCGGCCACAGCGCCGCTCACAATGCACACGGCGCTTGGTGACGATGGTGGCATGATGCCCATGTGGTGAGCGTAGCACGCTGGCCGACGTTGCGCGATTCGCGCGCGCGCCCCCCTGCCTGCGCCGTGGGTCCGCCCGGCAGTCGCGGATGATAGCACCATGCCGAGTTGCGCGCGACATGTCGCATCGGGTACTGTTTGGGGCAGGGGAGTCCGATGATCCGCTACAAATGCCCCAAGTGCGGCGAGGGTCTGGCCGTTGACGACGGCAAGGCCGGCCGGCCGTATGTCTGCCCGCAGTGCGACCACCAAACGATCGTGCCGACACCACCAAGGGCCCATGTTGAGACCAAAGCGGCCTCACCCGCCCTGCCCCTGGACAAACAACTCGCCGCTAGGCAGGGGGGGCGTGAGCAACACGCTGTAGCCTTGGAACCGGATAGCGTCGTCACACCCACAGCATCTCAAACAGGGCGGCTCCCGCGCGCGTTGGCGGTCGGCGCCGCAGTCGTTATCTTGCCGGTGGTTGGCCTTGGTCTGTTCTTCGCCGGCCGTTCAACTGCACCGACCGCCCCACCATCCAAAGACAAGCCCCGAGCAGCACAGTCAGTCCCTGCACCGCCACCTATCCCTATCCCGCAGCCGGCGAGTCCTCAGCAGTACCCGGTACTACCACCCAACAACACGTTCCAGACTAGGCAAGAGCAACCAGCAGTTAGCCGAGGGGCCTCGCCCCAGGCTCGCCAGGCACTTGACGCCGCACATGATTTGCAGTCGTCGGTCAAGGTCGGGCTCAACTTCGAAGAATACGGTCGGCAGCTTATCAGGGCAAGTCAAACGATCGACCGCTGTAAGCGAGAAGCGAGTGCGGAAGACCTAGCCGCTCCGTACTGGAAATCTATTGATGGCGCAATGAGGTGCTATGAGGCCGGCGCCGGGACCTGGGAGAAAAACATTAGATACGGAAATAATTCGTTTGAAGGTATATTGCAGCAAAGATGGGCTTTGGCAAGCGAGTACCTAGTTGATGCTGATGCTGCAATAGGGGCCAGGTAGTGAGACGTACTTAGCGGCGACCTCATGCGCGATCCCCGCCTATTCATGCTGCTAATTTCCAGAACAGGACTTGCCGATCCACTCGGTTCCACTCGGTTGGAAACGACCGCACCGTCGTGGACGGAAGATGATCCGGCGGCCACTGGTGGGCTCGGAGTCGGTCGGATCGGACACCGATGACCACGCTAACAAGCCGATTCAGGCCATGACGAGTCGGAGGACCTCGAATCTGGCCATCGAGAAGCATGTCAAACAGGCCCAATGTCCCCCAGTGGTACGGAACGACTCCCCTGACCGTACCACTGGGGGACATTGGGAAATCGGCCTGCCAAGCGCCCTTGCGCTCCGGCCACCGTACCGCCGGGGGACATTGCCAGAGGCCCCTACCGTACCACTGGGGGACATTGCCCTCGGATCGTCCGTACCACTGGGGGACATTGATTCGCCGCAAACCCGCATGGTTGGGAGGTTTCCGGCCTCACGTAGTAGAGTCTTAAGCCTAGAGATCAGGATCAGCTATTGGGCCAGCCTCCTTGTGAAAGCACAGCGGTCGCGCCAATCCCGGCAACAACCGGGCGTGACCATGCTGCTCTGGCCCTCATGCCGTTCGGCATTGCCGCTCAGTCGGGCGAGAAGCGCAACGAGCCGGTCACCATCGCCTACCAAGCCGAGGTAGACGGCCGGCTGCAGCGCGTCAACGTCACCCTGCGGCCAGGCTCGGCGCTCACCTTGCCCACGCCCAGTGACCAGATGGTGTTCCTGGCTCTGCTGCAACTCGCCCTGCGGCAAGACCCGCCCTCGGCGCATCTGGAGTTCCACCGCGCCGAGGTGGTCGAGATGCTGGGCTGGTCGGACGGCGGTCGCAACTACAGCCGGCTACGCGACTCCCTTGAGCGCCTAGTCAACATGAGCATCAAGATCAACGTCGCCCTGGTGGCCCGCGACGGCCGCGAGTATCAGCAGGAGGAAGAGGCCTCGCACATCGTCGAGCGCTACCGTATCGGCAGCCGATCGGGCCGGCCGAGCATGGTGGAGTGGGGGCACCTAGTGCGCGAGGCATTCCGGCTGGGCGACTTCAAGAGGCTCGACTGGAACCTGCTCAGGGACCTGGGCAACCCATTGACCGGGCAGCTCTATCGCCTGCTCGACCGCGTGACCATGGCCGGGCAGACCGAGTGGGCCATCGGCTGGCGCCCGCTGGCGCAAGCGCTGGGCATGGGCGACGGCTACGACCGGCCCGCCAAGTTCCGCGACAAGCTACAGCCACACCTCGACGCCATGGCCGCGCACGGTGTGGTCGACAGCGTGGACTATGAGCGCGGCGGCCGGTTCGTGTTCCACGTCCGCAACTACCTGCGCTCGCAACTGCGCCAGAGTCTCGAGGAGCTGGGCGTCTACGCCGACGCCGCCCGCCAGCTTGTGGCCGGCTTCGACGAGACGGTCATCATGGCCCAAGTCGACTGCCTGAAGCACGGCCAGCGCGCCAAGCCCGCCTCGGCCGGCGGCTACATCACCAAGGCTGTCCGCGAGGGCTATGACCTGCGCTACCCGGAAGACGAGCCGCAAGCGTTCGCCGCGCTGTGGTCGGGCATGTACAGCACCGAGGAGCGCCGCGCCTACCACGAGGCCGCGCTGTCCCTGTGTGGCGCCGGCGACAGCCTGTTTGAGACCAGCCCCGACCCGACCGCCTGGCCGGCGGAGTTCCGCGCCGTGGTGCGGTTCATGATGACGCACAACCTTGACCCCGAGCTGGTCATGCGGCGGCCGGCGGCGGGGCTTCTGGGCGGTGTCGTGGGGTAGGGAGAGGACAATCTGTCAGCTCTCTGTCTGCCGCTGATTGGGCCTTCTGTTCCACTCGGCGGCGTCGTCGATCTTCAGCACTGTGCCCAGTAGCACCTTGCTCAGAGCGCTCTGCTCCGCGTTATTGAATCGCTGGCGAGATGGTATGTCCCATCCTTTCGCCAGCGCGTTATCGGCGTAGTATCTGATGCGTGCTGAGGCACTACTACCTGCCGTTCCGCGGGTCTGCTTGTGGGCGGCCAAGTCCGCGGCGGCGTTGCGGACGGCGCTATGGATATGCTGGCAGACCTGGCCGATGCTGTAGAGCCCCAGGGCATGGACGATGTTCTCTCTGCTCTTGTCCTTGGGGTTGAACTCGATGTCGTAGTGCTGCAGCGCCGCGCTGAAGTAATCCAAGCACTCGTGAAGAGCCAGTGTGTGCAGCAGGTCGTCAGCTTCATCCCACCATTCATCTGGCCACGGATCCACCTGTAGCGACTCATCAAGTCGCCGCGCGAGCCTCCATACCCGTTCGCCAGAGGCTGATGGTAGATACCAAATGGCCTTTGTCGGATAGTACGCGTCAACCCTCGGGCCATCGAAAACGAAGGCGTCAAATGGCGTCTTGTCCGCATGGATGCCAATCAGACCATGCTGGCCAAGCTCAACGAGAATACTGCTCTTGAGATCGTCAGTTGGTGCCAAGGGAGCCGAGGTGGCGGGACCAAACGAAACAGAGTCAGTGGTTGACATGGAGTGCAGGAAACTCAGAAGGTAGGCCGTTGTTCGGAATGAGAGGGCGTCGACATCGATGGGGGGTGAGTCGAGGAACGGATAGTCTCTTCGCAGAGCAGCGCGCTGCGCCGCTTGACGTTCCTCTTGGCGAGCCCTCGAAATCACTTCCGTTTCGACCAATTCGATGTCTCTGCAATCTGGGCATGACCATCCCCGCCATGTGGATCTCTCCTGCCATTGGGCTCGGGTGAACATGCGCATAGGCTGTTGGCACCGCTTGCAGATGGCCTGCCTGGACACCGCGTAGCACGATGTCGACAGCATCTTGGTGAGTGCGTTCTGCGTCACGCCCAACTCGACAGCAATGGCGGTTGCCTTCTCAACATACTGACCATCGTCGGCCTGAGTCCAGTAGCGCTGGCAGATGTCCAGAAGCGTGGGATCTTCGGTCAGGTACACGATCTCGATCTGCGACACGGCTTGAACCTCCGGGTTGGGGGCAAGCGTGCCACGAAGAAGGGCGCATGTCGCGTGGTGACGACGAGTTGGCGTAGCGAGTGGAGTCGGAGCAACCAGGCGCTGGTGAACCACCTGCGGCGGGCCACGCTGCGTATAGTGATTACCGCAGTTTTGTCTCAGTCTTGAGACTCTGGGCACTCGCCTCCGCTAGTTCCCGGCGGTCGAATGGTTCCGGGCACAGGTTGCTAAGTCTTGCCTGAACCCATCTCCGCGACTCGGCTTGCGGCACTGACTGCCGGACATGGCACCCGCCGAAAGTTGCCAACAAACAGGCGATATGCTACCCATCTACAACGAATCCCCTTGCGCCGGGAACTGTGCCAGTCTATGCTACCGATCATAGACAAGAAGCGGTAGCATAGGAGCCGCGACCATGGCAGCACAGGATGCGTTGACCGAGGAGCAGTTGGAGGCGCTGCTGGGTGCGGTGAGCACACGCGGCGTGACCGGCCGGCGCAACCTGGCCCTGCTGACGCTCATGGCCGACAGTGGGCTGAGGCTGGCCGAGGCGCTGGCGTTGACCACGCTCGACTTGGTGCGCGAGGGCAAGGTCATCACACAGGCCCGCGTTCGCTGCGGCAAGGGTGGCAAGCGCGCCGATGTGACGGTCACCGCGCGCGCCGCGGCCAGGCTCGACCGGTGGCTGGCCGACCGGCAGGCGGCCGGGCTCTGCGCCGGTCCGGTGTTCTGCACCATGAGCCAAGGTCGGGCCACCGGCTACGCCGAGGGTTCCCAACTCGCGCCCGGTGTGGCGCTCAACCCGAGGTACATCCGCGACGTGGTGGCCAGAGCCGCCGAACGCGCCGGCATCGCCACGCGCGTCACGCCCCACACCTTGCGCCACACCTTCGCCACGCACCTGCTTCGCCAGACCGGCAACCTGGAGTTGGTCCGCAAGGCCATGCGCCACGCGCGGGTTACGACCACGGCGGCCATCTACTCGCACCTGGTCGGCCGAGACGTAGAGGAGGCTGTGCGCGCCCTGCGTGCCCCAGGACTTGCGGCGGCGCCCGAGACGCCCCTTGACCCCATGGCTGCGTTCGTGGCCACGTTGAGCCCCGAGCAGCGGGCGGCGTTCGCGGCGGCGCTGGCCGCCGGGTGAGGCGTGCTAGGCGCGAGCCTCGCGGAGTGAGCAGAGAACGCGTTTTTTGGGGGGGGACTTTGTAGGGGGCTGGCAACGACGCAAAAGGGCCTCAACGCGGCTCCGGGAGCGGATTGGTGCGTTTTGTGTTTGCACCCCACCCCCAGGGATCCGTGTAGGGGCTCAAAAAGCGCGTTTTCAAGGGCCGGTTAGGCTGGGCCGCCACCCGTGCCGGCCGAGGTCGCTGCGGCTGCTACGCGGCGATCTGGCGCGTGCTCGGCGGCATGGCGAAAGTGCCGAACGAACTCCCCGATCAGCGGCTCGCAGGTGGTCGCTGACAGCATCCTACGCGCGCTCGGAATCACATCGTTTTTGTGGGGACTTTGTAGTGGGCAAACAGCGCCGCCAAATGGCCTCAACTCAGCTCTGGGAGCGGGCTTGCGCGGTTTGGCGTTTGGTCACGCGCCCGAGGGACCTTTGCAGGGGCTCAAAACGCCCATTCTCAGGGCCGGTGCGTGTAGGCCCCAACCTAGAGAAGCTGCTGCCACCAGCAATCTGAGAACCACGAGCGGTAGGCTGACCACCAGTAAGTGGACTTAGCAGCACGGAGGTACCCCGAACCCGGCGCCGGAATGTCACCAATCCGCCGAATACCCCCTCTGCGGGGTCTCTGGTAAGGGATCCAGCCCTCGCGCCCATCGCGCGAACGCGTCATGTGGCTCGGTGGCCAGCCACAGACGACCCGGACAATCCTACGGGAGGCGTTTGCTGGTTCGTCGCCCCACTCAGCGTCGCGAGGCAGCTTGGCATGGCCGTCCAGATTGCGGTTGGTGGCAGCTTCTCTAGGTTGGGGCTAGGATCCACAGGTCCGGTGACGAACCGTCGGGCAAAGGCAGCGGCCGATGACTCGATCGGAGAACATGGCACGCATCCGCGGTCGCGATACCTCTCCTGAGCTGCTGCTCAGGAAGGCGCTGTGGGCCGATGGACTTAGGTACAGGCTGCGCGTGAAGACGCCGGCCGGGTTCCCCGATATCGTGTTTCCTGGCGCCAAGGTCGCGGTCTATGTCGACGGTTGCCAATGGCATGGGTGCCCGAGCCACTACGTTCGCCCCCGCACTCGATGCGAGTTCTGGGCCGAGAAGCTCGCCGCTGCGGTGGAGCGTGATATCAGGCAGACGGCTGCCCTGGAGCAACTGGGCTGGCGAGTGGTTCGCGTGTGGGAGCACGACGTCCATGAGTCGCTCTGTGCTGTCGTCGAGATCGTGCGCTCAGCCGTGCGGTCGCCAGACTTCTGTGGGGCCCATGGCGAAAGGGCAGTCCGCGTGGAGACGACGGACACGGACGGTCAGCTCGAGCGGTGGTGCCTCGTCGGGCTTGGACGCACGCAATGCTGTCACATTGTGACCAAGCGCCGGCAGACGAGCAAGTGGCGCAACCGGTGATATCATGCGGCACGAGCGAGGGGTAGCGTGGTGGCCAGTTTGGTGGAAAGGAAGCTCAGCAAGATCCGTCGAGGCAGTGTCCCCAGGTTCCTGGACCTCTTCTCTGGCTGCGGTGGTATTGCCACCGGTTTCGTCCAGGCGGGAATGTATAGCCTTGGTGGCGTGGAGATCGACGCGGACGCCGCTCGGTGCTATGCGCTGAACTTCCACGACGAGCTTGGGCAGGCCTCACTGGACCTGAAAGCGGCCATGGCCAGGCCGAGGGATATCACGCAGCTTGACCCGCATGCACTGGTCGCAGAGTACGGGTGTTCAGCGGCTGATGTGGATATGATCGTCGGTGGGCCGCCTTGCCCCACCTTCGCGCGCATTGGTCGCGCCAAACTGCGGCAGGTCCACGGCCGCGATGATGCATTCCTACACGACCCCAGAGGCGGGCTGTACGTTCACTACCTGGAATTCGTGGAAGCTCTGCAGCCCGTGGCGCTGCTTATGGAGAACGTGCCCGAGATCCTCAACTACGGGGGGAGAAACGTAGCGGAGGAGATCTGCCAGGCATTGGAAGCGCTAGGCTACCGGTGTGCCTACTCGCTCTTAAACGCTCTGCACTACGGAGTGCCACAGCTTCGCCAGCGGTTCATTCTGGTAGCGGTTCATCAGGCCGCCGGGGTGCTGCCGTCCTTCCCGGTACCGACATGCGAAGGCCAGCTGCCCGTAGGCTACGGCAGCGCGCGCGCTGCGGCGTTGAGCACTGCTGGCCTGACTGCGAGCCACTACGTCGAAGCACCCAGACCCGCCAGTGGTGCAAGGCCGGCAGCTACCGTGGCAGACGCCCTTGGCGACCTGCCGATCCTGACGCCGCGCCGGGGCTGCACCAGCCGGCGGTTCGCGACCGATCTGAGCGCGGCGGTCGCCTACCGGTGCGACGTCCCGCTGTCCGAGTACGCACGGCGGATGCGGCAATGGCGCTGCTTTGAGGCACACAGCACGGTCACTGCGCATGTCACACGGACCGTGAGTGAGCGAGATGACCGGCTGTTCAGGCTGTTGAACCCCGGCGATCAGTATCCCGATGCGCATGCGCTGGCGGTGGAGCTGTACTCAGCGGAGCTCCGCCGCCTGGATCTGGTGGGCCAGGCGCCAGAGCCGGGCTCCGATGAGCACGACGCGCTGCTGCGCCGCTACGTGCCTCCCTATGATGCCACCAAGTTCCCCAACAAGTGGCGCAAGCTGGCTCCGCACGAGCCATCGCGGACACTGATGGCCCACCTGGGCAAGGATACGTACAGCCACATCCACTACGACTCGGCACAGGCTCGGATGATCTCCGTGCGCGAAGCGGCGCGGCTCCAGTCATTCCCCGATGGTTTCCTGTTTACCGGAGGGCTCAATTCCGCTCTTCGTCAGATCGGTAACGCCGTGCCGCCGTTGTTGGCCTCTGCCTTGGCTGCTCGCATTCTGGCCACATTGAGGACCGAGACAGGCACAAGTGCATCTGCTTTGCGCGTGTCCAGACAGGAAGACGGCATTCGAATGGCCATCTCCATACCAACCGGCTGATGGCGCCCTAACGCGCGTCTGGCGCGCACACAGACCGTAGTGCGAGCCCAGCGCGGAGGTTGACAGCCAGTTCCAGCTCGATCTACGCTCGGTCAGGGTGCCGCCCGCGAGGGTGCAGAGCCAGCGAGGCGGGGCCGGGGAGGCTAAGCCGGTGACGGGGCACACGTGCTTTCACGGAGCTCAGCAGAGGGCCTGCGGTGGGGGACCATGTTTCGCCGAGCCGGCTGAGGCGAGGACGTCCGCGCTACGAGGTGCGAGCGCTGAATGCGCCCTCGGCCGACGCCGGACGACGAGCGGCTATCGTGCTGGGCGGCTAGGGGGGGCGGGCAAATGAAGCTCATTCAGTTGCGGCCGAAGGCATCCCTTCTCCTAGCGTCTATTCGTTCGGTCGGCTATGACGCCGCGGCGGCGGTTGCCGATATCCTCGACAACAGCGTGACAGCGGGAGCGAAGCGCATACAGATTCGCTTTGACCCTGGAGCGCCGACCGCCGTGGGCATCATCGACGACGGTGTTGGCATGACCAGAGACGAGCTGGTGCAGGCCATGACCTACGGGTCGCGGGGGCCGGACGAGGAACGTGCCGCAAACGACCTCGGGCGCTTTGGTCTCGGCCTCAAGACGGCCTCCATTTCCCAGTGCCGCCGGCTTACGGTAGTCTCGCGGCGCGATGGCCATGCGGTGGGCATGGTCTGGGACCTGGACACCGTCGACGAGACTGGCGACTGGAGCGTCGGTCGTTTGAGCGCGACGGAGGTCCGCCAAGTGCCGTTCTGGCCACTGCTTGCCCAACAGGGCTCAGGCACGCTGGTGGTGTGGGAGAAGCTCGATCGGCTGGCGGCAGATGATCCGGGAGATGGCTCATTGCTAAGCGACCGTATGAAGACCGTCGCTGACCATCTCTCGCTGGTCTTCCACCGCTTCATGAGCGACCGGCGTCCGTTGGTAATCGAAGTCAATGGGAACCGCCTGGAACCGCTGGACCCGTTCCTGGACGGCAAGGGATCGCACGCTGAACCGGAGGAGACCATTCGTGTCGGCGGCGACCAGGTTGTGGTGCGGGCCTACACTCTGCCGCACGTGTCGAATCTGACCAAAGCGCAGGTCGCCAAGGCGGGGCTGGATCAGACGCTGCGCCGACAACAGGGCTTCTACGTGTATCGTGCCAGGCGGCTGATCGTCTGGGGCACTTGGTTCAGGATGCACCGGCAGGAGGAACTGACCAAGCTGACCAGGGTGCGGGTGGATGTTCCCACGTCGCTCGATCATCTCTGGAGCCTGGACATCAAGAAGTCGGCCGCGGTGCCGCCCGAGGCGGTAAAGGAACGGCTGCGCGGTCTGGTGCCCACGATGACAAAGCCTAGTCGGGCAACGCATGTGTACCGGGGCCGCAAGACCACGTCCCCCGATAGAGTGGTCATGTGGGACCGGATTGAGGATCGGGACGGCGTCCGTTACGAGGTCAGTAGGACGCACCCGCTGGTGGCTGGGCTCCTGGGCGCCCTGGAGCCTGGTCTCGCCAGCGACTTCGGTACCCTGCTCAAGTCGCTGGCGGTCAGTCTGCCGCTCGATGCGATTCAGGTGGATCTGGCCAGCGACAAGGCAGGCCATAAGAGGGTCCAGGACGAGGACGAACTACTGGCGTTCCTCGAGGACACGGCCCGTACCATGCTTGCGCACTTCGACCATCAGCCGGAGGTGCGCGCTCGTCTCATCGAAGGACTGGCACTCTGCGAGCCGTTCTCGATGCATGCCAGCCTTCTGCCGAAGCTGAGGAAGAAGCTATCGTGAGCACCAAAGACCCCCTGGTTGCGCAACTGGCAGGCATGGCAAACATAGCGCTCGGCGATGATCGCGTGCCGGATGAGCAGGTGGTCTGCGAGATGGTAGCGCAATGCGCCAAGCTGCTCCGATGCTCTGACGAAGTCGTCAGCGCAGCCACCAAAGTGGTTCTTGCCCAGCGCGTGGTCAAGATGGATACGGGCTTCGCAGTGGCCGAGTTGCACAAGCCCTGGGTCAGTGCCAGGCGTGCCGAGATCGAGCCATTCTACTGGAATCGCTACAAGATTCTACTGCATGAACAAGGCTTTGCGCCTGGTGCCGTGCACGGTCTGAACGGTGCGACGGACGGCATCCTCGACTTGCTTGGCAACCCGGCGGAGCACGACACCTGGAAGCGTCGCGGGCTGGTTGTCGGTGACGTACAGTCAGGCAAGACTGCAACCTACGCAGCGCTCATCTGCAAGGCGGCGGATGCCGGGTACCGCTTCATCGTGCTGCTGACCGGCACCATCGAGAACCTGCGACGCCAGACCCAGGAACGGCTTGACGCCGCGTTTGTAGGCCGCGACAGCAGTGAGTACCTGAAGCGGAACCGCAAGGACATTCAGGTCGGCGTCGGCAAGCTAGACCCCCAACGCAACGCGGTGGTTTTCACCTCCAAGTCGTCCGATTTCAGGTCCGCCACGATGGAATCGCTCGGCCTGAGCCTTGACGCACTCAAGGAGCCGGCACTGGTGGTGGTCAAGAAGCACACCAGAATCCTGGGCAATCTGCGCGACTGGCTCTGCAGTTACAACGCAGCGGCGGGCGCTGGGCTACTCGACATACCGTTCCTGCTCATTGATGATGAGGCCGACAACGCATCGATCAACACGAACGACAAGGGGTGTGACCCGACGCGGGTCAATGCCGGCATCCGAGAACTGCTGAAGCTGTTCCGGCGCACCACCTACGTTGGTTTCACAGCCACGCCGTTCGCAAACATCTTCGTAGACCCAGACGGCGAGCACGAGATGCTGGCGGATGACCTGTTCCCCAGGGACTTTATCTACACGCTCGATGCCCCGTCCAACTACTTCGGACCAAGACGGATCTTCACCGAAGAGGATGGCAGCGAGCGGTATCTGCGTGCTATCGAGGACGCTGACGCGGCCATTCCTGCTCAGCACAAGTCGAGTCTGTCGGTATCCCATCTGCCTGTGTCACTGGGCGAGGCGCTGTGCGCTTTCCTGGTGAGCAACGCCATCCGAGACCTTCGCGGCGAAGGGTCGACGCACCGATCCATGCTGGTCAATGTGAGCCAGTTTACCGCGGTGCAGGACCAGGTCGAGATGCTCATCAAAACCGAGCTGGAGCGCCTGCAGAACGATGTTCGGAACTTCTCCGGCTTGGCCCCCGAGTCAGCATTGCGAAACAGCAGCCTGCGTCGCCTGCACGATGTGTGGGCGAAGGAGTACGCGGACTGCGAATTCGCCTGGGAAGACGTCCAAGGCGCGTTGCGGCAGGCGGTCGGACCGATCGACAGCATTGCCGTCAACCAGCGCACCGGGCCGCGGGCACTGGACTACAAAGCACACGCGGAGACCGGACTGCGGGTGATCGCGGTGGGCGGCAACAGCCTTTCCCGCGGTCTGACCCTGGAGGGGCTCTGCATCAGCTACTTCCGGCGATCGAGCCGGATGTATGACACGCTGATGCAAATGGGGCGCTGGTTTGGGTATAGGCCCGGCTATCAGGACCTGTGCCGTATCTGGCTGCCGCAGGAGGCCACCGACTGGTATGGCCACATCAGCGAGGCGACCGATGAGCTCAAGGACGAGTTCCGCCGCATGCACAACCAGGGGCTGACACCCAAGGACTTCGGTCTCGCGGTGCGAGCGCACCCCGACTCACTGCTGGTCACGGCCCGTAACAAGGCACGGGCTGACTTTGCCAGGGACCAGTACCTGCCGGTGAGCGATGCCGAGACCGGCGCCCATGTGGTGGTACGCGAGGTGGGCGTCAGCGGACGGCTCTTCGAGAGCGTCGAGCTGCCCCTGGAGCGTCGAGCCCTGGAGAGCAACTACCAGCGAGTCGAGCAGTTCGTCCAAGCGCTGCGGCAACCCGGCGTCATGGTGGCGGATTACAAGGGCATGCCGCTCTGGCGCGAGGTGCCCGCGCCGTTGGTGGCGCGACTGCTGGCGGCATTCCAGGTGCCGCAGTCCGATCTCACTTTTCAGCCAAGCGCGCTGGCCGAACTGCTGCAGCAGTCAGTACAAGGCCCCGATCCGCTGGCTCGCTGGGATGTCCTGTTGGCCCAGGGCCAGAGTGAGCCGCAGGAGCTCGACCAATGGACCGTGAAGAGAGCCTGGCGTTCTGTGCTGCTCTCGGCCAGCCCTGCGTCAATCCACATCTCGGGAACCAAGCGGCGCGTCGGATCGCGCGGCATCGAGTGTGCTGGTCTTGCTGACGAAGCGATTGAACGGGCCCAGGCACTCGCTTCGGCTCACTGGGAAGCCACCAACGATAGCCTTGAGCCGGCGGAGCGAGGTAGCCTGAATGTCGCCGACCGGTTCTACCGCCAAGTGCGAACGCGCCCACTCCTGCTCATTTACATGGTGGAACCGAGGACCAAGGACGCACAGGTGGAGCGGCGGCTGGCAGCCGTTCTCGCACGACCGCTGGACGACGGGCAGCCGCTCCCCCTGGCCGCGGTCGGGTTGAGCTTCCCGGTCCTGGACAGCGATCGCGGCTACCAGCAGCGCTTCGCCAGGTACAAGATCAACTTGGTCAAGCTGCGGGAGCTGTACGGCGATCCTGGCGACGACGAGGCCAGCGTCGAGGAACTCCAGTGAGCATCGAAGACCTGTTCAGACGTGCGGAGCTGGCTGGGGAGGATCCAGCACACCTGCGCATTGATGAGTCCCATCCGGTGGACATCGCCGTCGGCCTGGACGGCGGACGGCGCGCGATTGTGGTGGTGTGTGCGGCCCGGCCACCTGAGCCGCCCACGATGGGTGCTATGCGGGTGACTGTCGGCGACCGCAAGGACCATCGATGGGCGGTGCTCATACGGCTCGAACGGCCCGACATGGCGCCGTTGTTCACGAGGCTGGCCGAGGACCTGGCTGAAGCCACCCGCAAGGCGCCTGACAGACCGGGTGATGTGGTCATCGATCGACTCAATCGCTGGCAGAGGCTGTTCGCGCGCGGCCCCTCCGGCCTGCTCGATGACCTGGTTCTGCGTGGTTTGGCGGCGGAGCTGCTCTTCCTGCGCGAAGAGGCGGTGTCACACCTCGGTCCGCAAGCGGCTGTCCAGGCGTGGCAGGGCCCCTACGAGGCTCCCAAGGACTTTGTGTTCTGCGACCGCGAGGTCGAAGTGAAAGCAACGAGCCGACAGCCACGCGCGCTGCACATCAGTTCCTACGAGCAGTTGGAAGATGCCGGTTTGCCGTTGTTCCTGTGGGCGCGCGTCGTGGAGCTTGAGCATGGCGCACCCGATCTGGCGCGCTCTGTCGCCAACACGGTGCGCCAGGCCAGAGCCGCCGTGGCAGGCCATGCGGAGGCCGCAGAGGCGCTGGAGAGTGCGCTCTTGGCAGCCGGGTGGGAGGACCGCGAGGAGTATGAGGCGCGCCTACTGCGCGTGGGGCCGTCCACCTGCTATGGCGTGACGGAAGGCTTCCCCCGCATTCGGCGCAGTCAGTTGGCCGTCGGCATCTTGGATGGCGCCTATCGGCTAGACACAGCCGTGCTCACTGGTTTCGTTGCAGACACCTGGAAAGGGGCGCAAGGTGGCTCAGACGATTGAGGAGTTCCATGCGGCGTTGATGGCGGAGATCGAGGCCGATGCCGTGGCTCGCGGAGAGCACACTCGCACGGTGTTGGTGGAGGAGCTGGCGACCCGTCTTGTGGTTGGCCAGGAGATCCAGGGCTGGGAGCCTGCTTACCACGACGGCAAAGGCTCCCGTAGCCGGAACATTGGTGTGGATGGCTACTCAGTAGATGAGGTCGCCCTGGACGGAACCCTGCACGTGCTCATCGCAGAGCTGGCCAGTCCCGAAACCGTTGAAAGCATCGGGGCGACCGGCGTTAGGGCGGCGCTGTCACGGGCATCCTACTTCGTCGAGGATGCCATCTCCGGGCGCCTGACCGAGCTGCTCGAGCCCAGCACCCCGGCGGCCGACTTCGCCAATCAGGTGGAGGGGATCTGGGAACGCATCAAGACGGTGCGCATCCACCTTCTGACCAACGCGCTGCTAGGCCAGCGCTTCCGCGAAGTGGATGTGAACAGCATCAAAGGCGTCGCCGTCGAGCTCAATGTCTGGGATTTGGAGCGCTTCTACCAGATGGCTCAGACGGGTGGCCGCGAAGTCGTGGACATCGACCTGATAGAGTTTGCACCCGAAGGTCTTCCCGCCCTGCCGGCGAGCATCGGGGACACAGGCTACCAATCGTACTTGTGCGTCGTACCAGGTCGCTTGCTGGCCGATATCTACGAGCGCTACGGCAGTCGACTGCTTGAGGGGAACGTGCGCGCCTTCCTGACCGCACGCGGCAACGTGAACAAGGGCATCCGAACCACCATCATGCACCGGCCTGACCGGTTCTTCGCCTTCAACAACGGCATCACGGCCACAGCCACGGGCGTGGACTTCGTCGAGGACGGCGGCAGTTGCAGGCTGCGCAGGGTGAGCGACCTGCAGATCGTCAATGGTGGCCAGACCACCGCATCTCTGTTCAACACCCGCCGCAACGACAGAGCATCGCTGGCGCAGGTGTTCGTTCAGATGAAACTGTCGGTGTTGCCGGTGGAAGTCGCCGAGGACATGATCCCGGAGATCTCCCGCTATGCCAACACGCAGAACAGCGTCAGCGCAGCCGACTTGTTCGCCAACCACCCATTCCACCGGCGCGTTGAGGAGCTGTCACGACGGCTGGTGGCGCCCCCGCGACACGGCTCGCTACAGCCCACTCACTGGTTCTACGAACGGGCCCGCTCTCAATACCAGACCGAGCAACTGAAGTTGACCGAAGGCGGCAAGCGCCAGTTCCTGGCCAAGAACCCCAGGGATCAGGTCATCACCAAGACCGACTTGGCCAAGTACGAGAACAGCTGGGCCATGCTGCCACACAAGGTCAGCGCGGGCGCCCAGAAGAACTTCGTGGAGTACGCGAGCGCCGTCCGCGAGCAGTACCGGAACCGACCTGACGACTTCAATGATCGCTGGTTCCAGCACATGGTCGTCAAGGCTATTCTGTTCAAGGCCTGTGAGAAACTCGTATCGAAGGCCACGTGGTACCCGGGTGGCTACCGGGCCAACATCGTGACCTATGGAGTGGCGCGATTGGCCAAACTGGTCGCCGACGGCTACCCTGGCCAAGTGCTGGACCTGGACCGCATCTGGCGGCTGCAGCGCATGCCTGATGCTGTGGCCGACCAGTTGGAGCTTTGCGCCGCGGCCGCCTGCCGCGCCATTATCGATCCTCAGTCGAACATCCGCAATATTACCGAGTGGGCCAAGCGCGAGCAGTGCTGGCGGGAGGCGTGCAGGCAGTCTGTGCCGGCGCTACCGGCGCTGGAGGCGTGGCTGAAGCCAGCCGACGACGAGGCAGCCGAACAACAGCAGGCCCGCAAGGAGGCCAAGGAGCAGTCCGCAGCAGAAGCCGAGGTGGAGGTGGTGACGCTAGCTGAGGCAGGCTACTGGCGACGCCTCTATGACCACCCCAAGACACAGGGACTCCTCTCCGGTATAGAACACGACATCCTGCGGAAGGCAGCCCTGCAGCTTGGCTGGGTGCCTTCCGATGCCCAGGCCAGGAAGCTCCTGGCGGCGCGGGCACGCCTTGAAGAGGAGGGTGTTCGGTAGGGACCTTCCGTAGCATTGGAACGAAAACTGCGGTTTGGCCGGCGTGGCGACGCCGGCCATGTTCATGCCGACGTTGGCGATAAGGACCATTATCGCCAACGTCGAGGAGACCCTCGCGGCCACGGCCAGTGGCCAAATTGCAGTTTTCGTTCCAATGCTACGGAGGGTCCGGGCCACCTTACAAGGGAGGGGATGCGCGCCGAGACCCTCTGCCACGCGGAAGACTTGGGTCACCCGCGCCGTCAAGCTGGGGCCATCGCTTCCGCACAATGAGACCTCCAGCGACTCCTACAAGCAGCATCAGGCACAGCGAGATCAACGCAACCACGAACCACTGGAGTATGCTGCAAACGGTGAAGAACGTGATGGCAACACCTGCCACAACCGTGGAGAAGTCGTATGGCTCCTCCTTGGGCGTACCCACCCGCACCTCTTCCCAAACTCCCTGAAGTGATTCCTTGGCCTCTCGGAACGCTAGCATGCCCTCAGCAAAGTCCTGAAGGCCACAGCGTTCTAGGCCCGGACTGCACATTACTGTATCGAACGCCTTACGCCATTCCTCCTGCATATCTCCGGGCTGCTCGCGGACCTGCATGTCTGCCAGTTCTCTGTCTGTTAGTTCATGAGCCTGGTTTTCGCGGAACAACGGCGATCGCAGACGCCATCTCCGCCTACTAGGCCCAACAGCCCTGTTGCTCAACGCACCTATTAGATCCCCAAGCTGAGAGTAATGAGGCTGAACAAGATCGCCTTTTTTGCTCAAAGCGCTCACTCGGTCAATTGATTCATTGAGCTCTGCTTCCATTCGTGTTATCCACGTTTTTTTATTGGCATCGAACCCAAGCTTGACGGCTCGACGTAGGGACTTTAGCCTACGCTCTGCGTCGTACCTAAGCTTCCACGCCGAGCTGTATTCTAGTGATGCGGTCAGAGCTCGCAACACACCCTTGGCAGATCTTATGTGCCCTATCTTGTTATTGTACCACCACTGCTTTAGGGATGCTTCGTCGTCTTCATTGACGAGCTCGCTCGGCTCACCCTCCTCTTGGCGGCGTGCGAGGGCCTCATCTTTCGAGTATGGCCACGTTGCTAACGCTATGAGATTTAGAACATTCTCGTACACATAGCTGAAATCATGGACGGTTGTTCCCGTGATCACTCCGAATTCGATCATGGACTGGCGTGCTATAGCAAGCTCAACATTGAGAAGGAGCTTAATTTCAAGAAATAGTTCTCGTTCTGCATCATTGTCTATATACGTGAGTGATTTCTCGAGAATTTCGGCTCGGCCGGACGCGATCCAGTGCGCCGAGTCCGATTCGCCACTAAGCCGGTCGAGCTCGGCGTGAACAAGGTGCGCAACGGGCGTGTTCCCGTCAGCCTCGGTGTCGGCCGTGCCGTGGTTACCGCGAAACCCCCAGGAGGCGATTGACCAGAAGGTATCGAGACGCGCCGCGGCCTCCAGATCGTCATCCCAGTATTGGTCTATAGCGCCACCCGCTTCTGCTTCCACATCTGCGGTGTTTTGCGGTGCCGATGAGTCCTTGTGTCGTGATAATATGACACGACTCAATATGCTAAGCAGAGATGGAGCAAGAAGTCCCCATATAAGTACGTGTATCAAAGTAGGCTTATCTGTGAATAACAGCTTTACAGAACCTAGAAGGAATGACAAGCACACTGACCAATAGGCAATGCCGGGAAGGGCAGCGGATAAAGAAAATCTCTTCCTGGCGCAGGTGAGAATGCATGCGAGGCGGGTCATCGTGCGTGCTTGCCAGCCGAGCCAATGGTCTTGTCCCTTGACGGACCGGACTTTGCCTATCAGGTCTGTAGCGTTGCGCAGTATACTGCGCAACTCCTCCGCCTCGGGATGTCTCCCCGAGAGTCGTAGTATCAAACTGCGGTGCCGACCGGCGTTTGTAAGGGCGAATAGTTCACGGAGCATGTCCTCGCAGTAGTGCTCAAGTGGTTCCACCATTGCTCGCCGAAAATGCTCACGCGCTGCGTTGAGTTCGGCCGCGCGACCGCGAATCGGATGGCGTATAGAGAGTGCGGAAGAGATGTGATCTAGAGCATCTCGGACTTGGTCGTAGTAGTCGGCCGGATTGCGTTCGCACCAATTCTTCGAGAAGCGTTCCACGGTTAGCGAGGAGAGTGTGAAGCGTACGGCGAGGAGTTCGCGCAGGCTAGCACACTGCTGCAGTTCATCGCCTCCGAGGGTGATGTCGGGCGGCCAAGGCCATGTGGCGGTAGGGGGGGAGGCCGGCTCTGGGGCCATACTACTACTACCGGACTCTGTCGGACGGCCAGAAGCCCAGCGGAGCAACTCATCCAAGCTGGGGTGCGCGGTAGGGTCTTCTGGTCCTGCGAAGGCAGTGCGGTCATCAGATATATAGTATGTATAACGAGGCTTTGTTCTGACCTCCGCGATGCAGATTTCCAGCAAGCCAGATTGTGTGTTCCCCATTTTCGAAGCGCCCCGACAACGAGTTGGCTAACTTCGACGAACTGGTCGCCAAACCATACCCCTTGTATTCTGAAGCAATGGATAAACTTGCCGCCGAGAGACGCGACGGACTTTCGGCTAGGTATCTGGTAGCTTCACGGGTGGGAGGCTTGTGCCAGCACTAGCGCGTTGGTAGTAGACGGACCTGGGTCGCCCATCAATCCGTTGAGGTTGCTCTGTCGATAGCCCACGCCCCACGGCCGTCTTTGAGACACACCGCCCATGTAGGCCTCCGGGCATCAGGAGTCCGCGCCGCTTGGCGCTCTCAATCTGACTCTTGTTCAGATCGTGCGTCCGCTGTTCAGCCATTTCGTCCCCTCATCGAAGCCAGGGCGAGTTCCACAAGCAGGACTAGCCCAGTCTGGCGCCACCACGTCCTCGACGCTCGCAGGAGGTCGAAGATGTCCATTCCCGCCTCGATATTGGTGCGTAGTCACCACCGCGACCGGTATATACCGGACTTGCCATACGACCATCGACATCCGCAGGCGCTGGGAGTTCATGGCACCGTGGCAAGTATCGCATCTGTGAGCCGTGGCCGTGCCTCAGGCTACTGCCCATGGAGAAGTGAGCCACCGGCAAGACCGTCATAATACCGCCACATGGGTAGATGTACACCATAGTTCTGTATAGTGCAAGCCCGAAAATCGTGGCATGCCGATGGCACACTGGTCGCTCTCGGCTAGTGTTAGGGCCAGCCAAGCGAGCGATTGTCGGTGCTCAGAGTGACTTGGCCGCGGCTCGTATATGGCAAGTGGATAGTCCCTGCCGCCGCAACGGCCGCACGCTCACCGCGCCGGTCGTAGGCACGCGTCGTCTCCACCGAGGCATGGCCGGCCAGGGCTGCTACGGTCGCAATATCTGCCCCGTTGTCGAGCAACGTGCTGACATAGGTCCGGCGGCAGTCGTGTGGGCTGAACCTCCCCACCCCAGCCTGCCCGGCGCGCTTGGCCATGGCCTGCGCCACCGCCTGGCCGGTGAGCCTGTCGCTGGCCACGACGCGCCCGCCGCGATTGACGGGCAGGAACAACGCGCCGGACACCTCGCCGCGGCCCCGCAGCCAGTCGGCCAGCGCGTCGCGCGCTCCGTTGTGGATGGGCACTGCCCGCTCCTTATTGCCCTTGCCGCTCACCACCAGCCGCCCCACCCCTTCGCCGTGGTCATGGTCGTAATCGCTCAGGGCCAGGCTGCACAGCTCGTCACGCCGCAGCCCGCCACCCAGGGCCAGAGCGAACAGCGCGGCGTCGCGCGCCCCAGCCGCGGTCAAGTCGTCCGCGCAGGCCTCGAACAGGGCACGCTGCTCGCCCGTGGTCAACACGCGGCCCGTGCGGTCCACACGGCTGCCCCGCGCCGGCTTGACGTCGACCGCGCGCAGGAAGGCGTCGCTGTCGAGCTGGCCCAGCCGCCAGGCTTGGCGCAGCACACCCTTGACCCCGGCCAGCGTGGCGTTGACCGTGGATGGCGCGGCGCCCTGCTCTATGAGCAGCGCGCGCAGGCGGGCCACGTAGGCGTTGCCCAGGCTGGACCAGGGCAGTTGCCGCGGGTCCTCGGTGGCGCCCGAGGTCAGCACGCGCGCCGCGCGCCGCAGGTTGCTGGCCATGCCGCGCCGGCTGACCACCGTGGTCAGGTCGTTGAGCAGGTATAGCGTCACCGGACAACGCTCGGGCGCCGGCGGCTCGAGGAGCACGACGGGCGCGGTGCTGACGACCGGGTCGTCGACGAGGGCTACGGGCAGGTTGGTCATGGCGCTTGCTAGATTCCGATAACTTCTATTATAGCAAGCTAGTTGGGACGCCGCCAGCGCCACTTTGACAACCGCCCCCGCGCCCGACTGGGGCCTGATGCGGGTCGGGCGCGGAAGCCGTTGCCAACATTTGTTCCGGAACGCTTGACTTTGGCAATCCTTGCAGCTTACAATTGGCGGACGGAGCAGCGGATGCGCAATACCAATGTGAGACTGCCCGAATCGGTCTTCGACCGGCTAGAGGCCCTCGTCGCGCCCGTGTCGAGCGCGCCGCCGCTGGAACTGCAGACGCTCGGCCAGATCAGTCGGTCGGATGTGCTGAGGCTCGCGATTCTTCGTGGCTTAGCGGACCTTGAGGCCGAGTTTGGTGAGCAGCGGCGCTTGCCGTTGGGCGAGTGATCTGGTCCGTACGAAGGTGGTGGATAGTGCCCACGATTCCTGTGTCATCGGAAGTGATGGTCGATGCAGTCAATGCCCTGGTCGCTGAGCTTGAGCCCGCAACAACCATGCAGCAGGTCCATGAGATCGTGGCGTGGCACTACGTGCACTTCGCGGTCCAAATCATCGATGCCCTCCGACCCGAGTTAGTGCATGGGATGGCCATCAAGTATCAACAGGCCATAGCCGAGCAAGGCAGAGGCTACACGGCCGCCGAACTTCAGGAGCGCCTGACGGGCACGCAGTACGCCGTGGCGAAGGCGCTGTACGTTGCTGGCCAGCGGCAAGCAGAGGTAGCCCAGCAGCACAAGCCCCAGCCGTGGTCGGTCAAGACCGTTCAGAAGCACGTAGACGATGCGGCCAAGAGGCTGAGCCTGGAGGGTGGAGCTGCGGACCTGAGGAGAATCTTCCACTATGCTCATCGGCCCGCCGAAGAAAGGTAGGAGTTCCTACCTTGGCAAGGCTTCGCCAGCATGTTTGAATGACCACCAAGAGGATGCGAGGACCGCAAGAAGCGCATAGAGGACTTGGAAATGGAACGGCCGGCCTGGGCGCCAACCCAGAAACCGGCCGCAGGCGCCACAGGGGCACCGAGAACACCCCCATTGTGACACCTGCCGAGGTTCCTGCCTAGCCCAGCGCGATGAACTGGAGGAACCCATGGTAGTCGTATCAGTTGCACCGACGGTCAGTGCAGACCGTCTCAAACCGGCACTTAAGGCGCAGGGTCTGAGCCAGGCTGGCTTAGCCCGGCGGCTTGGTGTATCGCATATAGATATTTGTCGATGCCTCTCCTATGCGGCATCGGGTGGGTTGCTAGAGCGGATTGCTGGGGCGGTTTTCGACTCCACCGCCGATTGCAGGACCACCCCAAACGACTGACACCCCGCCGGGACCGTGTCCTGCGAGGTGCCAATACTCTCAAACGCAATCAAGAGTCTAGCACCACACCAGGCCGCGCACAACCCCCGCGGGCACACGAAAGGTGCCCTCGATGCGACACACTCACACGGGCCGCAGCAGCTATCGGCTCCACCTCCGACGCGGTAACTACGCAGGAGACAGCCGATGCGCCCAGCTTCTCGCCGAAAGCGATTCCCTGGCCACACCTGGCTACTGCGCGGCTAGGGGTGCCTGATGCCTGGTCGACCCACCATCCCCTTCGACGCCGAACGCATTCGCAGCAACGTTCCGCCCGAACTTGCCGACGCCAGCCAATGGGTGTGCTGGCGCCTCGTGACTCGCGAGGGCAAGCTCACCAAGCAGCCGATGCAGGCGTTCGGCGACCCTGCCAAAGCGAACGACCCGGCCACTTGGTGCGACCTGACGACAGCGCTGCAGGCGGCTGAAAGGACAAAGCGCCTAGCGGGCGTGGGATTCGTGTTCTCGGACGATGACCCATTCTGCGGCATCGATCTGGACGACTGCCGGAACCCCGAGACTGGCGAGATGGCTGACTGGGCGAGGGAGATCATTGCGCAGATGGGAACCTACGCCGAGGTGAGCCCGAGCGGGAACGGTGTGAAGCTCTTCCTGCGCGGGCGCTTGGCCGGCAAGGGCCGACGTGCCGACAAACTGCCCTGGCCTGGCGCCGAGGGCGGTGAAGTCGAGGTCTACGACCGAGGCCGCTACTTCGTGGTGACCGGCGAGAGACTGAGCGGCACGCCGGCACACGCAGAACGCGCCCAGGCGCAACTCGACGCACTGGTCGCCGAGCTGTGGCCAGAGAAGCCCCGCCAAGCCCAACAGGAAGGGGCTCAGGACCACCAGGCGCCTCCTTTGGCCCTCGACGACCATGAGCTGGTTGCGAGGGCCAAGCACAGCAAGAACGGCGCCAAGTTCGCCGCACTGTGGGCCGGCGACATAAGCGCCTACGGCGGCGACGAGTCCCGAGCCGACTTGGCCTTGGTCAGCATGCTGGTCTGGTGGTGTAATGGCGACACCGACCGCACCGATCGACTGTTCCGGCAGTCAGATCTCTACCGCGAGAAGTGGGAGCGCGATGACTACCGCCAGGCCACCCTGGACAAAGCTCTCGCCACTTGCGAAGGCGGATACAACCCCCAGCCCCGCAAGGCCGCGGCCGCCGGCCAGAACCTCGATGATGATGGCTACGAGCCACAGCCGCAGGTCAAGCAATCCACCCAGATACTGAGCCTGGCCAAGGAGGCGCAGGTCGAGGCCTTCCGCTCCCCCGATGGCAACCTCTGGCTGGCCGTGCCAGAGAGGGACCACCTCCAAGCCATGCCCCTCGGTGAACGCGGGGGTGGCGTAACGCTGTGGCTCACCCGCCTCTACGCGGATGCCAATGATGGCGCGGTGCCCTGCTCGACCGCTCTGGCCGAGGCGGGGCTTATGCTGACCGCAGAGGCAGATAGGCCCGGCTCACCAGAGCACGACGTACATCTGCGCATCGCTGAGCACCAAGGCCAGGTCTATCTCGACCTGGGTCGGCCTGACTGGCGCGTGGTCGAAGTGAATGCTGACGGCTGGCGCGTTGTGCCCTGCCCGGCTGGCCTCTACTTCCGACGGTCACGCGATACGGCGCCGCTGCCGGACCCCGACCCGAGCGGCGACTGGCAGCCGCTGCTGGACCTGCTGACCAATTGGCTTGACGCGAGCGATGTCGTGATGGTGGTGGCTTGGTTGGTTGCTGCCCTGCGGCCCGGCTACCCCTACCACGCGCTTTCCATCTGTGGGGAACAGGGCTCTGGAAAGACGTGCCTCGCGAAGCTGTTGCGCCACTTGGTTGACCCTTGCGGTCCCGATGGTCTCGCCGTCGTCGGCACACCGAAGGATGAAGAGGCGGTCACCGCCCATGCCCTTGGGCACCACGTCTGCGCGTTCGACAATCTGAGCCAACTTTCGGGCGATATCGCCGACTGCCTCTGCCGCCTAGCCACGGGGACTGGAGTGAGCCGGCGCCAGAAGTACACCGACTTCGGGGAGGCGCTGGTCTACGTCAAGCGCCCGTTCATCGTGACCGGCATCGCCGAGGTGACAACCCGCGCCGACCTGCTGAGCCGATTCATCTCGGTCACCACCCTGCGGCTGACTGAGCGACGCACAGAGGAGGACCTCTGGCGGCGAGCCGTGCAAGACCGCGCTCAGACGCTCGGCGCCCTCCTGACGGCCGCCAGTGCCGCCATGCGCCACCGCCACGCCGTGACCGGGCCGTTGTCTCGCATGGCCGACGCGGCCCAGTGGCTGCTGGCGGCCGAGCTCGGTCAGGCCCTGCCCTGGACGGTCGGCACCTTGACCCGCGTCATGGCAGACAACCAAGCCAGCGCCCAGGCCACGGCTGCTGAAGCCTCGCCCCTGACCAAGCACCTGGTGACCCTGGCCGCAGGCAGAGAGGCCCGCGAACGGAGCGGCGTCAAGCCGTGGCGCCCGACGGCCGTCGAGCTGCTTGACGGCCTACGCAACATGGCCACCGACAAGGACAAGTCCTGCAAGGAATGGCCGGCCGACGCTACCCGGTTGGCCGCGGCGTTGACCCGGCTGGCGCCGGCACTGCGCGAGGCGGGCATTGTGGACGTGCAGCGGCACAAGACAGGGGGCATCAAGTGGTGGTCAATCACCGGCATTGAATCTGGGGTCGCTGACGAGACCTCTAGCGACCCCATTCGGCTCTCAGCGACCCCACCAAACTCTGCTGACAGTCACATGTTGAGACAGTCTGGGGCCGCTAGGGCCGCTATACCTACCCTACTCTCTACTTGCACCACAGAAGAAAAGGAAGAGAGCGTCGCAGAAGAGAGCGCGCGAAGGGGCCACCTAGAGAGTAGGGCCTCGGCAGCGACCCTAGCGACCCCCTACGATGATGACGACCCCTTCGCCGACGAGGCCCCGCGTCCGCGTGTGGCACTTTGAAGGAGGCGAGCCGCAGCCCGACACTGCCGTGAACATGGGCGCCCTGATCCCTCGGAGGAGACAATGCCGGTCCCCACAACAACCCCACGTATTGCGACTGCCGATGATAGTCGTTGCGTTGCACGATAGTCGCCGTACGGGCTGTTACGGAGCCCTCTACTGCCCATCCTGGACGGCAGCAAATCATCAGGAAGTGGGTCGCCGTACCTACCACAAACCTACCACAAAACCCGCCACTTCTCCAGCAGCGCCGCGCTGAGCAGGGAGGCAAGCCCACGCGACGAAACTGGCGTCCGGCCCAACCTTGGCGAACCTGCCGGTGGGCACGTTTCCGCAACACAGCGCCGCATGTCACAATGCGAGTCGTGGCCCATGAATGGAATGCAGATCAGACAATCGGAATGGCGGTGCGCGTGGAAGAGCATGGCAGCTTGTGGAGTCTAGCCCTAGACATCTTCACTCTTGGCGGTGCTGCTGCGGCGGCTTCGGCAGACAAGCGACTGCGAAGTCGCAGCACGTCTAGTAAGAAAACGTACCTTCTGGCAGTGGCCGCTCGCCAAGATACCATCGCCCACACAGAGGCTCTGGG
>JACRAZ010000079.1 GCA_016213205.1 Burkholderiales bacterium
ACGCCAGCATGCAGCGCATCCTCTCCCGGAGCGCTGCATGGGTGCGTTCGATGACCTGATCCCTGCCGGCGGTGCCGGCGCGTTCGATGACCTGATCCCGCGCAAGAAGCGCAAGGACGAAGGCGGCACGGCCGGCGACTATGCCTCTGCCATCTCTCAAAGCGTTGGTGGCGGCGTGCTGGGCATCCAAGCTCGCGCCGGCACCTTTCTGCAGGCGCCGGCCGCAAACACGTTCGCCGGCCTGACCGGCGCCCGCGCGCTGGCCGACCGCGGCATCACCGCCGCGATGAACTGGGCGGCCCCCGGCTCGGCCGCTCTCGACGAAGACGCCCAGACCACCGCGCGCCAGGCCTCGCGCTTCGCGGCCGAGCAGCGCGCGGCCAACGTTGACACCGAAGGCGGCTCCTGGCTGAACCCGCGCACCGCGATCGCACGGCTCGGCCTCGGGCTGGAGCAGGACGCCCGCCAGCGCGTAGACGAGATCGAGGCCTCGAACCGAGACAACAGGCCCGAACTGATCCGCCAGCAGCAGGCTGTGTCCGCCGTCGAAGGGTTTCTCCCGACCGTCAAGGCCATGGCGCAGAACCCGCTGGCCACGATCTACACCCTGGGTGGTTCGTTGCCCGACATGGTGGCCGGATTGGGTCTGGCGAAGTTTGCAGCGGCGAGGTCACTTGGCGGCGCCGGCGCGGCGGCCGATGCTGCTGCTGCCCGGGCTGCAGCCGCCGGCGGCGATGCAGCGGCGCAGGCCGCGGCGGCGAAGGCCGTCGTGGAGCAGGCCAGCAATCTGGCGGTGGCCCGCGCCAGCACGGTGGGCACTCTTGCCGAGGCGGTTTCTTCGGCCAGCTCGGCACGCGAGGGCGTCTACCGCGAGGTCATGGGGATCCCGGCCACGCAGCTGGTCGAGTCCCCACGCTTCCGTGAGATCCTGGCCGAGGCCGGCGGCGACGCCGCGCGCGCGCAGGAGATCCTGGCCAACGAGCTCGCGGACCAGGCGGTGCTGGCCGGTGCCGGCACGCTGCTGGGATCGGCTCTCACGCGCCGCATCTTCGGTGGCGACACCACCGCGAAGGCGGTTGCCGGGCAGCGCATCGGTTTCCGCGACGTGATCAAGAACGTCGCCGAGGAAGGGACCGAGGAAGGCCTGCAGGGCGTGCCCGAGGATCTGGCGCAGTACGGTGCCGGCGTGCAGGCGGACCCGTCCAAGAAGTTCGATGTCGGCGGCACGCTGGCGCAGAACGTGGTGGCCGGCGCGCTCATGGGCGGCGGTGGGACCTCGATCGGCCTGGCGAAGCAGGGGGTGCAGGACCTCCGCAATCCTGCAGGTGCTGCAGCTGCACCAGCAGGGCAGCCTGGTGCCGGGGCCCCGTCGGGAGCGGTTAACGCTGCCGAGGTACTGGGATCCAATCCCAGCGCCCCTGATGCAAGCATCCACGAGGGCGGAGGGTCCGGTGCTGGCCGAGCCGACGAATGGCGGGTATTCCCGCCGGAGTCCGGCACGCTTGGGATCCCTCGCGAGGAGATGCCGCAGATCGACGCGCAGCACCGCGGCGCCCTTGTCAACTTCCTCGAGGCCCGTGGCATCGGGCACGAGCAGGTCGAGCTCGACGGCAAGGACCTCAGGCCGAGCCAGGCGGAATACTCGCCGGCCAAGGTGGCGAAGTACGCCGATGACCCCGGGCAGGGCGGCCGCAGCGTCCTCATCAGCGCCGACGGCTACGTGCTCGACGGACATCACCAGTGGGTGGGCTCCGTGCAAGCCGGAAAGCCGGTTCGGGCGATCCGCCTCGATGCGCCGATCCGCGAGCTGCTGCCGCTGGTGCGTGAGTTCCCGAGCGCCGGTCAGGCCGAGGGTGCCGCTGGGGTTTCCAATGGCTCCGGCGAGGTCAACGCCCAGCGGGCCCTGCTGGCGCCGAAACGGCTGACCGAACTCGACCGGGTCCACGAGATCGACGGCCAGCTCGCGAGCCGGCCCGCGGACAGCCCTGAAGCGGCGGCGCTGCGCGCGGAGCGCGACGCCATCACGAAGAACTGGCCCGCCACGGTGCCCGGGGCATCGACGACCTTCAGCACCGAGGCCGGGGCCAGAGTCGGCGCGCAGTACGCGCTGATCGAAGCCGACAAGCTGCTGACCTCGCACGACGTCGACCTCCGGCCGAATCCGGCCTACCCGAAGGAGCTGCAGCCCCGCGAGCGCGACCGTGCTGCTTCCGCGGCACAGATCAGCGGGATCGTGCAGAAGATCGACCCCGCGCGCCTCGGCCTGTCGGCTGACGCCGCCACCGGCGCGCCCATCATCGGCGCCGACGGGCTCGTCGAGTCCGGCAATGCGCGCTCGATCGCGCTGGCCCGGGTGTACCAGGCCAACGGCCAGAAGGCCGAGGACTATCGGGCCTACCTGCGCAACAACGCGGCACAGTTCGGGCTGACGCCCGAGGCGGTGGCCGGCATGCGGAACCCAGTGCTGGTGCGGATCCGCACGACACCGGTGAACCGCGCCGAGTTCGCGCGCCAGGCCAACGCCTCCACCGTGGCCCAGATGTCGCCGGCCGAGCAGGCCCGCTCCGACGCGGCCCGCATCGACGCGATGGACGACCTCCGGCCCGACGAGAACGGTGACTTCACGACGTCGCGGGACTTCATCCGCCGCTTCATCGCACGGCTGCCGGGCACCGAGCAGGCCGGCATGGTCGATGCCGGCGGCCAGCTGTCGAGCGCGGGCTACGCGCGTGTCCGCAACGCGGTGCTGGCCAAGGCCTACGGCGACAGCCCCGTGCTGGCCCGGATGGTGGAGTCGATGGACGACAGCGCCCGCAACATCAGCCGGGCGCTGATGATCGCCGCGCCGCGCGTGGCCCAAGCGCGCGCCGCGATCGGGGAGGGGCGCCGCTTCGATGCCGACCTGACGCCCCATCTGGTCGAGGCCGCCCAGGAGATCCAGCGCCTGAAGGATGCCGGGCAATCGGTCAGCGACGCGCTGGCGCAGGCCGGCGTCTTCGGCGAGACCTACAGCCCGGAGACCCGGGCGATGCTGCAGTTCCTGGCCGACAACGCGCGCCGGCCGCGCCGCATGGCCGAGTTCATCGCGGCCTACTTCGACGCGCTCGATGCCGCCGGGGATCCCGCCCAGGGTTCGCTGCTGGGCGAGACCGAGGCACCGGCCAAGTCCGATCTGATGGCGGCTGCGCGCCGCACCACCGAAGGAGTCACCGATGCCGATGCCACGAACCCCGAGCGGCGAAACGCTGGAGAAACTGCGCCGGACCGCCCAGGCGATCGAGGACAACCCGAAGATGCGGCGGACGATCGCCGCGGTGGTCAAAGCGATGGGGCTGCCGGACCCGCTGCCTTCAACGAGTCAACCCCGCCCCGGGAAGTCGTCAGCGCCATCGACCTGAACGCGACGCCGCAGGAGAAGGTCGACCAGCTCGTAGCCCTCACGGAGGAGAACAAGCCCATCGTGCAGGCGCTGATGAAGCGCATCGACGCCGCCTTCGGCACGAAGTCTGGCGACAACGTGAAGGCCCCGGCCAGCATTCTCGCGAAGGCGAAGCGGCCCAGCATCCTGGCCACGAAGCCGTGGTACGGCGTCGAGCACGTCCGCGACAGCTACCGCTTCAAGACGGTTCTGCAGTCGCTGACGCAGCTGCCGGAGATCGTGCGCATGCTGGAGGAGTCCGGCATCAACATCGTGAAGCGGGACACCGACAAGGTTCTGGAGCCCGGCCCGTGGGGGTGGCGCATCGCAGCGTTCGACCTGCAGATGCCGAACGGCCAGCTCGTGGAGTACTACCTGCCGGTGGCCGAGCTGGAAGCCGCGAAGAAGAACGGCGGGCACCTGTTGTTCGAAGAGGGTCGCAATGCCAGCAAGGAGGACGACGGCAGCAGGGCGCTGATGCAGCGCAGCCGCGACTTGTACCAAGCCGCTTGGGATGCCTACTTGGCGAGGACCGGTGACTCCGAGAGCGCGTTGCGCGCCTCGTTGAACAGCGCCGCCGCCGCGGATCCTTCGACCAGTCGGTACCCATCGTCGAAGTCTGTCAGCCGCGACTCAGGCGCCGGTGAGGTCCAGGCTCCATCGAGCGAGCGCAGTGCCGAGAACCCTGGTGCGAAAACCCAGGCGACCGACGAGCCCGCTTCGTCGACGAACACGAACGTTGGTGCTTTGTCCACGGGACCGATTCTATCGCCCGAGCAGGACGGAGACCAAGTGCAGCCCCTGCAGGACTTGTCGCGCGTCAGCTCCGTGCTGGCCCGCGCCGGCTGGGAGAAGCAGTACGTCCCCCGCATGCAGGCCTCGCGCCAGCTCGCCGGGCTGCTGAAACAGCTCGACGAAGGCGCGCTCACCGAAGCGCAGTTCGAGGCCGAAGTTCGCGCGCTGGCTGGCCGCATGGACCAGGTCGTCGCCACGAAGGCGGCGAACCGCGCCGTGCCCGACCGCGAGCGCGGCGCCGACATCGTGCGCGAGAAGCTGATCCGGGCCCGGCGCCAGGGCGACCTCGACCACGACACCGTGGACTTCGCGCTGTGGGCCCTCGACCAGAACCCGGCGCTGGCCACGGGACTCGGCATTTCGATCACCACCGCCAAGGCGGACGGCGCCGCCGGCGACTACAACCCGGCCGCGGCCATCATGCGGGTCTTCAAGGGGGCCGGCAACACCGACACCGCGGTGCACGAGATCCTGCACCACACCGAGCGGATGATGCCGCCCGAGATGCAGGAGGCCATCAGGGCGGAGTGGGCCAAGGCGCTGGCAGCGGCGATGAAGAAGGCGACGGCGGAGCAACGCGCCGTGCTCGAGCTGATCCCGTCGGCGATGGCCGGGCAGAAGGCCGCCCACCAGGCGCTTGTCGAGGCAATCCAGCGGGGGCCGCTGACCTATGCCGAGCACTACCAGCTCGTGAACCCCAGCGAGTTCTGGGCCGTCAATGCGGCCAGGCTGATGGCTGCCCGCTTCGCCGCCAAGGATTCGGTGTGGGGCCGCGTCCGGGGCTGGCTCGGCGGCATGGTGGAGCAGGTGAAGGGGATCCTGGGCCTGCGCTCCGACGCCCCGATCCTGAAGGCGCTGGGCCAGCTGCTGGAACACGACGGCACGAAGCAGTCGAAGCGCATGCTGTCGGAGCAGCGTGGGCCCCTCGGTGACATCGTGGCCGTCGGCCAGCAGGCGAAGGCCGCTGTCGCAGAGCGCGCTGAACAGATCATCCGGAAGGCGGCGGCGACCCCGGCCCCGATTGACGCCGCATTCCGCGCCGCGTCGCGGGCCACTGGCCTGGAGCGTGCTGCAGCATTCCTATACGGCCAGGGGGCCAAGCTCATCGACCGCCTGCTGCCGGAGACCTTCAAGGCCGGGTTCATCAGCGACTACGGTGTGCCGGATGCCGTCATCGACCAGCGCGCGATGATGCAGGGCCGCCAGCGCCAGGCGCTGCGCGGCGCCGGCGTGCTGCTGGAGAAGCTGGCCACCATGACCAGGGCGGAGAGCCGCGTCGCCTACGCCTGGATGACCGGCGAGGATGCCCGCAGCGCCGACGACCTGATGAAGGATCTGCCCCCGGAGTCGGTGAAGGTGCTGCAGGAGGTCCGCGCGCTGGTGGACCAGCTGTCAGCCGAGGCCGTGCGGCTCGGCCAGCTCGACGCGGAGGCCAGGGATCGGCACCGCTTCGCCTACCTCCGCCGCAGCTACGTCAAGCACGCCCGCGAGCTGCAGACCCCGGGCGATCGCGCGAAGCGGCAGCGCGCGATCAGCATCCTCGGCGACCAGTACAAGGGCCGGGGGATGACGGATGCCGCCGCGATGAAGCAGATCCAGAACATCGCGCCGGAGTGGTGGAAGCGGAAGACCGTCGACGGCAGGGCCGACACCAGCCTGAAGGGCGAGAAGTTCGTCCGGCTCGAGCGCCGGGCGGCCAGCGGCGAGGGCACCGCACCGCTCGAAGGCATGGAGGGCAAGCAGCCCGGTAAGCTGCTGGAGGTGCACTACTTCCCTGCCGGCGAGGCGCTGCCGGCGAAGTACAGCGACTGGGACCAGGCAGGGACCTGGGAGGTCCGCGGCACAAAGGGCTCGGACCTCGTGATGTGGCGCGACTTCACGAAGGACGAGCGGGTCAAGATGGGCGAGATCGACGAGGCCCGCTTCGCCATCGCGAAGACCCTGCAGGGCATGATCCACGACATCGAGGTCGGCCGCTACCTGGAATGGCTGGCCACCACGGAGGCGAAGAAGCCGGGGGAGGCCATCGAGGGCACCGTCGTCGAGGCCTCGGAGCGCTACCGCGACACCTTCAAGCCCGGCGACTGGGTGCTGGTGCCGGACACCAAGATCCCAGGCACCAGCGTTCCGAAGTACGGGAAGCTGGCCGGGCGCTACCTGCCGGGCCCGGTCTGGAACGACCTCCGCCAGGTCGTCGGCGGGCAGTTCCGGCCCCTGGGCGACACCTACCAGCGGGTGCTGTCGATGTGGAAGACCGCGAAGACGGCGCTGTCGCCCGCGGTGCACACCAACAACGTGATGTCGAACTTCGTGATGGCGGACTGGCACGACGTCAGCGCCGGCCACGTCGCGAAGGCCACCAGGATCATCCTGGGTGCCATGGGCCAGGACGGCCGCGGCCTGCTGGGCCGCGCCGGCAACGCGGTGTCGCGCGCCGGTATGGCGGATCGGGCCGCGGCGCGCGAGATCATCGCCCGGTATCAGGACAGCGGCGGCTCCATCGGGAGCTGGGTGACGCAGGAGATCGCGGCGGACCAGCTGGCGCCCATCGTCGAAGCGCTGGAGCGCGAGCTCGCCGGCACCGCGGCAGCTGCGGCCCCAGCCGAGATCGGCGTCTACTCGGCGGTGCAGCACCTGCTGCATGCTCGGTTCCCGGCAGCCTTCGAAGCGCTGAAGGCCTCGAAGCCAGGCGCCGCGGTGCGCACCGAGGCGAAGTCCATGATCGACCTCTACCAGGCCGAGGATGAGTTCTTCCGGCTCGCGGCCTGGCTCAAGGCGAAGGAGGGCGGAGCCACCGACGCAGAGGCCGGCAAGATCGCGCGGCGCTCCTTCCTCGACTACAGCATCAACGCGCCCTGGGTGCAGGCGATGCGCAGCACCGCGTTCCCGTTCATCAGCTTCAGCTACCGCGCGATCCCGATGCTGCTGGAGACCGCGGGGAAGAAGCCGCACAAGCTGCTGAAGCTGATGGCCCTGGCGGGCGCGCTGAACTGGCTCGGCGTCATGCTGGCCGGCGGTGGTGACGACAACGAGCGGAAGCTGCTGCCAGAGGAGAAGGCCGGCGGCGTCTGGGGCTTGGTGCCGAAGCTGGTGCGGATGCCATGGAACGACGCCAACGGCTCGCCGGTGTACCTCGACATCAGGCGCTGGATCCCCGTGGGGGATGTCGCCGACCTCGGGCAGGGCCACTCCGCGGTGCCGATCCCGCCGTCGCTGATGCCGGGCGGCCCACTGGCGGTGCTCGGCGAGGTCGTGCTGAACCGCAGCGCGTTCACCGGCAAGGCGATCACGCTGGACACCGACACCGCGCTGGAGAAGGCCGGCAAGGTCTTCGATCACCTCTGGAAGGCTGCGGCGCCCAACGTGCTGGGGCTGCCGGGCACCTATGCCACCCAGGGCGTGGTCGACGCCGTGAAGGGCCGCACCGACGCCTTCGGCCGGGAGCAGTCCGTCCCGCAGGCGATGGCCTCAACATTGGGCGTAAAGGTCGGCAGCTACCCCGCTGACGTGCTGAAGCGAAACATCCGCGCCAAGCTCGGCGCGGCGACCATGGAGATCGACCGCAACATCGCGGAGCTGAAGCGGCAGCGGCAGACGAACCGGATCTCGCAGGAGGAGTTCGCCGCAGCGGTGAAGCGGCAGCGGGAGAAGGAACTTGAGCTTCGGAAGAAGGTGGCGGAGCAGATGAACTAGGGCGTCAGAGTCGATCCAGCGAGTTCGCGAACGAATGCAGGAACTCCTCTGAAGGCGATCCTTTCCCGTAGCGATTCGTGCCGGTATCTCGCAGGATTTGCTGAATCTCCTGCTTCTGTCTTGTGTAGGCCCCGTTTGCGCCGTTGAATTCAACATAGAGCTCAAGCGCGGCCATTGCATTGCGGACGTGGTCGAAGAGTTCGGTTCGGTTCGTAGCCATGTTTGTTCCTTCCTGATGCACGTCACGCCCGTCGAGGACTGCCGCCCGACAGGCCTGGAGCGAACGTACCGTTGTAGTATCGCCGCAAGAATTCCATCGAAGACTCCAGCGTTGGGGAACTTGGCTGAAGTGCCAGCGAATGTACTTGGAGCTTGATCAATCGCCGCTCAATGTGCGGCGGCACTGGCCCAGGTGATCTCCGTTGAGGTAAATTCGCTTGGTGATCTTCTAGGGGCCGAAACCTCTACCGTTGGCTGAGGGCGCGGCTTTTGTCGTGGTGCGAGCCTAGGCCCCTAGAACTCACCCTCGGCCATTGAATCGAAATGGCCACACATAGAAGCGCTCCGCCCTTGGGGAGTTGAGTCTCGTCGTAGGTTCGTTTGCGAGCGCTCGACGAATGATGTGCTGCTTCAGTTCGATCTTGTGAGCCGCCGCCTCATCCCGGCGATGGTGCAGGTTCTTCGTGAACCCTATAGTGCCAACCAAAAGGTCGGCGAGTTGCACCAAGTCAGATTTCGCTGAGTCCACGAACGTGATCCGTCGAAACGGGTCAGTCGCGATGCCCCAGCGCCGCAAATCCGCGTTCAACATGGGCCTCAGATCTTCGGGCTTTTGCTTCGTTGCACGAGCGTCGAGGAAGACGTGCAGCGGGTAATCGGCGCCCTTTCTGCGACCGAAGCGATGGAGCAGAAGCTGATAGATCAGCTTGTTGAATCCTAGGTCTCGGTCGCCGCCATTGAATTTCTTGTGTTTGAAAGTGCTGGTATCTACGTAGAGCCCCTGAAAATGGGCGCGATCGTCAGCACTGAAGTCGAAGAACACGTCGACAAACTGCTTGTAGAAGTCCAGTTTCTGCCGGGTGCAGCGTGACCACTTCACTTCACCTTCCTGGCCGTTCACCGTCCTGACGAACGCGAGCGCGTTCCTCATGTCAGTGGCATGACGATGATCGATGGCAATCGCACCAATCACGAGGAACTTGTGCTGGTCCTTGCAGCTTTCGTCCGCGTAGATCTCTAGCATTTGATGGCCCGCCCGGAGGGACTCGAACCCCCGACCCCCAGCTTAGAAGGCTGGTGCTCTATCCAGTTGAGCTACGGGCGGATTTGGACAAAACCAAGAAAATTGGACACTGCCCGCAGATTCTCCCTCGTGGATTAGAAAACCGAACTGCTTAGAAGGCAGCTGCTCTATCCAGTTGAGCTACGGGCAGAAGCACGGGATTCTAGGTGGCGCATGGGCGCTCAGCGTTGCCGGTACTGCTGGGCACCGAAGAGCACCTCGCGTGCCTTCTCGTCCATCTGCGGCTTGCGTCGATCGGCCAGCACCTCCACGCCGCGCCTGACGGCAGGGCGCGCGGCAATCTCGTCGAACCAGCCCTTGAGGTGCGGGTAGTCATTCCAGTCGATGCCCTGGTTCCGCCAGCTGCGCAGCCACGGGAACACTGCGATGTCGGCGATGGAGTACTCCGGTCCGCCGAGATACTTGGACCGCGCGAGGCGCCGGTTCATCACGCCATACAGGCGCTTGGCCTCGTTGGTGTAGCGTTCGATGGCATAGGGAATCTTCTCGGGCGCATAGATCCTGAAGTGATGGGCCTGGCCCAGCATCGGGCCCACGCCGCCCATCTGGAACATCAGCCACTGCAGCACCTCGTACTTCGCGGCCGTGCCCTCGGGCAGGAAGCGCCCGGTCTTGCCGGCCAGGTACAGCAGGATCGCCCCCGATTCGAACAGGCTGATGGGCTGGCCCTGCGGCCCGTCGGGATCGACGATCGCCGGGATCTTGTTGTTCGGGCTGATGGCCAGGAACTCGGGCGAAAACTGCTCGCCGGCGCTGATGTCGACCCCGTGAATGCGGTAGGGAAGTCCGCACTCCTCGAGCATGATGTGAACCTTGTGTCCGTTGGGCGTGGCCCAGGAATACACTTCGAGCATCACTCATCCCCTGTTCGGCCGCTGCGCACGTGCCGACTCTAAACCATGCTGGATTCGCTGCGTCGGCTGCTGAGCAAGGGCCCGAAATCGGCTGACGTGTCCGCGTTCGAGGAATGGGCGGACAAGCACAAGTTCCAGCTCAGACGCGTGCGGGATGCCGAAGGCTGCCTGATCGAGCCGCCCCACAGCAGCGGCGCCGCCGACTGGCGCATCGAATGGGGCGATTCGCAGCGCAGCTACATCGGCTCACGCGAGGTTCGGCTCACCGCCGAAGTGGGCACGCCGCGGGAGCTGCTGGTGCTGCTGCTCAACCGCGAACTGATGGAAACGATGGAAAAGACCGTCTTCGACCAGTACGTCGAGGATGTGCAGACCCGCATCGACACCGAGACACCGGCCGAGATGCGCTGGCTGGTGATGTTCCCCAAGCTCTCGGGGCAGGAACTGGGCGCGCTGCGCGACCGCTTTGCGGCCGTGGCCAGCGTGAAGCCATGGCTGCAGCTGTGGCTGAGCAACGGCCTCGAGGAAGCGCTGGCGGGCATGCTGGAAGGCACCTCGGCCGACACGCCCGTGGCCATCGTGATCAACCGTGGCCGCCTCACGATCCGCACCGCGATGCCCACGCCCGACACGGCACTGCTGGACCGCTGGTTCCGTGTCTTCGAGCGCGTGATGCCCACTGCGCGCCGGCTCGCGCGCGACTGGACCGACGCCTCCGCGGGCGGGGCCACCGGCACGCTGCGGCCCTCGGAGTGGCCGATCTCGCGGCCTGAGGACGAATAACGCCGCACACGCCTCACCCCGGCCGCAAGGCCGGGGCAGGGGGGGCGGACCGCCGGCGGTGCCGGCTCAGGCCTTGGCCGGCGCGTACTTGCCGAGTTCGAGCTTGGCGATCGCGTTGCGGTGCACCTCGTCCGGGCCGTCGGCAAAGCGCAGCGTGCGGATCTGGCTGTACAGGTGGGCCAGCGGGAAGTCCTCGCTGACACCGGCGCCACCGTGCACCTGCATGGCCCAGTCGATGACCTTCAGCGCCATGTTGGGCGCGACGACCTTGATCATGGCGATCTCGGACTTCGCTGTCTTGTTGCCAGCCACGTCCATCATCCACGCCGCCTTCAGCGTGAGCAGGCGCGACTGTTCGATCATGCACCGCGCCTCGGCGATGCGTTCCTGCGTCACGGTCTGCTGCGCGATGGTCTTGCCGAAGGCCACGCGCTGCGTCGCGCGCTTGCACATGAACTCCAGCGCGCGCTCGGCCGCGCCGATGGTGCGCATGCAGTGGTGGATGCGGCCCGGGCCGAGCCGGCCTTGCGCGATCTCGAACCCGCGGCCTTCGCCCAGCAGGATGTTGCTCACCGGCACCCGCACGTTGGTGAACTCGATCTCCATGTGGCCGTGCGGCGCATCGTCGTAGCCGAACACCGGCAGGTGGCGGATGACCTTGACCCCGGGGGTGTCCATCGGCACCAGCACCATCGACTGCTGCGAATGGCGCGGCGCCTGCGGATCGGTCTTGCCCATGAAGATGAGGATCTTGCAGCGCGGGTCGCCGGCACCGGAGGTCCACCACTTGCGGCCGTTGATGAGGTACTCGTCACCCTGGCGCTCGATGCGGGCCTCGATGTTGGTGGCGTCCGACGAGGCGACCGCCGGCTCCGTCATCGCGAAGCCCGAGCGCATGGTGCCCTCGAGCAGCGGCAGGGCCCATCGCTTGATCTGCTCCGGCGTGCCGTAGCGGATGATGGTCTCCATGTTGCCGGTGTCGGGCGCCGAGCAGTTGAACACCTCGCTGGACCACAGCACACGGCCCATCATCTCGGCCAGCGGCGCGTATTCCTGGTTGGTCAGGCCGGCGCCATGCTCGCTGTCGGGCAGGAACAGGTTCCACAAGCCTGCGGCACGGGCCTTGGGCTTGAGCTCCTCGATCAGCGGCAGCGGCTTCCAGCGCGTGCCGGCGGCCGTGTTGGCGGCCTGTTCCTCGCCATAGCGCCGCTCGTTCGGGAAGATGTGCTCGTCCATGAACGCGCCCAGGCGTTCACGCAGGGCCTGCGTCTTGGGGGAGTAGCTGAAATCCATGTGAGGGTCCTTTCAGGGGACGGTTCGGGCGAGATCGTTGCGGCGCGTTCGGGCTGCGCCTTCACGCCCCGCCCTGGGGGGACAGCCCGGCGGGCTCAGGCCTTCTGGGCAAACTGCCAGGCCAGCTCGGCCAAGCCACGGGTTCGGGCGCCAGTGGCCTTGGCCTGGGCGCTCGAGGCGATGCCGTCGACCACCCGCTTGGCAATGCCTTGGGTGATGGCCGCCAGGCGGAACAGGTTGTAGGCGAGGTAGAAGTTCCAGTCGGCCAGCAGCTCGTCAGCGCTGCCCCGGCCGGTGCGTTCGCAGTAACGCTGGATGTACTCGCGTTCGGTGGGAATGCCCAGCGCCTGGAAGTCCAGGCCGGCAATGCCACGGAAGTTGCCGGGCGCGATGTGCCACGACATGCAGTGGTAGCTGAAGTCGGCCAGCGGATGCCCCAGCGTGGACAGTTCCCAGTCGAGCACGGCGATGATGCGCGGCTCGTCCGGGTGGAACACCACGTTGTCGAGGCGGTAGTCGCCATGGACGATGGAGACCTGCGTCTCGTCCAAGGCGCTGGCGGGCAGGTGCGCGGGCAGCCACTCGATCAGCTTGTCCATCTCGGTGATGGGCTCGGTCACCGAGGCCACGTACTGCTTGCTCCAGCGGCCGATCTGGCGCGAGAAGTAGTTGCCGGGCTTGCCATAGTCGGACAGGCCGACCGCCTTCACGTCCACGCTGTGCAGCGTGGCGATGACGCGGTTCATCTCGTCGTAGATGGCGCTGCGCTCATCGGTCGTCATGCCGGGCAGGGACTGGTCCCAGAGCACGCGGCCGGCCATGAACTCCATCACGTAAAAGGCACGGCCAATGATCGACTCGTCCTCACAGAGCATATGCATGCGCGCCACCGGCACCCCGGTGAGGGCCAGCGCGCTCATCACGCGAAACTCGCGTTCGATGGCGTGCGCCGAGGGCAGCAGCTTGGCCACCGGGCCTGGCTTGCTGCGCATCACGTAGGCGCGTGCGGGGGTGATCAGCTTGTAGGTGGGGTTGGACTGGCCGCCCTTGAACTGCTCGACCGTCAGAGGCCCCTGGAAGCCATTCATGTTGGCCGTGAGCCAGGCTTCGAGCCGGGGCACGTCGAAGGCGTGCGACGACGACACCTCGCGCGTGCCGGTGAAATGTTCCATTGCGTCAGACTCCCTGCCCATGAACCCGGGCCTTTGAAATGGGTGCGCTCGGCAGCGCGTTCAGCGAACCGCGGCTCAGCGGTCGGCGATGGCCAGCAGCTTCTCGCGTGACAGCACGACCAGGCGAGTGGGCTCGACCCGCACCGCGCCCTCGCGCTCGAAGCTCTTGAGCTCCTGGTTCACGCGTTGGCGCGAGGCCCCCAGCAGTTGCGCCAGGTCTTCCTGCGCGAGTTGCAGGCCGATGCGGATTTCCTCGCCCTGCTCGATGCCGTAGCTCTTGGCCAGCAGGAGGATCTGCTTGGCAAGGCGCGCGGCCAACGGGCGCGTGTTGAGGTCTTCGAACTGGTTGAACAGCAGGCGCAGCCGCCGGCAGTTCAGCCGCAGCAAGGCCTCGTACAGCTCGGTGTGCTGCACCAGCAGTTCCTTGAAGTCGGCCTTGCGCACGCACAGCAACGTGCTGTCGCCATGGGTGTCGGTGTCGTGCGTGCGCGGCAAGCCGTCGAACAGCGCGATGTCGCCGAACCAGGTGCCCGGCTCCACATAGGTGAGCGTGACCTGCTTGCCCGACAGCGACACCAGCGAGACCCGCACCGCACCCTTGGCCACACCGCACCACTCCTCGGCTGGCGAGCCACGCGCGGCCAGCGGCGAACCGTCGGGCAGACGCCGCACGGTGGACCTCGCAAGAATCGCATTGCGCAGCGGCAGAGAGAGCTTGGAGAACCACGAGGCCGATTCGATGTTGTGTCGCTCTTCGATTGTAAGAACGGGGGTATTCATGGCTTGTCCCAGGCGCGACAGCGGCGCCACCATACCGAACCTATTGTCCACGAGCCGTTTCACTCACGAGGAGACCTCCATGGCAAGCCCTTCGATCGAACTTCCTTCCTGCCAGCACCGTGTCAGCGCCGCCGAGTGGCAGGCACGCGTCGACCTTGCCGCGGCCTACCGGCTCGTGGCACTGTTCAAGTGGGATGACCTGGTCTACACGCACATCAGCGCGCGCGTGCCGGACACCGATGACCACTTCCTGATCAACCCCTACGGTCTGCTGTTCGATGAGATCACCGCCTCCAGCCTCGTGAAGGTGGATCGGCACGGCAACAAGCTGGAAGACTCGCCCTTCGACGTGAACCCTGCCGGCTTCACGATCCACAGCGCGGTGCATGCGGCGCGGCACGACGTGCAATGCGTGCTGCACACGCACACGCTCAATGGCATTGCAGTGTCGGCGCAGAAGCAGGGGGTGCTGCCGATCTCGCAGCAATCGATCTTCGTGCTGTCGAGCCTGGGCTACCACGACTACGAAGGCGTGGCCCTGCGCGACGACGAGAAGCCGCGCCTGGTGAAGGACCTCGGCACCAACAACTTCCTGATGCTGCGCAACCACGGCCTGCTCACGGTCGGGCGCACGGTGGCCGATGCGTTCATGTCGATGTACACGTTCGAGTCGGTGTGCACGATCCAGGTCCGCGCGCAGGCCGGTGGCGAATTGATCCACGTGCACCCCGAGATCATTGCCACCGCCGCCCAGCAAGCGCGTCAGGTCACGCTGGGCAAGGGCAGCGGTGCGCTGGCCTGGCCCGCGTTGCTGCGCCGGCTGGACAGGCAACTGCCGGGTTACGAGCGTTGATTTCGCACGTTGCCCCGGCCTGTTGCCGGGGCGCGTGCGGGCCGAAGTTGTAACCCTTCGTGATAGAGTGATCGCGACTGCCCAGCCACCCCTTCCGCGCTGAATCGCCGCATGCACTTGATCCGATTGCCGTTGCTGGCAGGTACCTGTCTGGTGCTGCTGGCATCGACAGCGCATGCCATCGGTTTCGGCCGTGCGCCCTCCAGCGTCGTGCTCGGCAGCCCGCTCGACTTCGTGTTGCCGCTGCGGCTGGATGCCAGCGAGATCTTCGAACCCGAGTGCGTGAGCGCGGAGCTGCAGATCGGCGAGCGCCGGGTGCCGCCACACAACCTGCGCTGGGTCGCCGAGCCCGGGCCGGCCCCGAACGAATACCAGGTGCGGGTGATCTCGCTGGTCGTGATCGACGAGCCGGTGGTCACGGTGCAGGTCCAGGCTGGCTGCACGGCGCGCGTGGTGCGACGCTTCACAGTGTTTGCCGATCCACCGCTCGCCGGCGTGGCCGCGCCCTCGGTGGTGCAGCAGCCCGCTGGCGAGCCTGGCGCCCGAGCTGCCACGCAAGCGGCGGCCGGACCTGCGGCCTCGACCCCCGCGAAGCCGGCCCGGCAGGCCGCCAGAAGCCCGGCGGCGCGGGCCCGCCGCGACGCGGGCACGCCCGCCCGCCGCGTGGCCGCGAAGCCTGCCACCGCGGCGCCAGGAGCCCGCCTGTCGCTGGACGCGCCGGATCCGCAGGTGCTCGAGCGGGCCGTGGCTGCCGCGCTGGCCCAGCAGCAGGCCAGTGCGGCCCAGGCCGTGCAAGCCGCCAGTGCAGCGCAGGCCGCCGCCTCCTCGGCCGCCGACCGGGTGCAGGCACTGGAACGGCAGGTGGCCGGTCTGTTGGCCGAGGCCCGTGCCCAGGAGGCCCAGTTGCAGGCCTTGCGCGTCCAGGCCGGGCGCAGCGGCCAGGCCGAACGCTGGCTGCCGTGGCTCGGGGCTGCGCTGGCCATCAGCCTGGCGCTGGCCGCCTGGCTGGCCTGGCGCCTGCGTCAACTGCAACAGCAGGCGCATCCGGCCTGGTGGGCCGACGCCGCCGCGGTGCTGGCCGACGCGCGGCCCGATGCCGACGCCGCACCCGCCGAGCCCGCCACCGCTCCGCAGCCGGGCATGCGGCCCGTGGCCGAGGCGCCGAGGCAGCGGCACGCGGCCCCGGCGGCAGGTCTCGAGGTCGATCTCGTGATCGAACCCATCGAGCCCGAGCCCGACTCCGGATCGCTTGCACCGGCCGTGGACAGCGGCTGGACCAACACCAGCCCGCCCCCCCGGCCAGTGTCGATCGAGGAGCTGATCGACCTGGAGCAGCAGGCCGAGTTCTTCGTCGTGCTGGGGCAGGACGAGTCGGCGATCGACCTGCTGGTGGGCCACCTGCGGGACACCGGTGGTACCAGCCCCTTGCCCTACCTGAAGCTGCTGGAGATCTACCGCCGGCGGGGCGACCACGAAGCCTATGAACGCACCCGCACCCGCTTCAACCAGCGCTTCAACGCCTATGCGCCCGAATGGGCGACCGACATCCTGCAGGGCCGCGCGCTGGAAGACTACCCGCAGGTGATGATGCGGCTGCAACGCGCCTGGGCCTCGCCGATCGACGCGATGGCCGAGCTGGAATCGCTGCTGTTCCGCAAGGACGGCGGTGAGCTGTTCGAGCTGCCGGCTTATCGCGAAGTGCTGATGCTGTATTCGCTGGCCCGCGATCTGCTGGATCACCAGGGCGCCCTGGTGGCCGATGTGGACGTGCTGCTGCCGCTGGGCCTGCCAGCGGCGGTGGACGACGGGGCGGCCGGGCCAGGCGCCCTGTCCCTGGGCGAGACCACCGCGGTGATCACGCCCGATCTGGCGCTGGACCGCGCCCCGCAGCGCCCGGCGGTCGACCTGGACCTGGACCTGCCACCACCCGCGCAACGTTCACCCGCCTGAAGCGCCTGTGCATGGCGCCTGGGTGCCGTGGGCCGAGGCCCGCCGCACGGGCGCAGACTACAGCCTCTGCAGTCGCTGCAATGCAGCGTTCAACGTGTCGTCGCGCTTGGCATAACAGAAGCGAACCAGGCCCTGGTTGCGGCCATCGCCATAGAAGGCTGACAGCGGAATCGCCGCCACGCCCACCTCGGTGGTGAGCCAGCGGCAGAAGGCCTCCTCAGGCAGATCGCTGATGGCGCTGTAGTCCACGCACTGGAAGTAGCTGCCCTCGCTGGGCAGCAGCTTGAAGCGCGTGCTTTCCAGGCCGGCGCGGAACAGGTCGCGCTTGGCCGCGTAGAACGCCGGCAGCCCGAGGTGCGGCCGGGGGTCGACCATGAAACGCGCGAGGCCGTGCTGCATGGGCGTGTTCACGGTGAACACATTGAACTGGTGCACCTTGCGGAACTCGGCCATCAGCGCGGCCGGCGCGGCCACGTAACCCACCTTCCAGCCGGTGACATGGTAGGTCTTGCCGAAGCTCGAGATCACGAAGCTGCGGGCCGCCAGCTCGGGCACCGAGGCCGCGCTGGCGTGGGGCTCGCCGTCGTAGACCATGTGCTCGTAGACCTCGTCGGCGATCAGCACGATCTCGGTCGGGCGCAGCAGCTCGGCCAGCGCCAGCAGGTCGGCGCGGCGCCAGATCGTGGCGCTGGGGTTGTGCGGCGTGTTCACGATGATCGCCCGCGTGCGTGGCGTGATCGCCGCGCCGATGGCGGCGAAGTCGGGCCGGAAGGTACCGGCCGTCAGCGCCACCCGCACCACCGTGGCCCCGGCCAGCGCGATGTTGGGCACGTAGCTGTCGTAGCAGGGCTCGAGCACGATCACCTCGTCGCCCGGGCCCACGGTGGCCAGCACCGCGGTGAGGATGGCCTGCGTGGCGCCGGCGGTGATCGTCACCTCGGTGCTGGCGTCGTAGTGCTGGCCGTACAGGGCTTCGATCTTGGCCGTCACCGCCTCGCGCAGCGGTGCCACGCCGGCCATCGGCGGGTACTGGTTCAGCCCCTCGCGCATGGCCTGGTACACCGCTTCGGACAGGCGCTGGTCGCAGTCGAAATCCGGGAACCCCTGGCCCAGATTCACGGCACCATGCTCCGCGGCCAGCGCCGACATCACGGTGAAGATCGTCGTGCCCACGTTCGGCAGGCGGCTGTGCAGCACCGGGGTGCGGGGCAGGGCGGTGTTCATGGGCTTTGCAGGCATCTCACAGGGTGTAGTCGGCCTCGCCGTGGCCGGACATCGCGCGCTCGATCAAGGGGCGCGTGAGCCGGTCGGACAGCAGCTCGGAAAACGCATAGACGAACAGCCGCAGGTACGCCCCGCGCTTGAACGCCACGCGCGAGGTGTTCGGGCCGAACAGGTGGCCCGCGGGGTGCGAGACGAGGTCGCCGCCCGGCGGATCGTCGCGCACCGCCAGCTCGGACACCACGCCCACGCCCATGCCCAGCCGCACGTAGGTCTTGATCACGTCGGCGTCGATGGCTTCGAGCGCGATGTTGGGCTTGAGGCGGGCGCGCGCGAAGGCGGCGTCCAGGCGTGAGCGGCCACTGAAGGTGGGGTGATAGGTCACCAGCGGCTCCGCGGCCAGCTGATCCATTGTCACCCGCTCCACCTGGGCCAGCGGGTGCTGGGCCGGTACCACGATCACGTGCTGCCACTGGTAGCAGGGCAGGCTGACCAGGCCTTCCACCTCGGTGAGGGATTCGGTGGCCAGGCCGATCTCGGCCACGTCGTCCAGCAGCATGCGGGCCACGTCGGCGGGCGTGCCCTGGTGCAGCACCACCTGCACCTTCGGGAAGCGGCGCCGCAGCTGCGCCACGGGTTCGGGCAGGAAGTAACGCGCCTGTGAGTGGGTGGTGGCGATCGAGAGCGTGCCCGCGTCCTGCTTGGAGAACTCGTCGCCGATGCGCTTGAGGTTCGCCACCTCGCGCATGATCAGCTCGATCGACTTCAGCACCAGTTGCCCTGGCTCGGTGACGCGCCGGATGCGCTTGCCATGGCGCGCGAAGATGTCCACGCCCAGCTCTTCCTCCAGTTCGAGGATGGCCTTGCTGATGCCGGGCTGCGAGGTGTGCAGCGCCTTGGCCGTTTCGGTGAGGTTGAGGTTGCGGCGCACGGCCTCCTGCACGAAACGGAACTGGTGCAGGTTCATCGCAGGTCGACCTTGGGCAGCCCCGCCGCCGCGACGGCGACGGCCGCCATCGCCTCCACCAGGGCTGGGGCCTCGCCCACCGCGGGGTGCAGGATCCAGCGCACCGCAGGGTACTCGGCCTCCAACTGGGCCATCAGCACCGGAATGTCCTTGCGCACATGGCCACCAGCGCCCAGGAACAGGGGCAGCACATCCACCGTGGTGCAGCCGGCGGCGGCCAGCGCGGCCCCGGCTTCGGGCAGGCGCGGGGCCATGAACTCCAGAAAGGCCAGCGCCACCGGAACCTGGGGCTGCAGGGCGCGGCACCGCGCGGCCACCGCCTCGAACGGGCGCGCCCACTGGGGGTCGCGTGCGCCGTGCGCAAACAACAGCAGGCCGGATCGGGGATCACTCATCGGTACCTCACCAGCCACGCATAGGCGGCCATCGACATCAGAAGGAACAGCAGGCTCGGCGCTGCGGCCACGAGCCAGGGCGTCCACAGCTTGAGCAGGCCGACATGGCCGGACACGTTGTTCAGCAGCACGAAGCTGATGCCGAGCATGATGCCGCCGAAGACCTTGAAGCTCACGCCACCGGCGCGCGAGTGCAGGTAGGCAAACGGCAGGGCCAGCGCCATCATCACCACGCAGGCCAACGGGTAGAAGGCCTTCTTCCAGAACTGGATCTCGTGGCGTTGCGTGGCCTGGTCCTGGTCGGTCAGGTGGGCACTGTAGCGCCAGAGCTCGGCCGTCGACATGGTCTGGACCGGCAGCAAGGCCGCCGCCACCACCCGGGCATCGAGCGAGCTGGCCCATTGCAGGCTGGGCAGCACCTGCATCGACAGGCCCGCGCCGGCGTTCGCCTCCTCGGGCGTGGGCCAGGTGGTGCGCTCCACCTGGCGCAGCTGCCACTGCCCGTTGCCGTCGACACGGGCGGCCTGTGCGGCCAGTTGCAGCCGCAGGCGCCCCTCGATGTCGAACTCGAAGATGCGAACGCCCTGCATCTCGCCGCCGCCGCTGGCGACCGAAACGTTGACCGACACGTTGCGCAGCCCACCGGCGTCCTGGCGCTTCTCCTTCAGCCAGGCACCGCCGCGCCCGAGCGGCAGCCCGCCGCGGTTGCCCGCCTTCAGCAGCACGGCCTGGCGCTCGGTCCAGGGCGAGACATAGTCGCCCACCACGAAGGTGAGCGCGGCGAACACCACGCCGGGCACTGCCAGCAGCGCAAGCGCACGCCCAGGGCCCAGGCCGCCGGTGCGCAGGATGGTGAACTCGGACGACTGCGCCAGCCGGGCCATCGCGTAGATGGTGCCGATCAGCACGGCGATCGGAAACAGCTCGTAGAAGCGGCCCGGCACCGAGAGCACCGCACGCAGCATCACGCGGCCCAGCGTCATGCCGTCGCGACCCACGTCGTCCAGGTCGTCGACCACGTCGATGAAGAAGAACAGCGACAGGAAGGCGATCGCCACGAAGGCCACCGACCACACGATGTCGCGGTAGAGCAGGCGGCGAACGGTCTTCATGTGCCAGCCGCCGCCTTGCCGCGGCCAGCGAACAGCACCGTGCCGTTGTCGCGCCACCAGATCAGCGCCAGCGCGATCAGGAACGCGCCACCATGCAGCCACAGCATCAGCGGGCCCATCGCCACGCGCTCGGCGCCGATCCAGGCCTGCGACAGGTTGATCAGGTTGAAGTAGACGACGAAGGTCAGCAGCGCGAACAGCAGGTTCCAGTTGCTCGCGCGCCGCGGGTTCGTCGCCGCCAGGCCGATGCCCAGCAGCAGCAGGTTGCCCGAGGCCAGCAGCAGCCCGAAGCGCCAGGCCAGTTCGCCCTGGTTGCGAGGCGTGGGCTCACGCATCAGCTCGATCGTGGGCAGCGCCTTGGCCGGGCGTTCGGTGGCCCGGCGCACGGCACGTTCGTCGGCCAGCACCCGGTAGGTGTCGAAGCTGGCCAGCGTGCGGGTGCGGGTCTCGGCGTTGGTCTCGTTGCGCTGGCCGCGCTCGAGCTCCAGCATGCGGTCCTCGCCAATGGTCTGCAGGCGCCCGGTGCGCGCGGCGGTCACCGACTCCACCGCGCCCTTGCGCGAGAGGATGAACACGTTGTGGCCATCGCTGCCCTCCTGGCTGGCCCGGTCGACGAAGAACACGCGGCTGCCGTCGCGGGAAGTCTGGAACACCCCGGGCGCCACGCGGGACAGGTCGGACCGTTGTTCATATCGCTGCTTGAGCTCGCTGCCGCTGCGGTTGGCCCAGGGCCAGACGAACAGCAGCAGCACGCCCACCACCACCAGCACCGGAAAAGCCATGCGCAGCACCGGTGCCACCAGGCGGGCCAGGCCCACGCCGCTGGAGAACCAGATCACCATCTCGCTGTCGCGGTACATGCGCCCCAGCGACACCACCACCGCGATGAACAGCGACAGCGTCAGCATCGTCGGAATGTGCTGCAACGCCGCGTAGCCCAGCACGAGCACCACGTCCTCCGGCGCCACCACGCCACCGGCCGCCTGTCCCAGCGTGCGGATCAGGAACATGGTGATCACGATGGTGAGGATCACCACGAGGGTGGCCCCGAAGCTGCGCGCCATCTCTCGGCGCACTGTTGAATCGAATAACATCTTTGGATCATCAAACCTGTGCGAATTATGGACTTCCGTACCCATGTGATCGCGCCGGGGGCCACAAGCCGCCTGGGCGCCGACGCGCTGCTGATCGTGCTGGCGGGAGACACCCTGCCAGCGGGCCTGGACGAGCCGCTGGCCGCGGCGGTGAAGGAGGCCGTCGCGCAGGGCGACTTCGCGCTCAAGCCCGGCAAGGTGGCCTACCTGCGCCAGGTGGCCGGCGTGAAGGCGCCGCGCGTGGCGGTGGCCTGTGCCGCCCACGGCGCGCCCAAGGCCTTGAAGGCGGCCGCCGCTGCCGGGCTCGGTGTGCTCAAGGGCCTGGGCGCCAGGCACCTGGCGGTGCAGCTGGCGGGCCTGGGCGAGCTGCATGCGGGCCACGCGGAGGCGCTGGCCACCGCCGTGGCCGACGCGGTGTACCTGTACCGCAGCACCAAGCCCAGCGCGCCGCCGGCGCCCAAGCTGGACAAGCTCACGCTGCTGGCGGGCTCCCGGCCGGAGGCCGCCGAACTCGCCACCGGGCTCGAGCGCGCGGCCGCGGTGATCGAAGGCGTGAACCTCGCGCGCGAGCTCGCCAACCGGCCCGGCAACCACTGCACGCCCACGGTGCTGGCCAACGAGGCCCGCAAGATGGCCCGGGCCCATGGGCTGCGCATCGAGGTGATGGACCGCAAGGCGATCGAGAAGCTCGGCATGGGCTCCTTCCTCGCGGTGGCGCGCGGGTCGGACGAACCGCCACGCTTCATCGTCATGCACTACCAGGGCGCGGCCAAGTCGGTGCCGCCGGTGGTGCTGGTGGGCAAGGGCATCACCTTCGATTCGGGCGGAATCTCGCTCAAGCCCGGGCCCGAGATGGACGAGATGAAGTTCGACATGGGCGGCGCCGCCAGCGTGATCGGCACGCTGCGCGCGGTGGCGCAGCTCAAGCCCCGCCTCAACCTCATCGGTGTCGTCGCGGCCGCCGAGAACCTGCCCAGCGGGCGGGCGCTGAAGCCGGGCGACGTGGTCACCAGCCTGTCCGGCCAGACGATCGAAGTGCTCAACACCGACGCCGAAGGCCGCCTCATCCTGTGCGACGCGCTCACCTACGTTGAGCGCTTCAAGCCGGCATCGGTGGTGGACATCGCCACCCTCACGGGCGCCTGCGTCATCGCGCTGGGCAAGGTGCGCTCGGGCCTGTTCAGCACCGACGACGGGCTGGCCAACGACCTGCTGGCCGCGGGTGATGCGGCGCTCGACCCCTGCTGGCGCATGCCGATGGACGAGGACTACGACGAAGGCCTGAAGAGCCACTTCGCCGACATTCCCAACATCGCGGGCCGTGACGGCGGCGCGATCACCGCGGCCATGTTCCTGAAGCGCTTTGCCGGCAAGATGCGCTGGGCGCACCTGGACGTGGCCGGCACGGCCTGGAAGTCGGGCGCGGCCAAGGGAGCCACCGGTCGGCCGGTGGGGCTGCTCACCCACTACGTGCTGTCCCAGGCACTGAAGTGAGCGGCCCGCGGCACAGGGTGGGGCGCCGGCCATGACCGACGTGGCGTTCCACACCGGCATCGCGGACAAGCTCGGCTACACCTGCCGTCTGCTGCGCAAGGCCTGGCGGCAGGGGGCCTGCGTGGTGGCCACCGGTGACGCGCAGCTGCTGTCGAGGCTGGACACGCAGCTGTGGGTCTTCGAGCAGGAGGAGTTCGTGCCGCACGCACGCCTGCGCTCGGGCGAACGGGTGGCGCCGGTGATGGCCCGCACGCCGATCTGGCTGGCGGACGACCCCGGCGCGGTGCCCGGACCCACGGTGCTGGTGAACCTGGGGCCGGACATGGCCCCGGCGCCGCAGCGTTTTGCGCGGGTGATCGAGATCGTCTCCGACGACCCGCAGGACGTGCACCAGGGCCGCCAGCGTTGGCGCCAATACCTCGCCTCGGGCCTGCAGCCCACGCAGCTCAAGCCGTCATAGGCGACACGGCGGGCTTGGCCCTCCGCACTTACCCGGGTCGGCGATCACGGCGAGTGGCGCGTTGAAGCTGTCAACCGCGCACCGAGGAGCCTGGGCACGGCGTTTGCGTCGGTCCCGCTCCGAGGATTCCCGGTATGGGGCGTCTTCTCAATTGGAGTATGGTTGCGCCCGTTGAGAAACACCCGACGGACATTTTCCAGTCTCAACCAACTCATCCGGAGGTATTTGCATGCAAGTCAAGCTCAATGCGGTCGTCACTGCGGCCGCGATGCTGTTCGCCGGCGCCTCGATGGCGCAGGAAATGGTCGTCAAGATCGGCCACGTCGGCCCGATCTCGGGTGCCCAGGCCCACTACGGCAAGGACAACGAGAACGGCGCACGCATGGCCATCGACGACCTGAATGCCAAGGGCGTGACGATCGGTGGCAAGAAGGTCAAGCTCGAGCTGGTGGCCGAAGACGATGCAGCCGATCCGAAGCAGGGCACTGCCGCCGCGCAGAAGCTGTGCGATGCCAAGGTGGCCGGCGTGGTGGGCCACCTGAATTCCGGCACGACGATCCCTGCCTCCAGCGTCTACAACCAGTGCGGCCTGCCAATGGTGACGCCCTCGGCCACCAATCCTAAGCTCACGCAGCAAGGCTTCAAGAACGTCTTCCGCCTGCTCGCCAACGACAATGCGCTGGGCGCCGGCCTCGCGCTGCATGCGGCCAACAACCTGAAGTTGAAGAAGGTCGCGATCATCGATGACCGCACCGCTTACGGCCAGGGCGTGGCCGAAGTGTTCAAGAAGACCGCGGCGGCCAAGGGCATCCAGATCGTCGACGAACAGTTCACCACCGACAAGGCAACCGACTTCATGGCCATCCTCACGGCCATCAAGTCCAAGGCCCCGGACGGCATCTTCTACGGTGGCATGAGCCCGCAGGCCGGCCCGATGCTGCGCCAGATGGAACAGCTCGGCCTCACGAACGCCAAGTTCTTCGGCGGCGACGGCATCTGCGACCAGGAGATCATGAAGTTGTCCGGTGGCGCCAAGACGATTGGCAACGTGGTGTGCGCCGAGGGCGGCGCATCGCTCGACAAGATGCCCGGCGGCAAGGCCTGGAAGGATCGCTACGACGCGAAGTACCCGAAGCAGTTCCAGGTGTACTCGCCCTACGTGTACGACGCCGTGCACGTGCTGGTGCAGGCCATGGTCGAAGCCGGCTCGACCGACCCCAAGGTCTACCTGCCGAAGCTCGCGGGGATCAACTTCCAGGGCGTGACCACCAAGGTGGGCTTCGAAGCCGATGGGGAACTGAAGAACCCGGCGATGACCCTGTACGTCTACAGGGACGGCAAGAAGGTCGCGCTGAACTGAGCGCAGCCCCGAAGTGCCTGCGGCGCTCCCCCTCCAGGGGGCCACGCCAGCGGCCCGGCAAAGCCGGTTCCGCGGCGTGTGCTGGAAGGAACAAGGGACGCGTTGGCGTCCCTTGTTTCTTGGGGGCCGGTGGTCAGGGGCGAGGGGCGACCTTCCACACGCGGTCGGCGTATTCGCCGATCGTGCGGTCCGACGAGAACGGCCCCATGCCCGCCACATTGGCAATGGCCTTGCGCGCCCAGGCCTCGGGCTCGCGGTACAGCGCATCGACACGGTTCTGCGCCGCCACATAGGCCTCGTAGTCGGCCAGCAGCAGGTAGTGGTCGCCGCCCCACAGTAGCGAATCCACGAGGGCGCGGTAACGCGCCGGCTCCTCGGCCGAGAAGGCGCCGGAGCCGATCGCGTCGAGCACCGCTTTGAGCTGCGGATTGTTCTCGTACAGGCGCATCGGCTGGTAGCCCGCGGCCCGGATCGCTGTGACCTCGTGTGCGAGCTTGCCGAAGATGAAGATGTTCTCGTCCCCCACGTTCTGGCGGATCTCGATGTTGGCGCCATCGTCGGTGCCGATGGTCAACGCACCGTTGAGCGCAAGCTTCATGTTGCCGGTGCCCGAGGCCTCGGTGCCGGCGGTGGAGATCTGCTCGGACAGGTCGGCGCCCGGCATGATCACCTCGGCCACCGAGACACCGTAGTTGGGGATGAACACCACCTTCAGCCGGTCGCCGACACGGGGATCGTGGTTGACCACGCGGCCCACGTCGTGGATCAGCCGGATGATCTGCTTGGCCATGTGGTAGCTCGACGCGGCCTTGCCGGCGAAGATGATGGTGCGAGGTTGCCAGTCGGCCTGCGGCTGCGCCAGGATGGCCCGGTAGCGCGTGACCGCGTGCAGCACGTTCAGCAACTGGCGCTTGTACTCGTGGATGCGCTTGACCTGCACATCGAACAGCGAGTGCGGATTCACCACCACGCCGGCGGTCTTGTGGATCAGGGCGGCCAGTCGCTGCTTGTTCGCGTGCTTGACCGCCGTGAAGGCCTGCCGGAAGGCGGGGTCGTTGGCATGTTCGCCCAGGCGCCTGAGTTGGCCGAGGTCGCGGCGCCAGTCCGGCCCCAGGGTGTCGTCCAGCAGCGCGGCCAGCCCCGGGTTGGCCTGCGCCAGCCAGCGCCGCGGCGTGACGCCGTTGGTGAGGTTGGTGAAGCGCTCGGGCCACAGGTAGGCGAAGTCGGCGAAGATGGTCTGCACCAGCAGGTCGCTGTGCAGGGCTGAAACGCCGTTCACGCAGTGGCTGCCCACGATGGCCAGGTGCGCCATGCGCACGCGGCGTTCGCCATGTTCATCCACCAACGACAGCCGGCGCAGGAAGGCCGCGTCCCCGGGCCGTTGGGCACCGGCATCGAGCAGGAACTCGTGGTTGATGCGGAAGATGATCTCCAGGTGCCGTGGCAGCACCTGCTGCAGCAGCGCCACCGGCCAGGTTTCCAGGGCCTCGGGCATCAGCGTGTGGTTGGTGTAGCTGAAGATGCGGCGCGTCAGGCTCCAGGCCGGCGCCCAGCTGAAGCCGTGCTCGTCGACCAGCAGCCGCATCAGCTCGGCCACGCCGATGGCCGGGTGGGTGTCGTTCAGGTGGATCGCCACCTTGTCGGCCAGGTTCGTGAGCTGGCCATGTTCGGCCAGGTGCCGGGCCACGATGTCCTGGATCGAGGCCGAGGTGAAGAAGTACTCCTGCCGCAGCCGCAGCTCGCGCCCGGCCGGCGTGCTGTCGTTCGGGTACAGCACCCAGGAGATGTTCTCGAACTGGTTCTTGTACTCGGCCGCGCGCGCATAGTCGCCACTGTTGAAGGCCTGCAGGTCCATGTGCGCCGGGGCCGCGGCCTTCCACAGGCGCAGCGTGGCCACGCGCTCGGTGCCATGGCCGGGGATCACGTGGTCATAGGCCTTGGCGCTGACCTCCGCGGCGTGGCGCCACACCGGCGGAACATCCGGCGATTCGGCGCGCTCGACCCAGCCACCGAAGTGCACCGGATAGGCCACCTCCGAGCGCGGAAACTCCCACGGCGTGCCATCGGCCAGCCAGGGGTCCGGGTGCTCCACCTGGCGGCCGCCCTGGATGCTTTGCGCGAACATGCCGAACTCGTAGCGGATGCCGTAACCATAGGACGGCAGGCCCAGCGTGGCCATCGAATCGAGGAAGCACGCCGCCAGCCTGCCCAGGCCGCCGTTGCCCAGCGCTGCGTCGGGCTCCTGGGCCTGCAGGTCTTCCATCGTGCGGGCGTGCTCGGCGATGCCGGTCGCGGCGTCGAGGCCCAGCGCTCCCAGTGCATTGCCCAGGCTGCGGCCGATCAGAAACTCCATCGAGAGGTAATACACCCGCCGTGCCTTGGCCTGGCTGTCCGCCGCGTTGCCGGCCACCCAGCGCTGCGACAGCTCGCTGCGGGCCACCTGGGCCACCGCGTTCATCAGCTCGCGTGCGCTGGCCTGGTCTGGCGCCACGCCCACGGTGTGCAGCAGGTGCTGGTCGATGCGCTCGGCCAGCGACAGGCCTTCGATGAGTTGGGGGGTGTTCTGCATCTCGGTTCCTTGTTGTGGGCAGGCAGTCGCTTGCTACCGACGGATTTGCATTATTCATGCCCTGGTGCAGCTTCCAATCGATTCGGGCATGGCACCATCACACCGAAGCTGGCGAATCCATGGCAGGACGCCGGCAGCCCGTGAGGAGCACTTGACCATGGCCACCATCGAACTCGCCTCCAGCCTTGACCTCCCCAAACGCGCGGTTGCACTCGTGCTGGCCGGCGGCCGCGGCAGCCGGCTGAAGCAGCTGACCGACCGCCGCGCCAAGCCCGCGGTGTATTTCGGCGGCAAGTTCCGCATCGTTGATTTCGCGCTGTCGAACTGCCTGAACTCCGGCATCCGGCGCATCGGCGTGATCACGCAGTACAAGAGCCACAGCCTGTTGCGGCACCTGCAGCGCGGCTGGGCATTCCTGAAAAGCGAGATGAACGAGTTCGTCGACCTGCTGCCGGCGCAGCAGCGGGTGGACGAGGAATCCTGGTACCGCGGCACCGCCGACGCGGTGTACCAGAACCAGGACATCCTGGCGGCCTACGGCGCCGACTACATCGTGGTGCTCGCCGGCGATCACATCTACAAGATGAACTATGCGCTGATGCTCGCCGACCACGTGGCCCAGGGCCGCGAATGCACGGTGGCCTGCATCGAGGTGCCGCGCAGCGAGGCCAGCGCGTTCGGCGTGATGGCGATCGACGCGCAGCGCCGCATCATCGACTTCGTCGAAAAGCCGGCCGTCCCACCGGCCATGCCGGGCAAGCCCGACAAGTCGCTCGCCAGCATGGGCATCTACGTGTTCAATGCGCGCTACCTGTACCGCGAACTCGAGCGCGACATGGCCGATCCGAACTCGAGCCACGACTTCGGCAAGGACATCATCCCCGCGGCGGTGCGCAACGGCCAGGCGGTGGCACACCCCTTCGACATCAGCTGCGTCGGGGCCAAGCCCGGCGCCCTGCCGTACTGGCGTGACGTGGGCACGATCGATGCCTACTGGGACGCCAACATCGACCTCACCGCCACCGTGCCGGAGCTGAACCTGTACGACACACGCTGGCCGATCTGGACCTACCAGCCGCAACTGCCGCCGGCGAAGTTCGTGCACAACCAGGACGACCGCCGCGGCCTGGCCATCGAATCGCTGGTGGCCGGCGGCTGCATCGTCTCGGGCCGCGCGTTCCGCACGCTGCTGTTTTCCAACGTGCGGGTGCACTCGCACTCCGAGGTGAACTGGTCGGTGTTGCTGCCCGGCGTACAGGTGGGGCGTGGCGCGCGCCTGAACCGGGTGGTGGTCGACCGCGGCTGCAACATCCCCGACGGCATGGTGATCGGTGAGAACGCCGAGGAAGACGCCAAGCACTTCTATCGCAGCGAGCAAGGCATCACGCTGGTGACACGCGGCATGCTGGAGGCGATGACATCGTGACGGCGGGTCTTCCAGGCGCGCCGCGCGTGCTGCACGCTGCGGCGGAGGTCTACCCCTTGGTGAAGACCGGCGGATTGGCCGACGTGGTGGCCGCGCTGCCACCAGCCATGGCCGCTGCCGGCGCCGACGTGCGCCTGCTGTTGCCGGGCTTTCCACAGGTACTCGATGCCGTCACCGGCGCCCGGCCCGTGTGCGAGCTGGGCCCGTGCTTCGGTGCCCTGCGGGCGCAGTTGCTGCTGGGCCGGATGCCCGGCACGCACCTGCCGGCGTATGTGATCGATGCGCCGCACCTCTACCGCCGCGACGGTGGCCCCTACCAGGCCAGCGACGGCACCGAATGGCCGGACAACCAGCGTCGCTTCGCGCTGCTGGGTTGGGTGGGCGCGCACCTGGCGGCAGGCGAGGCCGATCCCCAGTGGGTGCCCGAGGTGGTGCATGCGCACGACTGGCATGCAGCGCTGGCCTGCGCCTACATTGCCGACCATCTGCCCACCGCGGCGGCCACGGTCTACACGGTGCACAACCTGGCCTACCAGGGCCTGTTCCCGCACGACGACTGGGCGCTGCTGGGCCTGTCGTCGCGCTTCATGGCGCCGGCCGGGCTGGAGTTCCATGGCCAGCTCTCCTTCATGAAGGCCGGCCTGAAGTTTGCCGATCGTGTCACCACGGTCAGCCCGAGTTACGCCCGCGAGATCGCCACCCATGAATTCGGTTGCGGGCTCGACGGCGTGGTGCGCGGGCGCGGCACCGATGTGACCGGCATCCTCAACGGGATCGATGAAGTGGTGTGGAACCCCGCCACCGACGCCGCGCTGGCCGAGCGCTACGACGCCGAGCGGCTGGACGGCAAGCTGGCCTGCCGCCGCGCGCTGCAAACCACCCTGGGCCTGGAGGCGGACGATCACTCGCTGCTGCTGACCATCGTCAGCCGCCTCACGGCCCAGAAGGGCCTGGACCTGGTGCTCGCGGCGCTGCCGGGCCTGGTGCGCGAAGGCGTGCAACTGGCCTTGCAGGGCACAGGCGACGCGGCACTCGAGGCTGCCTTCCGCCATGCGGAGCAGGCGCACCCAGGCCGTGTGCGGGTGCACATCGGCTACGACGAGGCGCGCGCGCACCAGTTGGTGGCCGGGGCCGATGTGATCGCGGTGCCGTCACGCTTCGAGCCGTGCGGCCTCACCCAGTTGTACGGCTTGCGTTACGGCACCTTGCCGCTGGTGCGGCGCGTGGGGGGCCTGGGCGACACCGTGCGCGACGGGGCCACCGGCTTCGTGTTCGAGGCCGCCAGCGCCGAGGCACTGCAGGCTTGCGTGCGACGCGCCATGGGCCTGCACGCCGACCCGACCGCCTGGCGCACGATGATGCGGCGAGGCATGGCGCAAGACCATTCCTGGGCCGGGCCAGCCCGCGAATACCTGGCCTTGTACGAGCAGGCCCGCCTGGCGCGCCGAAGGAGCCCGAGGCTGGCCCCGGCCTGAGGCCCGCGCGGCACCGGCACCCTGGGCGATGCCCAGAGGCTGCACTCGCAGGCCTTGGCCTGCGGGGCAGGGTTGCGTCATCAGGCCCCCCCCAGCCATCCCAGCCACTCGTGCCAGGCGAGCCGGGTGAGTGCGAACCCCTCGCTGGAGGGCATCCAGTCGCCCCACTCGAGCGGGCCGCGAACCTTCATGCCCATCGGGGCCGGCAGCACCTGCATCGTGGCGCCGCTGCGGGCGATCGCCCGGCCGAACGCCGCCAGGGCACGCTGCTGGTGGAAACCGTGGGTCACCAGCACCACGTGGTCGATGCCGTGTTCACGCAGCAGCGCAACGCTGTAGATCGCGTTCTCGTTGGTGTCGCGCGACCGGGTCTCCACCCACCGCAGGGCAACGCCGAAGTCGCGCTGGCTGACCCGCAGCGCAATCTCGCCTTCGGTCGGGCCGGCCGGATTGGCGTGCCCGATGCCACCGCTGTAGGCCAGCGGCAGGCCCGTCTGACGTGCCAGCCACGCGCCATAGCGCAAACGCGCCATCGTCAGCGGTGAAAGGTCGGGGGCGCCAAAGTCCTGCAGGTGCAACTGCCGGCCGGCGCCCAGCACGAGGATCGCCGTGCGCGGCCGCTGGCGCAGCGACTGCACCTGCCCGGGCGTCAGCACCGCCGGCGGCCGGGTGAGCCCGGCCACCATGGCGTCACCCAGGGCCGTGGTGCACAGGCCCCACCAACCGAACACGCCGCACAGCACCAGCCACCATCCCAGCACGCGGCGGCGTGGCAGGCACCAGGCCCCCCACAGCACCAGCAGCACCAGCGGCACCGGCGGCGACACCAGGCCGCCCAGCAGGGGTTTCCAGTGCTCGATGCCCAAGCGAATGAGGAAATCGTTCATCGGGGCCGAATAGCCAGCGCCAGGCGCCAGAAACCAGATGGACGAACGGGCCCGCAAAGGGGCCCGTTACGCTGCACGACTTGTTGGCGGAGGGAGCGGGATTCGAACCCGCGGTGGGCTGTTAACCCACACACGCTTTCCAGGCGTGCGACTTAAACCGCTCATCCATCCCTCCGCGGGACGAAGCCTTGGATTCTAGCCGAGCCCAGGCGGCAGCTGCGCGCACTGCGCTGCGGTGTCGTTCAGGGGCGACTGGGCGTCACGCGATTCATCACCGCCATGGCCGTGGCCACGAGGCCCGACACCTCCGTCATGTTGCCGGGCACGATCATCGTGTTGTTGGTCTTGGCCAGCTGGCCGTAGGCATCGATGGCCTTCTCGGCCACCTTCAGCTGCACGGCATCGGCCCCGCCGGGTTGCTCGATCGCCGCGGCGATCTTGCGGATCGCATCGGCCGTGGCCTCGGCCACCGCGGTGATGGCGGCCGCCTCGCCCAGTGCCTTGTTGATCTCGGCCTGCTTCTCGCCCTCGGAGCGCGCGATCGAAGCCTCGCGTTCGCCGGTGGCGATGTTGATCTGCTCCTGGCGGCGGCCTTCGGAGGCGGCGATCAACGCACGCTTCTCACGCTCGGCGGTGATCTGCGCCTGCATCGAGCGCAGGATCTCGGCCGGCGGCGTGAGGTCCTTGATCTCGTAGCGCAGCACCTTCACCCCCCAGTTCAGCGCCGCCTCGTCGAGCGAGGCGACAACACCGGCATTGATCTGGTCGCGTTCCTCGAACGTGCGGTCGAGCTCCATGCGGCCGATCACGCTGCGCAGCGTGGTCTGCGCGAGCTGGGTGATCGCGACGATGTAGTTCGATGAGCCATAGCTCGCGCGCATCGGGTCGGTGACCTGGAAGTACAGGATGCCGTCCACAGTGAGCTGGGTGTTGTCCTTGGTGATGCAGACCTGGCTGGGCACGTCCAGCGGGATCTCCTTCAGCGAATGGCGGTAGGCCAGCCGGTCGACGAAGGGCACCAGGAAATTCAGGCCCGGGGTCAGCGTGGCGTGGTACTTGCCCAGCCGCTCGACGACCCAGGCGTTCTGCTGCGGCACGACCTTGATGGAGCGCACGACGAAGATCGCCGCGACGACGAACAGCACAAGGGCAACGACTTCCATGAGAACTCTCCCGTCAGGTGGTGTCAGTGTGTGGGCCGCTCGAGCAACAGGCAACTGCCCTGGATGGCCTGGATCACGTGCTCGCCGGGCGCGGGCACATCCTGGCCGGCATAGCGGGCGTCCCATTCCGCGCCACGGTAATGCACGCGTGTGCTGCCGTCGGCATGCCAGCTCGCCACATGGACACTGCCACCGACATCGAGGCTGAGGTTCGTGCCGGCCGCCCCCGCGCCACCCGCGCGCCCGCGGCGCAGGTGCCACAGTGCCACGGCGCCGCTGCCCACCAGCGCGCCCACCACCAGCTGGCCCGTGCTGCCCAGGCCCGCGTGCGCAGCCAGGGCCGCGGCGGCGGCACCCACCGCCAGCATCAGCAGGTAGAAGGTTCCGGTGGCCAGCTCGGCGGCCACCAGGGCCGCGGTGCCCAGCCACCACCAGGTCGAAGCACTCCAATCCATCGTGTCACCTCCCCAGGGCGTCCGCGCTGCGGCGGGCAGGGTCAGTGTAGCCAGCGCAAGCTGTGTCCGCCGTCATCCTGGTGCGCGGGCTTCGCGCCTACACTTCGCGCTCCGCCGATTTCCACCCCGCTCGCCAGGAGCATTGCGATGCTGCGTTTCCACTTTCCCATCGTCATCATCGACGAAGACTACCGCTCCGAGAACACCTCGGGCCTGAGCATCCGCGCACTGGCCCAGGCGATCGAGAAAGAGGGCTTCGAGGTGCTCGGCTCCACGAGCTACGGCGACCTGAGCCAGTTTGCGCAGCAGCAAAGCCGCGCCAGCGCGTTCATCCTGTCGATCGACGACGAGGAGTTCACCCCCGGCCCCGAGCTCGATCCCGCGGTGCTGAACCTGCGCAAGTTCATCCAGGAAATCCGGTTCAAGAACGCCGACATCCCGATCTACCTGTACGGCGAGACGCGCACCTCTGAGCACATCCCGAACGACATCCTGCGCGAGCTGCACGGCTTCATCCACATGTTCGAGGACACGCCGGAGTTCGTGGCGCGCCACATCATCCGCGAGGCCAAGAGCTACCTCGACGGCCTGGCGCCACCGTTCTTCAAGGCGTTGATGGACTATGCGCAGGACGGGTCGTACTCCTGGCACTGCCCGGGCCACTCGGGCGGCGTGGCCTTCCTGAAGAGACCGGTGGGGCAGATGTTACACCAGTTCTTCGGCGAGAACCTGCTGCGCGCCGACGTGTGCAACGCGGTGGAAGAACTCGGCCAGCTGCTGGACCACACCGGCCCGGTGGCCGCGAGCGAGAAGAACGCGGCGCGCATCTTCAATGCCGACCACTGCTTCTTCGTCACCAACGGCACCAGCACCAGCAACAAGATGGTGTGGCACCACACGGTGGCGCCGGGCGACGTGGTGGTGGTCGACCGCAACTGCCACAAATCCATCCTGCACTCGATCATCATGACCGGTGCGGTGCCGGTGTTCCTGACGCCCACGCGCAACCACTACGGCATCATCGGCCCGATCCCCGAGAGCGAGTTCTCGCCCGAGACCATCCGCCGCAAGATCGCCAACAACCCCCTGCTGGCGGGCGTGGATGCCAAGACCGTCAAGCCCCGCATCCTGACGCTGACGCAGAGCACCTACGACGGCGTGCTCTACAACACCGAAACCATCAAGGCCAAGCTCGACGGCTGGATCGACACGATCCACTTCGACGAAGCCTGGCTGCCGCATGCGGCCTTCCACACCTTCTACAGCAACTTCCATGCGATGGGGAAGAACCGTCCGCGGCCGAAGGAGGCGATGGTCTATGCCACGCAAAGCACGCACAAGCTGCTGGCCGGCCTGAGCCAGGCCTCGCAGGTGCTGGTGCAGGACTCGCAGACGCGGCACCTGGACGTGCACCTCTTCAACGAGGCCTATCTCATGCACACCTCCACCTCGCCGCAGTACTCGATCATCGCCAGCTGCGACGTCGCCGCGGCCATGATGGAGCCACCCGGCGGCACCGCGCTGGTGGAAGAAAGCCTGAAGGAGGCGCTGGACTTCCGCCGCGCCATGCGCAAGGTGGACAAGGAGTTCGGCAAGGACTGGTGGTTCAAGGTCTGGGGCCCCGACAAGCTGGCCAAGGAAGGCATCGGCGAGGCCGCCGGCTGGGTGCTCAAGGCCAACGAGAAGTGGCACGGCTTCGGCAACCTGGCGCCGGGCTTCAACATGCTCGACCCGATCAAGAGCACCATCATCACGCCCGGACTCGACGTCTCGGGCAAGTTCGCCAAGACAGGCATTCCGGCGGCCATCGTCACCAAATTCCTGGCCGAACACGGCGTGGTGGTCGAGAAGACGGGCCTTTACTCGTTCTTCATCATGTTCACCATCGGCATCACCAAAGGCCGCTGGAACACCATGCTCACCGCGCTGCAGCAGTTCAAGGACGACTACGACAAGAACGCGCCGCTGTGGCGCATCCTGCCGGAGTTTTGCGCCAAGCATCCCCAGTACGAGCGCATGGGGCTGCGCGACCTGAGCCAGGCCATCCACGAGACCTACGCCAAGGGCGACATCGCGCGGCTGACGACCGAGATGTACCTGTCGGACCTGCAGCCGGCGATGAAGCCCAGCGACGCCTTCGCGCGCATCGCGCACCGCGACACCGAGCGGGTGGACATCGACCAGCTCGAGGGCCGGATCACCACCTCGCTGCTGACACCGTACCCGCCCGGCATTCCCTTGCTGATCCCGGGCGAGCGCTTCAACCGCAAGATCGTGCAGTACCTGCGCTTCACGCGTGAGTTCAATGCCCGCTTCCCGGGCTTCGATACCGACGTGCACGGCCTGGTCGAGCTGGACGACGGGCAGGGCGGCCGTCGCTACGCGGTCGACTGCGTGAGGGCCTGAGCGCGCCGCGCGCGCCCGGGGGCACGGGCCCCGGGCCGGAGGCTGCCCTGAAGGCTCAGGCCTCCGGCGTGGCCGCCACGGCCACTTGGCTGAAGCCACCGTCCACGTACATGATCTCGGCGCTGATGCCCGAGGCCAGGTCGGACAGCAGGAAGGCCGCGGCGTTGCCGACCTCGTCGATCGTGATCGGGCGGCGCAGCGGCGTGGTGGCCGCAAAGCCGGCCAGCAGCTTGCCAAAATCCTTGATGCCCGAGGCCGCGAGCGTCTTGATCGGCCCTGCCGAGATGCCGTTCACGCGGATGCCGCGTTCGCCCAGGCTCTGCGCGAGGAAACGCACGCTCGATTCGAGCGAGGCCTTGGCCAGGCCCATGGTGTTGTAGTTGGGCACGTAGCGCACAGCGCCCAGGTAGCTCAGTGTCAGCAGCGAGGCGCCTTCGCGCAGTCGCGGCAGTGCCGCCTTGGCCAGCGCAGGAAAGCTGTAGGCCGAGATCTCGTGCGCGACGCGGAAGCTCTCGCGGCTCAGCCCCTCGAGAAAATCGCCTGCGATCGCCTCGCGCGGGGCAAAGGCGATCGCGTGCACGAAGCCGTCGAACTGCGGCCAGTGCTGGCCCAGGTCAGAGAACAGGCGCTCGATCTGCGCGTCGTCGCCGACGTCGCACTCGAACACCAGGCTCGAGCCGAACTCGGCGGCCACCTCGGTGAGGCGTTCCTTGAATCGCTCGCCCACGTAGCTGAAGGCCAGTTCGGCACCCTCGCGGTGGCAGGCGCGGGCAATGCCGTAGGCGATCGATCGGTTGTTCAGCACCCCGGTGATCAACAAACGCCTGCCTGCGAGAAAGCCCATGGGAACCTATCCTGTTTCGAGGTGCCGGAAAGCCTCGGATTCTCGCACGCAGGCCCCGCGCCGGACCCGGACCCTTGCCGGTATGCGTCTTGCTGGCTACAATCCGCGCTTTCGCTGTTGAGCTGAATGGGCGGATTCTTCCAGCCCATTTTTTTTGCTCGACCGCGTTTTTGTTGCGAAACCTGGCCCGCCAGCCCTGCTGGTGAGCTTGGCGCCACGAAAGAGCCACGGGAACCGCGTAAAAGGGTGACAGCAGGAACAATGAACTGGCAGGCAGCGGTGGAACGCACCGTCACCGGCATGAGCTACGACCTCGTCGACATCGAACGGTCGGCGGGAGGCCTGCTGCGCGTCTACATCGACCGCCGGCCGGGCCAGGCCTACGAAACCGGGCCTGGTGAGTTCGTCACCGTCGAGGATTGCGAACTGGTCACCCGTCAGCTGCAGTACGTATTGGAAGTCGAGGCCGCGGACTATGCGCGCCTCGAGGTTTCTTCGCCGGGGCTGGACCGCCCGCTGCGCACGCCAACGGACTGGCAGCGCTTCACCGGCAGCGAGGTCGAGATCACGCTGCGCCAGCCGTTCCAGAACCGCCGCAAATGGCGCGGCGAGTTGGCCCAGCGCGAGGATGGCGGCTGGCGCCTGGTGCTGCCGGCCGCGCCGGTGTCGAAGACGGCCGCCAAAGCCGCAGCCAAGGCGGCGGCCAAGCAGGGCGGCACAGCGGCCGAAGCGGCCCCACAAGAACAAGCGTTGGACTTTGCGCTGGACGAAGTACGCGAAGCCCGGCTGGTGCCCGTGGTCGACTTCAAAGGTCGGCGCGGTCAGCAGGCAGAGGCGAACAAGGTAGACGGAGGTCAAGACTGATGAACCGCGAAATGTTGATGCTGGTCGATGCCATCTCGCGCGAAAAGAGCGTGGACCGCGATGTCGTGTTCGGCGCGGTCGAGGCTGCGCTGGCGCAGGCCACCAAGAAGCTGCATGGTGGCGAGGTCGATATCCGCGTCTCGGTCGACCGGGACACCGGCGAGTACGAAACCTTCCGCCGCTGGCACGTGGTGCCGGACGAAGCCGGCCTGCAACTGCCGGATTCCGAAATCCTGCTGTTCGAGGCCAAGGAACAGATTGCCGACATCGAGGTCGACGACCACATCGAGGAGCCGATCGAATCGGTGCCGATCGGTCGCATCGGTGCGATGGCGGCCAAGCAGGTCATCCTGCAGAAGATCCGTGATGCCGAGCGCGAGACGCTGCTGAACGACTTCCTCTCCCGCGGCGACAAGGTCTTCGTCGGCACCGTCAAGCGGCTGGACAAGGGCGACATCATTGTCGAGTCGGGCCGTGTCGAGGGGCGCCTGAAGCGCAGCGAGATGATCCCGAAGGAGAACCTGCGGGTCGGCGATCGCGTCCGCGCCTTCATCGCCGGCATCGACCCCACCGCGCGCGGACCGCAGATCATGCTGTCACGCTCGGCACCCGGTTTCATGATGGAACTGTTCGCGCAGGAAGTGCCCGAGATGGAGCAGGGCCTGCTTGAGATCAAGAGCTGCGCCCGTGATGCCGGCTCGCGCGCCAAGATCGCCGTGGTCTCGCACGACAAGCGCGTCGATCCGATCGGCACCTGCGTCGGCGTGCGGGGCTCGCGCGTCAACGCCGTGACGAACGAGCTGGCCGGCGAGCGGGTCGACATCGTGTTGTGGTCGGACGATCCGGCGCAGTTCGTCATCGGCGCGCTGGCGCCGGCCAATGTGCAGTCCATCGTGGTCGACGAAGAAAAGCATGCGATGGATGTGGTCGTCGACGAAGAGAACCTGGCCATTGCCATTGGCCGCGGCGGGCAGAACGTGCGTCTGGCCTCGGAACTGACCGGCTGGCGCATCAACATCATGACGGCCGAGGAGTCGCAGGCCAAGCAGGCGGTCGAGAGTGATTCGATCCGCAAGCTGTTCGTCGAGAAGCTCGATGTCGACGAGGAAGTCGCCAACATCCTGATCGAGGAGGGTTTCACCAGCCTCGAAGAAGTGGCCTACGTGCCGCTGCAGGAGATGCTGGAGATGGAATCCTTCGACGAGGACACCATCACCGAGCTGCGCACCCGTGCCAAGGATGCGCTGCTGACGATGGAGATCGCGCACGAGGAATCGGTCGAGGAGGTCTCGCAGGACCTGCGCGACCTCGAGGGCCTGACCCCCGAGCTGATCGGCAAGCTGGCCGACGGTGGGGTGCATACCCGCGACGACCTGGCCGATCTGGCGGTGGACGAGCTGGTCGACATGACCCAGATCGACGACGCCGCCGCCAAGGCCCTGATCATGAAGGCCCGGGAACACTGGTTCACGGCATGAAGCCGCTGACCCGACCCGAAGCCCCGCACTGAAGTTCACGCAAGGAAACGCCCAATGGCCGTGACGACCGTCGCCCAGTTCGCAGCCGAGCTCAACCGTCCTGCCGGGACGCTGCTCGAGCAGCTGCAGTCTGCCGGTGTCGCGAAGAAGTCGCCCGACGACGCGCTGACCGAGGCCGACAAGGAACGCCTGCTCGACTACCTGCGCAATGCGCATGGCACCGGCGGCGCAGACCGCAAGAAGATCACGCTGACCCGCAAGTCGACCAGCGAGATCAAGCAGGCCGATGCCTCGGGCAAGGCCCGCACGATCCAGGTCGAGGTGCGCAAGAAGCGTGTGTTCGTCAAGCGCGACGATGCCCCGACGCCGGTGGAGCAGCCTGCCGCGCCAGCCGTCGACGAGGCCGAACTCAAAGCGCGTGAAGAAGCCGCCAATGCCGAGGCCGAGGCGCTGCGCCGCCAGGCCGAGGAACTGGCCGCCGCCCAGCGCCAGCGTGAGGAGGACGAGCGCAAGGCCCGCGAGGCCGCCGAAGCTGCCGCCAAGGTTGCGGCCGAAGCCGCCGCCCGCGAAGCCGCGGAAGCCGCCGCCAAGGCCGCTGCTGCTGCGGCCATCGAGAAGGCTGCCGCCCCCGAGGCCAGCAAGGGCGAAGCGGCCCCCGCCGCACCCGCCCCCGCCGCACCCGCCCCGGCAGCGCCCGTCGCGGCCGCGCCGGCGCCAGCGCCGGCCCCAGCGCCGGAGCCGCCCAAGTCCGGGCTGCGCGTCGTCAAGGCCGGCACCGACGAAGCCGCCGAAAAGCAGCGTCTGGCCGACCTGGACAAGCGCCGCAAGGCCGCCGAATCCGAGGCTGCCGCCATCCGGGCGATGATGAACGCGCCGAAGAAGGTGCTCACCGCCAAGAAGCCCGAAGAGGCCAAGCCCGCCGCGGCCAAGGAAGCCATCACCGGCACGATCCACAAGCCCAAGGGCGCCCCCGGCGCCACCACGGCTGCGCCTGGGGCCGCCAAGCCCGGCGACAAGAAGTCGGTCAAGTCGGAGAAGCTCTCGTCGAGCTGGGCCGACGACGCGGCCAAGAAGCGCGCCGCGCTGAAGGGCCGCAGCGATTCCGGTGGTGGCCGCGCCGGCTGGCGCGCACCGCGTGGCGGCCGCCGTGGCGATCGGGGCGATCATGATTCCGGCAACTTCGTGGCGCCGACCGAACCGGTGATCCAGGAAGTGCACGTGCCCGAGACCATCAGCGTGGCCGATCTGGCCCACAAGATGTCGGTCAAGGCGAGCGAGGTGATCAAGCAGCTGATGAAGCTGGGCCAGATGGTCACGATCAACCAGCAGCTCGACCAGGAAACGGCGATGATCGTGGTCGAGGAAATGGGCCACAAGGCGCTGGCGGCCAAGCTGGACGACCCGGAAGCCTTCCTCGAGGAAGAGCACGCCGCCACCGACGCCGAGCAGGTGTCGCGGGCGCCGGTGGTCACGATCATGGGTCACGTCGACCACGGCAAGACCTCGCTGCTGGACTACATCCGCCGCACCCGCGTGGCCGCGGGCGAGGCGGGGGGCATCACCCAGCACATCGGTGCGTACCACGTGGAAACGCCACGCGGCATGATCACCTTCCTGGACACCCCGGGCCACGCGGCCTTCACCGCGATGCGTGCCCGTGGCGCCACCGCCACCGACATCGTGATCCTCGTGGTCGCGGCCGACGACGGCGTGATGCCGCAGACGAAGGAAGCGATCCACCATGCCAAGGCGGCCGGCGTGCCGATCGTCGTGGCGATGAACAAGATCGACAAGCCCGACGCCAACACCGAGCGCGTGAAGAGCGAGCTGGTTGCCGAACAGGTGGTGCCGGAAGAGTTCGGTGGTGATGCGCCGTTCGTGCCGGTGTCGGCCAAGACAGGGCAGGGCATCGACGACCTGCTCGAGCAGGTGCTGCTGCAGGCCGAGGTGCTGGAACTCAAGGCCCCGCAGAACGCGCTGGCCAAGGGCCTGGTGATCGAAGCCCAGCTGGACAAGGGTCGCGGCCCGGTGGCCACGGTGCTGGTGCAGTCGGGCACGCTCAAGCGCGGCGACGTGGTGCTCGCCGGCTCCAGCTTCGGCCGTGTGCGGGCCATGCTGGACGAAAACGGCAAGGCCACGCAGGAGGCGGGTCCCTCGATTCCGGTCGAGATCCAGGGCCTGACCGAGGTGCCGCAGGCCGGCGACGAGTTCATGGTGCTGGCCGACGAGCGCCGGGCGCGCGAGATCGCCACCTTCCGCCAGGGCAAGTACCGCGAAGTGACGCTGAACAAGCGCCAGGCCGCCAAGCTCGAGAACATGTTCGAGAACATGGGCGAGGGCCAGGCCCAGTCGCTGGCGCTGATCATCAAGGCCGACGTGCAGGGCTCGCAGGAGGCGCTGTCGCAGTCGCTGGTCAAGCTCAGCACGCCTGAGGTCAAGGTGCAGATCGTGCACGCCGCGGTGGGCGGCATCAGCGAGAGCGACGTCAACCTGGCCATCGCGTCCAAGGCCGTCATCATCGGCTTCAACGTGCGCGCCGATGCCAATGCGCGCAAGCTGGCCGAAGGCAACGACGTCGACATCCGCTACTACAACATCATCTACGACGCGGTGGACGATGTGAAGGCGGCCATGTCCGGCATGCTGGCACCGGAGCAGCGCGAAGAGATCATCGGTTCGGCCGAGATCCGCACCGTGTTCGTGGCCTCCAAGATCGGCACCGTGGCAGGCTGCATGGTCACCGCGGGACTGGTGCGCCGCGATGCGCGCTTCCGCCTGCTGCGCGACAACGTGGTCATCTACACCGGCGAGCTCGAGTCGCTCAAGCGCATGAAGGACGACGTGCGCGAGGTGAAGGAAGGCTTCGAATGCGGCATCAAGCTGAAGAACTACAACGACATCGCCGAAGGCGACCAGTTGGAGTTCTTCGAAGTCAAGGAAGTGGCACGAACGCTGTAGAGCGGAGTTGCCCTCACCTGCAAACCCCGCCCTCCCGAAAAGATGGCGGGGTTTGTGCTTGAAGGGCGCCACCTGGAGAGTGCACCATGCGTCACAAGAGATCGATTCCCAACCGCAGCTTTCGCATCGCCGACCAGATCCAGCGTGACCTGGCCGAGCTGATCCGCGAGCTGAAGGATCCGCGCGTCGGCATGGTCACGATCAACAGCGTCGAGGTCACGCCGGACTACGCCCACGCCAAGGTGTACTTCTCGCTGCTGGTGGGTGAGCCCGGCGAATGCGAGGCCGGCCTGAACGAGGCCGCAGGCTACCTGCGCAACGGGCTGTTCAAGCGCCTGCAGATCCATACCGTGCCCACCTTGCATTTCCAGTTCGACCGCACCACGGAGCACGCCGCGGAACTGAATGCACTGATCCGCCAGGCCAACGCCAGCCGAGCCAAAGAATGACCGACCCCGTCGCGCCTTCGGCGCCTCCCCCCCAGGGGGGCGCAGTCAGCGGCCCGGCTGAGCCGGATCCGCGGCTGCCGCTTGGGCGGCGCCGGACGGCGCGGCGGCCGCTGCATGGGGTGCTGCTGCTGGACAAGCCGCTGGGCTGGTCGAGCAACGATGCACTGCAAAAGGCCAAGTGGCTGCTGCGCGCCGAGAAGGCCGGTCACACCGGTACCCTCGACCCACTGGCCACGGGGCTGCTGCCGCTGTGCTTTGGCGCCGCCACCAAGTTCTCGCAGGTGAGCCTGGACGCCGACAAGGCCTACCGCGCCACGCTGCGCCTGGGCCAGCGCATGAGCACCGGCGACCTCGAGGGCCAGTTGATCGAGGAGCGCCCGGTGCAGGTGGACCGGGCGATGATCGAAGCGGCCTGCGCACGATTCACAGGCCCCATCACCCAGGTGCCGCCGATGCACTCGGCGTTGAAGAAGGACGGCAAGGCGCTGTACGAATACGCCCGCGCCGGCATCGAGGTGGAACGTCCGGCCCGGGCCGTGACGATTCATCGCATCGACATCGTCGACTGGCACGATGCCACGCTGGTGATCGACGTGCGTTGCAGCAAAGGCACCTACATCCGTACGCTGGCCGAAGACATCGGCAGCACGCTGGGCTGCGGCGCGCACCTGGCGGCGCTGCGCCGCACCGGCAGCGGCGCACTCGCCGCCGACGATGCGGTGACGCTGGCCCAGCTCGAGGCGATGAGCGAACCCGAGCGCGAGGCCCTGCTGCAGCCGCCCGACGTGCTGCTGAGCGAGTGGCCGCGGCTGGCCCTCGACGACAGCGAGGCTGGCCGCTTCCTCACCGGCCTGCGGCGCCGGGTGCACCAGGACGATGCGCCCGCCGTGCGCGTTTACGGCCCCGACCCGCGCGCCTTCCTCGGCAGCGCCCACATCACTGCCGGCGAATTGATCGCCGACCGCCTGCTCAGCCCGCCCGAAGTCCAGGCGCTGGTGCAGCAGGCCGCCGCAACCCACCGAAGCGCGGTGGCCGCCTGAATCCTTGAGAGAAGAGCCATGACCCAACAGATCCGCAACATCGCCATCATCGCGCACGTCGACCACGGCAAGACCACGATGGTCGACCAGTTGCTGCGCCAGAGCGGCACCTTCGCCGACCACGAAAAGGTGGTCGACACGGTGATGGACAGCAATGCCATCGAGCGCGAGCGCGGCATCACCATCCTGGCAAAGAACTGCGCCGTGAGCTGGCAGGGCACCCACATCAACATCGTCGACACGCCGGGGCACGCCGACTTCGGCGGCGAGGTCGAGCGCGCGCTGTCGATGGTCGACGGCGTGCTGCTGCTGATCGATGCGCAGGAAGGCCCGATGCCGCAGACCCGCTTCGTCACCAAGAAGGCGCTGGCGCTGGGGCTCAAGCCCATCGTCGTCGTCAACAAGGTCGACAAGCCGGGCGCCAACTGCGACAAGGTGATCAACGCCGCGTTCGACCTGTTCGACAAGCTCGGTGCCACCGATGAGCAGCTGGACTTCCCGGTGGTGTACGCCTCGGGCATCAACGGCTGGTCGTCGCTGACCGAGGGTGCCCCCGGCGAGCAGTGGGGCCCCGACATGTCGGCCCTGTTCGAGACCGTGCTCGAACACGTGCCCGCCCACGAAGGTGACCCGGCCGCACCGCTGCAGCTGCAGATCTCTGCGCTGGACTACAACAGCTTCGTCGGCCGCATCGGCGTCGGCCGGGTCAATGCGGGCACCGCCCGGCCGGGGCAGGACGTGCTGGTGATGGAGGGCCCCGATGGCAAGCAGACCAAGGGCCGCATCAACCAGGTGCTGTGCTTCGAGGGCCTGGACCGTGTCCAGGTGACCGAGGCGCGGCCGGGCGACATCGTGCTGATCAACGGCATCGAAGACATCGGCATCGGTGTGACCGTGACCGACCCGCTGAACCCGCAGCCGCTGCCGATGCTGAAGATCGACGAGCCGACGCTGACGATGAATTTCTGCGTCAACACCAGCCCGCTGGCTGGCCGCGAGGGCAAGTACGTCACCAGCCGCCAGATCTGGGACCGGCTGCAGAAGGAGCTGCAGAGCAACGTGGCCCTGCGCGTCAAGGAAACCGATGAAGACGGCGTGTTCGAGGTCTCGGGGCGTGGCGAACTGCACCTGACCATCCTGCTGGAGAACATGCGTCGCGAGGGTTATGAGCTCGCAGTGAGCAAGCCCCGCGTGGTGTTCCACCAGGTCGATGGCGAACGGCACGAGCCGGTCGAACTGGTGACGGTGGACGTGGAAGAGCAGCACCAGGGCGGCGTGATGCAGGCGCTGGGCGAGCGCAAGGCCGAGCTGGTGAACATGGAGCCCGATGGCCGCGGCCGCGTGCGCCTGGAGTACCGCATCCCGGCGCGAGGCCTGATCGGCTTCTCGAACGAATTCCTGAACCTCACGCGCGGCTCGGGCCTGATCAGCAACATCTTCGACGGCTACGAAGCCTTCAAGGGCGACATCGCCAGCCGCAAGAACGGCGTGCTGATCAGCATGGACGACGGCGAGATCTTCACCTACGCGCTGGGCAAGCTCGACGACCGGGGCCGCATGTTCGTGAAGGCCGGTGATCCGGTGTACGAGGGCATGATCGTCGGCGTGCACAACCGCGACAACGATCTCGTGGTCAACGCCACGCGCACCAAGCAGCTCACCAACTTCCGGGTCAGCGGCAAGGAAGACGCGATCAAGGTCACGCCGCCGATCGACCTGACGCTGGAGTACGGCGTCGAGTTCATCGAAGACGACGAACTGGTCGAGATCACGCCCAAGAGCATCCGACTGCGCAAGCGTTTCCTGAAGGAACACGACCGTCGCCGCGCGCAGCGCGAAGCGGCCTGATCCCTGGTCCCTGCACCCCAGGCCGGCCCGCCGATGAGCCATTCGCGCGCCGTGGCCTGGATGGTGCTGGTGACGCTGATGTGGAGCATCGCGGGCGTGGTGACACGCCACCTCGATGCCGCGCGCAGCTTCGAGGTCACGTTCTGGCGCAGCCTGTTCAACGCGCTGGCCTTGGTGCCGGCCTTTGCGTTGATGCCGGGCCCGGGCCTGGTGCAGCGCATCGCGCAGGGCGGGCGGACGGTCTGGATCTCGGGCCTGTGCTGGACCGTGATGTACACCAACTTCATGCTCGCGATCACGATGACCACCGTGGCCACCGTGCTGGTCACGATGTCGATCGCGCCGCTGGTCACCGCCTTGTTCGCCCGCCTGTTCCTGCACCACAGGCTGCCTCGGCGCACCTGGGTGGCGATCGGCGTGGCGGGCTGCGGCATCGCGTGGATGTTCGGCCGCCAGGCGCTGGAAGGCGGCGCATCGCTGGCGGGCATCGGCGTGGCCCTGGGCGTGCCGCTGGCGGGCGCCACCAACTGGACGCTGCTGCAGCACATCCAGCAGCGGCATCGACAGGCCCCCGACCAGCCCGAGCCGGACATGCTGCCGGCGGTGTTCATCGGCGCGACCCTGTCCGCCTTGTTGACGCTGCCGCTGGCCTGGCCCGTCAGCGCAAACGCGCACGACCTCGGCCTGCTCGGCCTGCTGGGCGTGGTGCAACTGGCCATCCCCTGCCTGATCGCGGTGCGCGTGGCACGGGTGCTGCCGGCGCCGGAGGTGTCGCTGCTGTGCCTGCTGGAGGTGGTGTTCGGCGTGCTGCTGGCCTGGGTGGGCGCGGGAGAGGCCCCGGGCAGCACGGCGCTGGCCGGCGGGGCGCTGGTGATCGGGGCCTTGCTGGCCAACGAGACACTGGCGCTGCGCGAGCGCCGCCTGGCCGCGGCCTGACCGGGCTGTGCCCGATGCCCGCGACGCGCGGGCAGCCAAGCCGCCGGCGGCCGGATCTCGGGGTCAGCGGGTCGCGCGCAGCGCGTCGATCAGGCGGTCCTTCTCGGCCCACTGGGCGTCGACCCAATCGCTGATGTGCCCGCGCTGCACCTTGTCGCGCAGCGGGTCCGGGCCCAGCACCTGCGGTGGGATCGGGCGCACCGCCACCCGCACCACCACCTGGTGCAACCGCCCGCAGAGCATGTCCCAGAAGCGCGGCGCCCCTTCGGGATAGACAATCGTCACGTCGAGCAAGGCCTCGAATTGCTCACCCATCGTGGCCAGCGCGATGCCCAGCCCACCGATCTTGGGTTTCAGCAGGTGCTGGTAGGGGCTGCGCTGCTCCTCGCGCTTGGCCGCGGTGAAGCGGGTGCCCTCGACGAAGTTGATCACGGTGGTGGGGATGCGCTTGAACTTCTCGCAGGCCTCGCGGGTGGTTTGCAGGTCGTTCTGGCGCGCCCCCTTGCCCTTGCCCCGCTTCATGAACGGGAAGTCCAGTGCCCACCAGGCCAGGCCGATCACCGGCACGTACAGCAGCTCGCGCTTCAGGAAGAACTTCAGGAACGGGATGCGGCCATGGAAGATGCGCTGCAGCACCAGGATGTCGACCCAGCTCTGGTGGTTGCTCGACACCAGGTACCAGCCCCGCGGGTGCAGGCCGGTGGTGCCTTGAACATCCCACTGCGCAGCGGGTGCGACGGCATGGATCCAGCCGTTGTTGATGGCCACCCAGCGCGAGGCCAGGGCCGTCAAGGCGTGATCGCACCAGCGCCGGGGCGCGCCGTGCGCCGGCAGCATCAGCTTCAGCAGGGCCGGCGGCACCATGCAGGCGGTGAGGATGACAGTGTTCAGGACCAGGATCAGACCGGTCAGGGCTCCGCGAACGGGGGCCGGCAAGCGTGCGAGCATGGATGAGGGGCGCACGACGGCGCGAACAGGACCTTGCATTGTGGCCGATCAATTCCTAGGGGCAATCCCGGCGCGTTGCAGCGCAGCAGCCCCTTAGCATCGCTTGCATGAAGCAACTCTCCGGGCTTGATGCCGCGTTCCTCTTTCTCGAAACGCCCGAGATGCCCATGCACGTGGGGGCACTCAACATCTACGAACTGCCACGTGGCCACAAGGGCAGCTTTGTCGCCCAGCTGCGCCACCACATCGAGCAACGCCTGCCCATGCTGCCGGTGTTCCGCCGCCGGGTGTGGTGGATGCCGCTGAACCTGGCCAACCCGGCCTGGGTGGATGCCAAGCCCGACCTCAAGAAGCACGTGGTGTCGGTGAAGCTGCCGAAGTCTGCCGCCCAGGGCGATGGCATGGCCGAGGTCGAGGCCGCGGTGGGCAAGCTGCATTCGGAGCAGCTCGACCGCAAGCGCCCCTTGTGGCGCTTCTTCGTGCTCGAAGGCCTGGCGCCCACTGCCGACGGGCGCAAGCGCGTGGGCGTGTACTCGCAGTTCCACCACGCGGCGGTGGACGGCCAGGCCGCTGTCGCCATTGCCCAGGTGCTGCTGGACCTGACACCCGAACCGCGTGCGCTGGACATCCACCCGAGCAAGCGACCACGCACCTTGCGCCTGGGTGTGGGGCAGATGCTGCGCGGTGCCATTGCCAGCGAGGTGATGCAGATCACCGGCATCATCAACGGCCTGCCCTCAACGCTGGGCACGCTGGCCGGTGCGGCAGGGGTGGCGCTGTCGCACACCTCGCTGCTGCGCCTGGGTGGCAACGAGCAGCCGACCGTCAGCAACGTGACGCTGGCTCCGCGCACGATCCTGAACCAGTCGATCACCGCGCAGCGCGTGTTTGCCGGCGTGAGCCTGCCATTGCCCGAACTCAAGGCCATCGGCAAGGCGCATGACGCCACGGTCAACGACCTGGTGCTGCTGCTGTGCGGCACCGCGTTGCGACATTACCTGCTCAAGCGTGACCAACTGCCGCCCAAATCGCTCATCGCGGCGGTACCGATCTCGCTGCGCGCGCAGGGCGACACGACATCGGACACCCAGGCCTCGATGAGCTTGGTGAGCCTGGGCACCCACCTGGCCGACATGCGCAGGCGCTTTGCCCACGTCAAGCGCGCCACCGCGGCAATGAAGGAGACGATGGGCAAGCTCAAGAGCATCCTGCCCACCAACTACCCCTCGATCGGAGTGCCCTGGTTGATGGAGGCCGCGGTCGCGCTGTACGGCAAGGCCAAGGTGGCCGACCGCATGCCCCTGCTGGCCAACGTGGCCATCAGCAACGTGCCGGGGCCGCCGGTGCCGCTGTACCTGGCCTCCGCGCGCATGGCGTGCAACTACCCGACCTCGATCGTCACGCACGGACTGGCGCTGAACATCACGGTTGAGAGCTACGACAAGCAGATGGACTTCGGCCTCGTGGCCAGCGCCGACGCGATGCCGGACGTGCGCGCGCTGGCCGACGAGATCCGCCAGGCCTTCGAGGCACTGCGCATGCTGCATGCAAAGTCGCTCAGCCGTGCCACCCGTGCTGCCCCGAAACCCGCTGCGCCCACCGCGAAGCCCGCAGCGGCCCGCAAGAAGGCTGCGGTGCCGACGAAGCCTCGTGCGCCGGCCAGGGCTCGCAGCACTCGATAGGCCTGCCTGGCGCCAGACCGCCATCCGCTCCTTCTTCACAGCCCTGACCAGGCCCGCCGCACCGTATGCAAGTTCTCGCCAATGGCCTCAACATCGAAGTCGACGACCAAGGGCCCCGCGATGGCGAGCCGCTGCTGCTGCTGATGGGCCTGGGCATGCAGCTCGTGGGCTGGCCGGAGGAACTGGTGGCCGATCTGGTGGCACGCGGCTTCCGCGTCGTGCGCATGGACAACCGCGACATCGGGCTGAGCCAGTACTTCGACCACCTGGGCGAGCCCGACGTGCTGCGCCTGGGCCTGCGCCATGTGCTGCGCCTGCGGGTTCGCCCGCCGTACACGCTGGAAGCCATGGCGCATGACGCGCTGGGTGTGCTGGACGCGCTGGGCATTGCACGGGCCCATGTGTGCGGCGTGTCGATGGGCGGCATGATCGCGCAGCACCTCGCGGCCGGGTTCCCGCAGCGCATCAAGAGCCTCACCCTGATCATGACCAGCTCGGGCGCGCGCGACCTGCCACAGCCCAGCGCCGAGGTGCGCGGCGCGCTGCTGGCGCGGCCGGCCGCCAACACAGTGGCGGCCCGGGTCGTGCAGGCACAGCGCGTCATGCGGATCATCGGCAGCCCTGGTTTCCGGCCCGACCCCACGCGCCAGCGGCGGCGCATCCAGGCCAGCGTGCGCCGCGCCTGGCATCCGGCCGGCACCGCACGCCAGATGGCAGCCATCCTGGCCGATGGCGACCGCAGCCGCCTGCTGAAATCCATCACCGCCCCGACCCGGGTGATCCACGGCAAGGACGACCCGCTCGTGCCGGTGGCCGCCGCGCACGACCTGGTGAAGAAGATCCGCAACGCCACCGGCGAGATCATCCCCGGCATGGGCCACGACCTGCCAGAACAGCTGCTGCCCCACGTGGCAGCCGCGATCGCCGACAACGCGGCACGGGCGGGCTGACCATCCGGGCTGCGCCCGTGCTGCCGGGGCACGGATAATTCGCCCGGTGAGCCCCGCAACCCCGACGTCGCCAGACGTGAGCCCCTGGCGCCTGAGCGTGGCGCCGATGATGGAGTGGACCGACCGGCACTGCCGCCACTTCCACCGCCTGATCACCCGCCACACGCGCCTGTACACCGAGATGGTGACCACCGGCGCGCTGCTGCATGGCGACGTGCCGCGCCACCTGGACCACGGCGCCGCCGAACACCCGCTGGCCCTGCAGCTCGGCGGCAGCGAACCGGCCGATCTGGCCCACTGCGCCCGCCTGGCCCGCACCTGGGGCTACGACGAGGTCAACCTCAACTGCGGCTGCCCGAGCGAGCGCGTGCAACGGGGCGCCTTCGGCGCCTGCCTGATGGCGGAGGCCCCACTGGTGCGCGACTGCGTGGCCGCGATGCGCGACGCCGTGGACCTGCCGGTGACCGTGAAGCACCGCATCGGCATCGACCGGCTCGAGAGCTACGAGTTCGTGCGCGACTTCGTCGGCACCGTGGCCGAGGGCGGTTGCAGCGTGTTCATCGTGCACGCCCGCAACGCCTGGCTCGAGGGCCTGAGCCCGAAGGAGAACCGCGAAATCCCACCGCTGCGCTACGCGCTGGTGCATCGCCTCAAGCACGACTTCCCGCGCTTCACCATCGTGCTCAACGGCGGCATCCACGACAACACGCAGGTGCAGGCACAGCTGGCGGCGGTGGACGGCGTGATGGTCGGCCGCGAGGCCTACCACCGGCCCTCGCTGATGGCCTGCTGGGACCAGCGATTCCTGCAGGCGCCCCCGCTTGACGCCGCCGAACCGGCCGACGATGAACCGGGCGACGCCTGGCGCGAAGCGATCGAAGCCCGGATGGTCGACTACATGGCACGCACCCAGGCCGAGGCCGGCGTGCCCTGGGCCCATGTGGCGCGCCACATGCTCGGCCTGTGGCACGGGCGGCCCGGCGCACGGCGCTGGCGCCAGGTGTGGAGCGATCACCGCCTGAAGGCCACCGCCGTGCACGAGGTGGCATCACTGGCAGCGAAGGCACGGCGCGGCCAGACCGCGGCCGCCGCTGACGGGCCGGGCCTGTCCACCGTGCCCGATCGCGGCTGAACCGGATACGGGCGACCCTATCCGTTCCGATCCTCGGAACAATCCTCCGGGGGTATGCTTTTTTGCCGGTTCCGTGGGGCGGGGGAGGTCTAGAGTCCAAGCGTCAAGAAATCCCCTCACATGCCGATACAAGTGACGCAGGCAGTGCTGGCGTGCAGCGACTGCCCACCCAAGGAACCTTCGAATGAGCCACCCCGCAGCCATTGAACAGGAATTCGAGATCGACGACAACGATCTGCTGGTGCTGCTGGGTGACCGTGCCAGCAACATCCTCTACGTGAACCCGGCCTACACCAAGGCATCGGGCTACACCTTGCAGGAACTGCGGGGCACGGTGGCCGCCAAGATGATGGATCCGCGCCAGCCGATGCAGGTGTCCGGCGACATGGGCTACACCATCGGCAAGTCCGGGGCGCCCTGGACCGGCGTCATCCGCAACCGCGCGAAGGACGGCCGGTACTACTGGCTGCGGCTGAACATCTCGCCGGTCTTCGTGAAGGGCAAGTTCGCCGGCAGCCTGATGGTGCACAGCAAGCCCACCAAGGCCGAGGTGGAGGCCATCCGCCCCCTGTACGTGGCGATGCGCGACCCCAAGAACAAGACCTTGATGCTGCGCCACGGGCGGGTGTTCCGGGCCAACGCCTGGGGCAAGCTGATGCTGGCCGCGCGCGAATCGGGCCTGCGCGGCCGCATCTGGGCCACCACGGGCGTGATGGGCGTGGCCGCCGCCGGTGCCACGCTGGCCCTGGGTGGGGCCACGGGCACGGCATGGATCGCCGCCGGCGCCACGCTGGGCGCCGCCGCGCTGGCCGGCCTGTTCCTGGTGCGATCGATCGTGCACCCGCTGCGCGGCGCGATGCGCTATGCCAACCTCATCGCCGGGGGCGACCTGAGTGCCCAGCCCACCAGCCAGCGCAGCGACGAGATCGGCGGCATCGTGCGCGCGCTCGGCCAGATGAACATCAACATGCGCGCCACGGTGACCGACGTGCGCGAGGGCCTGGAAGTCATGCGCCAGGCCACCGGCGAGATCGCCGCGGGCACGCAGGACCTCTCGGCCCGTACCGAAACGCAAGCCAGCAACCTCCAAGAGACCGCGGCGTCGATGGAAGAAATGACGGCGACGGTCCAGACCAACACCGACACCGCGCGCCGCGCAAGCAGCGTGGCGAGCACCGCATTTTCGGCGGCCGAGGCCGGTGGCCAGGTGGTGCGGCAGGTGATCTCGACGATGGACGAGATCAGCCATGCCAGCCGGCAGATCGCCGAGATCATCGGCGTGATCGACAGCATTGCGTTCCAGACCAACATCCTCGCGCTCAACGCGGCCGTGGAGGCCGCGCGCGCAGGCGAGCAGGGCCGGGGCTTCGCGGTGGTGGCCGGCGAGGTGCGCACGCTCGCCCAGCGCAGCGCGCAATCGGCCAAGGAGATCCGGGCGCTCATCTCCAACAGCGTGAGCAAGGTGACCGACGGCGCCAAGCTGGTCAACAACGCCGGCAAGACCATCGACGACATCGTGCAGGAAGTGCGCAGCGTGAGCGAGCTCGTCAGCAACATCGCGCACGCCACGGTCGAGCAGTCGCTGGGCATCGGCCAGGTCAACCAGGCCGTGGCCCACCTGGACAACATGACCCAGCAGAACGCTGCGCTTGCCGAGCAGAGCACCGCTTCGGCCGAGAGCCTGCGCCAGCAGGCCGAGCGGGTGACCGAGGCGATCGGTGTCTTCAAGCTCTCGGTCAAGGAAATCGACGAGCAGTACCGCAAGCTCGACACCGCCACCGCCAAGCGCCAGCTCAAGGAAGCGGGCTTCAAGGCCTGACACCCCGCGCCGGTGGCGCGCGGCAGTTCGCCGCGGCGTGGGCGCCGATAATCGGCGGCATGAGCGCGAACGGCAGCATCGGCATCATCGGCGGCTCGGGTCTGTACGACCTGCCAGGCCTGACCGACACCCAGTGGACCACGGTGGACACCCCTTGGGGCCCGCCCTCGGACGAGATCCTCACCGGCCGCCTGGCCACCCCGGCCGGCGAGGCCCGGCTGGCCTTCCTGCCTCGGCATGGCCGCGGGCACCGGGTGCCGCCGTCGGACGTGAACTACCGCGCCAACATCGCGGCGCTGAAGCAGCTGGGCGTGACCGACCTGCTGTCGCTCAGCGCCGTCGGCGGCCTGCGTGCCGACCTGCCCCCGGGCACCTTCGTGGTGGTGGACCAGTTCATCGACCGTACCTTCGCGCGCGAGAAGTCCTTCTTCGGCCCCGGCCTGGTGGCCCATGTGTCGATGGCGCACCCGGTGTGCGGCCGGCTCGGCGCGCATGTGCATGCGGCGCTCGGGGCACTGGGCGTGCCGGCCGTCCGGGGCGGCACCTACCTCGCGATGGAAGGGCCGCAGTTCTCCACCTTGGCCGAGAGCCGGCTGTACCGCTCGTGGAACTGCGACGTGATCGGCATGACCAACATGCCCGAGGCCAAGCTCGCGCGTGAAGCCGAGCTCTGCTATGCCTCGGTGGCCATGGTCACCGACTTCGATTGCTGGCACCCCCACCACGACGACGTCACGGTGGAGGCCATCGTCAAGGTGCTGCTGTCCAACGCCGAGCAGGCCCGCTCGCTGGTGGCCCGCACGGTGGGCACCATCGCCGCAGACGCCACGGCGGCCCGCTGTGGCTGCCGCCATGCGCTGGACCACGCGCTGATCACCGCGCCCTCGGCACGCGACCCGGCGATGGTTGAACGCCTGCGAGGCATCGCCGGGCGGGTGCTGTGAAGGTCGGCGGCCTGGCACGGCGCACCCTCTGGCCGGATGCGGTGGGCGACTCGGTGCACGTGATCGACCAGCGTGCACTGCCGCACCGCTGGGTCGAGGCACAGCTGGCCACGGTGGGCGCGGTGGCGCAGGCGATTGCCGAGATGTGGGTGCGCGGCGCGCCGCTGATCGGCGCGACCGCCGCCTACGGCATGGCGCTGCAATGCCGCGCCGACGCCAGCGATGCCGGCCTGCACGAGGCACGGCGCCAGCTCGATGCCACCCGGCCGACCGCGGTGAACCTGGCCTGGGCCACGCGCCGGATGCTTGCGCAGTTGCTACCGCTGCCCGAGGCGCAGCGCGCCACGGCCGCCTGGCTCGAGGCGGCCGCCATCGCCGAAGAGGATGTGGCCACCAACGCCGCCATCGGCCAGCATGGCCTGGCGATGCTGCAGGCGCTGGCCGCCAGCCGGCCGACCGGTCGCCCGCTGCAGGTGCTGACGCACTGCAACGCCGGCTGGCTGGCCACGGTGGACTGGGGCACGGCGCTCGCGCCCATCTACCAGGCCCACGACGCCGGGCTGGCGGTGCACGTGTGGGTGGACGAAACCCGGCCACGCAACCAGGGCGCCAGCCTCACCGCCTGGGAACTGGGCCAGGCCGGCATTGCGCACACCGTGATCGCCGACAACACCGGCGGCCACCTGATGCAGCACGGCGAGGTGGATGTGGTGATCGTGGGCGCAGACCGCGTCACCGCGCGAGGCGACGTGTGCAACAAGATCGGCACCTACCTGAAGGCGCTGGCAGCCTACGACAACGGCGTGCCGTTCTACGCTGCGGTGCCGCGCTCGACGGTCGATTTCACGCTGGACGACGGCCTGGCCGACATCCCGATCGAGATGCGCACGCCGCGCGAGGTGACGCACCTGACCGGCCTCGATGCCCAGGGTCGGCTCGTCGAGGTGCAGCTCGCGCCTGGCGGCACCCCGGCCCTGAACCCGGCCTTCGACGTGACTCCGGCGAGGCTGGTGACCGGGCTGATCACCGAGCGGGGCATCGTCACCCCCGAGGCACTGCGCAGCTAGCCGCGCTGTGCCGTGACGGCGGGGCGGCCCGGCCACGCCGCCAGCAGCAGGCCGGCCATCGCGAAGCCGAACGCCAGCAGGTGCCAGGGCCCGAAGGCTTCGCCCAGGAACAGCACGCCCACCAGCGCAGCGCTCACCGGCAGCATCACCGTGAACACGCCCGCCCGCTGTGCCGGCACCTGGACCAGGCCCTTCATCCACAACCACACCGTCACCATGCTGGCCGCGAGCGAATAAAACACCAGCAAGGCCCAGGTGGCCGCGCTCACCGCGCCGAAGTCGAACTGCCAGGCCTGCCACAGCCCGAAGGGCGTGGCCAGCAGCAGGCCCCAGAGGTTGATCAACGCACTGATGCGGCGCGGTGACAGGTTGCCGGTGAGCCGCTTGCCGATCACCACGTAGCTGGCCTCGCACAGCACGGCGCCCACCAGCAGCACCGGGCCCAGCCAGCCGGGCAGGGCACTGGTCGCGGCCTCGGCGCCAGCGGGGCCCGCGGGCTCGCGCAACAGCGCGAGCAGCGCGATGCCGGCCACGGCACAGGCGATGCCCGCGCCCACGCGGCGCGACAGGCGTTCGCCGAGGAACAGCCAGGACATCACCGCCACCGTGGCCGGGATCGCCGCCATCACCACACCGGCGGACACCGCCGAGGTGAGCAGCACCCCGAACAGCATGCACACCGAGAACAGAAAGTTGCCCAGAAAGCTGCCCCAGAACAGCAGCCAGCGGTCGTGGCGAGACAACGCAGCCTCACCCGCCCCAGCCGGCAGCCAGCGCAACATGGGCAGCGCCGCGATCCCGAATCGCAGCCAGGCCAGCAGGAACACCGGGAACACGGCCACCAGCGGGCGCGACAGGCCCACGTAGCTGCCCACCAGGCTCATGCTGGCGGCCAGGCAGGCATAGGCCAGCCAGGGGATCGGGTGCATTGCCGGGATCAGAACGCCGCGGCGTAACGCTGCAGCTCCCAGTCGCTCACATGGCGTTGGTAGGCCAGCCAATCGACCTGCTTGAGCTGCAGGAACTGCTCGGTGAGCAGCGGTCCCAGGGCCTCGGTGATCAAGGCATCGGCGCGCAATGCGCGCAGTGCCTCGCCCAGGTCCTGCGGCAGGGGCAGGATGCCACGCGACAGCACCTCGGCCGGTGGCAGCTCGAACAGATCGTCGGCAACGGCGGGCGGCAGCGTGAGCTTGCGGTCGATGCCGTCCAGCCCCGCGGCGATCAGGCCGGCGGTGGCCAGGTAGGCATTGGCACTGGCGTCGGGCAAGCGCCACTCGAAGCGGCCCGCCAGGGTGCGCACCAGCGCCGTGCGGTTGTTCGGCCCGTGGGCGACGTGAGCGGGCGCCCAACTGGTGCCTGAGACAGACTTGCCCACGACCAGCCGCTTATAGCTGTTCACCGTGGGGCAGGCCAGGGCGCACAGCGCGGGCGCATGCGCCAGCACGCCGGCCACGAACTGCTCGCCCAGCGGCGAGAGGCTGCCATCGAGCAGCGCCGCACCATCGGGCGTGTGGGGCACGAACAGGTTCGAGGCGTTGTCGCCCTGGCCCTTCCACAGTGACACGTGGAAGTGCATGCCACTGCCGGGCTGGTTGGCGAACGGCTTGGGCATCAACGAGAACACCATGCCGCGCGACTCGGCCAGGGCCTGCGCGGCCAACTTGAACAGCATCAGGTGGTCGGCGCTGGCCACGGCTTCGTCGAAGCCGAAGTTCACCTCGAACTGGCCGCGCGCATCCTCGTGGTCGAGTTGCAGCACGTCGAGCCGGCACTCCTGCAGCGCCTGCTGCAGCGTGTGCAGGAACCCCGCCTGGCGCGGCAGCGACTTCAGGTCGTAGCTCGGTCGGTCGAGCCGGTCGCCATCGTCGGCCGGGGTCCACTGGCCGCCTTCGCGCTTGAGCAGGAAGAACTCCGGCTCGATGCCGGTGCGCAGGTGCCAGCCGCGTTCGGCCAGCCGGGCCGTGGCGCGCTTGAGCACCTGGCGCGGACAGGCCTCGAAGGGCTGACCGGCCACGAAGCCATCGCACACGATGCGCGCATGGCCCGGCAGCCATGGCAGCGGCTGCACGGTGCTGGCGTAGCCGCGCGCCCAATACTCGGCGCGCGGGCCGGTGCGCGGCAGGCCGGTGCCGGTGATCGAGGTGCCATTGAAGGCCGCACCGTCGGTCAACAGTTCGTCCAGGTGCGCCAGGGGCACGAACTTGCCCTTGGCCACGCCGTCGATGTCGGTGAACTGCGCCAGCAAGGTGTGCACCCCATGGGCGGCGAGTCGTTCGCGAAGGTCTTTCATCGCCGCATCCTCGTGCAGTCAGTTCGCAGTGGCACGCATTGTGTGCGAGTTCAGCGCCAGCCCTCGCGCTGCACGTCCGCCAGCGTCAGGTCGAGGCAGCGGCGGATCAGCGTCGTCATCTCGTCGATCTGCGTGCGGGTGATCACCAGCGGCGGCGCAATGATCATGCGGTTGCCCACCGCGCGCATGATCAGCCCGTTGGCGAAGCAGTGCCCGCGGCACACCATGCCGATGCCCACCTGGTGCGGGAAGGGCGCGAGGCTCGCCTTGTCGCGCACCAGCAGCAGCGCGCCCATCAGGCCGCAGGCTTCCGCATCGCCCACCAGCGGGTGCTCGCGCAGCGATGCGAAGGCCTCGGCCAGGCAGGGGCCCACGTCGTCGTGCACCCGCTCCACCAAGCCCAGTTCGCGGATCAGGCGCAGGTTGGCCAGCCCCACCGCGCAAGCCACCGGGTGGCCGGAGTAGGTGTAGCCGTGCTCGAACTCGCCGCCCTGGTCGATGAGCACCCGCGCGACCCGCTCGCCCACCATCACGCCGCCCAGCGGCACGTAGCCGCTGGTCACGCCCTTGGCGAAGGTCATCAGGTCGGGCTTCATGCCGAAGGTCTCGCAGCCGAACCAGCGGCCGGTGCGGCCAAAGCCGCAGATCACCTCGTCGCTGACGAGCAGGATGCCGTACTTGTCGCAGATGCGCTGGATCTCGGGCCAGTAAGTGGCCGGCGGGATGATCACGCCACCGGCGCCCTGCACCGGCTCGCCGATGAAGGCGGCCACCTTCTCGGGGCCGATGATGCGGATCTTCTCCTCCAGCCAGCGTGCGGCGACGAGGCCGAACTCGTCACGCCCCAGTCCGTGCCCGTTCTCCACCCAGTAGGGCTGGTTGATGTGCTCGATGCCGGGGATCGGCAGCCCGCCCTGCGCGTGCATGCCGCTCATGCCGCCCAGCGATGCGCCGGCCATCGTGGAGCCGTGGTACGCGTTGTGGCGGCTGATGATCACCTGCCGCTCGGGCTGGCCCAGGATGTCCCAGTAGCGGCGCACCATGCGCACCACGGTGTCGTTGCCCTCCGAGCCCGAGCCCGCGAAGAACACGTGCTTGAACTGCGGGGGCGACACCTCGGCCAGCAGTTCGGCCAGTTCGATGGCCGGCGGCGTGGCGGTCTGGAAGAACGCGTTGTAGAAGGGCAGTTCCTTCATCTGCCGTGCCGCCGCGTCGATCAGCGCCTGCTGGCCATAGCCCACGTTCACGCACCACAGGCCCGACATCGCGTCCAGGATCTTGTGGCCCTCGCTGTCCCAGAGGTAGATGCCCTCGGCGCGCGTGATGATGCGCGAGCCCTTTTTCGCCAGCGCCTGGAAATTGGTGAAGGGGTGCAGGAAGTGCGCCGCATCGGCGTCCTGCCATTGCCGGGTGGTCCGGGTCGAAGGGGTCATGGCGTTGTCCTCGGGGCTCAGACGTGCAGGAGCAGGTGTTCCCGCTCCCAGGGCGAGATCACCTTCATGAACTCGGCGTGCTCGATCTCCTTCACCTCGGTGTAGACGGTGATGAAGGCCTCGCCCAGCACCTCGTGCAGATCCTTCTCGGCGCGCAGCAGCGCCAGCGCTTCGCCCAGGCTGCGCGGCAGGCCGAAAGCACCGAGGTAGGCGTCGCCCTTGCACTCGGGCGTGGGCGCGATCTGCTGGCGCAGGCCCAGGTAGCCGCAGGCCATGGTGGCGGCCAGCGCAACGTAGGGGTTGGCGTCGGCACCGATCACGCGGTTCTCGATGCGGCGCGCTGCCGGCGGTGCCAGCGGCGCCCGGATGCCCACGGTGCGGTTGTCGATGCCCCACTGGATGTTGATCGGCGCGGCGGTGAAGCGTGCCAGCCGGCGGTAGCTGTTGACGTACGGCGCGAACAGCGCCATCGCGGCCGGGATGTACTTCTGCAGGCCACCGATGAACCAGTAGAAGGCCTGGCTCGGCGAGCCGTCTTCGTTGCTGAACAGGTTGCGGCCGGTGGCCTCGTCGATCACGCTCTGGTGGATGTGCATCGCGCTGCCCGGCTCGCCGGCGATCGGCTTGGCCATGAAGGTGGCGTACATGTCGTGCCGCAGTGCCACCTCGCGCACCGTGCGCTTGAACAGGAACACCTCGTCGGCCAGGCCCAGCGGGTGGTCGTGGAAGAAGTTGATCTCCATCTGGCCCGCGCCCACCTCGTGGATCAGCGTGTCGACGTTCAGGCCCATCTTCTCGCAGTAGTCGTACACGTCCTCGAACAGCGGGTCGAACTCGTTCACCGCATCGATGGAGTAGGCCTGGCGCGAGGTTTCGGCGCGGCCGCTGCGGCCGATGGGCGGCTTCAGCGGCATGTCCGGGTCGGTGTTGCGCGCCACCAGGTAGAACTCGAGCTCCGGCGCCACCACCGGTTGCCAGCCCTCGGCCGCATAGAGCTCGCACACCCGGCGCAGCACCGAGCGCGGCGCGAAGGGCACCAGCTTGTTGTCCTTGTCGTAGCAATCGTGGATGACCTGCGCGGTGGGGTCCACAGCCCAGGGCACGATGCGCACCGTGCTCGGGTCCGGCCGCAGCTGCATGTCGCGGTCGGTGGGGCGGATCACGTCGTAGTAGGGGCCTTCTTCCGGGAATTCGCCGGTCACGCCCATCGCCACCACGGCTTCGGGCAGCCGCATGCCGCGGTCTTCGGTGAACTTCTCGCGCGGCAGGATCTTGCCGCGGGCCACGCCGGTGAGGTCGGGCACAAGGCACTCGATCTCGGTCACGCGGCGTTCGTTGAGCCACTGTTCCAGCTCGCTGAAATTGATGCTGTCTCGGTTCGCCATGGGGCACCTGGAGTCTGTCGGGGTCGATGGCGGCGCTTGTTCGCAGGGAGGAGGCCGCCCGCTCCGTGTCAAATTGGCGCTAGGGAATCGGGCTGCGGCGGCGGTTGCGGAACTCCCGACAGGCCTGCCCGAAGGCCTGCAGCATCTGCATCGACACCGGGTTGCTCGCGGCCTGCCACTCGGGATGCCACTGCACGCACAGGCTGAAGCCCTTGGCCTCGGCCACCGAGAAGGCCTCGACCAGGCCATCCGGCGCCCGGGCCTCGACCCGCAAGCCCGGCGCCAGGCGATTCACCGCCTGGCCGTGCAGCGAGTTCACCTCGAACTGCGTGCGTCCGGTGATCTCCGCCAGCCGGCCCCCGGGCACCACCTGCACCGCGTGCGCGGGCCCGTACTGCACCTCGGTGGCCTTGCCCTTGCGTGCCCGGTGGTCGCCAAAGGGCTCGACCTCGTGCACCGCCTGGTGCAGCGTGCCGCCCAGCGCCACGTTCGCCTCCTGTGCACCACGGCAGATTGCGAACAGCGGCATGCCACGCGCCAGCACCAGGGGGATCAGCGGCAGGGTCCAGGCATCACGCTCGGGGTCCAGCGGCAGCGAGGGGTCGTGCACCGCTTCACCAAAGTGGCCCGGATGCACGTTCGAGGGCGACCCGGTCAGCAGCACGCCATCGGCCAGGTCGAGCAGCGCCTGCAGGTCCTGGGGCTGGGCCGCCGGCACCACCAGCGGCAGCGCGCCGGCCAGGCGCACCGCATCGACGTACTTCTTGCCCACCAGGTGGGTCGGGCTCGAGCCCAGCAGGCGCTGGCACGCCGGCACCAGCACCACCGGTTTGGATGGAGGGTTCATGGGGGATGTCCGTGCTGTGGGCCCTGGCACCCCAGGCGCGGCCAGCGGGTGGCGACGGATTCGCTTGGTGCGTGCGCCAGGCAGTTCCTTGGTGCCAGCCCGTTCGGTCAGCTGCTCACGCCGCGCGCTGGATCGCGCCGCGCACCGTGTCCACGAGCTGATCGATCTGCTCGCGTTCGATGATCAACGGGGGCGACAGCGCGATCGTGTCGCCCGTGGTGCGGATCAGCACCCCCTTCTCGTAGCAGTCGAGGAAGATGTTGAAGGCGCGCTTGGCCGGCTCGCCGGGCAGGGCGCTCAGCTCGACGCCGCCCACCAGGCCGATGTTGCGGATGTCGATCACGTTGGGCAGGCCCTTGAGCGAATGCAGTGCCTCGGCAAAGTAGCCCTGCAGTTGCTGCGCACGGGTGAGCAGCCCGTCCTCGGCGTAGGTTTCCAGCGTGGCCAGGCCGGCCGCGCAGGCCAAGGGATGCGATGAGTAGGTGTAGCCGTGGAAGAACTCGATCAGGTGCTCGGGTCCGGTCATGAAGGCATCGTGGATCGACTGCTTCACCGCCACACCGCCCATCGGCACGCAGCCGTTGGTCAGGCCTTTGGCCATCACGATCAAGTCCGGCGTGACGCCGAAGGTCTGCGCTGCGAAGGGGTTGCCGGTGCGGCCGAAACCGGTGATGACCTCGTCAAAGATCAACAGGATGCCGTGCTTGTCGCAGATCTCGCGCAGCCGATTCAGGTAGCCCTTGGGCGGCACCAGCACGCCGGTGGAGCCTGCCACCGGCTCGACGATCACCGCGGCGATGGTGGAGGGGTCGTGCAGCGCGCAGAGCTTTTCGAGGTCGTCCGCAAACTCGGCGCCATGCTCGGGCTGGCCGACACTGAAGCTGTTGCGCGCCGGGTCATGCGTGTGGCGGATGTGGTCCACGCCGGCCAGCATGGCGCCGAACATCTTGCGGTTGGCCACCATGCCGCCCACCGAGATGCCGCCGAAGTTCACGCCGTGGTAGCCGCGCTCGCGGCCGATCAGCCGGGTGCGGTGGCCTTCGCCGCGCACGCGGTGGTAGGCCAGCGCCATCTTCAGCGCGGTATCCACCGATTCGGAACCCGAGTTGGTGAAGAACACTTTGTTCAGCCCTGCCGGCGTGAGCCGGGCCACCGCCTCGGCCAGGGCAAAGGCCTTGGGATGCGCCATCTGGAAAGGCGGTGCGTAATCCATCTCGGCGGCCTGCTCGGCGATGGCTTGCACGATCCGGGGCCGTGCGTGGCCTGCGTTCACGCACCAGAGGCCAGCGATGCCGTCGAGCACCTGGCGCCCGTCGTCGGTCCAGAAGTGCATGCCCGATGCCTTGACGAACAGGCGCGGGGACTTCTTGAACTGGCGGTTCGCGGTGAACGGCATCCAATAGGCATCGAGGTCTTGCGTCATGGTGCGAGGCTCCTGGTGTGACAACGGCGAACGATCTCGGCCCCGCCCGCAGCGGGGCCCTCCAAGTCCAGCAAGTCTAGACAGGCCGCTACGCAATGTGCTTGCGCAATGAGGGGGTCTCGATCGACGATGCGCAATATCATGCGGTCAGCTCAACCCCAAGCCGCATTTCATGCGAACAGACAGCCAACGGCCGCAACTCGATGCGATTGATCGGCAGATCCTGGCGGCGCTGCAGGCGGACGGCAGGCTCTCGAACGTGCAGTTGGCTGAGCGGGTTCACCTCTCGCCATCGGCCTGCCTGCGGCGCGTGAAGCAGCTGGAGGAATCCGGCGTCATTGCGCAGTACGTGGCGCTGCTCAATGCCAAGGCCCTGGGCCAGCATGGCACCTGCTTCTCGATCATCAACCTGCAGACGATGAACGATGCGGTGCTCAAGGCCTTCGAGCAGGCCGTGCGCGACGAACCCGAGGTGCTGGATTGCTTCTACGTCGCCGGCTCGAACGACTACCTGATCCGCTTCAGCTACCGCGATGCCGAAGACCTGGAGCGCTTCCACACCCAGGTGCTGATGCGCCTGCCGGGGGTGGAACGGTCGAACTCGATGCTGGTGCTGCGCACCGTGAAGAAGACGACCGCGCTGCCGGTGTAGCCGGCTGCGCGGCGTGGCGGCTCAGTCCTCGCCGCCGGTGCGGTGGGCGATGCCGTCCTGCTCTGCCTCCAGGCGGCGGCGCGCGGCGGGGTAGACCAGCGACTCTTCCAGCGCAATGTGCTCGTGGTACAGCGCAGTGAACACGCTCACCGCGTGGCGCAGCGAATCCAGGTCGTACCAGCTGTAGCCGGCGGCAACGGCCTGCAGTTGCAGTTCCAGCTCGAGCCAGTCTTCTTCGAGCCAGCCGTGGTCCTGCTGCAGGCGCAACACGTGCTGCACCAGGGATTCATCGCTGCTGCGCAGCAGGGCAGGGAACACCAGGCGCTCTTCGTCCGCATGGTGCTGGCGCGCGTGCGCACTGAAGAAGCGGCAGATGTCGGTGGCCATCGCGCGCGCAGCCGGGTCGACCCCCGCCTGGTCGAGCTTGTCGATCAGCACCCGCATCTCGGCCAGGTGATCCATCACCTGTTTGTGCGTTCGGTCCAGTGCATCGATCTGAGGCAGTGGTGGAACGGCGGGCCGCACGGGGCGGGCGGGGCGGACGACTTGAGCGCACATGATGGACACCTCCAGCGACGATTCTTCTGACAACGCGGGACACCGGCTTGCGCTCTGTCAACCGGACCGCAGGCACGCCGGCCCGGCTGCCGCCAGGCGCGTGATCCTGCGCAATGGCGTCGCACCAGGGCCCGTGGCCGGTCGCCGTGCCGGCGCTGGCGGGCGGCCATCGCCTGCGGGCGCCCGCGCCGGCACGATTTCATATCAGGAAACTTTGCTTTCGTAATATGGAATCTTGGGCTGCTGCGCCGCAGCAAGATTTTTCATGGCGGCGAACATGATTTCACATCATGGCATCAGGATCGTAAGCCATTGATTTTGCGTGACAAAGTTTTTAGTCTTCTATAAGACATAAGTCTTCACAAGGCCAGCGCCCCTCGGCACACTAGAGCCATCGATTCCCCCCGATTCCCAACCTCACGCCGCAAGGAGCTTCCATGAGCACACTCACCCGCGAACAGCAGATTGCCGCCCTCGAAAAGGACTGGGCCGAAAACCCCCGTTGGAAGGGCATCAAGCGTGGCTACACCGCCGCCGACGTGGTGCGCCTGCGCGGCTCGCTGCAGATCGAGCACACGCTGGCCAAGCGCGGCGCCGAGAAGCTGTGGAACCTGATCAACACCGAGCCGTTCGTGAACTCGCTGGGCGCGCTCACCGGCAACCAAGCCATGCAGCAGGTCAAGGCCGGCCTGAAGGCCATCTACCTGTCGGGCTGGCAAGTGGCCGGTGACGCCAACAGCAACGGCGAGATGTACCCCGACCAGTCGCTGTACTCGGTGGACTCGGTGCCGAAGGTCGTCAAGAAGATCAACGCCACCTTCCAGCGCGCCGACCAGATCCAGTGGAGCGAGGGCAAGAACGACACCGACTACTTCGCGCCGATCGTGGCCGATGCGGAAGCCGGCTTCGGCGGCGTGCTGAACGCGTTCGAGCTGATGAAGGCCATGATCGAAGCGGGCGCCGCCGGCGTGCACTTCGAAGACCAGCTGGCCGCCGCCAAGAAGTGCGGCCACATGGGCGGCAAGGTGCTGGTGCCCACCCGTGAAGCGGTGAGCAAGCTCGTGGCAGCCCGCCTGGCCGCCGACGTGATGGGCACCCCCACCATCCTGCTGGCCCGCACCGATGCCGAAGCCGCCGACCTGGTGACGAGCGACATCGACGACAACGACAAGCCCTTCTTCACCGGCGAGCGCACGGTCGAAGGCTTCTACCGCAGCAAGAACGGCATCGACCAGGCCATCAGCCGCGGCCTGGCCTACGCCGAGTACGCCGACCTGATCTGGTGCGAAACCGGCACGCCGGACCTGGCCTTCGCGAAGAAGTTCGCCGACGCCATCCACGCCAAGTTCCCGGGCAAGCTGCTGGCCTACAACTGCTCGCCCTCGTTCAACTGGAAGAAGAACCTGGACGACGCCACCATCGCCAAGTTCCAGCGCGAGCTGGGCGCCATGGGCTACAAGTTCCAGTTCATCACGCTGGCCGGCTTCCACAGCCTGAACTACTCGATGTTCAACCTGGCCTACGGCTATGCGCGCAACAACATGAGCGCCTTCGTCGAGCTGCAGGAAGCCGAGTTCGCCGCTGCCGAGCGTGGTTTCACCGCCGTGAAGCACCAGCGCGAAGTGGGCACCGGGTACTTCGATGCCGTGACCACCACGATCGAAGCGCAGGCCTCCACCGCCGCCCTGAAGGGTTCGACCGAAGACGAACAGTTCTTCGACAAGAAGCATGGGTGAGATGGGACGTGAGTCAGTCCCTGCGGACTGACTGAGCCCCGGACAGGCCCCATGGGCCAGATGCGGCGCGAGCCCCTAGCGGGTTCGCGCCGCATTCGTTTTTTTCAGAACCGGCCAGCGCCCTGCGTTACCCTTCGCACTGTCCGAGTGAATCCCTGTCGAACAAGCCGGAGACAAGCATGAACCACCTCAGCAGCATGGATGCCGTGTTCCTGCACAGCGAATCGGCCGAGCAGCCGATGCACGTGGCATCGCTGAACGTGCTGACCCTGCCAGAGGGCTACCAGGGCGATTTCTACGAGGACGTGAAGCAGCAGATGGCCCAGCGCCTGCACCTGGCCGCGGTGTTCACACGCAAGCTAGCGCCGATGCCGTTCGACCTGACCGATCCGGTGTGGGTCACCGACCACGAGGTGGACATCGAGCACCACGTGCGCCATGTCCAGCTGCCCAAGCCCGGCAGCAACCGGCAGCTGCAGCAGCTGATCGGGCGGCTGCATTCCACCTTGCTCGACCGCAGCCGCCCGCTGTGGGAAATGGTCATCATCGACGGGCTGAAGACCGGCGAGGTGGCGCTCTACATCAAGGCGCACCATGCCAGCATCGACGGACAGGCCGGCGTGGCCGTGGGCCGCGCGCTCTTCGACCTGCAGCCCACTGGCCGCGTGATCAAGCCGCCCCGCCACAAGCTCGGACGCGAGATCCAGCTGGGCGTGGCCGAAATGGCGAGCGCTGCGCTGCGCAATGCGGCACTGAAGTACGTGAAGCTGCTGAAGCTGATGCCCTCGATGGCGCGCGCGGCCGTGTCGCTGGTGACCGCCAAGGACGAATCAGGCCAGCGCCGGCTCAAGCTCAAGCTGAGCGGCCTGACCAAGATCGAGCTGGCGCCGCGCACGCCGCTGAACGTGGCCATCACCAACCAGCGCAGCTTTGCCGGCCGCACGGTGCCGGTGGCCGAGGTCAAGCAGATTGCGCAGGGGCTGGACGTGAGCTTCAACGACGTGGTGATGGGCACCGTGGCCGGTGCTTTGCGGCGCTACCTGCGCGAAAGTGACGAGTTGCCGGCCAAGTCGATGAATGCCGGCGTGCCGGTGAGCCTGCGCGATGCGAACGATGCGTCCAACAACAACCAGGTGAGCATGATCCTTGCGGACCTGGCCACCAACGAGGCCGATCCGGTGCAGCGGCTGCGCCGCATCCACGACAGCAGCACGCGCAACAAGGACCGGCTCGGCCAGTTCCGCTCGGCGATTCCAACCGACTTCCCGGTGTTCGGCGCGCCCTGGCTCGTGTCCGGCCTGGCGGCGATGTACGGCCGCTCGCGCCTGGCCAACTGGATGCCGCCCATCTTCAACCTGGTCATCTCCAACGTGGCGGGCATTCCGACCCAGCTGTACTTCGCTGGCGCCAAGGTGGTGAGCTACTACCCGGTGTCCATCGTGACGCATGGCAACGCGCTCAATGTCACCGTGCAGAGCTACAACGGCCGGCTCGACTATGGCCTGGTCGCCTGCCGCAAGGCCCTGCCGGACCTGAACGACCTGGGCGACCACGTGCTGGCCGAACACCGGGCCCTGCTGGCGCTGGCGCAACAGCGTCAGCAGGAGCAGGCCAGCACCGCACTGGTGCCGGTGGTCAAGCCGGCGGCACGCCCCGCGCGGACGGCAGCGGCTAAGCCGAAACCGGGCAAGCCGGCCAAGGCCGCGCTGGCCGCTCCGCCCGCGAAGCCTTCGCGCCGCACCACGTCCGGCGGGCGCAAGGCAAGCCAAGCTGCCGTGCGGCAGGCGACCACTTCATAGTCCGCCGCGTCAGCTGCCGCGCTGGCGCCTCAGCACCAGCAAGCCGAAGCACAGCGCGGCCCCCACGAGGGCCGCCGCGAAATGCGGCGACAGCAGGGCGTGCAGGGCGTCTGCCAGGTCCCTCATCGCCCAAGCGGGCAGTCGGCCCAGCACATCCACCGCTCCGCTGTCCATGCCCACCAGGAGCTTCTTGTCCTGGTCGGACCGGTCGGCCGCGATCAGGGCGCGCGAGGCGTTGTCCAACAGGCCGAGCAACAGATCCCCGATCACGCGGTTGTCATAGAGCTGCTGCAACACCACACCGCCGGCCGCGAGGGTGCCCACCACCAGTGGCACGCCCCAGCGCTTGAGCCATGCCGAGGCGGCCATCAGCAGCAGGATCAAGGGCGACAACCAGAGCACGGCCAGCAACACACCCACTGCCAGCCGCAGCAGCAGCGCCCCGCTGCCCAGCAGCAGGCCCACCCAGGGCAGGCCGAACCAGGCGCTGATGCCCCACGACTTGGCAACCACCACCAGCGAAACCAGCACGCCGCCAATGGCACCGGCCACCAGCGCCAGCCAGGGCAGCAGCAGCAGGTGCATCAACAGGGTGGCCGACAGGCTTTGCACGTGGCCGATGGGCAACGAGAGCCAGAACTCGATCGAGCGGTCTTGCCGGTCGCGGCGCGCCAGGCCCGGGGCCTGGAACCACGAGGAGAGCAGGGCGAGCATCAAGGTCAGCACCGCCATGCCGAGCACGCTGACCAGGGCCTGCACACCGGCCACGGGCGTGCGCTGCACGACGGTGTCACCGTCGATCTCGACTTGCATGCCGATCGGCGCGAAGGTGCTGGCCAGCAGGATCAGCACCAACGGCGCCAGCAACAGCACGAGCCAGCCGCGCTGGTGCTGCATCCATTCCCGCTGCAGCAGCGGCGTGAAGCGTTGGAACATGGTTCGTCCTCCGGGCTCAGCCCTGGCTGCGGTTCATCTCGGGGGCACGGGTGAGCGCCACGAACAGGTCCACCAGGCTCGGCCGCACGCGCTGGCCCAGCGCCTGCACGTGGTCCGGCGGCGGCCCGTCGAACAGGGCCGCGCTGCCACCCTGCACCCGGTAACGCAGCAGCGGGTGCGCAGCGGCCATGGCATCGGCCTGGGCCGGGTCGTGGCTCAGTGCCACGAAGCGTCGGTCCATCTCCTCCAGGCTGATGGCCAGCACCAGCTTGCCCTCGTTGAGCATCAGCACGTCCGACAACAGCGCCTCGATCTCCTCGACCTGGTGGGTGGAGATCAGCACGCTGCGTTCGCCATCGCACCATTCTTCGATCAGCATCTCGTAGAAGGCCTTGCGCGAAAGCACGTCCAGGCCCAGCGTTGGCTCGTCCAGCACCATCAGGCGCGCGTCGATGGCGGCCATCAGCGCCAGGTGCACCTGCACCACCATGCCCTTGGAGAGCGACTTCACCTTGTCGCTCAGCGACACACTGGTGCGCTTGATCAGCGCCCGGGCCCGATCGGCCGAAAAGCGCGGGTGCAGCCCGCTCATCAGCGTGATGAGCTGCTCGACGCGGGCCCAGCGCGGCAGCACCGCCACGTCCGGGATGTAGCTCAACTGCTCGAGCAGTTGCACGCGCTGGCGCTGTGGCGCCAAACCCAGCACCGTGAGCTGGCCTTCGAAGCCCAGTTGCCCGACCAGCGCTCGCATCAACGAGGTCTTGCCGGCGCCGTTGTGGCCGAGCAGCCCGACCACGCGCCCCTTCGGCACGCTGAAGCTCACGTCGTCGAGCGCCACCTTGCGGCCATAGCGCAGCGTCAGGCCCTGGGCCTGGATCAAGGGCTCCATCATTCCTCCCAGTTCAGGTGTTCAGCCGAGATGTCCAGGCGGCGCAGCCGGGTGCGCAGCTGCGGCCACTCTTCGGTCAGGAAGCGGCGTCGCTCGGCCTGCTTCAAGCGTTCGCGGGCACCGGTGCGCACGTAGCAGCCCAGGCCACGCCGGGTCTCGACCAGGCCCTCGTCACCCAGCGCCTGCAATGCGCGGCTCACCGTCAACGGGTTCAGCAGGTAGCGGCTGGCCAGCGTGCGAACCGAGGGCATGGGTTCGCCCTCGGGCAGTTCACCATCCAGCAGGCTGGCCGCCAGGTGGTCAGCCAGCTGCTGGTAGATCGGCAGCTTGTCGTCCCAGGTCTGCATGGGGTGGCATCGGTGTGTTGCTGATGTAGCACACCATAGCAAGCGCACCCGCAACCCGCCCACGCCATGCGACCAACTGCAGCCCGGGCCGACGAGCTGCAGGCAGGGCGGGGCCCGGGCTCACAGCGAAGCGTCGAGCATCGCCTGGTAGTCGTCCCGCGTGGCGATGCGGGGGTTGGTCTTGTGGCAGTGGTCGGCCATCGCGCCGTCGATCACCCGCTCGAACAGGTCGCGCGTGACCCCCATCGCGGCCAGCCCGGTGGGCAGGCCGAGGCGGGCGTTCAGGGCGCGGATGGCCTCGGCCAGCTCGGTGCCGCGGCTGTCGCAGCCGGGCAGGCCGATGGCATGCGCCATGCGCTGCAGCCGGCGCTCCTTCTGCATCGACTCGGCCGGCGCGTTGAACAGCACCACCGCGGGCAGGAACATCGCGTTGAGCGTGCCGTGGTGCAGCTTCGGGTTCACGCCCCCCAGGCTGTGGCTGAGCGAATGCACGCAGCCCAGGCCCTTCTGGAAGGCCATCGCGCCCTGCATGCTGGCGCTCATCATGTGCCAGCGGGCCTCGCGGTCGGCGCCGTTCTTCGTGGCGCGCTCGATGTGGGCCCAGCCGCGCTCGAGCCCGTCGAGCGCGATGCCGTCGGCCGGCGGGTTGACGGCCGGGGCCATGAAGGTTTCCAGGCAATGCGCGATCGCATCCATGCCGGTGGCCGCCGTCAGCTGCGGCGGCAGGCCCAGCGTGAGCTCGGGGTCCAGGATCGCCGTCTTGGGCATCAGGTGCCAGCTGTGGAAGCCGAGCTTGCGGCCGTCGTCCACGATGACGATCGCGCCGCGGGCCACCTCGCTGCCGGTGCCGGCGGTGGTGGGCACGGCAATCAGCGGTGCCACGGCCTCGGTGATCCTGGGGCTGCCGCCTTCGATGGTGGCGTAGGTCTTCAGCACACCGGGATGGGTGGCCAGGATCGCCACGCCCTTGGCCAGGTCGATGCTGGAGCCGCCGCCCACGGCCACCAGGCCGTCGCAGCCCTGCGCGCGGTACACCTCCACCGCCGCGCGCACGGCCGCCTCGGTGGGGTTGCTGGGGGTCTGGTCGAACACCGCGTGTGCCACGCCGCCCAGAGCCGTGAGCGCCTTGTCCAGCACGCCGGCGGCACGCACCCCGGGGTCGGTGACGACCAACGGCTTGCGCATGCCCACGCGTTCGCACTCCTGCGGCAGGCAGGCGACGGCCCCGTGCTCGAGTTCGATCTGGGTGAGGTACAGGATGCGGGCCATGGCGATGTGGGCGGCAAAGTGGATCGAGCCCGACAGTATCCTTGCCATCCCGCCCGAAGGCCAGCACCCCTGTGACAAGCCGCCAGCTCCTGACCCCGCCCATGGCGGGACTGCTCGAACGCATCCAGCGCGTCAAGCGCACGCCGTTCCATGCGCAGACACCCCAGCAGGCCCGCGAGGCCTACCGCAGCGCGGCCGAGGTGCTGGAGCCGCCCCGGGCGCCCCTGGCGCGGGTGGAGGACATCGGCCTGCATGCCGCCGATGGCAGCACCTTGCCGGCCCGCCTGTACAGCGGGGCCGGCACCGCGGCGCCGCCGGTGCTGCTGTACCTGCACGGCGGCGGCTTCGTGATCGGCGGGCTGGAGACGCACGACAGCCTGTGCCGGCAGCTTGCGCTGCGCAGCGGCTGCGCGGTGGTGGCGCTGGACTACCGCCTCGCGCCCGAGCATCGGTTTCCCATCGCAGTGGACGATGCGTGGTCGGCGATGCGCTGGCTGGCCACGCATGGCTCGACCCTGGGCCTGGACGGCCAGCGACTCGCCGTGGCAGGCGACAGCGCTGGCGGCACGCTGGCCGCCACCTGCGCCATCCACGCGCGCGACATCGGCCTGCCGCTGGCCCTGCAGGTGCTGATCACCCCTGGCACCACGGCCCATGCCGACACGGCCTCGCACAAGCTGTTTGCCAACGGCTTCTTGCTCGACGCGGCCAATGTGCAATGGTTCTTCGACCACTACATCGACCACCACCACCGGCGCGACTGGCGCTTCGCACCGCTGGAGGCCGACGACCTGGAGGGCGTGGCGCCGGCCTGCGTGGTGCTGGCCGAGTGCGACCCGCTGGTCGACGAGGGCCTGGCGTATGCTGACCGGCTGCGCGCCGCAGGCGTGGCGGTGGACCTGGAGCTCTACCGCGGCCTGACGCACGATTTCATCAAGATGGGCCGGGTGCTGAAGGAAGCCGGCCATGCGCAAGGCGTGATCGCCGAAGCGATGAGGAGACACCTGACCCCATGAGCCAACGTTCCGACTACCGCTTCGCCGAGCGCCTGCGCGTGCGCTGGGCCGAGGTGGACATGCAGCAGATCGTCTTCAATGGCCACTACCTGATGTACTTCGACACCGCCGTGGCCGGCTACTGGCGCGCGATGGCCTTGCCCTACCAGGACACGCTGGCCTACCTGGGCGGCGATCTGTTCGTGCGCAAGTCCACCGTCGAGTACAACGCGTCAGCACGCTACGACGACCTGATCGACGTGGGCGTGCGCACCGCGCGCATCGGCAACTCATCCCTGGTGCTCGGTTGCGCCGTGTTCCGTGGCGACGATCTGCTGGTGGAAGGCGAGCTGGTCTACGTGTTCGCCGACCCCGCCGCGCAGACGGCCTTGCCGGTGCCGCAGGAGCTGCGGGATGTGCTGCAGGCCTTCGAGGCCGGCAAGCCCATGGTCGAGGTGCGGGTGGGCGCGTGGGACGAACTCGGCCGCGAGGCCGCTGCCATCCGCGCCAAGGTGTTCGTCGAGGAACAGAAGATCCCGGCTGAGATGGAGTGGGACGCCGCCGACGCGGTGTGCGTGCACGCGGTGGCCTACAACCGCTTCGGCCGCCCGCTGGCCACCGGCCGGCTGCTGGAGCACGTGCCCGGCGTGGCCAAGATCGGCCGCATGGCCGTGCTGGCGCCGATGCGGGGCAGCCGCGTGGGCCGGGCGGTGCTCGACGCGCTGATGCACGCCGCCCGCGAACGGGGCGATCGCGAGGCCCTGCTGCACGCGCAGACCTCGGCCGCGCCGTTCTACACCCGCGCCGGCTTCGTCACCCGTGGCCCGGTGTTCGAGGAAGCGGGCATCCCCCACGTGGAGATGGTGCGCGCGCTCTGAATCAGCGCAGCGGCTCGAACACCTCGGTGTGGCGCGGGCCCTGCAGCCAGCGCGACAACACGGCGGCCGCCTGCTCGATGTGGGTCTGCATCGCGTCGTCGATGCCCTGCGGCCCCGCATAGGTTTCCATCACCGTGACCACGCCGTCGCTGCTGCCGGGTCGGCGCTGCAGCTCAGCCTCCAGGGCAGGCAGTTCGGCACGCAGCCTGGCCTGGAAGTCCTGCACCGCAGCCGCCACCGCGGCCAGATCACGCTCGGCCACGCGGAAGTAGATGTAGAGCCGCCGGTTCACGCCGTTTCGGCTGGCAGTGCGTAGGGCAGGGGCCCGGGCCGCAGCAGCGGGCCGTCGGCAGCCCCCAGGTGCCAGGTGCCGGTGCCCACGGCAGCCAGCTTCACCTCCACCAGCCCAGTGCTGGCGCCGCCGGGCAGGGCGCCAACATTGGCCACGCGGCCCGCGGGCTGGCCGGGGTCGTCGCTGTGGAAGACCTCCTGCCCCGGGGACAGCGCCGCGTCGCTGTCGAACACCAGCGCCCGCCGCTTCAGCGTGCCCCGGTACTGGCTGCGCGCCACCACCTCCTGCCCGGGATAGCAGCCCTTCTGGAAGTTCACGCCGCCCACCAGCTCGAGGTTCACCATCTGCGGCACGAACTGCTCAACCGTTGCCGCCACGATGCGCGCCACCCCACTGCGCACCTCGAGCCATTGCCAGGCCTGCGGGGCCAGTGCGGGCAGGGCAGGTGCGGCGGCCGCGGCTGGCCGGGCCAGCAGCCAGCGCTGGGCACCGGCAACATCCGGCAGCCGCACCACTTGCGCGTTAGCTTCCTCCACCACGAACGAAGCCACCTGCCAGGGCGCGGACGGTGCGGCCGCGCCCAGCCATTGGCGGGCCGCATCTCCCACCAGGCCGTACAAGGCCCAGTCGGCGGCGGCATCGTCAAGCTTGCACTTCGCCCGCAGCACGAACATCGACAGCCGCTTCAGCGTGGCCGGCAGCACATCGGCACTGCAGGCCAGCAGCAGCTCGTCGTCGGCCGGACGCCAGGCCACAAAGCTGGCCAGCAGCCGGCCCTTGGCCGAGCAGTAGCCCGCCAGGCGGGCCTGGCCCGGTGGCAGGTGCAGCATGTCCTGGGTCAGCTGGCCGTGTAGGAAGCTCGCCGCATCGGCACCACGGGCGCGGATCACGCCCCAATCGGCAAGGCGCACGGCGCCGTTCAGTTCGTGGGCTTGGCTCATGCGGACGATTATCATCAAGCCCTCTATTTCTTGCCCGCGTGCGGCCATGCGCACCTCGCCCGCGCGTCGGCCCCATGAAGCTCCTGCGCCGCCTGTTCCTGCTGCTGCTCCTGCTGGCCTGTGGCCTCGCCACCGGCACCTGGTGGTGGCTGGACCGGCCCTTGCCGCTGGCCACGCCCAGTGTCGAGTTGTCCATCGAGACGGGCACCAACCCGCGTGAAGTGGCCCAGGCCTGGGTGCAGGCCGGCGTGCAGACACCGCCCTGGCTGCTGTACCAGTGGTTCCGATGGTCCGGCCAGGCCCGCCGCATCCGTGCCGGCAGCTATGAGCTGGAGGCGGGCATCACGCCGCGCCAGTTGCTGGCCAAGATGGTGCAGGGTGACGAGGCCTTCGAACGCGTGCGCCTGATCGAGGGCTGGACCTTCCGCCAGTTCCGCGCCGCGCTGGCCAGTGCACCGCACCTGAAGCATGCCAGCGCGCCATTGAACGACGAGCAGCTGATGAAGCTGCTGGGCCAGCCCGGCGTGGCGCCCGAGGGCCGCTTCTTCCCCGACACCTACCTCTACAGCCGCGGCGTCAGCGACATCACCGTGCTGCGCCGTGCCCACGCGGCCATGCAGCAGAGGCTGGCCGCCGTGTGGGCCGAGCGCGCCCCCAACCTGCCACTGCGCAGTGCCGACGAGGCGCTGATCCTGGCCTCCATCGTCGAGAAGGAAACCGGCCGCGGCGAAGACCGCGCCCGCATCGCCAGCGTCTTCGTGAACCGCCTGCGCATCGGCATGCCGCTGCAGACCGATCCCACGGTGATCTACGGCCTGGGCGAAGCCTTCGACGGCAACCTGCGCAAACGCGACCTGCAGACCGACCAGCCTTTCAACACCTACCTGCGCACCGGGCTGCCGCCCACGCCGATCGCGATGCCGGGGCTCGCGGCGCTGCGCGCGGTGGTGCAGCCGGCCGAGACGCGCGCGCTGTACTTCGTGGCCCGGGGCGACGGCACCAGCGTCTTCAGCGAAGACCTCGCAGCGCACAATCGCGCGGTCAACACCTACCAGCGCCAGGGCGCTGCCAAGTCCCGATGAGAGGACGCTTCATCACGATCGAAGGCATCGACGGCGCCGGCAAGTCCTCGCACATCGAAGCGCTGGCGCAGTGGCTTCGCACGCGGGGCCACGCGGTGGTGCTCACCCGCGAGCCCGGCGGCACGCCGCTGGCCGAATCACTGCGCGAATTGTTCCTGCACCAGGAAATGGATGCGCTCACCGAAGCGCTGCTGGTGTTCGCCGCGCGGCGCGACCACCTGCGCTGCGTGATCGAGCCCGCACTGGCCCGGGGCCAGGTGGTGGTGTGCGATCGATTCACCGACGCCACCTTCGCCTACCAGGGCGCGGGCCGCGGCTTCGACCTCGCGCTGCTCGCACAGCTCGAGCAGTGGGTGCAGCAGTCACGCCAGCCCGACCTGACCCTGTGGTTCGACCTGCCCGCCGAGGTGGCCGCACAGCGCCGCGCCGCCGCGCGTGATGCCGACCGGCTGGAACGCGAGACCCTGGACTTCTTCGAGCGGGTGCGCGCCGGTTATGCAGCCCGTGCAGCAGCGGCGCCACAGCGCTTTGCACGCATCGACGCCGGGCTGCCGATCGACGCGGTGTGGCAACAGGTCGCCCAGGTGCTGGCAAGCCGGGTCTGGACGTGAGCAAGCCCATGAGTGCCCGCACAGCCGAGCCCATGCGCCTGGGCGCCGACGAACAGGGCCGCCCGCCGCTGCCTTGGCTGGCCGAGGCGCTGGCCGGCGCGCGGGCGCTGCAGCGTTCGCACGCGTTGCTGCTGCACGGCCCGGCAGGGGGAGGGCATCTGCAACTCGCCGGCCTGCTGGCCCAGGCCTGGCTGTGCGAAGACCCGGCGCATGCGCCATGCGGCCGCTGCGGCAGTTGCCATCTGGTGCGGGCCCGCAGCCATCCCGACCTGCTGGTGGTGGTGCCGCAGGCGGTGCGAGTGCAACTCGGCTGGCAGGGCGAGGAAGAGGGCGCCACCAAACCCGAGGCCAAGCCCAGCCGCGACATCCGTGTCGAACAGGTACGGCAAGCCATCGACTGGACGCACCAGACCAGCGGCCGCGGCCGCGGCAAGGCCTTGGTGCTGCACCCGGCCGATGCGATGAACACCGCCTCGGCCAATGCCCTGCTCAAGACACTGGAAGAGCCCCCCGCCGGCCTGCGCCTGCTGCTGACCAGCGCCGACCCCGAACGCCTGTTGCCCACGGTGCGCAGCCGATGCCAGAAGCTGCGCCTGGCCCTGCCCGCTGCCGACCAGGCTGCCGCCTGGTTGCGCGAACAGGGCCTCGCCGAGCCGGAGCCGCTGCTGGCCCTGGCATCGGGCAGCCCGCTCGAGGCCCTGGGCTGGGCCGAGGAGGGCCTTGATGCCGCGTGGCTGGCCGACTTTCCGATTCGCGTGGCCGCAGGCGACGCCACGCCGCTGGCCGGGCGTGCCATACCGCGCGTGGTGGACCTGCTGCTGAAGCTGGTGCACGACCTGATGGCGCGCGCCGCCGGCGGCGCGCCGCGCTTCTTCACCGCCAGCCGCTGGCCGGCGCCGGCCGACATGGCCTCACTGGTGGCCTGGCAAAAGGCACTGCTGCGCACCGCACGCCATGATGAACATCCATGGAATGCCGCGCTGCTGATCGAGTCCCTCGTGACGCAAGCCACGGCGGCGTGGGCCCCGGCGTCGGGTTCGCCGGCCAAGGCTTCAGTACACTCGGCCCGATGAGCACCCCGCCGCCCGCCCGACCAGCCGGCACCGTTGCCGCCGTGGCGCCTTCGGCGCGCCCGAGCGTGATCCAGCTCGTCTTCCGCGAGAAGGGTGCGCTCTACGCAGCCTACATCCCGCTGCTCAGCGACGGGGGGCTGTTCGTGCCCACCACGCGTGAATACCGGCTCGGCGAAGACATCTACCTGCTGCTCTCGCTGCCTGACGACCCGCAGCGCTACCCGGTGGCCGGCAAGGTGGCCTGGATCACCCCTGCCAACGCCTCGGGCGGTCGCACCCAGGGCGTGGGCGTGCGTTTCCCGGCCGACGAGAAGACCCGCCTGCTCAAGCTCAAGATCGAAGAGATCCTGGGCACCTCGATCTCCTCTTCCAAGCCGACGCAGACCGTCTGAGCCCTTGCCGGGCGAGGCGGGCGCGCGGCCCGACTCATGTTCGTCGATTCCCACTGCCACCTGAACTTTCCCGAACTGCGGGACCGGATCGACCAGATCCGCGCCGACATGGCCGCTGCCCGCGTTGACCGTGCGGTGGTGATCTGCACCACGCTGGAAGAGTTTCCCGAGGTGCAGGCGCTGGCCGCGCGCTACCCGAACTTCTGGGCCACGGCCGGGGTGCACCCGGACAACGAAGGCATCGAGGAACCCAGCCTGGAGCGGCTGCTGACGCTGGCCGCCCAGCCCCGGGTGGTGGCCATCGGCGAGACCGGGCTCGACTACTACCGCCTCAACGGCCGCAGCATCGAGCAGATGGCCTGGCAGCGCGAGCGCTTCCGCGTGCACATCCGTGCGGCCCGCGCCACGGGCCTGCCGCTGGTGATCCACACGCGCAGCGCCTCGGCCGACACGCTGGCCATCCTGCGCGAGGAGGGCGCCGGCAGCGCCAGCGGCGGCCCAGGCGGCGTGTTCCATTGCTTCACTGAATCCGCTGACGTGGCCCGCGCCGCGCTGGAGATGGGCTTCTACGTCTCGTTCTCGGGCATCCTCACCTTCCGCAATGCCGAAGACCTGCGCGAGGTGGCGCGCTTCGTGCCGCTGGACCGCTGCCTGATCGAGACCGACAGCCCCTACCTCGCGCCGGTGCCCTACCGCGGCAAGACCAACTCGCCAGCCTACGTGCCGCACGTGGCGGCGGAGATCGCGCGCATCAAGTCGCTTCCGGTCGAGGCGGTGGCCGAGGCCACCAGCCGCAACGTGGAGCACCTCTTCCGCCTGCCACCCCAGGAGGCCGCATGAAACGATGGTGGGCCTGGTGCCTGGCACTGCTGGTGACTGTGGCGCATGCCGGCGCCTACGAGGACTTCTTCAAGGCCGTGGCGATGGACGATGGGTCCACGCTGTTGACGCTGCTGGTGCGTGGCTTCGACCCGAACGCACGGGACGAGAGCGGACAGGTTGCCCTGTTGCTCAGCCTGCGCGAGGGCTCGTTCAAGGCCGCCGAGGCCTTGATGAAATCGCCCCAGCTGCAGGTGGACCTGGCCAACCCGGCCGGCGAGACACCGCTGATGATGGCCGCGCTCAAGGGCCACGGCGACTGGGTCGAGCGGCTCGTCGAGCGGGGCGCGCAGCTGAACCGGCCCGGCTGGTCACCGCTGCATTACGCGGCCACCGGGCCGGAGCCCGCCATCGTCCGGTGGATGCTCGACCGGGGCGCCGCGATCAACGCACGCTCGCCCAATGGCACCACGCCCTTGATGATGGCCGCGCGCTATGGCAATGAGGACGCGGCCGTGCTGCTGCTGGCCCGCGGCGCCGACGCGCGATTGCGCAACGAACGAAACCTGGGCGCCGGTGACTTTGCGCGCATGGCCGGGCGCGACAGGCTGGGCGAGCAGCTGGACGCCGCGGCGCGCTGACGGGCGTGTCAGCGGGAATCTGACACGCAACTTGGACTCGGGACGACTACAGCCGCGCCGATGATGCCTCTACAGTGCCATCACGCACTTCACAGGAGATGCGCCATGCCGAGCCTGACCCCGAACGCCAACCCGTTCGCCCTGTTGCTGGACCCCCAGGCCGTGCTGGCCAGCATCGAACACAGCGACAGGCTTGAACGCCTGCACCGCCGCGTTTGCCGCCCGCTGGACAAGCCGGTGCTGCCGAACGCGCCCGCGGGCACCGATGCCCGTGCGTTCGACCAAGCGGTCGACGACTCTGCCGACGACATGAACTGAAGCGCCACTGGCGCGGGGTCGTCAGTCGCTGGCGACCCATTCGACCGATGCGCCCAGTGCGTTGAGGTTCTCGACGAAGCGTGGATGCGCGCGTCGGATCGGCAGCGCATTGAGGATGGTGGAGCGCCCGTCGATGCTGGCCGCCAGCATGAACAGCGCGATCGCCACCCGGATGATGTACGGGCTCTCCACCGTGGCCGGCACCAGCGGCTTGCCGCCGTAGATGATGAGCCGGTGCGGATCGCACAGCACTGCGTGGGCACCGAACTTGCCGAGTTCCGAACTCCAGCCCAGCGCCCCCTCGTACACCTTGTTCCAGAACATCACCGAGCCTTCGGCCCGTACGCCCAGGGCCACGAAGATCGGCAGCAGGTCCGCCGGCACATAGGGCCACGGCGCGGCCTCCACCTTCTGCAGGATGTTGGCAGTGAAGGGCGGCCGCACCTTCAGGGGCCCGTGCACCTGCGCACGGCTGAGCCCGTTGCGGTGCTCCAGTTCGACCCCGAACTTGGCAAAGGTCCGGTCCAGCAGCGGAAACTGCGCCGCGGCGCCATTGCGCACGGTCACGTCGCCTCCGGTGATCGCACTCAGCGCCAGAAACGTGGCCACCTCGTGGAAGTCGTCGACGAAGCTGTACTCGGCGCCACCCAGCGCCTGCACGCCATCGACCACCAGTTGCGAACCACCGGTGCCCGTGATCCGCGCGCCCATCAGGCCCAGAAAGGCGCAGAACTCCTGCACATGCGGTTCGCAGGCGGCATTGGTCAGGTGCGAGCGGCCACCGGCCGCCACGGCACACAGCACGAAGTTCTCGGTGGTCGTGACCGAGGCGTACTCCAGCCAGTGGTCGGTGGCCGCGAAGCGCTGGCGCGCCTGCACGGTGACGGCACCCGGCTCCAACGACACCGTGGCGCCAAAGGTGCGGAACACCTCGATATGCGGGTCCACCTCGCGCACACCGAGTGTGCAGCCGGTGACATCGTCTTCCAGGCGCACGCGGCCGAAGCGGTGCAGCATGGCCGGAACCAGCATGATCGATGAGCGCATGCCGGCAGGCAGACGCGCCTGGCCGGCCGTGATGGCGGCACCATGCCGCATCCGCAGCGTACCGGTGGCAAAGTCCATGTCGACTTCCGAGCCCAGCGAGCGGAAGAAGTCCAGCAGCTTGCGCACATCGGTGATGTCTGGCACACGGTGCAGCACGATGGGTTCATCGGTCAGCAAGGTGGCGCACAGCACTGGCAGGACGGCGTTCTTGTTGGCCGAAGGGGTGACGGTGCCACGCAGTGCCTGGCCGCCGTGCACGATGAGGTTGCTCATGTCGCGAGGAACGGGAAGATGTCGAGAGCGACATCATGCTCTGTTCTTGGACGGCAGCCGCTGGCCGAGGACGAGGCCATGCCCTGCTGGCCTCCTTGCAGACGCGACAATGTATATTATGTCAACTCATGCCGAACCACCCAGACGTGACTCATGACCGGTCACCGACGAGCATCGCCACCACCCGGCGCGTGATCGGCGAGATCACCAGCACGATCGGGAACGCCACGATCCAAGACGTCAACCACCCGCCGGCCCATAGCGCGACAAAATTCTCCGGCAGACCGACCGACCGCAAGGTTGCGATGCCAGAGACCAGCAAGGACATCAGGCCCGACAGGATCAGCCCAAAGAGCGCCGGTGCGAACTTCTGTGGAAACATGGATCTTCTCCCGAACACGTGGCGATTCAGACCGCCACCGTCACGCGGCTCAGGCTTTCGGCGACATGCCGGCCAAACATCTGGGCTGTCTTGATGTCGCCTGGCACAAAGGCATCTGCTGGCGCGGAATGCCCTGCCTGCGCCATCAGCCCCGACCAGGAGCCCAGTCGGTTCGCGGCCTGCTCGTACGGCACACCGCTGTGCTGCTCAGGAAGGATCGGATTGCCCACCCACAGCATTCCGTGCTGCATCGAGAAGATGAACATCGACAACAAGGTCGATTGCTTGTCGCCGGCCGGCAATGAAGACACGGTGAACCCTGCAGCGAGCTTGCCCTTGAGTTGCTGGCTGCGCCACATCCGGCCCGTGGCGTCCATGAAGGACTTGAACGGACCCGACACACCACCCAGGTAGGTCGGCGAGCCCAGGATGATGCCGTCAAATTCGACCAAAGCCTCAGGTGAGCGCGTCGCGGCTTCGGCCTTCAACAACTGGGCGTCGACGCCCTCCACACTCCCTGCGCCGGTGAGCACCTGGCGCGCGATGAACTCCGTGTGCCCGTGGGCGCTGTGATAGATGATGGCAAGTCTGCTCATGTGTTGACTCCGTGTATGGGTGGGCCGAATCGAGGCAGCGTCCAGTCATCGACGAGCCCGTTCGATGACGCCTCACGTGGGTGTTTCAACCGCTCAACGGCCCAGCCACTGGAGGGCGCTGGCCGCCAGGTACAGGCCGATGCCGAAAACGGTGTGGTTCGCCAGGCTGCGCAGTCGGCTCGAGCGCGGTGACTGGGTCTTCGCGCCGGCAAAGCCGGCACCCATGGCCGGCTGCATCACGAGCCATGGCGCTGAAACAGTGGCCACCCCGAACACGAGTGCCGGCAGTGGCGAGGGCTGTTCCAGCCAGGCTGCCCCTTGCACGGCGACGAGCAGCCCGGCGTAGGCAATGCCCACCAGGTAGTGGAACGACCAGCCCAGCGCATGCTCGAAGGGCAGCGCTTCGGCCTGGGCGATCGCAACGTGTGCGAAGCGACCCCGTGTGGCATGGCCCACCCAGCGCCCGACGAGGGAGAAGCTGGTGCTGGGTACGCCCAGCCGCGCCAGGATCAAAAGCCAGGCATCCATCACCGCCGTGGCGACGATTCCGACGATTGCGATCTGTGCGACGACATGGCTGGACGGCATTGTTGATTCCTGTGGCAAGTTGACTTCGCGCTATGGCAAGGCCATGATAGAAGTTGAAGTCAACTTCAAGTCAAGCCCATCATGGACATTTCGGAAGTGGCCAAGAAGTCGGGCGTGGCCGCGTCAGCCTTGCGGTACTACGAGCGCAAGGGCCTGATCCGCTCCCTGACGCCCGATGGCGCCCGCCGCCGGTTCGCGCCCGCGGTGCTGGACCAGCTCGCGCTCATTGCGCTGGGCCAGGCAGCGGGGTTCTCGCTGGACGAGATTGGCGCGATGTTCACCCCCGGCGGCGCGCCCAACATCGACCGCGGCATGCTCGCCGCCAAGGCCGATGAACTGGATCGCATGGTCAAGCGGCTGAAGGCCATGAGCGAAGGCCTTCGACACGCTGCAGCCTGCCCCGCCCCCAGCCACGCGGAATGCCCCTCGTTCCAACGTCTGGTGAGAGCCGCCGCCGCGGGCGCGCTGGAAATGCGACAAGGCCATCGGGCACCGCGCGTTCGGCGGTGACGGGTTGGGCGGAAGCATCGAGTGCGGGCTCGGCACCTGCCGGCTCGATGTCGGGCAGGCCTTCGTACTTATGTCAAATTTTGAAAGATGTGGCAAAATGCCGGCACGGCCGGTTATTGCTTCCAATCGAGATGGCCCCATCTCGACGAGACCGCCCCTACTGCCCACCACCAATGGCCAAAGCCGACACCAAGACCTCGATTGATTCCGACGGCCTGCGTTACCGCAGCAAGACGCCGGGTTCACCCTTCACTGCGGCGGGTGCGTTCGGCGCGGCCACGATGTCGTGCTTCCTGTGCGGCAAGCACAGGCCCCGCAGTGCATTGAAATCCCGCCGCCTGCTGGGTAAGGCGCAGTTCGTTTGTTCGCCCAACTGCAAAGAGGCCGACGCGCCCGGCGGCACCAAACCCTGAAACCCCGTCCAACACCGGCCTTGACCAGGCCGGACCGTCATCCGCAGCTCGCGCATGACGGCCCACAGCGGCATCAACCCCGGTTGGTGCCGCTTTCTTTTTCGGTTGATATAGGCACTATCTTGCTTGACCATCCGGCATCATCAGAATATGGTGCAATAACACGCAACATTCTGCATATGCACCATCCGATTGGAGCCGCACATGGTCAGCCACTCCGTCCACCTGTTCAACGACCCCGGGGCCCTGGCACCTCCGCGCATGACACGCCAAGCGTTGCCGGACGGAGGATTCATCCTCCGCCACCCTGAACCGCTGCAACCACATGCCCGCAGCATTGGTGCCTGGCTGGACCATTGGGCGTTCACAACCCCGGATGCCACCTTTCTTGCCGAACGCGATCTCGATGGACGCTGGGTTCAGCTGAGCTACCGCCAAACGCGCCAAGCGGTCGGCCGCCTGGGACAAGCCTTGCTCAACCTGCAACTGCCGGCAGGTGCCCCTGTGGTGGTACTCAGCGACAACAGCATCGACCATGCGCTGCTGCTGCTGGCCAGCATGCATGTCGGGCACCCCGCCAGCACGATTTCCAGCGCCTACTGCCGGCTGACCAAGGACTACAGCAAGGTCCACGGCATGCTGGACGCCCTGCGCCCGGGGCTGGTGTATGCCGTCGACCCGGCAGTGTACGGTCCGGCGCTGGCCAGTTGGTCCGGACAGGCGCAACGTGTGTTCAGCTGCGATGCGCAGCGCTACCCCGATGCATTGGCCCTGTCCTCGCTGATGGAGACCCTCGAGACACCGGCCGTGCAGACAGCCTTTGACGCCGTGGGGCCGGACCACCATGCCAAGTACCTGTTGACCAGCGGCTCGACAGGCCACCCCAAGGTGGTGATCAACACGCATCGCATGCTCACTGCCAACCAGCAGCAGATCTCGCAGGTGTGGCCGTTCCTGAACCACCACCGCCTGCGCCTGCTCGACTGGCTGCCCTGGAGCCACACCTTCGGTGCCAACCACAATTTCAACATGGTGCTGGCGCATGGGGGCAGCCTGCACATCGACGAAGGACGGCCCGCGCCCGGGCTGATCGACAAGACGGTGCGCAACCTCCGGGAGGTGCGGCCGAACTTCTACTTCAATGTTCCGCGCGGCTTCGACATGCTGCTGCCGTACCTCGATCAGCAGGACGGCTTCGCCGAAGACTTCTTTGCCGACCTGGAGGCCATCTTCTACGCGGGGGCTGCCCTGCCGCAAAGCGTTTGGGAACGCCTCGACGGCGTGGCCCGCCGCACGCGGGAACGGCCGGTGTGGTTCACCTCCGCATGGGGTGCCACCGAGACGGCGCCCTCGGTGGCCTGCGTGCACTGGCCCATAGAACGGGCCGGCTGCATCGGCGCGCCAATGCCGGGGGTGGAACTGAAGTTCGTGCCGAATGCCGGGAAGCTCGAGCTGCGCGTGCGGGGACCCAACGTCTTTCCGGGTTACCGTGATGCGCCGGAACTCACAGCCAAGGCCTTCGATGCGGAAGGCTACTACCTGATCGGTGACGCAGGCCGCCTCGTCGACCCGGAGCATCCGGAGTGCGGCGTGGCCTTCGACGGCCGGGTGGCCGAGGACTTCAAGTTGATGAGCGGCACCTGGGTATCGGTGGGTACGCTGCGCGTGCGCGCCGTCACCGCCCTCGCCCCGCTGGCCGCCGACGTGGTGGTGACCGGCCACGACCGTGAGGAAGTGGGGCTGCTGGTCTTTCCGAGCCCGGCGGCGCGCGAGCTTGCGCCCGATCTGCTGGCCGAGCGCCTGCGCGCTGCGCTGCAGGCCCTGCGCGGCGAGGGCGGCGGCTCGTCGCAGTCGCCCACGCGCGTGCGCATGCTGGACGGGCCCCCCAGCGTCGACGCTGGAGAGATCACCGACAAGGGCTACATCAACCAGGGCGCCGTGCTGCGCCGCCGCGCAAGCGACGTGATCGCGCTGTACAGCAACGTGCCGGACGCACAGACCATCCGGCTCTGAAGCGGCCACGCCGCGGGCACGGCCCGCGAACCGTGCCGTGCGCTGTGCGTGGTGCCTCAGTTCGGCGAATCCAGGATCTCGAGCACCGTGCCGTCGGCGTCGCGGGCGTAGCCGATCATGGTGTTGCCCAGCTGCCGCTCGCCATAGTTCACCGGGTCCAGCGTGACGCGGTTGCCCGAAGCGGCGATACGGCTGGCATAGGCCTGCGGGTCCTTCACCCGCAGCCCCAGCTTGATCGGGTTGTTGGTGTAGTTCTTGGCCGTGCCATCGGTGTAGGTCATCAGCACGATCGCCGATCCGCGCCCCACCCCGGAGGTCAGGATGTACTCGTCGTACCAGGGCCCGGTGGTGGTCGGGCCTGTCGGCTTGGTCACCGACAGCTTGGTCAGCACCTTCATGTCGAGCGTTTCCACGTAGAACTTCTTCGCGGCCTCGAGGTTGGAGACGCCAATGCCGAAAGCCGACACGTAGGAGTGCACAGCCGTCGGCTCGCTGGTGATCTCGATCAGGTTCTGGTCCTTGTCACGCCCGAACGACACCATGCGGCCCGCAAACGGCACCGGGGTGGACGTGGTGCCGCCCGCCGCCACCACGGCAGCGGCCACGGCGCTCACGTCCTTCACGTAGAACACGATCTTGCCCGGGTTCTGCTGGTAGTTGCGCGCCGGGCCGCTGGTGTAGTTCATCAGCACCAGGCGCGATCCGCGACCATCGGCCGAGTCGAGCACGACCTCTTCCCGATCCACCCGCGTGAAGCGGGCACGCTCCTTCATCGCAAATGCCGACTTGTAGAAATTGACCGAAGCCTCCAGGTTGCTCACCCCGACACCGGCCGAACACAGGTACGCGCCCGTTGCAGACACGGGCGGCGAAGTGCCCGGGGCAGTGCTCGGCGCGGCCAGCGGCGTGCAAGGGTCGACAGGCTCGTCCGAGCCGCCACAGCCCGCCAGGCCGACAGCAACGGCGGAGGTCAACAGCGCCAGGCTCGCTCGCCACCAGTTATTCATGAGTTCTCCCTGAGTCGATGGGTGCCGGGATGAGATGGGTCCGAATCGGACTTCCAGCTCAGCCTCGGCGGTGGATGACAGCATTCCGCCAAACAGAACATAGTTTCCGTTTGGCAGACCTGATTGTTCTCTGTCGCGCCTGTGGCGGTCACCTAGGGCAGCACCCGACACCCGGGTGACACAGCGGTCAACTGCGTGTAAACCCTGATCCAAGGCGTGCCATGGCGAGCGCCGGTCCGGCGTCACGCGCCGGACCGGACTACGGGTTTTCAGGTGGGCAAAGACATCAAGCCGGTACAAGCGCCCAGAGACGGTGCTGCCTAGCATCCGCTTCGCATGCCGCCATGCCGGATTGATCGGCCGACAGAAGTGGCAGCCACAGCCCGTTCACATATTCCAGGAGACTCACCATGCGTACCCGATTCGCCCGCACCTGCTTCAAGCTGGCGTGCAGCGCAGCCCTTGCGCTACCCTTGATGACGGCCGGCCTGGCCCACGCCCAGACCAGCGCGCCCACCTCCAGTTCGCTCAATGCGACCTCCGGCTACCTGAGCGTTGCCAGCGAAAACGTCTCCAGCCTCTCGGCCAGCGGGTTCGGTGGCGGCACCATCTACTACCCGAGCACTTCCGGCCAGTACGGCCTGATCGCCATCAGCCCGGGCTTCACCGCCACCGAGAGCAGCGTCGCCTGGATCGGCCGGAAGCTGGCATCGCACGGCTTCGTGGCCATCGTCATCAACACCAACACCACGCTCGACCAGCCCGCCAGCCGCGCTCGCCAGTTGCGCGCCGCGCTGGACCATGCACGCCTGCGCGCCAGCTCCACCGTTCGCTCGCGCATCGACGCCAGCCGCCAGGCCGTGGCCGGCCACTCCATGGGGGGTGGCGGCTCGCTGATCGCGGCGGAGGACGACCCGACGCTGAAGGCCTCCTTCCCGCTGACCCCGTGGAACACGACCACGAGCTTCACCAACGTGCGTGTGCCGACGATGATCTTCGGTGCCGATGGCGACACGATTGCCGCAGTGGCCGCGCACGCTCGTCCGTTCTATGCCAGCATCCCCAGCAGCACCAAGAAGGCCTACGCGGAGCTCAATGGCGCCACCCACTTCACGCCCAACTCCCGCAACGAAGCCATCGGTCGCTACGGCGTGGCCTGGATGAAACGCTTCATGGACAACGACACCCGCTACAGCACCTTCCTGTGTGGCTCGGAGCACAACAGCTACAACACGTCGCTGCGCTTCGACCGCTACAACAGCAACTGCCCGTACTGACACCCCATGGGCAGCTACAAACTTGATCCCCACCGCGCTGCGGTGCGCCTCGGGCTGAGCCCGGCCCAAGGTTCCGGCGGCACCCCGGCTCGCCGCTGGGCTGCCTGGGCCGCAGCGGCTGGCGTTGCGGCGCTTGGCCTGTGGTGGTGGGGTGTCCAGGTGCCCAGCGAAGGGGTGCACCTTGAAGCTGCCCGTGCAGGCGTGTCCACAACCCCGGCTTCGCCCGCCATCAAGCAGGGCTGGCTCGATCCGAACCTGGGGACGGGATCCGACTTGCCGGATCCCATCGCAGTGCCGGCACGACGGTCGAGCCCGTCGCCGGCGCCTGCGGCCTCTTCCGCCGCCGGCATCTTCGAGCTGGATGCGGCCGGCAGGTTGCGGCTGGACGAGCGCATGCGCTTGAAGATGGAGAACCTGGTCGTGCTCACACCGCCAGAGCAATTGGCCGAACGGCTGGACAAGGAACTTGCCACCCTGCCCGCCCATGCCGCCGCGGCGGCCAGAGACCTTGTCACGCGTTACCAGAACTACGCGATGGCAGAGAAACTGGCCTATCCCACTGCCGCAGCGCCCCTGGTGCCGGAGGAAGGCCTGACCCAACTGGCCGAACTGCGAGCCTTGCGTGAAACCCACTTCGGCCGCGAGGCAGCCAGGCGCCTGTACGGCGAGGAGGAAGCCGTGACACGTCGCCTGCTCGAGCTGATGCGCGACGACCCGGTGCCCCACGCCTCCATGGAAGAGAAAGCCATGCGCGCCCAGGCGCGCTACGACGCCGAACGCCTGGCGCCCAAGGCTGCCAGTGCCGGCCGCTGAACCGAACTGAACCTCACGATCGGGGAGTCGACATGGCCTTGTTGACGCTGTGCGAGGCGCCTGCCACTGCCCAGGCGACCCCGCAGACCGCCGCCACTGGCAGGCCTGGCTGGCCCGCACGAGGGCGATTGCTCGGCGATGCCTACCTGCATTTGTGCCCAGGCATCGAGAGCGTGACCTGCCGGCACTCGGTGACGCTGCTGAGCGCACTGGAACCCGGCGCTCGCCTCTCGGTCGAGACAAGCGACGGCACGGTGCAAGGCCAGGCACTGCTGGTCAGCCCGATGGTGCAGCGCACTCTGCGCGCAGCGTCAACACCCTTCGTGCTGCTGGACCTTGAGCCCACGCATGCCAGCTATCGCACGTTGCGCGGCGTGGCCGGCAAGGCAGGTGTCTGTAGCCTGGACGATCGGGGCTTCACCGCACTGCGGTCCATCGGCCTGGCGTTCAAGGCCGACTCGCTCAGCGGGCGCATGCTGGACAAGGCGGTGCGCCGCGCCGCCGGCGACCTGGCCCAAGCCTACCCGCAGCCCTGCGAGTTGGACACGCGCGTGCGCTGGATGATGATGGAGCTGCAGAGCGAACCGGCCCGAAGCCTGGCCGAGCTGTCGGCGGAGTTGGGGCTGTCCGTGGCGCACGCGTCTCGACTGTTCTCCAGCCAGCTCGGCATTCCGCTGCGCGTGTACGCGCTGTCGTGCAAGATCCGGCTGGCAGCACGCTTCATTGGGCTGGGCCGCCCGATGACCGACATCGCACAGATGTCGGGCTTTGCCGATTCAGCCCATTTCGCCAAGGTCTGGACGCGCTGCTATGGCGCACCGCCTTCGGTGCACTTCCCGCCCACCCGTACCCAGATGGACCGCACGGCGTTGCCCGGCTGGCTGCAGGCGCCCACATTCTGAGCCTGCCGACGACCGCCAGGCCCGCGCAAGCTCAGACCATGGGCTCCAGCAGCATCAGGCCGGAGGCTGTGTTGGAAATGGGAATGTGGTAGTTCGAGTGCAGCGCCTGCACGCGCGGCCCCAGCGCGCCCCGGGTGGCCAGCCACATCAGCAGTTCCACGCCCTGCGTGCCGGTGTGTTCCACCAGTTGGTGGGTGCTGAACTGCGTGGCCCAGGTGGGGTTGTTCACCATGCTGTCCATGAACTGCAGGTCGAAGGCCTTGTTGATGAAGCCCGCCCGCTCGCCATCGAGTTGGTGCGACAGGCCGCCGGTGCCCAGGATCAGCACCCGTTCGTCGCCGGGCCACGAGGCCACCGCGCGCCCGATCGCCTCGCCCAGCTTGTAGCAGCGGGCCGCGCTGGGCAGCGGGGCCTGCACGGTGTTGATGCACACCGGCACCGTGCGCACCGGCCACTGCTGGTCGGGCCACAACAAGGCCATCGGCAAGGTGAAGGCGTGGTCGACCGCCATCTCCTGGCAGGTAGTGAGGTCGAAGTCCTCCGCGACCAGGCTTTCGATCAGGTGCCAGCTGAGGGCCGGATCGCCCTGAAACGGTGGCACGGTGGGGATGCCCCAGCCCTCGTCCGCATTGCGGTACTCGGGCGCCGCACCCACCGCGAAGGTGGGCATCTTGTCGAGGAAGAAGTTCAGCCCGTGGTCGTTGTAGACCACCACCACCACGTCCGGCCGCGCCTCGGCCAGCCATTGGCGCACGGGCACGAAGCCATCGAAGAACGGCTTCCAGTACGGGTCGTCCTGCTTGCCCTTGGCGATGGCGCCGCCGATCGCGGGCACGTGCGAGGTGGTGATGCCGCCGATGATCCTGGCCATCTCAATCTCCCCGGGCCGCGACGAGCTTGGCCTTGAACTGTTCCTTGGTCATGCCCGTCTGCTGGGCGCCGATGTCCTGCATGTCCAGGCCGAAGATGCCGGCAAACTTGGCCAGGTAGTAGGCGTTGCCGCCTGCCGCGATGAGCTGCAGCACGTTGCGGTTGCGGATGGCCTCGCGTTGCTGCGGGTTCAGGCCGTAGCGCTGGCAGTAACCCTCCTCGTCCTGCAGGAAGGCGGCTCGGTTGGCGGCGTCGTTGAACGAGTAGCACATCTTGTTCAGCGCATAGCCCTTGCGGGCCTGCTCGCCGTCGAAGATCGTGGTGCCGGGAATGCTTGGTTTCACTGCGCTGGCGCCCATGCGGGGGTCTCCGTGATTGAGGCACGTCAAGCGCCATTCGCTTCGTGCGTGCGCGCAGTATGGGCAGCCGCATCATGCTGATCCAGACCACATCGCCGATGCGTCACATGAGCGATTTCGATCATTCCAGTCTCGACGGCCACCTGCTCCAGCTGCTGGTGGCGGTGCACGAGGAAGGCGCGATCACGCGCGCCGCGCTGCGCCTGGGTGTCACCCAATCGGCCGTGAGCCATTTGCTGGACAAGTTGCGGGCGATCGTCGGCGACCCCTTGTTCGTGCGCTCCGGCCGGGGCATCGTGCCCACCACCCGTGCCGACGCACTGGTGCCGATGGCACGCCGCCTGCTGGAAGACATGCGCGGCTTCGTCACGAGCGGCGGGTTCGATCCTGCGCGCTTCGAGGGCCTGGTGACGATTGCCGCCAACGACCTGCAGCGTGACCTGCTGCTGCCGCCACTGTTCGACAGGCTGCGCCGCCAGGCACCCGGGCTGCGCCTGCACGTCATCCCCTCCGGCGTGCCCACGCCCGAACTGCTGCGCGACGGCCGGTGCACGCTGGTGCTGACGCCGCGCCCACCCGAAGGCGGCGACCTGGTGCACAAGCGCCTGTTCGAAGACCAGTACCAGGTGTTCTATGACGCCACGCAGCGCGAGGCCCCCAACCATCTAGAGGACTACCTGGCCGCCGAACACGTGACAGTGGTGTACGAGCCGCGCCGCGCGCTGGACCTAGACGATGCGCTCAACGCGCAGGGCGTGGTGCGGAACATTGTTGCCACGGTGCCGGGGTTTGCCGGCATCCCGGCGTTCCTGCGTGGCAGTGCGCGGATCGCCACCGTACCGGGGTTGCTGAGCGTCGGCGTGCTCGGCGGGCTCGCGCGATGCCATCCACCATTGCCGTGCTCACCGATGCCGATGTTCATGGTGTGGCATGTCAGGCACCAGAATGACGACCTCCACAGTTGGCTGCGCCAGGCGGTGGTTCAGGTAGCCGAATCGGTACCATCCGGCGCGCGTCCCGCTTCCCAGGCGACGATCCAGCTGTCGCCGTTCGGAAGCACGCGCGAATAGCCCTCATGTGCCAATTCGGCCTGGGTCCACACGGAACGATGATCCTCGAACGGGTTGGCCTCGACGTGCTGCTCGCAAAACGCCTTGGGCGTACTGACAAGGACCATGCGCGATGCCACCCGCCGGCACTGCCGCAGAAACGCAATCCCATCGGCCTTCTCGAAGTGCTCGAGTATGTCGATCGCAATGACCATCTCGTACTCCGAATCAGCGATACCGGGCAGCAATTGGAGCGCGTCGCCGATCCGAATGGCGTTGTAGGCCCACTGGTGCACGGGCGTCAGGTAGCCCGCATAGCCCTCGATGCCGTCGATCCGAACGCGCCAGTGCTCACGGGGGGTCTGCCGTGCTTCAGCACCTTTCACCTCGTACAGCCCGAAGTGCTCAAGATTGGTCCGCAGCAGAAATCCGTATTGGCCCATCCCGACGCCCACGTCGAGCACCGAATTCGGCTTCAGGGACTCGGCGCACCCCACGATGGTGCTGATCTGACTGCTCTGGCTGAACGGCACGTTGACTGCTTGTCGCTGTTGGAAGGCTGGCATGCTACCGCGCGATTCTGGCCTGTGGCCTGCCAAGCACCACCATGCCCGACTCTCCACCTTGCGGCCAAGGCGCAAAGGTGCTCGCAGGGGCCCGTCACCGACGCGCAAACTGCTCGGTATCGACGTCCGCCTGCCCGCCGGCGTTGTAGCGTTCACCCACCACGGTGTCGTTGTTGACCAGGCGGTCGAGCGCGGCGATCACCTCGCCCGGCAGGCTGAGCGCCGCAGCGCCCAGGTTCTCGTGCAGATGCTCGCTGCGGGTGGTGCCCGGCAGGGCGATCACATGCTCGCCGCGCGCCAGCAGCCAGGCCAGCGCCAGCTGGGCCAGCGTGCAACCCACCCGCGTGGCCAGTTCGCGGCACGGGTCCAGCAGCTTCAGGTTGGCGGCATAGGCCTCGGGCGCGAAACGCGGCATCGCGCGGCGGATGTCCCGCGCGTCGAAGCCGCTCACATCCACCAACGCACCGGTGAGGAAGGCCCGTGCCAGCGGGCTGAAGGCAACGAAGGCCACGCCGAGCTCTTGGCAGGCCTCGAGCACAGCGATCTCGGGGTTGCGGGTCCACAGCGAATACTCGGTCTGCAAGGCGGCGATCGGGTGGACCGCATGCGCCCGGCGCAGCGTGACGGCCGACACCTCGGACAGCCCCAGCGCCCGCACCTTGCCCTCGCGCACCAGCTCGGCCATGGCCCCCACCGAATCCTCGATCGGCACGCGCTTGTCCCAGCGGTGCAGGTAGTACAGATCGATGACGTCGGTGCCCAGTCGGCGCAGGCTGTCTTCGCAATGGCGGCGCAGGGTCTCGGGCCGACCGTCGATCACGCGCTTCATCACGCCGTCGGTACCCGGGGCGCCGAACAGGCCGCCCTTGCTGGCCAGCGTGATCTTCGAGCGGTGCGGCGCGAGCACGCGGCCCACCAACTGCTCGTTGGCGCCAAAGCCATACAGCGCCGCGGTGTCGAACATCGTCACGCCGCTGTCCAGCGCCTGCAGCAGCACCCGCTCGGACACCTCGGCCGGCGGGGGCGCGCCATAGGCGTGGCTGAAGTTCATGCAGCCCAGCCCGATGGCCGAGACACTGAAGGGCCCGATGCGGCGCTGCTGCATGGGCGTCAGGCCGCGTTGAGCTGCTGCTCGAGCTGGTGCAGCACCTGGTAGCAAGGCAGCACCTGGGCCACGCTGCCGTTCGGTTCGCGCCCCTCGCGGATGGCGGCGAAGAACTCGCGGTCCTGCAGCTCGATGCCGTTCATCGACACGGCCACCCGCGAGACATCGATCTTCTCGTCCTTGCCACTGAAAAGGTCGTCATAGCGCGCAAGGTACGTGCCGGTGTCGCCGATGTAGCGGAAGAAGGTGCCCAGCGGGCCCTCGTTGTTGAAGCTCAGGCTCAGCGTGCAGATGGCACCGTTGGCCGCCTTCAGCTGGATGCTCATGTCCATCGCGATGCCCAGCACGGGGTGGATCGGCCCCTGGATGGCGTTGGCCTTCACGATCGGGCTGCCGCACTGGTAGGCGAACAGGTCCACCGTGTGGGCGGCGTGGTGCCACAGCAGGTGGTCGGTCCAGCTGCGCGGCTGGCCCAGCGCGTTCATGTTGGTGCGGCGGAAGAAATAGGTCTGCACATCCATCTGCTGGATGTTGAACTCGCCGGCCGTGATGCGCTGGCGCACCCACTGGTGGCTGGGGTTGAAGCGCCGGGTATGGCCGCACATCGCCACCAGGCCGCTGCGCTGCTGCAGTTCGACCACCGCCTCGCCGTCCTTCAGCACGTCGCACAGCGGGATCTCCACCTGCACGTGCTTGCCCGCTTCCATGCAGGCGATGGCCTGGGCGGCATGCATCTGCGTGGGCGTGCACAGGATCACCGCGTCCACGTCCTTCAGCGCCAGGCTGTCGGCCAGGTCGGTGCTGCAGTGGCCGATGCCGTACTTGGCCGCCACCTCGCGCGTCTTGTCGATGTCGCGGCTGATCAGCGACACGACCTCGACACCGTCGATCAGCTTGATCGCGTCCAGGTGCTTGATGCCGAAGGCGCCGGCGCCGGCCAGGGCCACCTTGATGGGCTGGGTCATGTCAGTTGTTCTCCAGAATGAGGTGGCCGACCGCCGTGTTCGACGCGGGCACATGGTAGAAGCGGTGGCGCAGCGTGGGCGCCTTGTCCTCGGACATCGCGCCGCGGGCGATCAACCACATCACCAGTTCGATGCCCTCGCTGCCCGCTTCGCGCACGTAGTCGATGTGCGGCAGGGTGGACAGCCCGGCCGGGTCGGCGATCAAGCGGTCGAGGAAGGCGTTGTCGAAGGCCTTGTTGATCAGCCCGGCGCGCGGGCCTTGCAGCTGGTGGCTCATGCCGCCGGTGCCCCAGATCTGCACCTTCAGGTCCTGGTCGAAGCACTCCACTGCCTTGCGGATGGCCTTGCCCAGGTTGTAGCAGCGCCGGCCCGAGGGCACCGGGTACTGCACCACGTTCACCGCGAACGGGATCACCGGGCAAGGCCAGGCCTCGGGCTGGCCGCACATCAGGCTCAGGGGCACCGTGAGGCCGTGGTCGACATCCATCTTGTTCACGATGGTGAGGTCGAAATCATCCTGGATCACGCTCTGCGCGATGTGTGCGGCCAGCTCCGGGTGGCCGATCACCTTGGGCACCGGCCGCGGCCCCCAGCCTTCGTCGGCGGGCTCGAACTCGGCCGCGCAGCCGATCGCGAAGGTGGGGATCATCTCCAGGCTGAACGCGGTGGCGTGGTCGTTGTAGACCAGGAAGATCACGTCGGGCGTGTTCTCCTTCATCCACTGCTTGGAGAACTCGTAGCCCTTGAACACCGGCTGCCAGTAGGGCTCGGCGCTCTTGCCGAGGTCGAGCGCGGCACCGATGGCCGGCACGTGCGAGGTGTAGACGCTGGCGGTGATCTTGGCCATTACTTCGATGCTCCTGATTGCTCACCGACATAGCGATTGCCTTCGGCCGAGCGCCCGCCGGCCAGCATCATCGCCGCGTACTCTTCCTGCGTCATGCCGGTCATGCTGGCGGCCATGTACTGGAAGCTCTTGCCGTCGGTGGCGCCGATCTTGGCCAGAAAGTAGATGTTGCCGCCGGCGGCGATGCAGCGGTTCAGGTCGCGCGTGAGCACGCCCTGCTTCTGCTCTTCGGTCATCGGCCACTCGTCGAGGTACTTGCGTTCGTCGGCCTTGAAGCGCTCGCGGTTGGCGGCCTTCATCAGCGACATGCAGAACTGGTTCAGCCAGTAGCCCTTGCGGGACTGCTCGGCATCGAAGATGGTCGTGCCAGGCACGTCCTTGTAGGGCTTGTCCAGTGCCATCAGCATTCCTCCGGCCAGTACAGGCGCATCGGGTTGTCGACCAGCAGCTTGCGCTGCAGTTCGGGCGTCACCGCGATGTGCGGGATGAAGTCGACCAGCAGGCCGTCGTCGGGCATGTGGTCCTTCAGGTTGGGGTGCGGCCAGTCGGTGCCCCAGAGCACGCGCTCGGGGAAGGTCTCGACGATGCGGCGCGCAAAGGGCACCACGTCGCGGTAGGCCGCCTGTTCACCGTCCAGCGCGCGCGGGCCGGCCACCGACAGGCGCTCGGGGCAGCTCACCTTGATCCACACGTTGGCGTGCTCGCGCATGAATTTCACGAAGAGTTCGAACTCCGGGCCATCGACCGGCTTGCTCACGTCGGGGCGGCCCATGTGGTCCACCACCACGGTGGTGGGCAGCGCGGTGAAGAAGTCCCACAGCTCGGGCAGGTCCTGCGCCTCGAAGTAGATCACCACGTGCCAGCCGAGCCGGGCGATGCGTGTGGCGATCTCCATCAGCTCGTCCTTGGGCGTGAAGTCGACCAGACGCTTGACGAAGTTGAAGCGCACGCCGCGCACGCCGGCCGCGTGCAGGGCCTGCAGCTCGGCATCGCTGATCGTGCGGCGCACCGTCGCCACGCCGCGCGCCTTGCCTTGCGACGCGACGCAGGCATCGGCCATCGCACGGTTGTCCGCGCCGTGGCAGGTGGCCTGCACGATCACGTTGCGTGCAAAACCCAGGTGGTCGCGCAGCGCAAAGAGCTGCTGCTTGCTGGCGTCGCAGGGCGTGTACTTGCGCTCGGGGGCGAACGGGAACTCCTCGCCCGGGCCGAACACGTGGCAGTGCGCATCCACGCTGCCGGGCGGCAGCTGGAAGCGGGGTTTGCTCGGGCCGGCATACCAGTCCAGCCAGCCGGGGGTCTTCTCGAAGCTCATGTCATACCTTGTCGTCGTGGCCTGTCGGGCTGCCGAGGGCGCCTGCCCGCGCCAGGATGCGGTCGGCCTCGGTGCGCCAGTCGGCGCTGCGGGCAAAGCCGGGCGCGCCGCGCTCGCCGAACAGGCCTGCGTCGGCCAGGTCGGCCACCCAGGCCTGGCGCTCGGCCGTGCCCGTGGCGGACCAGGGTGTCAGGCCCGCTTCGCGCACGGTTTCGGCCACTTCGCGCACCTCTTCGCTGCGGCGGCGGCCATGCTCGATCACACGCTGGAAGAAGTAGGCGGCCTGTTTTTCCCAATCGACGCCCGGAAAGGTCTCGTACAGCGAGGCGATGACCGCGTCCTCCACGCCATAGTGCCGGGCCGTGGTGAAGCTCTCGATCACCATGGCCTCCAGGCCCTTGATCATCACGCTGCGGCACATCTTGGTGGCCGAGGCCACGCCCAGCCGCGCATCCGCCACCTTCGGCGCAAAGCCCAGCGGTTGCAACACTGGCGCCAGCGCCGCCGCGTGCGGCCCGCCCAACAGCAGCGGCACCCGGATGCGATACGGCGGCACCGAGGTCATCACCGCGCCTTCGACGTAGCGGCCGCCAGCGCCGTCGATCCACTGCGCCGCGCGCAGCTTGGCGCCCGGTGACGCGGAGTTGAAGTCGAGGAAGTACGCGCCCGGCAGCAGCCCTTCGGCGCAGGCCTCGGCCACCGGCACGGCCTGACTGGCAGTGACCGCCGACACCACCAATTCGGCCCCCCGCACGGCCTGCGCGTGGCTGCTCGTCAAACGCACGCCAAGCTGGGTGGCGTGTGTGCGCATCGCGTCACCAGCCGCTCCGCCCAGCTTAAGGTCGAACGCCGCGAGCGCATGGCCTTGCGGCGCCAGGTCCTCGGCCAGGATGCGGCCGACCTCGCCATAGCCGATGAGGGCGATCTGCATGGCAGCCGGGTCAGTCGATGTACTTCAGGCCCGCGGCCGCCAGCGGCTCGCGCATCTTGTACATGTCCAGGCCCAGCACGCCGGAGGCCAGCTTCGCGCGCTTGTCGCCTTCGTTGGCCTCGCGCCTGGCCGCAGCGTCGGCCGTGGCCACGGCCAGCGCGGCCGGCACCACGACGACGCCATCATCGTCGGCCACGACCACGTCGCCCGGCGTCACCAGCGCCCCGGCGCAGACCACCGGCACGTTCACCGATCCCAGCGTGGCCTTGATCGTGCCCTTGGCGCTGATGGCCTTGCTCCAGACCGGGAAGCCCATCTCGGTGAGGGTCTTCACGTCACGCACGCCGGCATCGATGACCAGCGCGCGGGCGCCGCGGGCCATGAACGATGTGGCGAGCAGGTCGCCGAAGTAGCCGTCAGTGCACTCGGCGGTGATCGCCGCGACGACGATGTCACCCGGCTGGATCTGCTCGGCCACCACGTGCATCATCCAGTTGTCCCCGGGGTGCAGCAGCACCGTGACGGCCGTGCCCGACACCTGCGCGCCGGCATAGATCGGCCGCATGTACGGCTTGAGCAGGCCCACGCGGCCCATGGCCTCGTGCACGGTGGCGCTCCCGTACCTGGCCAACTGGTCGGCCGCGGCGCGATCGGCGCGGGTGATGTTGCGGTAGACGACGCCGAGTTCGAACATCTCACTTCCCCTTCAGCTTCAAGGCGGCGTCGAGCCGCGGGAACACGCGCCGGGCGTTGCCTTCGTAGACCATGGCCTTCTGGGCCGGCGTGAGTTGCGTCGAGGCCTCGATGTAGCGCTTGGTGTCGTCGTAGTAGTGGCCGGTCTCGGGGTCGATGCCGCGCACCGCGCCGATCATTTCGCTGGCGAACAGGATGTTCTCCACCGGGATCACCTTGGTCAGCAGGTCGATGCCCGGCTGGTGGTACACGCAGGTGTCGAAGAAGATGTTGTTGAGCAGGTGGTCCTTCAGCAGCGGCTTCTTCAGCTCCTGCGCGAGGCCGCGGAAACGCCCCCAGTGGTAGGGCACCGCGCCACCGCCATGCGGGATCAGGAACTTCAGCGTCGGGAAGTCCTTGAACAGGTCGCTGGTCAGGCACTGCATGAAGGCCGTGGTGTCGGCGTTCAGGTAGTGCGCGCCGGTGGTGTGGAAGCAGGCGTTGCAGCTGGTGGAGACGTGGATCATCGCGGGAATGTCCAGCTCGCACATCTTCTCGTAGAGGGGGTACCAGTGCCTGTCGCTCAGCGGCGGGCTGGTCCAGTGGCCGCCGGAAGGATCCGGGTTCAGGTTGATGGCCACGAAGCCGTAGTCCCGCACGCACTTCTCCAGCTCGGGCAGGCAGGTCTTCGGGTCCACGCCGGGCGATTGCGGCAGCATGGCGGCGCCGATGAAGTTGTCCGGGAACAGCTGGCTCACGCGGTAGCACAGCTCGTTGCAGATCGCGGCCCAGGTGGACGAGACCTGGAAGTCGCCGATGTGGTGGGCCATGAAGCTGGCGCGCGGGCTGAACACCGTGAGGTCGCTGCCGCGCTCGCGCATCTTGGCCAGCTGGTTGGTCTCGATGGATTCGCGCAACTCGTCGTCGCTGATCTGCAGCTCGCTCACCTTGGGCATCAGCGCAGGGTCGGCAATGCCGGCGACCTGGCGGTTGCGCCACGCTTCCAGAGCCTTGGGCGCTGTGGTGTAGTGGCCATGCACGTCGATGATCATTCGGGAGCTCCTGGGTTCGGGCGTGGCGGCGCTGCGGCGCTTCAGGCCGGTGTCATGCCATGTCGGCGCTTGGTGTCGGCGGCCTCGGCGCAGGCCATGAAGGCGATCAGGCGGCGGGCGGCATCGGGCTGCTCGGCGGCCGTGCACACAGCCGCCGAGAAGGTGGTGAGGGTCTGGCACTCGGGGGGCAGTGGCCCGAGGATGTCGATGCCTTCCAGGTGCATCAGCTCGCTCAATTGCTGGAACCCCAGTGCCACGTCGCCGCGCGCCACCAGCGTGCCGACCGGCACCCCCGGTGGGGCCTGGACGATGCGGGGCTGGATGGACCGGGCAATGCCCCAGCGTTCGAACAGGCCGATCAGGTGCGCGCCGCTCGGCCCGGTGGAATAGCTCAGGCTGGGCGCTGCCAGCACCGCATCGCGCAATGCGGCCTCGGTGCGGATGTCGGGCCGCGGCGCGCCGGCTCTCACTGCAACCGCGACGCCCGACCGCACCAGGTCGGCTCGGCTGCCCGGCACCACCCGGCCAGCGGCCTGCAAGGCATCGATCGCGTTTGCGGCCAGCACCACCAGGTCGAAGGCCTCACCCGCCTGCACACGTTTGGCGGCGTCGACACCACCCACGGATTCGATCGCCACGTCGTCCCCGGTGCGCGCGGTGAAGGCGGCCGACAGTTCGGCCAGCACCTGGCGCGTGGCCATCGACGAAATGCCGGTGATGCGCACGCTCATGGCTGAACGCCACCGCAGCGGGCGTCACATGCGCAGGGTTCAGCGTGACAGCGAGGGGCAGGAAGCATCGCGGAGAGCGCCCATGGGACAACGATGCACCCGATTCTGGCCACCGATGCCCAGCGGGCCTAGGCGACGCGTCCGATATCAGGTATCCCGGCGCGGCATGGCCCGGGGGGCTCAGCCAGGCCGTGACTGCGCGGCCGTTGCCTGCGGCAGGCTGCGTGCCAGCTCGTTCAGCAGGCGGGTTCCGTGACGCATCAGGGGCCCCGGCCGCTTGTGGGCCGAAACGGCCAGGCACAACACGCTGCTCAGCGGTGGCTCGGTGAGCGCCTGCGCGACGAGTTCATCCGCCCGGCCAGAAGCCGCCACCGCACTGGCGGTGAGCACCGCATGACCGTAGCCTGCACAGACCAGGTCGATGATCGACGCGATGCTGGACACCTCCCACGCGATGTCGAGCTTCAGCCCCAGCAGCACCGCCTGCGTCTCGAGCAGGCGTCGGATCACGTGCGATCGCTCGGGCATGATCAGCGGCAGGCCCGCCAGGGCTCGCATCGGCAGGGGTCCGTTCGGCAACCCGGCGTCGGCAGCGCGCGCCACCAGGCACAGCGGCTCCTCCAGCACCGGGGTGATTTCCAGCCCGGGCTGCGGCTCGGGGTTGTAGAGCAGGCCGATGTCGACCCGGCCCGTGGTGATCCACTCGACGATGTGCGTGGACAGGCCTTCGACGATGGCCAGCCGTGCGCCGGGCAGCCTGCGCTTGAAGCCATCGATCAGCGGCAAGGTAAGCTGGCGGCCGATGGTGGGCGGCACGCCGATGGTGATGCGCCCCACTGGCTCGTCGCGCGAGGCGCCCATGTCCTCCCGTGCCTGCGCCACGGCCTGGAGGATGCTGACACCATGCTCGAAGAGCCGCTGCCCGGCTTCCGTCAGCACCACGCCGCGGCCATTGCGCAGCAGCAGCGTCTCGCGCAGGTCGATCTCCAGCGCGCGCACCTGACGGCTGAGCGCCGGCTGCGCGATGTCGAGCACCAGCGCTGCCTTGCTGAAGCTGCCCAGCTCGGCCACGTGCACGAAGTATTCGAGTTGCTTGAGGTTCACTGGAGTTCGATCTTCGCTGATCGGACCACCTCCGACCAGCGCTGCGTTTCCTGCTGCAGCCACTGATAAAGCTGTTCCGGCGTGCCGCCCATCAACCGAACGCCCAGCGGCTGCAGCTGCGCAAGCACTGCGGGATCGTGCAATGCCCTGTCCACCGCACGACGCAGCCGCTGCAACACGGCCGCCGGCGTGGCGGCCGGCGCGGCCAGCGCATTCCAGGAGCTGGCTTCGCAGCGCTCGACGCCGGCTTCCTTCAGCGTGGGCACCTGGGGCAGCACCGCGCTGCGTTCGGCCGAGGCCACCGCCAAGGCGCGCACCACGCCGGCCTGGGCCTGGGGCAACCAGGGCCCGAGGATTTCCACCGCCAGATCGATCTCACCCGCCCGCAGCGCGCCCAGCACCGCAGGCGTGCCCTTGTGGGGCACCACCACCGCCTCGACACCGGCGCGAGCCTTGAACAGTTCGGCAGCCAGGTGCTGCGTGCTGCCAGCCACCACGGTACCGATGGTCATGCGCCCCGGCTGCGCCCGGGCCTGCGCCAGCCATTGCACCAGGGTGCGATGGGGCGACGCCCCGGCCACGAACAGGCCGAGGTCGAACCGCGCCAGCAGCGAGATGGGGGCGAAATCGCGCACCGCGTCGTAGGGCAGGTTCCGGAACAGGCTGGCACTGACCGCATGCGCATTGCTCATCAGCAGCAGCGTATGGCCATCGGGGGCCGCGCGCGCCACCGCCTGCGATGCAACGATGCTGCCCGCGCTGGGCCGGTTGTCCACCACCACCGGCTGGCCGAGCGATGCCGCCATCGCCTGCCCCACCGCGCGCGCCGTGAGGTCGGCGATGCCGCCCGGCGCAAACGGAACCACCAGCACGATGGGGCGCGGCGATCCCGCGCTTGTTTGCGCGCGTGGCGCCGCCAGCGGCCAGGCGGCGGCCGACACCAACCAGCAACGACGCTACAAGCCCGTGTTCATCCTGCACCCACCATGAAAAACGCCGTGCCGCAGAAAGCGGCACGGCGTTGACAGGTCTTGGCGGAGTCGGAGGGATTCGAACCCTCGATGCAGGTTTTGCCCACATACTCCCTTAGCAGGGGAGCACCTTCGGCCACTCGGTCACGACTCCAGAAGCCAAGCGCGCATTCTAGCAGCGTTGCAGCGCCGCTTCGCACGCTCGGCAGCAGCCTCAGCCCTCGGCCACCTCGGCCGCATCGAGGCCGAACGCGCGGTGCAGTGCGCGCACGGCCAATTCCATGTACTTCTCGTCGATCACCACCGAGGTCTTGATCTCGCTGGTGGTGATCATCTGGATGTTGATGCCCTCTTCACTCAGCGTGCGGAACATCGTGCTGGCCACGCCGACATGGCTCTTCATGCCGATGCCCACGATCGAGATCTTGCAGATCTTCTGATCGCCGATGATCTGGGTGGCGCCAGTGGCCGGCGCAATCTTGCTTTTCAGCAGGTCCTGCGTCCGCTGGAAATCGTTGCGGTGCACGGTGAACGAGAAGTCGGTGCGGCCTTCGTGCGACACGTTCTGCACGATCACGTCCACATCGATGTTGGCCTCGGCCACCGCGCCCAGGATCTGGTACGCGATGCCCGGCCGGTCTGGCACGCCGACCACGGTGAACTTGGCCTCGTCGCGGTTGAACGCGATGCCCGACACGACGGCTTTTTCCATTTTCTCGTCTTCCTCAAAAGTGATCAGGGTGCCCGACTTGGCTTCCTCTTCGATGGCAATGTCCCAGGGCGTGAAGCTCGACAACACGCGCAAGGGCACCCGGTACTTGCCGGCAAACTCGACCGAGCGGATCTGCAGCACCTTGGAGCCCAGGCTGGCCATCTCGAGCATCTCTTCGAAGCTCACGGTGTGCAGACGCTTGGCCTCGGGCACCACGCGCGGGTCGGTGGTGTAGACGCCGTCCACATCGGTGTAGATCAGGCACTCGTCCGCCTTCAGCGCCGCGGCCACGGCCACCGCAGAGGTGTCCGAGCCACCACGGCCCAGCGTCGTGATCGAGCCTTCTTCATCGATCCCCTGGAACCCAGTGATGATGACCACCTTGCCCTGTGCCAGTTCGGCGCGCACCCGGCCGTCGTCGATGCTCTCGATGCGTGCCTTGGTGTAGGACGAGTCGGTCTTCACCGGCACCTGCCAGCCGGTGTAGCTGACCGCCGGCATGCCTTCGGCCTGCAACGCCAACGCCAGCAGGCCCACGGAGACCTGTTCGCCGGTGGAGGCGATCATGTCCAGCTCGCGCATCGCCGCGGCGTCGATGCTCGCAGGCGACACCTCCTTGGCCAGCGCCAGCAGGCGGTTGGTTTCGCCGCTCATCGCGGAGGGAACGACCACCATCTGGTGACCGGCGCGAGCCCATTTGGCCACGCGCTTGGCGACGCTCTTGATGCGCTCGGGCGAGCCCATCGACGTTCCGCCATACTTGTGAACGATCAGTGCCATGTTGAGAGGAAAGATCGGGGCACGACGGTCGCGCGGCCCCGGTGCGCGAACCGGCGATTTTAGCTGCCGCGCTGCAACAGCCTGGTCAACCCCGCGTGGGCAGCCAACGCAGATGCAGTTGTGGCTGGCCGGGCGACGCCCAGGCGCGTGCGTCGATGCCCAGTCCCGGCACGAACACCAGCTGATCACCCGACCACACCAACGGCCCCTGCCGTTGGTCGACCGCCAGCCCGGCCTGCTGGAACGATTTCTTCAGGCTGCGGGGCGGGGTCGCCGGCCCCCGCTGGAAGCGTTCACCGCCGCTGCGTGGCCGCAGTTCGGCATGCACGAGCCTGGCCGCATCGATGCCCTGCTCCTCCCCCGGCTCGACCAGAAAGGCACCGCCCCACTGCGGCACGGCGTGGCATCCGGGCCGCGACAAGTCCAGGCACGCGGGGCCACGGATGTGTTCGGGTTCCGGCACGCGCCAGCGCAGCCGGCCGCGATACGCCACGAGCACCTGCCCGGGCGCCACCGTCCATTGGCCCTGCGCGCGCCGTGCCCAGTCGTGCAGCAGTTGCTGGACCATTGCCTCCGGCGCCCCGCGGGAGCATTGCGCCCGAAGCCAGGCGCGCAGCACGTTGGCGCGTCGCGCGGTCGACAAGGCGAGCCACGGTGCACGCTGCAATGATGGGCCCTTGACCAGCGTGGCCAGGTCCAGTGCAGCCACTTCGTCCAGGACGGCGCTGGTCTCCTGCGCCCTGCGGGCTGACTGCGCCAGCGTGGTTTCGGCATCGTGGAACGCAACCGTCAGTGCAGGCCAGACCTGGGCACGCAAGCGGTTGCGCGCGAGGCGGGTATCGTCGTTGGAAGGGTCTTCGAGCGGCTTGAGCCGATGCCGACGCACATACGACTCGATCGCCTCGCGCGGCTGATCGAGCCAGGGCCGGGCCCAGCTGAGACCTTCACGCACGGCCAGGCGCGGCATCGCCGCGAGGCCTCGGGCACCTGCGCCTCGCAGGGCCTGCAGCAGCACGGTTTCCGCTTGATCGCGCCGATGCTGAGCCAGCAGCACCAGCGAGGCACCCTCCTCCTGCGCCATGCGGGCCAGCGCCTCGTAGCGCTGACGGCGGGCCCAGGCCTCGACACTTTGCCCGCGGGCCGGTTGGCCCTGGACCCGGTGCCAGCGCAGGCGCACCGGCCATCCGGCGCGTTGCCATCGATGGCACAAGGCGATGGCCGATTGCACCCAGGCATCCGCTTCGGCCACCAGGCCGTGGTGCACATGCAGCGCCACCACCTCGAGCCCCGTGCCGTGCGCCGCCCTCACGGTGGCGTGCAACAAGGCCAGCGAGTCACGGCCGCCGCTGAACGCCACACCCACGGTGGCGCCGCGTCGGGCGGGGTTCAGCGACGGCAAGGCATGTCGCGCGACACGCCGCGCGCTCAGCGATCCTTGGTATCGGCGAAGCGGCCGTAGGACTGCAGACGGTCGTATCGCCGTTGCAGCAGTTCCTTGACCCTCAAGTCCGACACCTGCCGCAGTGCATCGACCAGCGCGCGCTTCAGCTGGGACGCCATGTGGCGCGGGTCGCGGTGCGCGCCACCCACGGGTTCGCTCACCACCTTGTCGATCAGACCCAACGCCTTGAGCCGATGCGCGGTGATGCCCAGGGCTTCGGCGGCGTCGCTCGCGCGTTCGGAGGTCTTCCAGAGGATGGACGCGCAACCTTCCGGCGAGATCACCGAGTACACCGAGAATTGCAGCATCAGCACCTGATCGGCCACACTGATGGCCAATGCGCCGCCGGAGCCGCCTTCACCGATGATCGTGGTGATGATCGGCACCTCCAGCTGGCACATCTCGTAGATGTTGCGCCCGATGGCCTCGGACTGCCCACGCTCCTCGGCACCGATGCCGGGGTAGGCGCCGGGCGTGTCGACGAAGGTGAACACCGGCAGGCCGAACTTTTCGGCCAGCTTCATCAGCCGCAGTGCCTTGCGGTAGCCCTCGGGCCGCGACATGCCGAAGTTGCGCAGGCCGCGTTCCTTGGTGTCGCGCCCCTTCTGGTGCCCCAGCACCATGCACGCCTGGCCGTTGAATCGCGCCAGGCCACCGACGATGGACGCGTCGTCGGCAAAGGCGCGGTCGCCGTGCAGTTCCTGGAAATCGGTGAAGATTTCGTTGATGTAGTCGAGCGTGTACGGCCGCTGCGGGTGGCGCGCGATCTGCGTCACCTGCCAGGGCGACAGGTTCGAGTAGATGTCCTTCGCGAGCTGCTGGCTCTTCTTGTCGAGCCGGTCGATCTCGTCGGAGATGTCGACGGCCGATTCGTTCTGGACGTAACGCAGCTCTTCGATCTTGGTTTCGAGCTCGGCAATGGGTTGCTCGAACTCGAGGAAGTGTCGTTTGCTCATCCGCCAGGCTTGGGTTGGGTGAAAGACAGGGCCATGTGCAGGCGCATCGGGCCGGTGGTTGCGCACCCGGCTGTGGGGTGTCAGTACTCCACCGGCAGCGGGTCGAGGCTGCGCCAAATGTACCATGTGGCCACCGAGCGAAAAGGCGCCCAGGCCTCGCCCACCTCGCGTGCCTCGGCACGCGAAACGGGTTCCCCACTGAAGTAGTTGACGCTGATGCCCTTGATCAGGCCCAGGTCGTCCACCGGCAGCACATTCGGGCGCATCAGGTGAAAGATCAGGAACATCTCCGCGGTCCAGCGGCCGATGCCCCGGATCGCCACCAGCTCGTCGATGATGGCCTCATCGTCCATCTGCTGCCACTGGCGCACATGCACGGTGCCGGCCTCGAAGTGGCGGGCCAGGTCACCCAGGTATTCAGTCTTGCGCGCCGACAAACCCGCGCCGCGCAGGCTGCCCGGCTCGGCGTTCAGCACGGCCACCGGCGACAGCCGTGTGGATGGGCCACCAATCACCCCGACGAAGCGTTCCCAGACCGACTGCGCCGCCTTCACCGAGATCTGCTGGCCGACGATCGAGCGCGCCAGCGTGGTGAATGCGTCGCCACGGCTTTGCAGCCGCGCTTCGCCGAACTGCGGGATGAGCTTCTTCATCACCCGGTCGCGCTTGGCGAGATGGCGGCACGCCTCGTCCCAGTAGTCGGGCGTCACACCCGCGGCTTGGTTCTTGGGCACGGTCAAGCCTTCACCCAGGTCGTCCCTTGCGGCGAATCCTTCAGCTCGATGCCTTGCTCGGCCAGTTCCCGGCGTATGCGGTCGGCCTCGCCGAAGTTGCGGGTCTGCTTGGCGGCCGCACGCTCATCGATCAGGTGCTGGATCGTGGCCTCGTCGAGTACCGAGCCTGCCTGCAGGTAGGCCTTGGGCACCTGCTGAAGCACCCCGAGCGTGCCGCCCAGCCCGCGCAGCAGCGCGGCAGCCGCCGGATCGCGCGAGCGGTTGAGTTCAGTGGCCAGTTCAAACAGCACCGCCATCGCAGCGGGCGTGTTGAAGTCGTCGTCCATTGCCTCGCGGAACGATGCGGCCTGCGCTTGCGCCCAGTCGATCGGCGCATCGGCCAGCGGTGAGACGCCATCGAGCGCGGTGTACAGCCTGCGCAACGCCTGGCGCGCATCCTCGAGATTGGCGTCGCTGAAGTTGAAGGGGCTGCGGTAGTGCGTGCGCAGCATGAAGAAGCGCAGCGTCTCGCCGTCGAACTGGCGCAGCACATCGCGGATGGTGAAGAAGTTGCCGAGCGACTTCGACATCTTCTCGTTGTCCACGTTCAGGAAGCCGTTGTGCAACCAGTAGTTGACGAACGGGTGCCCGAACGCGCCCTCGCTCTGCGCGATCTCGTTTTCGTGGTGCGGGAACTGGAGGTCCATGCCACCGCCATGGATGTCGAACCGCTCGCCCAGCAGCGCGCAACTCATCGCCGAGCACTCGATGTGCCAGCCCGGCCGGCCGGCACCATAGGGGGCCGCGAACTTTGCGTCGTCCGGCTCATCCGGCTTGGCCGCCTTCCAGAGCACGAAGTCCAGCGGATCGTCCTTGCCGCCATCGGTGACGGCCACGCGCTCGCCGGCCCGCAGCTCGTCGATGGACTTGCCCGACAGCTTGCCGTAGCCGGCGAACTTGCGCACGGCGTAGTTCACGTCGCCATTGCTGGCACGGTAGGCCAGGCCCTTGTGCTCGAGGGTGCCGATCATCGACAGCATCTGCGGCACGTAGTCGGTGGCCCGTGGCTCGTGGGTCGGCGCGGCGACACCGATCGCACCGATGTCCTGCCGCATGGCCGCGATCATCTCGTCGGTCAGCGCGCGGATCGAGATGCCGCGCTCCACCGCACGCCGGATGATCTTGTCCTCGATGTCGGTGATGTTGCGCACGTACGTGACGCGGTAGCCGCTGGCCTGCAACCAGCGGTACACCACGTCGAAAGCCATCATCATCCGCGCATGACCCATGTGGCACAGGTCATAGATCGTCATGCCGCAAACGTACATCCGCACGTGGCCGGGTTCGATCGGGGTGAAGGGCTCGACGCGGCGGGTCAGCGTGTTGTAGATGCGAAGGGTCATCGGTCGGAGCGGACGGAAGGGCCCGCACATCCGGCGAAGGACGGGGCCAGCGGGGGAACGGCGAATAGGGGACTCGAAGGCCCGGCGCCCGGCATGCGCGGCCGCCAGCCATACAATCGAATCAGTATAGCGGCGCCCCACTGCTGCGAACTCCAGGCCCCGACCGCCCCATTCCGTGCACCATCTCAAGCCGTTCCGCCGTGCCGCCACCGTGCTCGCGGTACTGCTGTACCTCACTGCTTCGGCAAGCGCGCAGTTGGCAGACCCTGCGCGCGACATCGAGCGCCTGTTCCGCGGTGGCGAACGTGCCCTAGCGTTCAGCCGCGTTGACCAGGCCATCGCCACCCACCCTGACGACGCGCGCCTGCGTTTCCTGCGCGGCGTGATGCTGTCGGAATCACAGCGAGAAGCCGAGGCGATGGCCGTGTTCGAACGCCTCACACAGGACTTCCCCGATCTGCCCGAGCCCTACAACAACCTGGCCGTGCTGCACGCGGCACGGGGCCAGTTGGACCGCGCGCGCGAGTTGCTCGAAACCGCGTTGCGCAACGATCCCGCCTACCTGGCCGCACTAGAGAACCTCGGCGACGTCTTCGTGCGGCTGGCCCAGCGCGCCTACGAGCAGGCCAGCAACACCCTGCGCGTCGACGCCACACTTCAACGCAAGCTGCGCATCGTGCGCGAACTGTCGGTGCGCTGAGTGCGCCAGCATCACATCAAGGAGACCTGCCTGATGCCATCATTCGTTCAACGTTGGCTGCTGGGTGTTGCAGCTGCCACCCTGCTCGCAGGCCCCGCGCTGGCGCAGAAGGTTCGGCTGAACACCAGCCAGGGCGACATCGTGCTCGAACTCGACGCGGCCAAGGCGCCCAAGACAGTCGAGAACTTTGTGCAGTATGTGAAGGCGGGCCACTACAACGGCACCATCTTCCATCGCGTCATCAACGGCTTCATGATCCAGGGTGGCGGGTTCACCGCTGACATGAAGGAGAAGGCCACTCGCGCGCCCATTCCGCTGGAGGCACGCAACGGCCTGTCCAACCAACGCGGCACGGTGGCCATGGCACGTACATCGGCCCCCAACTCTGCAACGGCGCAGTTCTTCATCAACGTCAACGACAACATCGCGTTGGACGCGGTGAACCGACCTGACGGCAACGGCTATGCCGTCTTCGGCAAGGTCGTGGAAGGCATGGATGTCGTGGACCGCATCAAGGCCGTGCCGACAGGCCAGCGGCCACCCTATGCCGACGTGCCGATCGAGCCCGTCGTGATCAAGCAAGTCACCCTGGAGAAATGACATGAGCAAGTTCGTCGACATGACCACCAGCGCCGGCAATCTGCGCATCGAGCTCGACGATGCCAAGGCCCCGGCCAGCGTGGCCAACTTCCTGGCCTACGTGGCCAGCGGGCACTACGACGGCACGATCTTCCACCGCGTGATCAAGGGCTTCATGGTCCAGGGTGGTGGCTTCGCGCCCGGCATGAGCCAGAAACCCACACGCGAGCCGATCCAGAACGAGGCTGCCAACGGCCTGAAGAACAAGAAGTACACGCTGGCGATGGCGCGCACGAATGCGCCCCACTCGGCCACCGCGCAGTTCTTCATCAACACCGCCGACAACGAGTTCCTGAATTTCACCTCCGAGTCGCCGCAAGGATGGGGTTATGCCGTGTTCGGCAAGGTTGTCTCTGGCATGGAGGTGGTCGACCAGATCGAGCGAGTGGCCACGGGCCGCAAAGGCTTCCATGACGACGTGCCGAACGAAGACGTCGTCATCCTGAAGGTCGCCGAAGTCGACTGACACCGTGATGCGCGAGCCGGGTGGCCTGCCTGTGCAGGCCTGGCAGGCACCGCCGCAGTGGCAATCGATCGACCTGCTGTCCGACGTCCACCTGCACCCGGGGATGCCCCGAACGTTTGACGCCTGGCGTACGCACATGCGGGACACACCCGCAGACGCCGTCGTCATCCTGGGTGATCTGTTCGAGGTGTGGGTTGGCGACGATGCATGCCACGAGCCCTTCGAGCAAGCCTGCTGCGACGTGCTGCGCGCGGCATCCGCGCACCGGATGGTGGCCTTCATGCCAGGCAACCGCGACTTCCTGGTGGGCGACGGCATGCTGCGGGACTGCGGTGTGCACCGTCTTTCTGACCCCACCCGGCTCGAGGCCTGGAACAAGTCCTGGCTGCTGACGCATGGCGATGCACTGTGCCTCGCAGACCTGGACTACCAGCGCTTCCGCCGCGAAGTACGCTCGCCCGAGTGGCAGCAGCGCTTCCTGTCGATGCCATTGTCGATGCGGCAACAGCAGGCACGAGCCATGCGGGACGCGAGCGCAGCCCACCAGGCGAACCAGGGCCCGTCGAATTGGGCCGATGTCGATCTTCCCGCCGCCAGTGCATGGCTCATCGCAGCGGAGGCCGACGCGATGGTGCACGGACACACCCACCGGCCCGGCGCCTCTGCGCTGCCCTGCGGCCGCATTCGCCAGGTGCTCTCCGATTGGGATCTGGACGGAAGCCACGCGCGGGCCGATGTCCTGCGCCTGACGCCCGCTGGCTGCCACCGGATCGACCTCGTCGCGCCATGAAGCAATGGCTGGCACGCTGGCGCGCCGGTCGCGAGGCGCGCGCTGCGCAACGGCGCGCAATACCGGACGACTTGTGGGACCTGACGCTGGCGCGCCTGCCGTTCATTGCCAGCCGGCCTTCCGAAGACCTCGCCCGGCTGCGCACGTTGACCAGCCTGTTCCTCGACGAGAAGGAGTTCGCCGGCGCCGGCGGGCTGGCCGTCGATGATGCGATGGCCGTCTGCATTGGGGTGCAGGCCTGCCTACCGGTGCTGAACTTCGGCCTCGAGCCGTATCGCAGCTTCGTTGGCATCGTCGTGCACCCGGACGAGGTGCTGGCACGACGCGAAGTGATGGACGAGGATGGCGTCGTGCATGCCTACGACGAAGTGCTCACGGGTGAGGCCATGGAAGGTGGGCCCGTGATGCTGTCGTGGCGTGATGTCAGTGAAGCCGGCAGCTTTGCGGAGTGGGGCTACAACGTGGTGATCCACGAGTTCGCCCATGTGCTGGACATGGGCGATGGCGCCGCAGACGGTGTACCGCCGCTACCCGACGCACTGGCGCGAAACGCCTGGGTGGAGGTGATCGAGGCGGAGTTTCAGCGCCTTTGCGACGAGGTGGACGCCGGCAACGAGACCTTGCTCGACCCCTATGGCGCCACCTCGGTCGACGAGTTCTTCGCTGTGGCGGTCGAGAGCTTCTTCGTCATGCCGCACGAAATGCGCGCCGAGCACCTCGCGCTGTACGAGATGCTGGCGCGCTACTTCAGGCAAGACCCGGCGCGCACCTGATCGTTCAGGCCGGCGTCGGCTCGGTCTTGGGCTTGTCGCTGCGTCGTGGCGGCTGGATGTCGAGCTGCACTTCGCCCGCGTCGTCCACGTCCACCGTCAAACGACCTCCGTCCACGAGACGGCCAAAGAGCAACTCGTCGGCCAGTGCGCGGCGGATCGTGTCCTGGATCAGTCGCTGCATCGGCCGCGCGCCCATCAACGGATCGAAGCCCTTCTTCGCCAGATGCTTGCGCAGCGTGTCGGTGAAGGTCACCTCGACCTTCTTCTCGGCCAACTGGCTTTCCAGTTGCAGCAGGAACTTGTCGACCACGCGCAAGATGATGTCCTCGTCCAGCGCGCGGAAACTCACCGTCGCATCGAGCCGGTTGCGGAACTCCGGCGTGAACAGCCGCTTGATGTCGGCCATTTCGTCGCCCTGCTCTCGCACCGTGGTGAAGCCGATGGTCGCCTTGTTCATCGTCTCGGCGCCGGCGTTCGTCGTCATGATGATGATGACGTTACGGAAATCAGCCTTCCGCCCGTTGTTGTCGGTGAGGGAACCGTGGTCCATCACCTGCAGCAACACGTTGTAGACATCCGGATGCGCCTTCTCGATTTCATCGAGCAGCAGCACGCAGTGCGGCTTCTTCGTCACTGCCTCGGTGAGCAGGCCGCCCTGGTCGAAACCCACGTACCCAGGCGGCGCGCCGATCAGGCGGCTGACGGCATGGCGTTCCATGTACTCCGACATGTCGAAGCGGATCAGGTCGATGCCCAGGATGTAGGCCAGCTGCTTGGCGACCTCGGTCTTGCCCACGCCGGTGGGGCCGCTGAACAGGAACGAGCCGATCGGCTTGTCGGGCTTGCCCAGCCCGGAACGTGCCATCTTGATGGCCGCAGCCAGGGCGTCGATGGCCGGATCCTGGCCAAACACCACACTCTTCAGGTCGCGGTCCAAGCTCTTGAGCTTGCTGCGATCATCACTGGACACCGAGGCGGGCGGAATGCGCGCGATCTTCGCCACGATGTCCTCCACCTCGCTGCGCGTGATGGTCTTCTTCTGTTTGCTCTTGGGAAGGATGCGTTGTGCAGCACCCGCTTCATCGATGACGTCGATCGCCTTGTCCGGCAGGTGCCGGTCGTTGATGTATTTGGCCGAGAGTTCGGCGGCGGCCTGCAATGCCCCCAGCGCGTACTTCACGTTGTGGTGATCCTCGAAGCGCGACTTCAGGCCCTTGAGGATCTCGATGGTCTGCTCGACCGACGGCTCGACCACATCGATCTTCTGGAAACGCCGCGAAAGCGCCGCGTCCTTCTCGAAGATGCCACGGTACTCGGTGAACGTCGTGGCGCCGATGCACTTCATCGCGCCGTTCGACAAGGCTGGCTTCAGCAAGTTGCTCGCATCAAGCGTGCCCCCGGACGCCGCACCAGCACCGATCAACGTGTGGATCTCATCCACGAAGAGGATCGCGTTCGGCTGGTCCTTCAACTGCTTGAGCACGCCCTTGAGGCGTTGCTCGAAGTCACCACGGTACTTGGTGCCCGCCAGCAGCGCGCCCATGTCGAGTGCATAGACGGTGCATTCGGCCAGGACCTCGGGCACGTCGTTCTGGGTGATGCGCCAGGCCAGGCCCTCGGCGATGGCTGTCTTGCCCACACCCGCCTCACCCACCAGCAGCGGGTTGTTCTTGCGGCGGCGGCACAGCACCTGGATCACGCGCTCCACCTCGGATTCGCGGCCGATCAGCGGGTCGATCTTGCCTTCGCGGGCCTGCTGGTTCAGGTTCTGGGTGAACTGATCCAGCGGCGACCCCTTGGCGTCGGTGGCGTCTTCCTTCTCGCTCTCGCCACTGCTTTCATTGGACTTGGTCGGCTCGGGCGGCTCGGATTTCTTGATGCCGTGGGCGATGTAGTTGACGACGTCCAGCCGTGTCACACCCTGCTGGTGCAGGTAATAGACAGCGTGCGAGTCCTTCTCGCCGAAGATCGCCACCAGCACATTGGCACCGGTAACCTCCTTCTTGCCCGACCCGGTGGACTGCACGTGCATGATCGCGCGCTGAATCACCCGCTGGAAACCCAGCGTGGGCTGCGTATCGACCTCTTCCGTCCCACCCACCGTCGGAGTGTTCTCCTTGATGAAGGTGGTCAGGCTCTTGCGCAGATCGTCGATGTTGGCCGCGCAGGCCTTCAGCACTTCGGCCGCGGAGGGGTTGTCCAGCAACGCGAGCAGCAGGTGCTCAACGGTGATGAACTCGTGGCGCTGCTGGCGCGCTTCCACGAACGCCATGTGCAGGCTGACTTCCAGTTCTTGCGCAATCATGCGGCCTCCATAATGCACTGCAGCGGATGCCCGGCGCGACGCGCCGCGGCAAGTACGAGTTCGACCTTGGTCGCGGCGACGTCCCGGGTATACACCCCGCACACGCCCCGCCCTTCATGATGAATCTTCAGCATGATCTGCGTGGCCGTTTCCAGATCACGCTTGAAGTATTGCTGCAAGACCATGACCACGAACTCCATTGGGGTGAAGTCGTCGTTCAGGAGCACCACCTGGAACATCTGAGGTGGCTTCGTGCGGGCGGTCTTGCGCTCGGCGACGACCGCACCAGCGTCATCGCGACGCGGTACCACGGGCGGCGATGGCGGTGTTGAGGGTGGGTCAGCCTCGGGCATGGCTCATTCTATCGACATGGACCTGATCGAGTCGGATGCCTTGCATGTTGCGCCAACCGCGCCGTTCACAAGCCCGAGAAAAGCCGGGCGTCGACCCGGCTGATGACGCTTCCGGTGAGTGTAGGGAAATCTGGATATCGATCGATCCAACTTCCCGCCTTGACGCACCAGTCGACCGACGAACAGAATTTTTCTGTCAACAAGTTGTTGTTGCGGTCACCAGGGAGTATTAGCCATGCAAACCGGCACTGTGAAATGGTTCAACGACGCCAAGGGCTTCGGATTCATCGAACCTGAGGCGGGTGGTCCCGATGTGTTTGCGCATTTCTCGGCCATCGAAATGGAGGGCTACAGAACCCTTAAGCAAGGCGGCAAGGTGATTTTCGATCTGGTGCAGGGCCCCAAGGGTTGCCTGGCACAGGGAATTCGACCCGTCGCGCCAGAGTCGCAGACGGCGTAATCCCTCTCCGAAACCGTCGCTGAAACGATGAAGGCCCGCAGTTGCGGGCCTTCAGTGCTTTTGCGGGCAGGTGCTCCCAGCACCCGCCGCCGGTCACATGTTGTCGATCATCACATGGAAATCGCACCTAAGTCCGCGTCGCATAACGCTCCGGCCCCGCTGGCACCCTCCATCTCCCGTCAAAGGACCCTCCACAAGGAAATCCTCCAACTTTCATAGGTGGGGCCAGATGCACGTTTGTCACTTGGCCGAACACTGAGCAGGATCGCCGCCAATGTAGCAGGACCGCCCTTGCCTTCAAACGGCTGCATCTGCGCACTCGCCACAACGTTCAGTCCGGAGCAACCCAGTCTTCCACCCTCAGTCCCTCGACGCGCTGGAACTCGCGGGTGTTGTGCGTTACCAGCGTCGCGCCCTCGGCCAGCGCGTGGCAGGCGATCCATAGATCGTTCGCACCGATCGGCGTGCCGGCGTCCTTCAGACGCGTGAACTGCTCGGCGTAGTGCTCGCAGATCGCAGGGCCCGCCGGGTACAGCACCGCCACTTGTCGGGCCAGGGCCTCCAGCCGGCGAAGGACCTCCGGCTTCCTCGTGCTGCGCTCAGCGCCCTTCAGCAGCTCGGCCCAAGTCACGAAGGACATGCACAGCCGGGCATCCTCCGGGAGCGCATCGACCCGCTGCGCGATGGCGGGCGGCTGGTTCTTGATCAGGTAGATGAGGACGTTGGTGTCCAGCACATAGATCACAGTGCCTCGCGCTCCTGCAGCGGCTGTTGCCGGGCCCGCTCAGTCTCCAGTGCTGCGATGAAGGCCGCGTCCGCCTCGCCCACGGCGCGCAGGGCATCGAGCAGCGCCGCGCCGCGTTCGGCCCGCAAGGGATGGATCACCAGATCGCCCGACTCGTTGCGAGAAATGCTCACACGGTCGGTGTCGAGCCGGAACTCCGCAGGAATGC
>JACRAZ010000078.1 GCA_016213205.1 Burkholderiales bacterium
GGGTCGCACCTCAACCTTATCCGGGACCACGATGGCCACCCCCCTGTGGGACAGCCGTCGCCGCGCGGCAAGCCGCTTCGGGCTACGCCCTACGCGCCTTGCCGCGACGAAAGACTTACACCACTTCCTGGGACATCACCAGCCACGCCGCTGCACGCTTCCACTAGCTTGGCCAAGCAGAATCGTCCGATCCGGCGGCGCCACCCATTTGGACCAGGGTCTGCTCAGCATGCAAGGTGAGTGCATGCGTTGGCCCAAGCGCCCTGCTACGGCCCGCGACGCAGGACTCTTGCAGCCGCCTCGCGCCGGGCAGGTCGCCCTGGTTCCAGGGGGCGGCTCCGCCAGTTCGCGCTGGGCCGAAGCAATCGTGGGGCTGCTCAAGTCCGTCAACGACGTCGAGTGCGCGCCCGTCACGGCCATCCTTAGTTCGTCCTGGTTGCGCATCCGAAGGAGTGTGCGGCCCCCTCTACCCCCTGAGCACAGCGAGCACAAAGGGAGCACAGGGAGTACAGGGAGCACGTTGAGCACCGCCATATGCCCGGAAACCCGCATGAACGCTTGCTTTCCACTGAGTAGATACTGGCATCTGTGTTGACTCAGATAGTGAGTTGTGAGAGAAGCCGGTGATCGAGAGGTTGACTCGCGGCATGCTTGCGTACGCAGAAGTCGGTCGCAGAAACGTAAACCTTTGATTCGTATGAGGTTTCAGGCACATTGACCATGCCCGAACGCACCGCAGACGGAAGGCCTCCAACACCTTCGTCAGCCAGCCTCCAAACCTGAGATGTGCGTCGCGCGACCGGAGCCGATCAGGCTCCGGTCGCAGGGCACCTTAGAGAACGAAGGCGAGAGGTGATGATGATCAGCAGAAAAAAGTCCGCCCCGACGAACAAAGCGGCTGCTGTCAAAAAGGCGGCAGCGCCGTCGCAAGGTAAGGCCGCCCTGAGGGCGGGCGGCAAGCCCGCTGCCCCTTCGGCGACGCTGCAGGCCGAGGTGTTCGCCGGGATCGGCGTGCTGAACGAGAAGCAGGCGCGGGCGCGCCGCAACGGCGCGACCGAGAGCAATCTGAAGATGCGGGAGCATCTGTGGCCCGCTCTCGACGAGAAGCGCCTGTGGCTGCGCACTGACAAAACGCGCAAGGGGTTCACGACGATGCCACGCACGATGGCGCTGATCGTCAACCTGATCGACGACATCTCGAAGCAGGCAACGGGCGGCAAGGCCGTGCCTGCGGGCCGGACCTATCTGGTGTTGTGGTGCCGGGTCTTCGACGAGGGCTTCGTCCGGATCGAGAATGAAGCCGTCGCCGCGCTGGAAGCCGGGTACGGCGGGGAGCGCAACGTCACGACCTGGCGGCAGCACCTGGCTGTCCTCCGCGATCTCGGGTTCATCGACTGTAAGGACGGCCCCGCAGGTCCGTACCAGTACATCCTGCTCTTCAACCCCTACCAAGTGATCAGGGCGCTGAACGAAAAGGGACTGATCCAGCAGAGTACCTACACGGCCCTGTTCCAGCGCGCGATTGATGTGCGCGCAACCGACCTCACTGAGGCGTGAGCGCGAGGGCAACGATGTCGGACCTGACCTCCAGCGAGAAGCGAAAGCTTGAACGTCTCTTCGGCATGGGGGGCGGCTATGTGCTCGACTTTTCAAACCGGACATTCGCGGAGTTTGTCGAGGAGAGCGTGCGACGCGACATCTACGACGCCCGGTACGAGTACGCCAGCGGGTCGAAGGCGAACCGGCTGCGCGGCTTCTGGGGCGTTGAGGGCAACAACCTGGTCGGCAAGCTGATCGCCGACCTGATCGAGTATGGCAGGGACATCGATGCCTTCAAGAGCGACGGCGACCTGCCGGAGCAGTGCACCAAGATCGCCGCGCGCCTCCGGCAGGCAAGCCCTGTGGCTGACCTGGATGCTCTGAGCGCAACGGCGGACGAGCGCGATTTCGAGGTCGTCGCGGCGCACGTGCGCGACGTGATCGAGAAGAACCAGCCGGAAGCCGGGCTGGATCGCCTGCACACTTTCGTCATCAAGTTCGTGCGCACGCTGTGCGAGGCGCGCGGCATCACGATCACGCGCGAGAAGCCGCTGCATTCGCTCTTTGGCGAGTACGTCAAGCGTCTGCGCGAGGACGGCCATCTTGAGTCGGAAATGGCAGCCCGCATCCTGAAGTCCGCGATCTCGGTGCTGGAGGCGTTCAACGACGTGCGCAACAACCAGAGCCTCGCGCACGACAACCCGATGCTGAACCACGACGAGAGCCTGCTGATCTTTAACCACGTGGCAAGCTCCGTGCGGTTCATACGCACGCTGGAAGAGAAGCTGAAACGGCAACGGTTGCGCGAGCAAGCCTCCGCGCACAGCGAGGACGACATCCCCTTCTAACATCGCTGCGATGTTCAGAAGTCGGTTAGATCAAGGACACGGGAGAACACATGTTCGGCAGTATCGACAAGAGCAAGGGCTTGCTGTTTGTCACCCACGATCTCGACTATTCGATCCGGCTGACGATGCAGAATATGCAGAAGGAAGTCGAAGGGCTCGACGAGAACCGGCTGCTCAACACGCCGCCCGATGACCTGAAGAACTATCTGGTCGCAAAGCACGGCATCACGCCGATCACGCTGCTGCGCGACCAGTGGTACGCCGATCACGAGGACACAAAAGTCGATGTCCGGCACGATCCGATGCGCTGGATTGACGACCGCAGCCGCCCGGCCATGGTCGCGGGCGAGCGCGTCGAAGTCCGCATTCCCTATGAGGGCGAGAGCGAGCTGTTCTACGCCAAGGCCAGCACCTTCAACCTGAACCCGCCGCGCGCCGTCATCGAGAAGAACGAAGTCGTTCTGCGCTACGACACCCCTGCCGACCAGCCGCGCAACATCCGCGCACTCGTCGATCACACGCTGCAAGAGATCGAGCAGCATCTGGGCTGGCAGCGCCCGATGATCGACGCGCACAACAACAGCCTGCCCGCCGCAGCGGAACAGGCGATCCGCCAGCGGCGCGAGCGCCTGCTGGCGCAGTCGCAGCGCGCGGAAGCGCTCGGCATTCCAATCAAACGGCGCGCCGACGCGCCGAAGACTTACGCGCTCCCGACGATCAAGCGTAAGGCCATCCCGACCCTGCCACCGGCGACGACATCACAGTTCAAGCCGGAACCGGCGCTGGCGATGGACCTGTACGAGCACATCCTGAAGGTGGTGCTGGACATGGCGCTCGTGATGGAGCGCAGCCCCGATGCCTTCAAGGCGATGAACGAGGAGGCCCTGCGCCAGCACTTCCTAGTGCAGCTCAACGGCCAGTTCGAGGGCAAGGCGACGGCTGAGACCTTCAACATGTCGGGCAAGACCGACATCCTGCTGCGCGAGGGCGACCGCAACGTCTTCATCGCCGAGTGCAAGTTCTGGAAAGGCCCGAAGGGCTTCGGCGAGGCCATCGACCAGCTCCTCGGCTACGCCACTTGGCGCGATGGCAAGACCGCGATCCTCGTCTTCAACCGGGGCACTGACACCTCAACAGTCTTGACCGGCATTGACGCCACCGTCAAGGCGCACGGCAACTTCAAGCGCGCCGTCGCCTGGCCGCACGAAAGCGGCTTCCGGTACGTCCTCCATAGCAACGGCGAAAAGAACCGCGAGCTGATCCTGACCGTGCTCGTATTCCATGTGCCGCAGTAGGAAGCAACAGCGATGGAGGCACTAACCACCGACGAACGGCGCGTAACGCTGGCGCGCTACGCAGACACCATCGAGGCTCTTGCATACCCGGCGCCGCTCGCCGTGCCGCCCTTGCCCTACGACATCTGCGCCCGTATCGAAACCGCGCACTGGCAGATTCCGATGATCGACCAGCTTGTCCGGGGCGAACTGCGCGAACTGACGAACACGCTCAACGAGTGGCACGGTGCGTTGCGTCGCTGGGCGGCATGGCTCGACGTGGTAGCTTCGTGTACTGATGAGCAGGCATGGAACGTCCAGTGGGAGTTCGTCGAGTCCATCGCTTTCCAGTGCCTGTTCTACCCGAGCGCAACGCGCGACCGCTTCTCGTTCGTGGCGACCAACGCGCTGCATCAGGTCCGCCTCGCGGCGAATGATGGCTACAAGGACGTGCTAGACCACGACCCCAAGAAGCCCGACGGCAAGCCGCGCTTCCTGTCGCGCACTGAACGCGAGACGCAACTGGCAAGGATCGCCACGCCGCTCCCGCAGGGAGGCGTTGCGTTCATGTCGGCGCTTCAAGCGCTTGACAGCAATGACTACCGTGATCTCACCAGCAACTTCTGGAATCTCGCCAGCCATGCGATCGCGCCGCGACTGACCATCGGACTTACCAACACGGTGGTCAGGGAAGTCCGACCGGCGACACATCTGGTCGAGCAACCGGATCGCACCTTCAAGGAAGAATTGATCCCGGGGGAAGCGGCAAGTGTCCTACGGGTTCGGCGGTACACCCCCGATCCCGATGCGTACGGCGTTCGACCTCGACGTCGCGGAGTTCGAGAAGGCCCGCGCCTGCTTCTTCGCGTACGCAGCTCTGCTCGACGCGTCCCTTGAAGTCATCGACGCAAGACGGGGCGAAGATCCGACCGCAGCCGGGCCTTCGCCGACAGGCTAGTACTCCTACTGGCATAGCGGGGGTGTCCGACCGACAGCTTCAGGGTGGCGCGACCGTGACAGCCAATGTCTCTTGAGGGTCGGCTTGTTGAGTCCGCCCAGGGCGGGAGCAGTCATCGGCAAGGTGCTGGCCACTCTGGAGTCGTCGACAGTTTGCTTTGAGAGTTCAGCGGTCACTCACGGCAGGCGCCTTCGAAGGACCGGTCCCGGATGGCGCCGACACTCGGACGGCAAGCGCGAGTGGCTCTGACCAGTCTGGGGCCGTCACTTGCCCCGGCCCATGGAAAGGCTTTCCGGCCGCGCTTGTACGATGTCACGCCATGGCCCTTGTCTACAGCACTGATCATGGACGCACCTGCCCTGGCTGCCGCCAGCCGCTGGCGGCCTGCAGCTGCAAGGCCGCCAGGCCCATTCCTGTGGGCGACGGCATCGTGCGCGTCAGCCGAGAAAAGCAAGGCCGCGGCGGCAAGACCGTGACCGTGGTGCGAGGCCTGACGCTGGACGCCATTGCGCTGACGGCCACGGGAAAGCAGTTGCGGGCCGCCTGCGGCGCCGGCGGCACCGCGAAGGACGGTGTGATTGAGGTCCAGGGGGACCATGTCGAACGCGTGATGTCCTTGTTGACCCAGGCTGGGTATCGGGTCAAGCGCGCGGGCGGGTGATGCCCACCACACGCAGGCACCATCACCATGTGTATGTGGTCGAACTGGACGACCGTGTGTGGAACGAGCCGCGATTTCGCAAGGCAAACCCCGACCACCAGCTCGGCAAGCCGCTGGTCTATGTCGGCATGACAGGCACCGACCCGGACCTGCGCTTCGACAAGCACAAGGCCGGCTTCAAGGCCAACCGGTTCGTGCAGCTCTACGGCCTGCGCCTGCTGCCAGCGCTGTACGAGGTGTATAACCCCATGCCCTACGAGGCAGCGCGCGAGATGGAGGTGGAACTGGCCATCGCGCTGCGCGAGGAAGGCTATGGGGTCTGGCAGGCGCGAGAACCCGACTGAGCCCAACCACCTGCATCATCAATCTGCATGACGGACGCGGGTGACGGGATGGCCGGCACGGCCGACGGGCCTCCAATCCCAACACACGTTGGCACCTTGACCGTCAAAGGTCGTTCTGCAGCGAAGGCCGTCCTCCGCGCTTCCCGGCGCCATTGACTTGTTTGTGTTCCGAACCGGTCCGTCATTTGCTGCCGCCACAGAGAATGTCTTTCAACCCGGCGCTGCCCGCGTTCGTAGCGAAATGCCGGTGGCGTTCGAGCGGTTTCGGGTGGTTTGCCACTGAGTGGCTGATACTCAGCGTGGGCCGATGACAGTCGCTGCGCGCGAAAGTCGTCCCGCAACGCACCCCTTGACCGCGCACCGAAACTCCTCGACCGAGCCCACGCGCTGGATAGTGTTCTGGCTGAGCGGCCCCAGCACATACACATCGCTTCCGTCGACACCCACGTAGTTGCCCGTCGCCGGGTAGTAGCGGTATTGGTAAGGCGCCAGCCACTGCGTCGCCGAGTGTCCGGGGAAAAGGTTGGGATAGGTGCGTTCGGCCCAGTCCAGCAGCGCTTCCACGCTGTACTCGTCGGCAGGCAGCACGCGGGTAATTGGGCCCAGGCAACGTTCACCTGTGGCGCTGAGGCACAACCACATTCTCGTCACGGATGCATCCAGCACGACGTAGAGCAAGCTACTTCGGCCTGCGCTGTTGATCGCGGCTCCGAAGCAGTCGGTGCCGAGGTTGTCCGTCTCGATCGTCTGCATGATCCGGGCGACCGCCACGGCCCCGTCGAGCCGTTCCGCGGAATAGCGTCCTGTGAGCTGTTCCGTGCCGCTGCTGCCCTCGTACCTGCCATCGCTGGCGAAGCGGTAGGCCTCTGTGCAAGAGCCGACCGCAAGATGCCAGGTGCCTACCAGAAACGGCACTTCGTCAGCGGCGGCCATCGCGGTGCCTTGGCTCAGGCAACAGAACGCGAGCAGCACCTGTCTCAGCAGGCGCTTCATGACAGGGTAATCCTGGTATCGATGTCCGGCATCAGGTTGCCCCTACCTGTGGGCCAAAGAAGGTTCGTGGGCTGAATGGTATCCGTTGCCTCTCATCGACTCGATGCCTCCCCATGCTTCGCTGCAGGGCGCTTCTCAAGGCCATGGTAGAAGACCCAGGCCGTTCCGATGTAGACGATCGGGTAGCCCGCAACGCAGGCGAGCACGAAGACGTGGTTCGCCGCTTCGTGGTCTGCGGTCACGATCGATTGGATGACCGATCCGACCAGCAGCAGCGTGGTGCCCAGCAACACCAGCCAGGCCAGCACCACAGCCACCCGCAGGCCCGCACCGCCTTTGGCGGCGAAGCGCAGGTCGCCAGACCAGAGTTGGCGCGGGATCTGGTACAGGCGAAAGAGGGCAAGGCCCAGCACAAAAGGCAGGGCGATCGCTGGCACAACGAACATCACCAGTCCATCGCGCAGTGATGCCGGCGCCACCGCCCGGTGCCCTCCAGCGCCTGTTCGCTGGCCATGCCTGCCGTGGCCCTTGACCACCGGTGCGGCGAGCCCGGCCTAGGCAACGCGGCACCCACCCGGCTCGGCCCGCAGTGCGTTGGTGCGCAGTGCATCGGCGCCCAGTGCGTCGGCGCGCAGCGCCAGGTGCGTCCACAGGCCGCCTGCCAGGTCGACAACGCCGAACACGGCCATGATCGGCGGGAGCAGGCCGAGCACGGCCATGCCGCACAGCACCACGAACACCTCCGCCCGCATCCAGACCGATGCGGTGAAAAACGCCTTGATGTCGTGCCTGGCCGCCACCCAGCCATAGGCCCCGATGTTGAACGCGAGCAAGCCGACCACCCGGACCCAGCCCTCCTGGGTGGCAATGCCGAAGATCGACAGCAGCAGGTTGGGCGCCACGACGAAACATGCGCCCACCACGAACAGGTAAACCGCAAAGGCCTTGATGCTGAAAGCTGCACGCGACATGGTGGTGGGTCCGGTGATGACAGCAAGCCCCTGTTCGGCACACGGCTGCATGGGCGGCCGGCGGCCCTGAACCGCGCCTGTTTCGAGGATGGGTGCCGCTGTTGGCGACCACCGCACTGTAGGCACGCCCCGCCCATCGGTATTGAACAAAAGCGACATGCCGGCCTGCTGGCCCCCAACCAGGGGCCGGGCCGCGCCGCGGCTCAAGCCTTCACTTCAACCACCGGCACGAAGCCGCCGAAGATCATGCGCTTGCCGTCGAAGGGCATGGGCGGATTGCCGGGCGTGGACGGGTCCATGCGCGGGTCTTCCAGCATCTTGCTTGTTGCCCGTGGGCACCGCGATCACGAAACCGTCGATGCAGGACATGCCTTGACGCCTGCGGGGGTTGACCGGTCGACACGCCCGCCCGGGCGCCTCGTCCCCTGTCGACGAACGGCAGGCAGCCCATTCGACACCAGCGGCACCGATGCCGGGCAGGCGGGCTCCTAGGGATAGTCCGCATCCCCCCGCCTTGACGCTGCCCGAACCCGGCCGCGATACTGATCCACATCACAGAACGTTTGTTCTGTTCAATAGAACCGCCGCACAGAACACCCCCACCCGCCATGCCCACCAGCGCCCCGAAGCCGATGCTGATCGACGGCCAGTTCACCCCCGGCAGCGGGGCCGAGCCGCCGCTGGCCTCGGTGAACCCGGCCACCGGGGCGCTGAACCACCACGTGGCCGCGGCCGGCGCGGCGGAGGTGGAGGCCGCCGTGCACGCCGCCACCCGCGCCGCGCAAGCCAAGGCCTGGCGCACCCTGCTGCCGCCGCAGCGGGCCGCGCTGCTGCACCGCATCTCCGAGCTGATGCAGCGTGATGCCGACACCTTTGCCCGCCACCAGATGCTGGAAAACGGCAAGGTGTGGGGCGAATGCGTGGCGCAGGTGAAGAGCGCGGCCGCCACCTTCCGCTACTACGCCGGCGTGTGCGAGACGATGACCTCGGAGCTGACGCCCGAGCGCGGCGCGTACCTGTCGATGACGGTGCACGAGCCCTATGGCGTGGTGGCCGCGATCACGCCCTGGAACTCGCCGATGACGATGGAGGCGCAGAAAGTGGCCCCCGCGCTGGCCGCCGGCAATGCGGTGCTGCTCAAGCCCTCAGAGGTCACGCCCTCGGCGGCGCTGGAACTCGGCCGCATTGCGCTGGAAGCCGGCCTGCCGCCCGGCGTGCTGAACGTGCTGCCCGGCACCGGGGCCGGCGTGGGCGCGGCGCTGGTGGCGCACCCGGGGGTGCGCATGGTGTCCTTCACCGGCGGCACCGAGAGCGGCCGCCGCATCGCCGAGGCCGCCGCGCGCAAGCTGATGCCGGTGGCGCTGGAGCTGGGCGGCAAATCGCCCCACATCGTGTTCGACGACGCCAACCTCGATGAAGCCGCCGAGGCCGTGGCCGGCGGCATCTTCGAAGGCAGCGGCCAGAGCTGCGTGGCCGGCTCGCGCCTGTTCGTGCAGCGCCGGGTGCACGATGCCTTGGTCGAGAAACTCGTGGCCCGCGCCCGTTCGCTGAAAGTGGACCTGCCCGACGCCCCCGGCGCGCAGATGGGCCCGATCGCCACCTTTGCGCACCGCGACCGCATTGCGCAGATGGTGCAGGCGGCGCGGCACGAGGGCGCCGAGCTGCTGGCCGGCGGCCACGCACCGGCCGACGATCGCCTGGCCGGCGGCGCGTTCTACCTGCCCACGCTCATTGGCGGTGTGAGCAACCGGGCCGCCATCGCGCAGCAGGAGATCTTCGGCCCGGTGCTCTGCGTGCTGCCCTTCGAGGATGAAGACGACCTGCTCGCCCAGGCCAACGACAGCGTGTACGGCCTGGCCGCCGGCGTGTGGAGCGCGGATTTCCGCCGCGCCTGGCGCGTGGCGCGCGCGCTGGAGGCCGGCACCGTGTGGATCAACACCTACAAGCAGCTCTCGATCGCCACGCCCTTCGGCGGCTTCAAGCACAGCGGCCTGGGCCGCGAGAAGGGCCTCTCCGGCATGCGGCTGTACCAGCAGGCCAAGGGCATCTACGTCGGCCTCTGACACCTTTTCACCCCCTTTCCCATGACCACCTTCCAACGCATCGGCTTCATCGGCCTGGGCGTGATGGGCGAACCCATCTGCCGCAACCTGGCCCGCAAGTCCGGCCTGCCCGTGATGGCCTTCGACCTGGACGCGGCGGCCCTGGCGCGCAGCGTGGCGGCCGACATCGCGGGCGCCGAATCGGTGGCCGCGCTGGTGGCGGCCTGCGATGTGCTGTTCCTCTCGCTGCCCTCGGGCGAGGTGGTGGAGCAGCTCGCCCAGCAGCCCGGCGGCCTGCTCGAAGGCGCGCGCGCCGGCCAGGTGGTGGTGGACCTCAGCACCTCGCCGGTGGACACCACGCGCCGCCTGGCCGCGGCCTTTGCCGAACGCGGCGCCGCGCTGGTGGATGCGCCGGTGGCGCGCACCCGCGCCGCGGCCGAGGCGGGCACGCTCTCGGTGATGGTGGGGGCCGAGCCGGCGCTCTACGAGCGCATCAAGCCGCTGATCGCCACCTTCGCCACCGACATCGCGCTGTGCGGCCCGGTGGGCTGCGGCCAGGTGGTGAAGATCCTGAACAACATGGTGCTGTTCGAGACCGTGCTCGCGCTCAGCGAAGCCAAGGCGATTGGCGAACGCGCGGGCGTGGACGCAGGCCTGCTGTTCGACACGCTGAGCAAAGGCTCGGCCGACAGCTTTGCGCTGCGCAGCCATGGCCTGAAGGCCATCGTGCCGGGCGAGTTTCCCGAGCGGGCCTTCTCGGTGCGTTATGCCCGCAAGGACCTGGCCTATGCACTGAAGCTGGCCCAGGCCACCGGCGTGGACGCGCGCGGCGCCCGCACGGTGGACGGCTGGTTCGGCGAAGCCATCGAAGCCGGCCTGGGCGAGCAGTACCACCCGGTGATCAGCCGGCTGGTGGGCGGCCCGGCGAAGTGATGCCCCTTCCCACCGAACGAGTTGCCGTGAACACCCACCGAAGACTGCTCTTGCAAGCCGGCGCCGCCGCCGCGCTGCTGCCCGCCACCGGCGCACTGCACGCGCAAACGCGCTTTCCCGACAAGCCGGTGAAGCTGGTGGTGCCCTACCCCGCCGGCGGCGCGACGGACGTGATCGCCCGCGCGCTGGCCGAGCGCCTGGCCGCCACCTGGGGCCAGCCCGTGCTGGTGGACAACCGCCCGGGCGCCGGCACCACGCTGGCCGCCGCGCAGGTGGCGCGTGCACCGGCCGACGGCAGCACGCTGTACATGACGACCTCGGCGCACACCATCAGCGCCAGCCTGTACAAGAAGCTCGATTTCGACGCGCTGAAAGACTTTGCCGCGCTGAACCTCGCGGTGAAGGTGCCGCTGGTGCTGGTGGTGCCGCCCTCGCTGCCGGCGCGCACGCTGGCCGAGTTCACGAAGCTGGCGCAATCGCGTCCGCAGGGCCTCACCTATGCCTCGCCCGGCAACGGCACCGCGCAGCACCTGGCCGGTGAACTGTTCAAGCGCCAGACCCAGCTCACGCTCACCCACGTGCCCTACCGGGGCGACGCCCCCGCCGTCACCGACCTGCTGGCCGGCCAGGTGGACGCGATGTTCGCCACCCTCACCGCCGTGCTGCCGCACATCGCCTCGGGCAAGCTGGTGGCCATTGCATTGGCCAATGGCAAGCGCATCGAGCGCGTGCCCACGATACCCACCTTCGCCGAAGCCGGCCTGGCGGGCTTCGAGGCCGGCACCTGGTTCGGCGTGCTGGCGCCGGCGGGCCTGGCCGCGCCGCTGCGCCAGCGCATTGCGGAGGACATCGCCCGCCTCGTGGCCGAGCCCGAGATGCGCCGCCGCCTGGTGGACCTGGGCGGCGAGGTGATGAACAGCAAGCCGCCCGAGTTCGAGGCCTTCCTGCAGGCCGAATCCCGCAAGTGGGCCGAGGTGGTGCGCCTGTCCGGCGCCACCATCGATTGACGCACCACTCATCACGTCCCACACCGATTCAAGGAGACCCGCCATGAAGCCCTTCACCCCGCTGGCCCTCGTGCTGGCCCTCGCCGCCGCCGGCCCCGCCCTCGCGCAGCAGGAGGTGCTGAAGATCGGCGCGCTGGTCACCTTGTCCGGCGCCGGCGCGGCCTGGGGCAGCGGCATGCTGCACGCGGCCGAGCTGGCGGCCGAGGACTTCAACAGCAAGGGCGGGCTGGAGGTGGGCGGCAAGAAGTACAAGGTGGAGGTGGTGGCCTACGACGACAAGTACCAGGCCAACGAAGCCGTCACCGTGGCCAACCGGCTGGTGTTCGAGGACAAGGTGAAGTTCATCGTCGGCCCGGTGGGCTCGGCCCCGGTGCTGGCCATCCAGCCCATCACCGAGAAGAACGGCGTGATCGTGATGACGCTGGGCTTCACCTCCAAGGCGCTGGGGCCGGACAAGCCCTACACCTTCCGCCCCAACGTCACCACCGCCGAGGTGGCGCAGCCGCAAATCGAATGGGTGGTGAAGCAGCGCGGCGCCAAGCGCGTGGGCGCGCTGTTCCCGAACGACGAAACCGGCCAGCAGATCTCGAAGGACCTGGGCGATGCCTATGCCAAGGCCGGCGCCACGCTGGCGGCCAAGGAGTTCTTCGAGCGCGACCGGGTGGACTTCGTGCCGCTGATCACGCGCATCCTCGCGGCCAAGGTGGACGCGATCGAGCTGGACGGCAACTCCCCCGCCACCGCGGGGCTCATCATCAAGCAGGCACGCGAGCTGGGCTTCACCGGCCTGGTCATCCGCACCGGCGGCCCGGCCACGCAGGAGATCATCAACGTGGCCGGCAAGCAGGCCGCCGAGGGCATGCTGGTGCACGCCCCCATCGACCCCAAGCTGCCCAGCACCGCCGCCTATGCCGAACGTTACGCGGCCAAGTACAAGCGGCCGATGAATGGCTTCAGCCCCGCGTTCTACGACGGCACGCGCATGGTGTTCGAGGCCATGCGCGCGGCCGGCACGGTGAGCGACACCGCGAAGATCCGCACCGAGCTCGAAAAGATCAAGGGCTTCAAGGGCGCGCTGGGTGAATCCGCCTGGTCGGGCCAGGCGGCCTACGGCATCAACCACCAGCTCGATGCGCCGTTCTACGTGGCCGAGGTGAAGGACGGGCAGGAAGTGATCCGCGCCCGCTGCACCGAGGCCGGCTGCCGCTGACGGCACCGCATCCGCACGCTCGATGGACTTCGGTTTCCTCGTCGGCCAGGCCCTGGTGAACGGCCTGGTCGTCGGCATGCTGTACCTGCTGATGTCGGTGGGCTTCACGCTGGTGTTCGGCGTGATGCGCATCGTGAACTTCGCGCATGCCGAGTTCTACATGCTGGGTGCCTTTGCCACCTACTGGCTCGTCACGCAGGCCGGGCTGCCCTTCCTGGCCAGCGTGGCGCTGGCCTTCGTGGCCGCGCTGGTGCTGGGCTGGGGGGTGGAGTGGCTGGTGCTCAAGCCCTTCCGGCACGATGAGCTCAACGGCATGATCGCCACCATCGGCCTGGCGATGATCCTGCAGAACGGCGCGCTGATGGCCTTCGGCCCCGACCCGCAATCGATGCCCGCGGTGGCGCAGGGCGTGCTGCGCATCGGCGAGCTGCTGGTGCCCTGGTCGCGCGTGGTGGTGCTGACCTGTTCGGTGGCGGTGCTGGCGCTGCTGTACGTGTTCCTGCGCTGGTCGCGCCAGGGCCGCGCACTGCGGGCGGTGGTGCAGGACATCGAGATCGCGCAGATCCAGGGCATCCGCGCGCGCCGCATCTACCCGATGGGTTTTGCCATCGGCGTGGGGCTGGCGGCGGTGGCGGGCGGCTTGATGGCGCCGCTGTTCTCGGTGTCGCCCTTCGTCGGCGCGGGGCCCATGCTGAAGGCCTTCATCGTGGTGATCCTCGGCGGCCTGGGCAGCCTGCCCGGCGCCGCGCTGGCCAGCCTGCTGCTGGGCGTGACCGAAAGCCTGGCCGGCACCTTCCTCAGCACCAGCACCGCTGACATCCTGATCTTCGCGCTGGTGATCGGCATGCTGATCGTGCGGCCCTCCGGTCTGCTGGGCAGACCGGAATGAACACCTTGCTGCTGGGGAGGCCCGAATGAGCCGCCTGTGGTGGGCCCTGCTGGCCGCCGCCGCGCTGTGGCCGGCGCTGGGCGGCAGCAGCTTCCAGCTGCACCTGGCGGTGCTGGTGTGCCTGAACGTCGTCATCGTCAGCGGCCTGGCGCTGGTGTGCCGCACCGGCCAGCTTTCGCTGGGCCACGGCGCCTTCGTGGGCCTGGGGGCCTATGGCGCGGCGCTGCTGGCCATGAAGGCGGGCTGGCCCGTGTGGCTGGCCGGCGTGGCCGGCATCGGGCTGGCGGCCCTGGTGGCGCTGCTGCTGGGCTGGGTGATCCTGCGCCTGCGCGGCGTGTACTTCGTGCTGGTGACCTTTGCGTTTGCCGAGCTGGTGCGCCTGGCGCTGCTGGATTGGGCGCCGCTCACCGGCGGTGCCAGCGGCCTGGCCGGCGTGCCGCCGATCACGCTGTTCGGCTTTGCGTTCGACACCAAGCCGCGCTTCTACGCGCTGGCGCTGCCGGTGGCCGCGGCCTGCGTGTGGCTGCTGCACGCCATCGCCCGCACGCCCACCGGCCATGCCTTCGACGCGGTGGCCGACAACCCGGCGCTGGCCGAGGCCACCGGCCTGGACGTGCACCGCCTGCAGCTCAAGGCCTATGTGATCGGCAGCGCGCTGGCCGGGCTGGGCGGCGTGCTGCTGGCGCACTATGTGGGCTTCGTGTCGCCGGAGTCGTTCAACACCGCGCTGTCACTCAACATCATCGTGATGCTGGTGATCGGCGGCCGCCTGTCGGTGTGGGGCCCGCTGATCGGCGCGGCCATCCTCACGCCGCTGCCCGAGCTGCTGCGCGGCGCGGTGCAGACGCAGCACATCTTCTACGGCGCGATGCTGATCCTGATCCTGCACTTCCTGCCCGGTGGCCTGGCTTCGCTGGCGGAACGGCTGCGTTCGATGAGGAAGATGTCGACATGACCGCGATGCTCGAGGTGCAGGGCCTGGGCAAGCGCTTCGGCGGCCTCGCGGCGCTGGAGGGCCTGAGCTTTGCCGTGCAGCCCGGCCAGATCGTCGGCCTGATCGGCCCCAACGGCGCGGGCAAGACCACCGCCTTCAACCTGATCAGCGGCAGCTTCGCGCCCAGCGCAGGCACGGTGCGCTTCGAGGGCGCCGACATCACCGGCGGCCCGCCGCACCGCGTGGTGCGGCGCGGGCTGGCGCGCACCTTCCAGGCCACCTCCATCTACCCCAAGGTGAGCGTGGCCGAGAACGTGCTGCGCGGCGCCTTGTCGCGCTTGCACGCTTCGCTGCCGAACCAGCTGTTCGGTGGCCAGCACACGCGCCAACACCTTGCCACGCTGCGGGCCGAGGTGGACGAGATCCTCACGCTGCTGGGCCTGCAGGCCCAGCGCGAGCAAGCCGCCGGCAGCCTGCCCTACGGCCTGCAAAAGCGCCTGGGCGTGGCCATCGGCCTGGCGACCAAACCCCGCATGCTGCTGCTGGACGAACCCGCCGCCGGCCTGAACCCCGAGGAATCCGCCGCCTTCGGCCGCCTGCTGCGCCGCCTGCGCGACGAACGCGGCCTCACGCTGCTGCTGGTGGAGCACCACATGGCGCTGGTGATGGGCCTGTGCGAGCACATCGTGGTGCTGGTGCAGGGCCGCAAGATCGCCGAAGGCCCGCCGGAGGGGGTGCGCAACGATCCGGCGGTGATCGAGGCCTACCTGGGGGCGCCGGAGGATTGCCATGCGTGAACTTGTGGTCGGGCCGGGTTGGCGTTTGGCGATTGGTGCGACAGAGGTGTGGGCGCATGGCGCCTGCGAACGCGCGCCGCAGGCTGAGCGCCCACGCCTTTGCGAACCACGGTGGCGTTCGAAGGGCCGCATGCCACGACGCTGGGGGGAGCCTCGGGGTCTGCGGGCGCGGCGGGCCGTGGGAGGCGGCGAGGATCGCAGGCTTCGGGGCGGCGCGCTTGAGCCCGCCGGGCCGCCCCAAGGGCGAAAGCCGGAGGGCGCAGCCCGCAGGCACCCCAATGAAAGCGCTTCCCAAACTGACTCGCCGGCGCTGTGCGCAGCGCCCGCAGGGCGCGAAGCTAAATGGACGGCGCGCCCCGAAGCCGAGAACCGCAGCGAAGTCAGCCCGCCAGGGCTGACCGCCGGACTCGGCCCGCTGCGCCCGCAGACCCAGGGGCTCGGGCGCTCCGCACCCAGCACGCCAGCCCTCCACACCCAGCGCCAAAGCCCGACCCACGGCGCAGTGGACCCCTGACATGCCGCCGAACCCAACCCCGCACCCACAGCCACCACAAGGCCCCGGCCTCGAAGTCAAGGCGATCGCCGTGCGCTACGGCGCGCTCGAAGCCGTGCGCGAGGTGTCGTTCACCGTGGCGCCCGGCCGCATCGTGGCGCTGGTGGGGGCCAATGGCGCCGGCAAGAGCACCACGCTGAAGGCGCTGATCGGCCTGCTGCCACTGGCGCGCGGCAGCCTGTGGTGGCAGGGTGAATCCATCGAGCGCCAGCCCGCGGCCGAGCGGGTGGCGCGGGGCCTGGCGCTCTCGCCCGAGGGGCGGCGCCTGTTTCCGCGCATGAGCGTGCTGGACAACCTGCTCACCGGGGCCCACACCGTGCGCAACGCGGCCAGCCGCCAGCGCACGCTGGAGCAGGTGTACGCGCTGTTCCCGCGCGTGGCCGAGCGGCGCGCGCAACTGGCGGGCTCGCTCTCCGGCGGCGAGCAGCAGATGGTGGCCATCGGCCGCGCGATGATGGCGCAGCCGCAGGTGCTGATGCTCGACGAGCCCTCGCTCGGCCTGGCGCCCAAGGTGATGGCCGAGATCGCCGCCGCGATCCAGCGCATCAACCAGGACGCGAAGCTTGCGGTGCTGCTGGTGGAACAGAATGCGCGCCTGGCCCTGCGGCTGGCACACGAGGCGCATGTGTTCGAGCAGGGCCAGATCATCCGCTCGGGCAGCGGTGCCGAACTGCTGGCCGACCCCTTCGTGCAGACCGCCTACCTGGGCGTGTGACGAGGCCTGCCATGGACGCGCCTTTCGAGGTTTATGCCATCCGCTACGCGCACATGCCGCGCCGGCGGCGCGACAACTTCATCCCGGCCGACGAGCACGACGGCCCGATGCCGATGGACTTCTTCGTCTGGCTGCTGAAGTCGCCCGCGCGCACGATCCTGGTGGACACCGGCTTCAGCGCCGCCACCGCGCAGAAGCGCCAGCGCCAGTGGCTGCGCTGCCCCATCGAGGCGCTGCGCACGCTGGGCGTGGCGCCCGAGGCGGTGCAGGACGTGGTGCTCACCCACCTGCACTACGACCACGCCGGCAACCTGCCGCTGCTGCCCAATGCGCGCTTCCATGTGCAGGATCGGGAGCTGGACTACGCCACCGGCCGCTGCATGTGCCACGCGCCGCTGCGCCATGCCTATGGCGTGGACGACGTGGTGGAACTGGTGCGCCAGGTGTACGCCGACCGCGTGGTGTTCCACGACGGCGACGCCACGCTGGCGCCGGGCGTGGAGCTGATGCTCATCGGCGGCCACACCCGCGGCCTGCAGGCACTGCGGGTGCGCACCGCGCGCGGCTGGCTGGTGCTCACCTCGGATGCGGCGCACTACTACGAGAACCTGATGAACGAGCGCCCGTTCCCGATCGTCTTCAACGTGGCCGACATGCTGGCCGGCCACCGCCGCCTGCGTGAGGCGGCCGAATCCCCCGCCCACCTGGTGCCCGGCCACGACCCCGAGGTGCTGGCGCGCTACCCGCGCTGGCCGGGCGACGCGGTGGGCATCGCCTGCCTGCACCTGCCGCCACAGGCCTGAGGGTGTGGGGCGCGGCGGCGCGCGCCGCGCGCCTCAGCCCGGCGCCGGTGCACCGGCATCGGCCTCGGGCGCGCCTGGCGCCGCCGCGGTGGGCGCGGCCACGGGCTTGAGCACCAGCAGGCTGCCGGCCGCGCCCAGCGGCACCTGGTTCACCAGCCGCACGCCGCTGCGCTCGAACAGCGCCTGCCAGGCGGCCAGCCCGCGCTCGCGGCCCCGGGTGTTGACGAACATCTGCAGGTCCAGCACCGCGGTGGCCAGGTCGGCCTGCCGGTCGGGCATCACCTGCTCCAGCAGCACGATGGTGGCGCCCACCGGCGCGGCGGCGGCGGCCACGCGGCGCAGCAGCGCGGTGGCGCTGTCGTCGTCCAGGCCGTGCAGCACGGCGGCCAGCAGGTAGGCCTCGCGCGCGCCCCCCGCGGCCGGCAGCGAGACCCGCAGGTCGCGCGCCGCATAACGCAGGCGCGCCAGCAGCTCGGCCGGCTGGCGGGTGGGCCAGTGGCGCTCGGCCTGGCGGATGGCCGGGGCGCGGTCGACCACCACCGCCTGCAGTTGCGGGTGGCGCGCCAGCAGGGCCACGGCCTTGCTGCCCCGGCCCCCGCTCAGGTCGAACACGCGCTCGAAGGCCGACCAGTCGAACGCGGTCGCGAAGCCATCGCCGGTGAGCGCGGCCTGCTCGTCCGCCGCTTGCGCCACCACGGTGTCGAACTCCGGGTGTTCGGCCAGGTAGTCGGCCAGGTCGCGCCCGTGCTGCAGCCGGAACGGCGGCTGGCCGCTGCGCAGGCCCTGCTCCAGCGGCTCCAGCCAGGGGCGCAGCATCTCGGGTGCATGGTGCATCAGCAGCAGCGTGCGCACGCTGCCGGGCCGATCGGCGCGCAGCGGCTGCGACAGCGCGGTGTTGCGCCAGCGCCCCGGCGCCACCTCGTCGAACACGCCCATCGCCGCCAGCAGGCGCAGCAGCCGCGCCAGTGCATCGGCCTGCGCGCCGGCCTGCGCGGCCAGGGTTGCGGTGTCGGCCTCGCCATCGGCCAGCAGGCCGGCCAGGTCCAGCCGCGCGGCCAGGTAGAGCGCGCGCGATTGCCAGAACGCCGTGCCCACCTGCAGCAGCAGTTGGCCCGGCGGGGTTTGCGGGGGCGGGGGCGGGGGCGGGGGTGGGGGCGGCGCGGGTGGTGCCGCGCCCAGCAGGCGGCGCAGCCAGCCGAGCGCGCTCATCGCCGGCCGCCGGGTTGGCCGGCGCGTAGGGATCCACAGGGTTCGCAGTGCATGCCGCCAGCGTAGCGGCACGCCACGGCGCTGCCCAGACGAAAGTCAATGCCCAAGGGCCGCGCTTCATGCCAGGGCCCGGGTGGAAGCCGCAAAGGCGACAGACAAGCACCGCCGCTGCCCGCATGCTGCGCGCTCCGCGCGGCACGGCCGCGCCCCCGCAGCAGGAAGGACCCCCTCGATGAGCTTCGACACCCCGCTGGCCCTGTGCGGCCCGCTGCGCCAGCCCAAGCAGATGCTGGCCGACCAGGAATACGGCGGCCACGCCTCGATCCACGACGACGCCATGGCCGAGAAGCTGGGCTTTCGCGCCGGCCCGATCGAAGGGCCCACCCACTTCAGCCAGTTCGACCCGCTGGCGGTCAAGCTCTGGGGCCCGGCCTGGTTCGAGCGCGGCTGCATCTCGGCGCATTACCTGAACATGGTGGTCGAGGGCGAATCGGTGCGCGCCTTCGTCGAGCCCCCGGCCCCCGGCGCCACCCGCGCTCGCGCCTGGGCCGAGAAGGCCGACGGCACCCCGGTGCTCGAAGCCAGCCTGAGCATCGGCCCCGACCACGGGCAGACCCTGCTGGCCGAGCGTTTGGCCGCGCTGCGCCCGCCCGGCCCGCTGGTGATCCTGGCGGACCTGCACGTGGGCATGGCCGGCGCGCAGGACGAACCGGTGTGCATGGCGGCCGACCAGCACATGGGCGCGCTCTACCCCTTCAGCCTGACGCAGAAGCTGGCCAGGATCACCGAGCGCTCGCCCTGGTACGACAACGCCGCCGCCTCGCCCTGGGGCCGCGCGATCATCCCCACCGAGATGATCAGCGTGCTGGCCGAGTACAGCGGCAAGAGCGCCGGCTTCCCGGTCAAGGGCCCGGTGGTGGGCCTGTTCGCCGACCTGGAGATCCGCCTGATCGACGGGCCGCTGTTCGTCGGCGAGCCCTACCTGATCCGCCGCGAGGTGGTGGCGCTGGCCGAAAGCAAGCGCACCGAGAGCTACTGGGTGCGCACGCGCATCTTCGATGCGGCCGGGGCGCAGCTCAAGTGCGAGGTGCTGCTGAACCACGCCACGCTGAAGCACTCGTACGAAGGCTACGAGGCGGCGCGCGCGGCGCGCTGATCGCGCACAAGAGGGCGGTGCGCGGCCCGCATTTCGGGCTTTGCGGCAAGGCCCGGCCGGGGTTCAATCGTGCCAGCGGCCACCCCTGGCCTCGCGGAGCCTTGCCATGCCGGACACCCGAACCGCCCCTGAGTGGACACCCCCCCTGCACCGGGCCTGGGCCCTGCTGCGCCTGGTGCTGGCGACGCTGCTGCTGGCCGGGCTGGGCCGCGGCGCGCTGGCCGGCCCCACGGCCACCGCCGGCGCGCCGCTGGCGGCCACCACGCCGGCTGGCGTGAACGGCCTGTGGACCAGCAGCGCGGGCGACTACAGCGTGTGGCTGCAAGACCCCACCAGCGGCTTGACGCTGGCGCTGGAACTGCCCGCCACGCTGGACAGCCTGCGCCTGTGGCTGGGCAATGGCTCGGCCACCCAGGTGAGCCTGCAGAACGTGGCCCGCGGCACCGACCTGCTGGTGGCCAGCGTGAGCGGCAGCACGATGAGCGGCACCCGCACGCTGGCCGGCGTGCAGCAGCCCTACAGCGCGCAGCTCGCACTGGCCTGGGTGGCCACCGAAGCGGCGGGCGTCTGGCAGAAATCCGGCGCGGCCAATGCCTACCTGGTGTTCTTCGTGGTGAACAACGGCGGCGCACGGCTGGGCGTGCAGATCGACGTGACGATCAACCCCGACCTCAGCTACGCCTTCGACGTGTTCAGCGGCAGCTACACCAACAACGTGTTCAACGGCCTGTCGCTGCTGGGCAGCGGCCTGAGCTCGCGGCTGGAGTTCACGGGCGACACGCTGGCGGGCACCTACACCACGCTGGGCCGCCCGCCGAAGGTGACGACCTTCACCGCGACACACCTGGTCAAGACCGGGCCCTGAACGGCGCCGCGGCGGCACCGCGGCGGGCCCGGATGCCGCGCCGCCTGCGCGTTACTCGCTCTTGCCCGCGCCCGGCGCGATGGCCGGGCCCGGAGCGGCGGCCGTCTTCGCGGCGGGGGCGGTCGCGGGGGCTTCTTCCAGCAGCTTGAGCACCGCGTCGTCCTTGGTGGCGGGGCGCTGCGTGGTGCTGCCCTTGTCCAGCAGGTTCACGCCGGTGAACACCAGCACGTCGCCCAGCTTCGGGATGAAGGCGATGTGGTGCTCGTCCTCCCCGAGCTTGTAGCCCACCGTCTGCATGCGCGGCTTGATGAAGGGGAAGTGGCCCTGCACCATCGTGAGCTCGTTGTCGTCGCGCTTGTACGGGTCACGCAGGTCGCGCAGCATCGTGCGCACGGCCTGGTGCACGTTGGCCTTCAGTGCATCTTTCAGCAGCGCGCCGTCGTTGGCCGTCCAGCTGCCCTCGCCCAGCAGGGGCTTCGCGGGGCCGGTGGAGGCGATGTAGCGTGTGCTCCACAAGGGCTTCTTGTCGGCGCCCTGCAGCGCCGCCTTCAGCACCACGTAGGGCCGCAGGTCGGTGTCGTTGGTGAACGAGAGCACCACCGCCGGCGTGAGCACCAGCGCCGGGCCGCTGCCGGGCTCGAGCGTGAAGCGCTGGGTGCCGTCTGCGGCGAGGCTGGCGCCCAGCGCGGCCTTGACCTGGTCGTCCAGCGTGATGCGCAGTTGCTGCTCCACGTCCTTGACGGTCTGGCCACCGGCCGCCGCGTTGGCGCTGTGCGCGATGGCCACGCCGATCAGCCCGAACATCATGCTCGCGCCGGCGGCCTTCTGGTGGCCGGTGATGACCACCTGGCTGTCGGGCACGCGGTACACGCCGATCGGCAGGTCGGACCAACTGGACAGGCCCTCGGTCGACAACTGCAGCGACACCGGCTGCGCCTGCACCGGCGGTGCCTTGGTGAACTCGAAACTCGCGCAGCCCGTCAGCATGACGACGGCCGCGCCGGCCGCGAAGGCGAAGGCCCCGCGCTTGAGCGTGGTGAACATGTTCCCTCCCAGGAATCGTGGTGGTGCGGCGAGGCCGGGCGGCGCCGCCGGGGGGGGAGTCTAGGCGTAGCATGGCCGCTCCAATGTCGCCCCTGAGACCCTGCTGATGCATTTCGATGTCAAGACGCTGCGTGCCACCGTGCTGGCCGCCCTGGCCACCGTGGCCCTGCCCTCCCCCGCGCTGGCCCAGCCAGCGGCCAACCCCTGGGCCAGCCCCGAGGCCTGGCTGTGCCAGCCGGGCCGCCAGGACCTGTGCAGCACGCCGGTGGCGCGCAGCATCGTCGCGGCCGAGGGCAGCGCGCAGCGCGACGAAAGCCGCGCCCAGCCGGCCGCGCCGATCGACTGCTTCTACGTCTACCCCACCATCTCCACCGACCCCAACGGCAACAGCAGCCTGGCCATCGGCCCCGGTGAGCAGCGCGCGGTGGCGCACCAGTTCGCGCTGTTCGCCTCGGTGTGCCGGCCGTTTGCGCCGATGTACCGCCAGGTCACGCTGGCCGGCCTGCGCAGCCTGATCGTGGGCCAGCCGATCCCGATGGACCGCGAGCTCGGCTACCGCGACGTGCTGGCCGCCTGGCAGCACTACCTGGCCACCGAGAACCAGGGCCGCGGCGTGGTGCTGATCGGCCACTCGCAGGGTGCGCGCATGCTGATGCAGCTGCTGCAGCAGGAGATCGATGGCAAGCCGGTGCAGGCGCGGCTGGTCTCGGCCGTGCTGGCCGGCATGAACATCGAGGTGCCGCCGGGGCAGGACAAGGGCGGCAGCTTCCAGCACCTGCCGCTGTGCCGCAGCGCGGGCCAGGCCGGCTGCGTGATCGCCTACGCCAGCTACCGTGCCAGCCTGCCGCCGCCGGCCAACGCGCTGTTCGGCCGCAGCCGCAGCGCCGGGCGCGAGGTGGCCTGCGTGGACCCGGTGGCCCTGAGCGGCCAGCCGGTGGACAGCTACCTGCCGGTGCCCGGCAACCTGCTGGGCGGCGCACCGCGCCAGGACGACTGGCTGGCCATGGCCAAGACGGTGGACACGCCCTTCGTCACGCTGCCCGGGCTGCTGAGCGCACGCTGCGTCAACGAAGGCGGCGCGTCCTACCTGTCGTTCACGCTCACCCCGGCGGCGCAGGGCCCGCAGCCGAAGGACATTCCCGGCGACACCATCAGCCAGGGCCGCGTGCTCGACAACTGGGGCCTGCACCTGGTGGACATCGGCCTCGTGGCGGGCAACCTGCGCACGGTGGTGCGCCGCCAGGGCCAGGCCTGGCTGGCCGCGCAGCCGACACCGGCCGCGCGCTGAGCGGCCCGCGGCGGGTGCCGGCCCGCCGCCCCCCTAGAAACCATGGAATAGGCGACCGCCCCCGTTCGTTTGCTCGCTGGGCGTGCACCCGCGCCCGCAACCACGGAGGTCCACCACCATGATCAAGATCGCCAGCCTGCTGGCCGCCGCCGCATTGGCGCTGCCGCTGTGCGCACGCGCCGAGGTCCATGCCTATGTCGGATTGCCCCTGACAGCCACCCAGGAGCCCACGGCGCCCAACTCCACCGGCACCGGCACCGTCACCGCGCTGTACGACACGGCCACCAAGGTGCTGCTGTACAGCGTCGTCTACCAGCTCAACCCCGGCTCCACCGCCACCGCGGCCCACTTCCACGGCCCGGCCGCGCTGGGTGTGAACGCGGGCGTGCAGATCGGCCTGCCCACCGCGCCCACCGGCAATGCCGGCAAGCTCACCGGCACCGTGACGCTCACCCCCGCGCAGGAGGCCGACCTGCTGGCCGGCAAGTGGTACCTCAACCTGCACAGCACGCTGGCCGCCGGCGGCGAGCTGCGCGCCCAGCTGCTGGAGAACAGTGCCTCGCTGGTGCTGCCGATGTTCGCCAACAACAAGCTCACGATCCCGGCGGTGCTGCTGCCGGGCTTCGCCGGCACGGCCTCGTACACGGTGGAGATGAACTACCTGGGTGGCACGAGCTTCGGGCTCACGACCGCCACGCCCTTGCGCTGACCCGGCAGGGCACGCCATGCGCGGGTGGCGCTGTGCACTGCTGTGGGCACTGCTGTGCGGCCCCGCCGCGGCCCAGCTGCCCGTGGCTGCGGCCGATGGCATGGCACGTTACGTGGGCGAGGCGGTCTGCCTGCGCTGCCATGCGCAGGAGAACGCCCACTTCGGCCACACCGTGCATGCACGCGCGTTCCGCCAGAACCCGCGCAGCGAACGTGAGCGCCAGGTGTGCGAGGCCTGCCACGGCCCGGGCTCGGGGCATGTGGCCAATGCCACCGACCGCAGCGCGCTGATCGGCTTCACGCGGGGCTGGGGCACGCCGGTGGCGGTGCAGAACGCGCAGTGCGAGGCCTGCCACGCCGGGCGCCAGCGCCTGCACTGGCCCGGCTCGGTGCATGCCACGAACCAGATCGCCTGCAGCGACTGCCACAACCCGATGGCGCGCTTTTCCGCCGCCGGCCTGCTGACGCAGGCCAGCGTCTCCGAAACCTGCTACGGCTGCCATGCCCAGCAGCGGGCCGAGTTCCGCAAGCGCTCGCACATGCCGCTGCCCGAGGGCAAGCTGTCCTGCGAGAGCTGCCACAACCCGCATGGCTCGCCCACCCGGCCGCTGCTGAAGGCCGGTTCGGTGAACGCCTTGTGCACCGGCTGCCATGCCGAGAAGCGCGGCCCCTTCCTCTGGGAGCACGCGCCGGTGCGCGAGAACTGCATGAACTGCCACGAGGCCCATGGCGCGAGCCAGGAGATGCTGCTGGTGGCGCCGCGGCCCTTCCTGTGCCAGCAATGCCACAGCAACCGCACCCACCAGAACCGGCTGCTCACCGCGGTGAACCAGCCCGGCGGCGCCGACCCCAGCGAGCGCCTGATGGCCCGCAGCTGCCAAACCTGCCATGCGCAGGTGCACGGCAGCAACCACCCCGCCGGCGTGCGCTTCCTGCGCTAGGGCCGGTGCACACCACGGAGATGAGCGCGTGAGCCACCGCACCCCAGGCCACCCTGGCGCGAAGCCGCCCGCGTGGCGCGCCCTCGGGCGCCTGCTCGGCTGGGCCGCCGTGGCCGGGCTCGCGGCCCCCGCCGCGCTGGCCGATCCGCTTGCCGCCTGGCCGGGCACGCTGGGGGACGCGGCCCACCCCGCGCTGCGGCTCGGCCCGGGCGAGCGCGATCCCGCCGGCCTGGGCCCCTACCGCACACCGGCCTCGCGCAGCCCGGCGGGCCTGCTGTACGCGCTGCCCTTCACGCCGCCGCGCGAGGCCCGGCTGGGCGACTCGGGCTGGTGGGTCGCGGGCTTCGCCGAGGCGGGCCTGCTGCTGGGCGAGACCGGGCGGCGCCCGGCGCTGTCCAGCCAGTACCGGGACACCGACAACGGCCTCGTGCTGCAGCGCTTCGACCTGCAGGCGAACAAGCCGGACGAAGCCCGCTTCATGGCGCTGGTGGGCGGCGCCGCGGGCCACCAGGACCAGCACATCGGCCTGCAGTTCGGCCGCTACAACGACTACCGCGTCAGCCTCGCGTTCAACGCGACACCGCAGGTCAGCGCCACCGGGGCCCGGCCCATCTGGCAAGGGGTCGGCACCGGCCAGCTGGTGCTGACACCGGCACCCGGGGTCGCCGCCGGCGGCGCCAGCGCCAACAACGCCGCCAATGCCGCGGCGCTGCAGCGCCTGATCGCGCACAGCGGCGACACCACGCTCGGTGTGCAGCGCCGCAGCGGCGCGGCCCGCATCGAGCTGCGGCTGGCCGAGGGCTGGACCCTCCTGTCCAGTGTTGCGCTGGACCTGCGCCAGGGTGCACGCGCCTTCGGCGGCAACGAGGGCAACGGCGAGACCGTGGAGCCGATCGACCAGCGCACCCACACGCTGCGTGCCGAGCTGCAGTACGCCGACGAACGCACGCAGCTCAACCTGGCGCTGGCGGCCTCGCTGTTCCGCAACCACATCGACACTCTGAGCTGGGAGAACCCGTTCCGCCACCCGGTGGGTGCGCTGCGCATCCTGGGCGGGCGTGCCGACCTGGCGCCCGACAACGAGGCCTACCACGCGCGGCTGGAGTTCGCGCAGTCGCTGCTGGCGGACTGGCGTGGCCGGCTCACCGCCACCCTCGAGCTGGGTGCGCTGCGGCAGAACGACACGCTGATCCCGCCCACGGCCACCCGGGGCACCGGCGCGCCCTTCGGCAGCGGCTTCGACGGCAACTTCGATCTCTGGAACACCGGCGCCGCGCTGAGCCGGCCGCGCGCCGAGGCCGCCATCGACACCCGCCTGCTCGACCTGGGCCTCTCGCTCGCGCCGGCCCCGCGGCTCACCGTGCGCGCCACGTTGCGCCACCACGCAAGCCGCAACGGCAGCCAGTACACCGCCTTCAACCCGCAGACGGGCCAGTACGGCTACATCATCCAGGACACCAACGCACGCACGGTCTACGACGGCAGCAACAACATCCACTACCGCAGCATCCCCTTCGAGGGTGCGCAGGACACGCTGCGCCTGGGCACCGAACTGCAGTTGCGGCGGCGCGCCATGCTGTCGGCCGAGGCCGAGCGCGACACCGTGCACCGCGCCCACCGCGAGCGCCACCGCACCTGGGAGGACCGCCTGCGCCTGGGCTACACCGAGCGCGGCTTCGAGCGGATGACGCTGCGCCTGTCCTACGAGCAGGCGCGCCGGCGCGGCAGCCCCTACGAGAGCGACCCGTACCGCGCCTTCTACACCGTCTCGCGGCCCGACTACACGGTGACACGGGCCAACCTGCTCGATGCCCTGCACACGCTGGAGGAACAGCGCAAGTTCGACCTCGCCGACCGCCGGCAGCAGCTCCTGAAGGCACGCATCAACCTGATGCCGCGCGACGACATGGACCTGGGCCTCACGCTGCAGGCCCGGGCCGACGACTACCCGGCCGAGTTCGGCCGCACCGGGCGCCAGTCGCAGCACGCGGTCCACCTCGATGCCGGCTACCTGCCCTCGGCGGCCACGGCGCTCACCGCCTACCTCTCGCGGCAGCGGGCACGCCAGCAGCAGGCCGGCGCGGCCGATCTGGGCAGCGCGGTGGCCGCGGGCTGCTTCTCGCTGCCGCCCAGCTGCTCCAACGCCTTCGGCGCGCCGGGCAGCATCTATCCCGCCCGCCTGGCCTGGCGCGCCGCCGGGCAGGAGCGCAGCAGCGCGTTCGGCATCGGGCTGCGGCACCGCTTCGGCCGGCCCGAGCTGGAGCTGCAGTACAGCCGCGTCTCCTCGCGCTCGCCGCTGGCCTATGCCTACGCCTCCGCCGATGCGCTGCAGAGCCCGGGCTTCGCCGCCCAGGCCGCGGACAGCTTCACCGACATGCGCCACCAGTGGCAGGCGGTCGATGCGGCCCTGCGGCTGCCGCTGTCGCGCAGCCTGGCGCTGCGGCTGACGCTGCGCCACGAGCGCGTGCGCGTGGCCGATTGGCATTACAGCGGCCTGGACCAGGGCCTGGTGGTGGGCAACCGGGTCTACCTGGACGCCGGCCCCGAGGGCTACCGCGCCCTGCGCGCGGGGGCCTTCGTGCAACTGTCCCTGTGAATGCGCCGCACCCGCCGGGCTGGGGTAAGCTGCCGCTTCCCGGTATCCGGGCCAGCCGGCCCCGCGCGCCCATGAGCTCACAGAACCTGAAGGTGATCCTGGTCTTCGGTACCGACGACCAGGCCTGGATCCGCCGCTCCTCCATCGCGATACCGCAGTTCTGGCAAGGCCACACGGTGCCGCCGGTGCAGGGCGACGTCATCCGCCTGGGTGGCCGCCAGTTCCTGATCCAGGGCCGGGTGTGGGAACACGACGGCGAGATGCCGGTGCTGCGCCTGTTCGTCGGCAACGCCCACGCACACAGCGACACGGTGTTCGGCTGAGCACCCGGCTCGGCCCCCGCGATGCAAGCCCCTTCCCTCCGACGCCGCCGCCTGGCGGCCAGCCTGGCCGCCCTGGCCGCCCTGGCCACCGCGCCGCAGGCGCTGCGCGCGCAGGACAGCCCGGTGCGCCCGGTCAAGCTGCTGCTGGGGGCCCCTCCGGGCGGCCCCACCGATTTCCTGGCGCGCATGCTGGCCGATGCACTGAGCGCGCGCCCGGGCCAGGGCGTGGTGGTCGACTACAAGCCCGGCGCGGCCGGCACGCTGGCGGCCGAGGCCGTGGCACAAGCCGCCCCGGACGGCTTCACGCTGCTGGTGGCCGGGCCCAGTTCCACCGTGGCCGCGCCGCTGTTCTTCCGCACGCTGCGCTACGACCCGGCACGTGACTTCACGCCGGTGGCCATGCTCGGGGCCGGTGCCTTCGTGCTGGTGGTGCACCCCAGCCTGCCGGCGCGCACGGTGGCGGAATTCCTGGCGCTGGCGCGCAGCCGCGAGGGCGGGCTGCGTTTCGGCTCCAGCGGCATCGGCTCGGCCGGCCACCTGTGTGCCGAACTCATCGGCCAGGCCACCGGCGCCCGGCTGCTGCACGTGCCCTACAAGGGCGAGGCGCAGGCCGCCAACGACCTGCTGGGCGGGCAGATCGATTTCATGATCACCGCGCCCAACATGGCGCTGCCGCACGCCCGCGCCGGCCGGCTGCGCATCCTGGCCGTGACCACGCGCGAGCGCACGGCCGCGCTGCCCGAGGTGCCCACGCTGCACGAGGCCGGCCTGCCCGGCTTCGAATACCTGGGCTGGCTGGCCGTGTTCGCCCCCACGGGCACACCACGCGCCACGGTGGAGGCGGTGCAGGCCGCCTGGGCCCGCACGCTGGCCGAGGGCCCGGTGCCCACCCGGCTGGGCGAGCTGGGCATGCGCGCACCCCAGCGCCTGGAAAGCCCGGCCGGGCTGGCCGCCTTCCTGGCCAGCGAACAGGCCCGCCTCGCACGCGTGGTGAAGGAAACAGGCCTGAAGGCCGAGTGAGCGGCCCCACCCGCCCACGCATCCGCTACAGAACGCGCCGCCGGCGCCGATCACCCTGAGGCCCCCCTGCCTTTGGTGATGCCATGCCACGCCTGCTTGCCCTTGCCCTGTGCGCCCTGCTTGGAGGGGCCGCGCTGCTGGTGCCGCTGCCCGCCCCGGCGGCCACCACCGCGGCCGCCAACTCGGCCGCGCTGATGGCCCAGGCCCAGGCGGCCAACCCCACCCGATATGCCTTTGCGCTGAGCAAGGGCGCCGAGCTGCGCGCCACCAGCGACAACCGCGCTTTCTCGGCCTGGTGGCAGCCCGCCAGCGGCACGCCCAAGGGCGTGATCGTGGCGCTGCACGGCCATGCCAGCTGGGCCACCGACGAGCTGTACCTCTGGCAGCCCTATGCCGAGAAGTACGGCTACGCGGTGCTCGCGCTGCAGTGGTGGTTCGGCGGCGGCGAGGCCACCAGCGACTACTACACGCCCGACGAGGTGTACCCGCTGGTCAGCGCGCTGCTGGCCGCCAAGGGCACCAAGCCGGGCACCGTGTTCTATGTCGGTTATTCACGCGCCTCGGCCAACAGCTACGCGGTGGCCGCGCGCGACGCGGCCAGCACCGGCGGCCGCTACTTCGGGCTGGTGCTGTCGAACGCGGGCGGCGTGATGTCGGGCTACCCGCCCAACCAGCAGATCGACGCCGGCGCCTACGGCAGCCAGCCGTTTGCCGGCATGAAGTGGGCCATGTACTGCGGCCAGAAGGACCCCGACCCCACGATCAACGGCTGCACCGCGATGAACGCGGCCAAGGCCTGGGTGACGAAGTACGGCGCCAGCGTGCTGCTGTTCATCGACGACCCCACCGGCGACCACGGTGGCTTCATGACCAACAGCGCCAATGTCGAGAGCGCGCTGGCCACCTACGCCAGCGTGCTGGCCAGTGCCAGCGCGGTGCCGGCGTGCACGCTCAACGCCAGCGCCAGCGTGCTCACCGTGGGCAGCGGCAGCACGCTCACCGCGCTGTGCAGCCCGGTGGCCAGCGCCTACGCCTGGACCGGCGGCACCTGCGCCGGCACCAGCGGCGCCAGTTGCACCGTGACCCCCAGCGCCACCACCACCTACGGCGTGATGGGCAGCAACTCGGCCGGCTGGGGCGCGGCCGCCAGCCTCACGATCACCGTCAACGCCGACAAGTCGCCGCCCAGCGTGCCCGGGGGGCTGAAGACCACGGCGGTGGAGAGCACCCAGCTCGGCCTGTCCTGGTCGGCCGCCACCGACAACGTGGGCGTCAGCAGCTACCGCGTCTACCGCAACGGCACGCTGGTGGCCAGCCCGGGCAGCCCCACCCACACCGACACCGGGTTGCAGGCCGCCACCACCTACACCTACACCGTGGCCGCCTGCGACGCGGCGGGCAACTGCTCGGCCCCGTCGCCGGGCCTGCGCGTGACCACCAGCACACCGGTGGCGGTGCCGGTGTGCACGCTCAGCGCATCCCCCGCCTCGGTGGCCCCGGGCGGCAGCGCCACGCTCAGCGCCCGCTGCACGCCCGCGGCCACCACCTACACCTGGACCGGCGGAAGCTGCGCCGGCAGCAGCGGCGCGAGCTGCAGCGTCACGCCCACCGCCACCACCGCGTACACGGTGCAGGGCAGCAATGCCGGCGGCAGCGGCGCGGCGGCCAGCGCCACCGTCACGGTGACGGCGCCGGCCCCCACCAACGTGCTGAGCAATGCCGAGGCCGATTGCCTGTTCGACTGGGGCGAGGACCAGTCCCCGCAGTTGCTGAGCCCGCGCCGGCCCGGCTCGCTGAGCAGCGCGCCCTACTACTACCGCCGCTACACCACGAGCAACAGCTACCTCGGCGTCTCGTCGGCCGACAACCGGCTGTACTACGTGGACGCCAGCGGCCGCTTCAGCGACCTGGGGCTCGCGGCCACCTGGTCCACCCAGGCTGGGTGCCGATGAGCCGCGCGCGCGAGCCACTGAACCCGAACTTCACAACCTGCCGGCCCGTGAAGCGCGGGACAGCAGGCGCCGTACGCCCCATGTGTGAAACGGCGCAATGACACGCAGATACGCCCGCCCGAACCGGTTGTGAACTCGGCAGACCGTTGTGACGGTGGCGTACGCGGCCGGTCCCGTGCCGTGCTTCAAGACGGAAAGCCTGAAGTCGAGGTGCTTGTTGTCTCGCCCGGCGACCAATTCGGATTCACCCAGGAAGTAAAGGGGCCAGGGGCCGATGGCCTGGCCGACGCGGTAGGTGGCTTCCTGGGTTGGATTCAATACCTGAGCAGCACTTGCTGCTTCGAGCCCGAACCAGGCGCCGCAACGGTGGCGAACCAGCAGGAGGGCCTTCAACCACGCGGGGTGGTGGCCGAAGATCGCAAAGAAGATGTCGACCATGCTCGCATCGCCACGCGACAAGGCAACGCAATGCGAGTCGGTGAAGGTGGCGCCTTCGATCAGCGCACGATCGAGCGCGGTATTGGCTGGAAGCAGGGGGTTGTCGGGCATGTTGGGCTCATCTCGGCGAACCTGCGCCCGGTCAGTGAAGCCAGGGCTTGCATGCCCCACAGCCTAACCCGCGATCAACACGATGTTCCACACCGCCACCAGCGCGTTCGGCTCATGCTGTGCCGATGGCGTGCCGTAGCGGGCCAGCAATCCCTCTTTCCCGGCGGGTGACAAGCGGTCGAAGAACCGGTCCTTGGCGTTGAGTTCTTCGCCCTCGAAGTACATCTGGGTCACGAGCCGGCTGTGCCGGCCTCGGATGTCGAAGTGGATGTGCGGCGGCCGCATCCATCCGGGCGCTGCCGGGTAGGCGCCCGGCTTGATGGTCTTGAGCCGGTAGCGGCCGTCAGCGTCACTGCGAATCCTGGCGTAGCCATCGAAGTGGGGGTCGATCGGTTGGGCGTTGTCGTCTGCCGGGTGGGTGTACCGGCCCGCGGCGTTGGCCTGCCAGACCTCGATGTCGGCGTTCGGGACCGGCTCGCCGCGCACATTGGTGACCCGACCGCTCAGGTACACGAGGGTCCCTTGCGCGCGTGCCGTTCGTCCGGCAATGACGGTCAGGTCGGCATCCTGGTCGGCCGGCAGGCGCACGGGGTAGAACGGCCCGCTCACCTGCTCGCTGGTGGGCCGCGCCGCGGCCGGTTGGCCGAACGCGAGTTGCATCGTTCCCGCCAGCCCCGTGCCGGCGATGGCAGCGGATGCCGCCAGGAGGTGTCGGCGCGTGGGGCGCTGCCCCGCTTGCGCACGGCCGCCGTGAAGGTGCGGGTGACCATCGTCCATCGACGGCGTGGGGCAATGCATATGGGGGACCTCGGGAGTCTGGGGGCATTGTGGGACAGATTCCCACCAGTGCCAGGCGCCCCAGCGCGCGCGGCGCTGCCGGCGGCTTCAGGCAGCCAGCCGTTCAGGCCGACATCTCCTCGGCCGCGCTTGCCAGCGCCTGCGCCAGCTGCTCGCAGGCGCGCACGCCGGCGGGGAAGTCCAGCGCGGCCATCGCATCGGCCAGCGGCCGCAGCTCGGCCGACCAGTGGGCCGCGTGGGCCTGCACGATCTCGGCATGCAGGTCGGTGGCCGCCATGTCCTGGTCGCGCAGCAGCGCGGTCAGCGGCGGCAGCGCGCGCAGCAGGGCCTGGGCATCGCGCTGCGCATCGGCCTGGCTGGGTGGGGCCGGCGCCAGCCAGTCGCCCAGGCGCGCCAGTGCCGCGGCGGCCTCGTGCATGCGGGCCTGCAGGGCCGCCACCGCGGCGGCCAGGGCGCCGGCTGGCGGCGCGGCGGCGGGGGCATCGGCCGGTGCCGCACCATCGGCCCCGGCGCCGACCCCGGCCCCGGCGCCGGCCGCTGCCGCGGCGGCCTTCAGCAGGCGCTCGGTGGCTGCCGCGGAGGCGGACAGCGCCGATGCGCCCACCGTCGCGCCCACCCCCTTGAGCGTGTGCGCCAGCCGGGTGGCCGCCGCCAGATCGCCGCCCGCCAGGAGCTGCTGCAGCGTGCCGGCCTGGGCCGCCAGGTCGGCTGCAACACCCCGTGCCGAGCTGCTCCAGATGTCGGCCCGGCCGCCCAGCCGGTCCACCGCCGCCACCAGGTCGATGCCCTGCTCGCCGGCCCAGGCCAGTGCATCGGCCGGCAGCGCGGCGGGCGCGGCGCGGCCGGCGGCCGGCACCACGGCGCGGCCGGCATGGCGCAGCACGGTGGCCACCAGCTGGTCCAGCTCGAAGGGCTTGCCCACGTGGTCGTCCAGCCCCGCGGCGAGGCTGGCCTCGCGGTCGCTGGCCAGCGCATTGGCCGTCATCGCCACGATCGGCAGCGCATCGCCGCCCGGCAGCCGGCGGATCTCGCGCGTGGCCTCGAAGCCGTCCATCACCGGCATCTGCAGGTCCATCAGCACCAGGTCGAAGGGCGTCGCGGCCGCGGCCACCGCGGCCACGCCGGCGGCGCCATCCTCGGCCAGGAACACCTGCGCGCCCTCGGCCTCCAGCAGCTCCTGCGCCACCTGGCGGTTCACCGCGTTGTCCTCCACCACCAGCAGGCGCAGGCCCTTCAGCGGCTCGGGCACCTGCGGCGTGGCGGGCTCGGTGGCGGGCAGTGCATCGGCCACGCCGAAGGGCAGCTCGAAGCTGAAGCGGCTGCCCTGGCCCGGCTGGCTTTCGAGCTGCAGGGCGCCGCCCATCAGCCCGACCAGGCGCACGCAGATCGACAGGCCCAGCCCGGTGCCGCCGAAGCGCCGCGCGGTGGACGATTCGGCCTGCGAGAAGCCACTGAAGATGTGCGCCTGCTGCTCGGGCGCGATGCCGATGCCGGTGTCGGCCACCACGAAGCGCAGGCGCACGCCCTGCTCGGTGCGCGCGAGCACCTGCACCGACA
>JACRAZ010000077.1 GCA_016213205.1 Burkholderiales bacterium
AGCTGAAGACCAAGCCCACCCAGCACACGGTGCAGAAGCTGCGCGAGATCGGCATCCAGCCCGACGTGCTGCTGTGCCGCGCCGACCGCGAGGTGCCGGCCGAGGAACGCGAAAAGATCTCGCTGTTCACCAACGTGGCCGCGCACGGCGTGATCAGCATGTGGGACGTGGACACCATCTACAAGGTGCCGCGCATCCTGCACGAGCAGGGCATGGACGAGCTCATCTGCATGAAGCTGCAGTTGCTCACCCGCCCGGCCGATCTCAAGCGCTGGGACCACTTGGTGCACGAGGTGCTGCACCCGCAGGCCGAGGTCACGATCGCGATGTGCGGCAAGTACACCGACCTGTCGGATTCGTACAAGTCGCTCAACGAGGCGCTGCGCCACGCCGGCATCCACCACCATGCGCGCGTGAAGATCGAATACGTCGACTCCGAGACGCTGAACCCGCAGACCGTGTCGCAGCTGGAGCAGTTCGACGCCATCCTGGTGCCCGGCGGCTTCGGCAAGCGCGGCATCGAGGGCAAGATCGCCGCGGCGCAGTACGCCCGCGAGCACCGCATTCCGTACCTGGGCATCTGCCTGGGCATGCAGGTGGCCACGATCGAGTTCGCACGCCACGTGGCCGGCCTGGAAGGCGCCAACTCCACCGAGTTCGAGCCCGCCACGCCGCACCCGGTGATCGCCCTGATCGACGAGTGGCAGGACCGCGACGGCACGATCCAGAAGCGCAATGCCAATTCCGATCTCGGCGGCACCATGCGCCTGGGCGCGCAGAGCTCCGACATCAAGCCCGGCACGCTGGCGCACAAGATCTACGGCCCGGTGGTCACCGAGCGCCACCGCCACCGCTACGAGGCCAACGAGGGCTACCTCGAGCGCCTGCAGCAAGCGGGCCTGGTGATCTCGGCCATCACGCAGCGCGAGAAGCTCACCGAGATCGTCGAGCTGCCGCAGAGCCAGCACCCCTGGTTCGTGGGCGTGCAGTTCCACCCCGAGTTCAAGAGCACGCCCTGGGACGGCCACCCGCTGTTCATCAGCTACCTCCAGGCGGCGCTGGACCGCAAGGTGCAGCGTGGCGCAGCGGTGCAGCGCGCAGCCTGAAGCGGAGCACGGCACATGAACCTCTGCGGCTTCGAGGTCGGCCTGAACCGGCCCTTCTTCCTGATCGCCGGCCCCTGCGTCGTCGAGAGCGAGGCGCTCCAATTGGAGGCTGCCGGCCGCCTGCGCGAGATGACGCAAGCGCTGGGCATCCCGTTCATCTTCAAGTCGAGCTTCGACAAGGCCAACCGCACCAGTGGTTCCGGTTTTCGTGGCCTGGGCATGGACAAGGGGCTCGAGATCCTTGCCAAGGTCAAACGCGACCTGGGCGTGCCCGTGCTCACCGATGTGCACCGCGAAGATGAGGTCGGCCCGGTCGCCCAGGTGGTCGATGTGCTGCAGACGCCCGCGCTGCTGTCGCGGCAGACCGATTTCATCCGTGCCGTGGCCCAGAGCGGCAAGCCGGTGAACATCAAGAAGGGCCAGTTCATGGCGCCTGGCGACATGAAGAACGTGATCGACAAGGCCCGCGATGCCGCGCGCGATGCCGGCCTGAGCGAAGACCGCTTCATGGCCTGCGAGCGCGGCGTGAGCTTCGGCTACAACAACCTGGTGTCCGACATGCGCAGCCTCGCCATCATGCGCGAGACGGGCGCCCCGGTGGTGTTCGACGCCACGCACTCGGTGCAGTTGCCGGGCGGCCAGGGCACCAGCAGCGGCGGGGTGCGGGAATTCGTGCCGGTGCTGGCGCGTGCGGCCATCGCCGTGGGTGTCTCGGGCATCTTCATGGAAACGCACCCCGATCCCAAGCGCGCCCTGTGCGACGGCCCCAACGCCGTGCCCTTGCAGCACATGCGGGCGCTGCTGGAACAGCTGCTGGCGCTGGACCGCGTGGTCAAGGCCCAGCCGCTGCTGGAAAACGACTTCTCCTGCTGAGCCCGCCGATGAGCGCCTACATCATCGCCGACGTCACCGTGACCAACGCCGAGCAGATGGCGAAGTACCGCGAATGGAGCACCCAGGCCATGCAGGAGCATGGTGCCGAGGTGCTGGTGCGCGGCGGCGAGTTCGAGGTGCTCGAAGGCCCCTGGACACCCAGCCGCCTGGTGCTGCTGCGTTTTGCCGACCGCGCCGCGGCCAAGGCCTTCTACAACAGCCAGACCTACACCCATGCCCGCAGCGTGCGCGAAGGCGCCGGCATCATGCGCATGGTGGTGGTCGACGGCGTGAGCTGAACGCCCGCCCATCGCGCCAACTGGCGGCCCATCGTCGGCCTGTTGGGGCCATCGGCCCGCCCCGGACGCTGCCACACTGCCGCCGGAATCGTCCAGGCGGGAGGGCGCCATGCAGCGAGCCGTGTTCCTCGAATTCGTTCAGCCACTGGCGCGCGCCCTGCACCGCATCGTGCTGCCAGTGGGCCTGGCCTGCCTGCTGGCGCTGCTGGCACCCTTCACCCCGCCGGCACAGGCCGCCACCGCCTGGAGCCTGAGCCCCACGGTGTCGGGCACGCCGGCGAAGCTCAGCGTGTCGGGCAAGCTGGTGGTGGCCGATGCCGACCGCGGTCGCACCGGCATGGTGTTCGTCGCGGCGCTGCTGCCCGACGGCAGCATCTATGCGCTGTCCAACGGCAGCTGGGCACGCGTTTCGGGCACCGCCATCCCGGCCTACTTCACCGGCACCCTGGGCGAGCACACGCTGAACGTGTTGTCCGGCCAGGACGCCACATCGATCGCCGGCACCACCGTCTACGCCGGCTACGGCACCAGTGCACAAGCCATGCTGGACGAGCAGCGTTACGCGCTGCTCTACGCGATTCCGGGTTCGTATGCCGGCCCGGCCACGGCGGGCGACTGGCTGACCTTCACGCTCAACGTACAGGACTTCGCCTACCCCGATCGCAGTGCGGCCACGGTGGACCGCGTGATCTCGCTGCACGAGCGCTACAGGCTGCCGGTGGACATCTACCTCACCGACACCCTGCTCGCCACCTACGAGGCCAGCTACCCGGCGCTGATGACGCGGCTGCGCAGCTCGCCCTTCGTCGGGTTGAACTACCACATCCGCCCGCCCAAGCCCTACTACACCGGCTACGACTGGGCGGGCCTCGCGGCCATGTCCTCGGCCGAGCAGCTGGCCACCATCCGCAACTACGAGACCCATGTCACCGACCTCGTCACCGGCCAGCCCGGCAGCGCGGCCGGTGGCTTCGCGCGGCTGAAGCAGTACACCGGCGGCAACCCGGTGATCGCCGCGTTCCAGACCGATGCGGCGCTGTACACCAGCGTCTCGCAGGTGTTCCGCGAGCTGGGCGCAACGATGACGATCTCGCACTCGGCCCCGTACATCAACCTGGGCACCCGCTACCAGAGCCTCTACATCCGGCCCGAGCACCACGACCTGAAGCTGTTCCAGTCCCCCGGCCAGAGCGCGGGCAGCCTGATCGAGGCCGGCTTCACTGCCGCCCGCGCCGCCGCGGGCGCCACCAGCCCCTACGTGGTGGGCGTGAAGATGCACGACAACGACTTCTTCGCGCAGGCCTCGGCCTGGACCACCACCTACGTCAACGCGCCACGCACGCCGAACTGGAACACCAGCACGCTGGCGGGCCTGAAGAGCGATGCCGACATGCAGGCGCAGTGGACGCTGTACGAAGGCGCCCTCGCCTGGGCCGATGCGAACCGCACGCGCGTCGCCGCGATCAACGCGCTGGGGCTGGGCGCGGCATTGGCGGCAGCGCCGGCGATGCCGCTGCTGTATGTGTCCGGCACCATGCACATCGAAAGCAATCCGGCCCGCTGGCCCGACCCGGACAAGCTGATCGCCTTCTTCCAGCGCGCCACGGCGGCGGGCAAGGTGGGCACGCAAACCACGGGCATGCGCTGGTCCATCGGTGCCGACGTGGGCTGGCTCAACGGCGAAAAACGCGCCGGCGAGATCATCCGCACGCTCAGCGCACTGGGCGTCGAGTGGGACGTGCACGTGCACTCGGCCGCCGACGCGGCCGCCGCCGCGCAGCGCATCGTCGCGCTCGGCGGCACGCCCAACACCGTGGTGTCCGGCGTCCAGACGGCCGACATCGACACGTTCCGCAGCACCCAGAACGGCACCGGCGGCTACACCTGGAAGGCCGCCAGCCTGTGGGGCGTGGTACGCGAAGGCAGCCACAGCGGCGGCTCGGAAGACCTGAGCAACGGACTCTGGCTGCCGCGCAGCAGCAGCGACTGGCAGGCGCACGACCCCGCCGCCGCCTTGGTGGTGGTGGGCGGCGGCAGCCGCAACCTGAGCACCGCCGAAACCCTGGCCGGCATGCTCACCCAGGGCGGCTACACCGCACCGGTGTACAGCGCCACCGTCATGGTGGACCAGCTCACCTTCACGGTGGTGGACGCCGTCAACGCCAGCACCACCACCGATGGCATCGACAAGATCGAGGCCTTCGCCAGCCGGCTCGGCGTGCTGCCCCAGGTGCGCTGGGCCAGCCTCTCGGCCACCGCCACGGCCTGGCGCAGCGCGGGTTCGGTGCCCAGCCGCATCGCCAACACCCAGTAGCGACCCAGCAGCACCACGCCTGCCCCGGCCCGGGCGCCGGCCCTGGGCAGCGTAAACTCACGGGTCCGTTTCGAATGCGAGAGAAGACCTGATGAGTGCCATCGTTGACATCGTCGGCCGCGAAATCCTGGACAGCCGCGGCAACCCCACCGTCGAATGCGACGTGCTGCTCGAATCCGGCACCATGGGCCGCGCGGCGGTGCCCTCGGGCGCTTCCACCGGCAGCCGCGAGGCCATCGAGCTGCGCGATGGCGACAAGGGCCGCTACCTCGGCAAGGGCGTGCTCAAGGCCGTGGAGCACGTGAACACCGAGATCAGCGAAGCGGTGCTCGGGCTCGATGCCTCCGAGCAGGCCTTCCTCGACAAGACCCTGATCGACCTGGACGGCACCGACAACAAGGGCCGCCTGGGCGCCAACGCCACGCTGGCCGTCAGCATGGCCGTGGCCCGCGCCGCGGCCGAAGAAAGCGGCCTGCCGCTGTACCGCTACTTCGGCGGCTCGGGCGGCATGCAGTTGCCGGTGCCGATGATGAACGTGATCAACGGCGGCGCCCATGCCAACAACAACCTCTACCTGCAGGAGCTGATGATCATCCCGGTGGGCGCACCGAGCTTCCGCGAAGCGGTGCGCTACGGCGCCGAGGTGTTCCATGCGCTGAAGAAGATCATCGACGCCAAGGGCATGAGCACCGCGGTGGGCGACGAAGGTGGTTTCGCCCCCAGCGTGCAGAGCCACGAGGCGGCGATCCAGATGATCCTGGAAGCCATCGACAAGGCCGGCTACACCGCGGGCTCGCAGATCGCCATCGGCCTGGATTGCGCGGCCAGCGAGTTCTACAAGGACGGCCAGTACGTGCTCGAAGGCGAAGGCGGCCTGAAGCTCGCGGCGCCGGCCTGGACCGACATCCTCGCCACCTGGGTCGACAAGTACCCGATCATCAGCATCGAAGACGGCATGGCCGAGGGCGACTGGGACGGCTGGAAGCACCTCACCGAACGCCTGGGCTCGAAGGTGCAGCTGGTGGGCGACGACCTGTTCGTCACCAACACCAAGATCCTGAAGGAAGGCATCGACAAGCGCATCGCGAACTCGATCCTCATCAAGATCAACCAGATCGGCACGCTCACCGAAACCTTCGCCGCCATCGAGATGGCCAAGCGCGCGGGCTACACCGCGGTCATCAGCCACCGTTCGGGCGAGACCGAGGATTCCACCATCGCCGACATCGCGGTGGGCACCAACGCCGGCCAGATCAAGACCGGCTCGATGAGCCGCTCGGACCGCATGGCCAAGTACAACCAGCTGCTGCGCATCGAAGAAGACCTGGGTGACATCGCCGTCTATCCCGGCCGCTCGGCCTTCTACAACCTGCGCTGACGCGGCGCCCCACCGGCCGGTCGCCGACCGATGCGCTTCGTCACCCTCGCCCTGCTGGTGCTGCTGGCATTGCTGCATGCCGAGCTCTGGTTCGGCGATGGCGGCATGCCCTATGTGCGGCGCCTGCAGGGCCAGCTCGATGCGCAGCTGGGCCACAACGAAGCCCAGCGCCAGCGCAACGCGCGCCTGGTGGCCGAGGTGGAAGACCTGCGCCGTGGCCTCGAGATGGTGGAAGACCGCGCCCGAAGCGAGCTGGGCATGGTGAAGCCGGACGAAATCTTCGTCCAGATCACCCGGCGCTAGCGGCTCGCCGCGGCATCGCACTGAAGCTGACCCCAGATGCCCTGGCTCGAAGCGGCCAAGCCGCTGCTGGCACAGGCCTTCACGCTGTGGGGCAGCCCGGTCACCTGGCTGGAGATCGTGGCCTGTGTGCTGTCGGTGTGGATGGTGGTGTGCAACATGCGGGTGAACCCGCTCGGCTGGCCGCTGGCGATGGCCAGTTCGCTGCTGTACGCGCTGCTGTTCGTCGACAGCCGGCTGTACGGCGAGGCCTCGCTGCAGCTGCTGTTCATTGCGGTGGCGGGCTGGGGCTGGTGGCAGTGGCTGCGCGGCACCGGCGCGCGCGGCGAGCCGCTGCGCGTGCACTGGCTGAGCCCGCGCCGGCGCTGGCTGGCACTGGGCCTCACGCTGGCGGCCTGGCCGCTGCTGGGCGCGCTGCTCGACCACGCCACCGACACCGACGTGCCCTACCTCGACGCGCTGCCCACGGTGGGCAGCATCACGGGGCAGTTCCTGCTCGGCCGCAAGCTGGTGGAGAACTGGCCGGTGTGGGTGGCGGTCAACCTCGTCAGCATCGGACTGTTCGCCACCAAGGGCCTGTGGCTCACGGTGCTGCTGTACGCGCTGTTTGCCGCCCTGGCCCTGGCCGGCTGGCGCGCGTGGCAGCGCCAGGCACTGCCGCCATCCGCGGCTTGAACTATCCTCGGCGGGCGGCGCGGGCCCCCGCCGCCAATGCAACGTGAGCAGTCTTCACACCATCATCACCGAATCCGACTGGGGACGTGCCCTCACCGCCTACGAGCTCGAGCGCGTGCTGGCCACGGCCTTCGAGCGCAGCGTGCCCGCCGGCGGCTATGCGGCGCGCATGGGCGAGCCCTCGACGCACTGGATCGGGCTGATCGAAGGCCTGCTGAAGATGTCGGTCACCTCCGAAGATGGCCGCGTCTCCACGCTCACCGGCGTCAGCGCCGCAGCCTGGTTCGGCGAGGGCTCGCTGATCAAGCGCGAGATCCGCCGCTACGACGTGATCGCGCTGCGCCCCTGCCGCCTGGCGCTGGTGCCCTACGCCACCTTCGACTGGCTGCGCCAGCGCAGCCTGCCGTTCAACCACTACCTGCAGACGCTGATGAACGCGCGCCTGAGCCTGTTCATCGGCATGCTCGAGTTTGGCCGCCTGCTCGATGCCGATGCCCGCGTGGCACGCTGCCTGGCGGCGCTGTTCAACCCCGACCTGTACCCGCAGACCGGCCCCTTCGTCGACCTGAACCAGGGCGAGATCGCCCTGCTCTGCGGCCTGTCGCGCCAGCGGGTGAACAAGGCGCTGCGCCGGCTGCACGATGCCGGCCTGCTGCAGCTGGAGACCCGCGGCCTCACGGTGTTGAACCTGAACGGCCTGCGCACCTTCGCCTACACGGCATGAGCCCAGCCCTGTGCATCGCCATCGTCGGCGCCGAGAGCACCGGCAAGACCTGGCTCGCGCGCGCCGCCACCGCCCGGCTGGCCGAGGCCACCGGCCTGCGCTGCACCTGGGTGCCCGAGGTGCTGCGCGAATGGTGCGAAGCCCGGGCCCGCACCCCGGGCCAGCATGAACAAGCCGGCATCGCGGCCGAGCAGGCGCGCCGCATCGAAGCCGCCGCGGCCGAGCATGAGCTGGTGCTGTGCGACACCACGCCGTTGATGACCAGCGTCTACAGCGAGATGGTGTTCGGCGACCGCTCGCTGCACCCGATGGCGCTGGCCTGGCAGCAGCGCTGCGCGCTCACCTTGCTGACCGCGCTGGACCTGCCCTGGGTGGCCGACGGCCTGCAACGCGACGGGCCGCAGGTGCGCGAGCCGGTGGACGCGCTGCTGCGCGGGCTGCTCATCGGCCACGGGCTGCCCTGGGCCGGTGTCAGCGGCCAGCAGCAGGCGCGGGTTGAATCGGCCATCGACGCGGTGGCGCCCTTGCTGCGCCGGCGGCCGACGCCCCGTGCGGGCCTGTTCACCCGCCTGGCCGAGCGCGAGGCCGCGCAGCCGGCGTGGCAATGGCCTTGCGACCAGTGCGACGCACCCGAGTGCGAGCACGCGTTGCGGCGGCTGGCGTCGGGCTGAACCGCTGGCCGGCGCCGGCCACGGTGCGCGCCATGGGCGCGCTACTGCACCGTGGCGCTGGCCGGCGGCTGGTCGCGCCCCGGTGTGAACAGCTCGCCCACGTCCACCGGGTCGAAGTGGTAGAGCGCACCGCAGAAGTCGCAGCCGATTTCCACCAGCCCGCGCTCGGCCACGATCGACTCGATCTCCTCGTGGCCCAGCCCGCGCAGCATGTTGGCCACCCGCTCGCGTGAGCAGCTGCAGGCAAAACGCGGCGTCTGCGGCTCGAAGCGCAGCAGGCGTTCCTGCCAGAACAGGCGGCGCAGCACGGTGTCGGTGTCCAGCGTCAGCAGCTCCTGCGCGGTGAGCGTGGCCGCCAGCATCGAGATGCGGTTGAAATCCTCGTTGCGGCCGATCTGGTCCTCGTCGCGCGCGACGGCTCCGCCGCCGGCCAGGTTGGCCTCGCCCGCCATCGGCAGGCGCTGGATCAACAGGCCCGCGGCCAGTTCGTCGTTGGCCGCCAGCACCAGCTTGGTGTCCAGCTGCTCGGACTGCAACATGTAGTGCTCCAGCACCTCGCTCAAACGCTGCAGCGGCTCGCGCTGGTCGCCATGCAGCGGCACCACGCCCTGGTAGGGCTGCTGGCCCGGCAGGCGGTCCTTCGGGTCCAGCGTGATCGCGCAGCGGCCCTTGCCGTGCACATTGAGCATGGCCTCCAGCCGCGCATCCGCCGGCACCGGCCCCACCACCTTGGCGGTGGCGCGAAAGCCCAGGTCCGGGTGCGCCTCGGCCACCGCCAGCTTCACCGGCCCGTCGCCGAACACCTGCAGGATCAGCGCGCCGTTGAACTTCAGGTTGGCCTGCATCAGGCAGCTGGCCGCGGCCATTTCGCCGAGCAGCGATCGCACCGGCGGCGGGAAGGCGTGGCCGCCGTCGTCCGGGCTCGTGCGGCGCTTGAGCAGCTCGCGCCAGCCGGCATCCAGCCGCACCAGCATGCCGCGCACGGCCAGGCCTTCGAACAGGAACTTGTGAAGCTCGTCCATCAGGCAATGCGTCGGAGCTGCGAACGGTGCCGGCGCTGCTGCTCGACATAGTGCAGCGCACCGGCCTGGATGCGGGCCAGTTGCTCGGCCGAGAGTTCACGCACCACCTTGGCCGGCGCGCCCATGATCAGCACGCCGTCGGGGAACTCCTTGCCCTCGGTGACGATGGAGCCGGCCCCCACGATGCAGTGGCGGCCGATGCGCGCGCCGTTGAGCACCACGCTCTGGATGCCCACCAGCGTGCCGTCGCCGATGCTGCAGCCGTGCAGCATGACCTGGTGCCCCACGGTGACGTCTTCGCCCAGCACCAGCGGTTTGCCAGTGTCCACGTGCAGCACGCTGCCGTCCTGCACGTTGCTGCCGCGGCCGATGGTGATGCTGTCGTTGTCGGCCCGCAGCACCGCGCCGTACCAGACACTCGCATCGTCCGCCAGCGTGACGCGGCCGATCACCTGGGCGCTCTCGGCCACCCAGGCGCTGGCAGAAATGCGGGGCACCTCGTCCCCGAGCTGGTAGATCGCCATCGCGGTCCTGTGAGGCTGTGAAACCGCGCATTCTAGGAAGTCCGGCATGCCCCCGTGGGTGCATGGCCGATCGCTGTGTACGATGCCGGACATGGACACCCTTCGCCGCGCCGTGCTGGCGCCGCTGCTGGCGCGCGACGCCGACACCAAGGCCCGGCTGGCCCGGACCATCGACCTCACGCTGCCGGTGGGCGCCGACGATCCGCTGGCCGAGCCGCCCGGCATTCCCGGCCGGCCCGAGCGCCCTGCCCTGGTGCCGCACACCCAGCTCAAGCAACGCTCGATGCGCACGCCCGAGGGCCGCGCGGCGCTGCTGCATGCGCTGGCGCACATCGAGCTGAACGCGATCGACCTGGCCTGCGACATCGTCTGGCGCTTTGCCGGCCTGCCGGAGGCCTTCTACCGCCAGTGGGCCACCATCGCGCTGGAGGAGGCCTGCCACTTCGAGCTGCTGCGCGACCACCTGCGCACCCAGGGCTTCGACTACGGCGACTTCCCGGCCCACAACGCCTTGTGGGACATGGCGCAGAAGACGCGCCACGACCTGCTGGCCCGGCTGGCGCTGGTGCCGCGCACGCTGGAAGCGCGCGGGCTGGATGCCTCGCCGCCGATCAAGGCCAAGCTGGAGGGCGCGGGCGACCACGCGGCCGGTGCCATCCTGGACGTCATCCTGCGCGACGAGGTCGGCCACGTCGCGGTGGGCAACCACTGGTATCGCTGGTTGTGCGAGGCGCGCGGCCTCGACCCGGTGGCCACCTATGCCGAGCTGGCCTCCACCCACCAGGCACCGCGCCAGCGCGGCCCGTTCAACCTGCCCGCGCGGCGCGCCGCCGGCTTCAGCGAGGCCGAGCTCGCTGCACTGGCCACCGCAGACACAGGCCCCCGATGAGAATCTTCGTTGCCGGCTTCCAGCACGAGACCAACACCTTCGCCCCCTCCAAGGCCGACTGGGCCGCGTTCGAGCGCGGCTCCTCGTACCCCGCGTTCTCGCGCGGCACGGCGATGCTGGACCTGATCGGCCCCAGCAGCCTGCCGATGGCCGGCTTCCTGGCCGAGGCACGGGCGCGCGGCTGGACCCCCGTGCCCTCGGTGTGGGCCGGTGCCACGCCCTCGGCGCCGGTGACCGAAGACGCGTTCGAGCGCATCAGCGCCGCGCTGCTGCAAGACCTGCATGCGGCCGGCCGCGTCGACGCGGTGTTCCTGGATCTGCACGGTGCCGCCGTGGCCGAGCACCTGGACGATGCCGAGGGCGAACTGCTGGCCCGCGTGCGCGCGGTGGTCGGCCCCACGCTGCCGCTGGTGGCCACGCTGGACCTGCATGCCAACCTCAGCGAACGCATGCTGGCCCTGGCCGATGCGTTTGCGGTGTATCGCACCTACCCGCACGTGGACATGGTGCAAGCCGGCCAGCGTGCCGCCGGCATGCTGGCGCGGCGGCTGGCACCCGGCGCACCCCGCTGGCACACGCGCCACCGCCGCCTGCCCTTCCTGCTGCCGCTGAACACCCAGTGCACGCTGATGGCGCCGGCCACCGAGGTGATGCAACGCCTGGCCGAGCTGCAGGCCGCGCACGGCGTCGAACTCGAACTCGCGATGGGCTTCCCCGCCGCCGACATCGCCGACTGCGGGCCGGTGGTGTTCGGCCACGGCGCCGATGCGCAGGCCGTGCAGCAGGCGGTGGACGCGCTGCACGACGAGGTGGTGGCCCGCCGCGCCGAATGGGCACTGCACTGGCTGGCCCCGCGCGAGGCGGTGCGCGAGGCCCTGCGCCTGGCCGAGGGCGCGACGCAGCCCGTGGTGATCGCCGATACCCAGGACAACCCCGGGGCCGGCGGCGACAGCAACACCACCGGCCTGCTGCACGCCCTGCTGGCCGAAGGCGCGGGCCGGCGCTTCCCGGGCCGGGTGGCACTGGGCCTGCTGTTCGACCCCGATGCCGCGCAGGCGGCCTGCGCGGCCGGCGTGGGCGCCCAGCTGTCCTTGTCGCTGGGCCGCTCGGTCGCGGCCTACGACGGCACGCCCACCGACGCGCCGGTGCAGGCCGAGGTCACGGTGATGGCCACCAGCGACGGCATCGTGCCGCTGCACGGCCCGATGACGGCCGGTGGCACCGCCCGCCTGGGACCCTGCGCCCGGGTGGACGTGCAAGGCGTGCAGGTGCTGCTGGCCAGCGCCAAGGCCCAGATGCTGGACCTGGACCTGTGCCGCTTTCTCGGCGTGGAACCGGTGAAGATGGCGATCATCGTCGTCAAGAGCTCGGTGCACTTCCGGGCCGCGTTCGCACCAGTGGCCGCGCACATCCTGGTGGCCAAGGCGCCCGGGCCGATGGCGGCCGATCCGGCCGACCTGCCCTGGACCCGGCTGCCAGCGGATCGGGCACGGCGGCCCTGACCGGGCCGCCGCGCCACCTGCATCAGGACCGTGGTGGGCCATCCCACCAATCGTGCGCGGCCGCAGGTGCTCAACCGCGTCCCGGCCCTGGACGTTGGGCTGCTGAAGCAGCTTGAGGTCGTTGACTCGGGCACACGCTGGATGCGGTCGCCCTGGCCCGCCGCGAGCCCGACGGCCGTGCTGCCCTGCGCCCGCTCGTCTTCCCAGAAGGTGGCATGCGCGGTGCTGGCCCAGGCCATGATGCGGTAGCTGCTGGGCGTGCGCCTGCCGGCATCGATCTCGATGCCGCAGCCAGGCGGCGCTGCCGATGTTGGCCTTGAAATCGAAGCCCGCGCCGGGCAGCCTCCAGTCCTGCGGGACGTCCCTCAACTTCATGTTGGACACCGCCACACCGGGCGAGCGAGGGACCACCGGCCATCCCCGCATCTTGGTGCCCGACTCGTTGTGCGACGGCGCATCGGATGAGGGCGTCCGGATGCCGAGTGCGAAGCGGTGCAACATCCGGCCGCATCTCGGGGCCGACGGGGCGCCCTGCGGCGCGCGCCCGACGCCTCGGCGTGGCCGGCCGGATGCGATTGGCTCGGTACAGTAACGCCGCCGATCAGTGGCGCCCGAAGCCGGCGTCGCGCGCCCGCACGATAGCCTGCGCGCGGTTCTCCACCACGAGCTTGTCGAACACTGCCGACACCTGGTTGCGCACCGTCTTGTCCGACAGGCCCAGCCGCGCCGCGATCTGCGCGTTGTCCAGGCCTTGCGCCAGCAATTCGACCAGTTCGCGCTGGCGCACCGTGAGACCCGGAAAGGCACCGGCCGGGCCGCCGTGCTCGCGACTAAGGAAACCGTTCACCGCCTCCAGCCAGCGGCGCCAACCGGGCTCGGATTCCAGCAGCAGGTGGTTGCCACTGTCGATGGGCACGAACTGCGCGCCGGGGATGCCACCGGCCAGCAGCCGCCCTTCGGCAAAGGGCACGCGCACGTCGCGCTGGCTGTGCAGCACCAGCGTGGGGCATTGCACCATCGGCAGCAGCGCGGTCACGTCGATCACGTTGAACTCGCGCATGAAGCGTGCGGCGTTTTGCGGCGAGGTGCTCACGCGCTCCATCTCGTTGAACCAGCGGTGCTGCTCGGCCGTGCCGCCGGGGATGAACTGGGTGGTGAAGAACTGCCGGAACGAGGGGTCGTCCTTGCCCCAGCCGATCTCGGCCAGGTGGCACATGATCTCGGCCTCGTTGCGCAGCTCGGGCGTGTCACTGCGCACCAGCCGGCCACGCGCATAACCGCCGTGCAGCACCAGGTGGCTCACACGATGCGGGTGCTTGACCGCATAGGCAACGGCCACCGCCGCGCCCTGCGAGATGCCCAGCAGCGCAAAGCGGCCGGGGGCCACCGCGTCGGCCACCGTCTCGAGGTCGCGCACCCAGTTGGGGAAACCCAGGTCGGGCACCACCCAGTCCGACAGGCCACAGCCCCGCTCGTCGTAGCGCACGAAGCTGCCCCGCTCGGACATCGCGCGCAACAGGTGCCGCCAGACCGGGCTGTCCCAGTCCACCTCCAGATGCGAGAGCCAGGTAGCCGCCTTGATCAACATGGGCTGGCCCTGGCCGCTGCTGGCGTAAGCCAGGCGCACGCCGTCGCTGGCGGTCGCAAACCGGATCTGCTGTTCGGTCTTGGCCATCAGAACCGCCCGGCCGTTCCGAAGGTTCTGGGCGCCCTCTTGGGGGGCTGCGAACGAAGTGAGCTGGGGGGCACCATCACAACCGCCCGGCCGTTCCGAAGGTTCTGGGCGCCCCAAGGCCCACGCAGGGGGCCCCTCTGGCCTTGGGTGGCCGCGACCGAAGTGAACTGGGAGGCACCATGCGCCGATGCTAGGGCCGCGGCCCGCCGGGGACAACCGTCCTGCCCGCCCGAGTGATGAGGCCGGCCGCCGCGGCCGCGACGGGACAAAGCGCCCATGACGGCGCGGCCGCCCTGAGAAGAATCGGTGACTCCCATCCACGCCGCCGCCGCGCGGCAACCGCGAGGAGTTCGATCATGTCCCAAGAACACGTGTCCCCTACCGCCCGACGCGCTGTGGTGCTGGGCGCCAGCATGGCCGGCCTGCTCGCCGCGCGGGTGCTCAGCGAGCGATTCGGCGAGGTCGTGCTGCTCGAGCGCGACGAATTGCCCGACGACGCCGCACCGCGCAAGGGCACGCCGCAGGCCGTGCACTCGCACGGCCTGCTGGCACGCGGCCGGCAAGTCATCGAGGCGCTGTTCCCGGGCTTCACGCAGGCCATGATCGATGCCGGTGGCATGCAGGGCGACCTGCAGGCCGAAACGGGCCTTGACGCGGCGCGCCGCCGCTTCGCGCGAGGCCATGCCGGCGAGAACGGCCTGGCCGTGAGCCGCTTGACGATCGAGGCCGAGTTGCGCCGCCGCGTGCGGGCGCTGCCGGGCGTGCACCTGCTCGACAGCGTCGATGTCATCGCGCCGGAGTTCGATGCCGCCACGCGCCGCGTGGTGGGCGTGCGCTACGTGTCGCGCATTGGTGACGCCCGTGGCAGCACCTTGTCGGCCGACCTGGTGGTCGATTGCACCGGTCGCGGCTCGCGCATGCCGGCCTGGTTGGCCAGTTGGGGCTTCCCGGCGCCGAGCGAGGAGCGCGTCAACGTGGGCCTGGCCTACGTGACCGCCTATTTCCGCCGCGACGGCGCGTTGGCGCGAGGCCCGGGCCTGGACCTGGTGGCGCTGATCTGCACCGCCACGCCCGAGCTGCCGCGCGCCGCGGTGCTGATCGCGCAGGAACCCGGCAGCGACGGTGTGCCGCGCTGGGTGAGCACTGTCGGCGGTTACGCCGGCGACCACCCGGCACCCACGATCCAGGGCATGCGCGAGCGGGCGCTGCAGATCGGCAGCCCGGAACTCGTGAAGCTCACGCACGAGGGCGAGTGCATCGGCGAGCCGCTGCGCTACAGCTTCCCGCACAGCCTGCGCCGCCGCTACGAGCGCCTGCCCGAGTTTCCGGCCGGCCTGCTGGTGATGGGGGATGCGCAGACCAGCTTCAACCCGATCTATGGCCAGGGCATGACGGTGGCGGCCTGCGAATCGCTGGCCCTGCGCGCCGCATTGAAGGGCGGGCTGTCAGGGCTGGCGAAGCGCTATTTCAAGGCCTCGGCCAAGGTGATCGACATTCCCTGGCAACTGGCCGTGGGCGCCGACCTCGCGCTGCCGCTGGTGCCCGGAAAGCGACCGTGGTCGGTGCGCTTCGTCAATGCCTACGTCGCGCGGCTGTATCGCGCAGCGGCGCAGGATGCCGTGGTGGCGCGCGCCTTCCTGCGCGTGATCCACCTGCTGGACCAGCCGCCGGCGCTGTTTGCGCCGGGCATCGTGGCACGGGTGCTGTGGAAGTCGCGCCAGGCGGTGCAGCAGCAGGGGCGGCCGGCCGCGGCGCAGGCCCCGGCGCGCACGGCGCACACCGCCTCCTGATGGCCGGATGTGCAAGGCTCACGCGCTCCGGTTCAGGCGCCGAGCTGGCCCAGGAACGCACGGATGCGCGCGTTGTCCTGAGCGCCGAAGAAGCGCTCTGGCGGCGCATCCTGCGCGATGCAGCCCTGGTCGAAGAACAGGATGCGGTGGCCCACCTCACGTGCAAAGCCCATCTCGTGGGTGACCACGATCATCGTCATGCCGCCGGCGGCGAGCTGCTTCATCACGTCCAGCACCTCCTTCACCATCTCGGGGTCCAGTGCCGAGGTGGGTTCGTCGAACAGCATCACGCGCGGCTGCATGGCCAGCGCCCGCGCGATCGCCACCCGCTGCTGCTGCCCGCCCGACAACTGGAACGGGTGCTTGGCCAAGTGCGTGGCCAGGCCCACACGCTCCAGCAGCTCGGCCGCGCGGGCCTCGGCCTCGGCCCGGGTGAGGCCGCGCACCCGCCGCGGCGCCAGGGCCACGTTCTCCAGCACCGTGAGGTGGGGAAACAGGTTGAACTGCTGGAACACCATGCCCACCTCGGCACGCAGTGCATCCAGGTGGCGTGGGTCGTCGTCCACCTCGATGCCGTCCACCACGATGCGGCCGCTGTCGTGCTTTTCCAGCCGGTTCAGCGTGCGCAGCAGCGTGCTCTTGCCCGAGCCCGAGGCGCCGACGATCACCGCCACCTCGCCGGCGTTGAACTGCGTGCTCACCTCGCGCAGCACCGTCACCGCGCCGAAGCGCTTGCTGACCTTGTCCACCACGATCAGCGGCGCGCTCATTGCATTCGCGCCTCGATGTCGAAGCGCCGCTCCACCGCGTCGGACATCAGCGTGAGCAATGTCGTCAGCAGCAGGTAGATCAGCGCGGTGGTCACCAGCGTGGGCGTGGCCTGGAAGGTGGCGGCCTGGATGCGGTTGCCGATGGTGGTGAGCTCCACCACGCCGATGGTGTAGGCCAGCGACGAATCCTTCAGCAGCGCCACGCCGTTGTTCACCAGCGGCGGCAGCGCGATCTTGATCGCCTGCGCAAAGGTGACGTCGACGAAGGTGTGCCAGCGCGACAGGCCGAGCGCCCGCGCTGCCTCCATCTGGCCGCGCGGCACCGCCAGCAGCCCGGCGCGGATGGCCTCGGCGTTGTAGGCCCCCACGTTGAACGACAGCGCCAGGCAGGCCGCCGAGAACTCGCTGAGGTTCAGCGCCGGCACCAGCTGCGGCAGCGCGAAATAGGCGAACAGCACCTGCACCAGCAGCGGCGTGCCACGCATCACCCAGATGTAGCCGCCGGCCAGCCAGCGCAGCGGCCACAGCCGCGACAGCTTGCCCAGCGCCGCCAGCACCCCCAGCCCCACGCCGCATAGGCCCGACACCAGCGTGAGCATCATCGTCATGCGCGCAGCCTCGGCGAACTGCGCGGCATTGCTGCCGATGGGCTCGGGCGCCCAGGCCAGCGGGATGCCCAGGCCCCACAGCGCCAGCACCAGCAACGCGGCGCCGGTGGCCAGCGCGGCACTGCTGCGCTGGCGCCGGCTCCAGTGCGCCGGCCAGAGCGCCATCAGGTCCACAGCGGGCTCACTTGCAGCGCACGTCTTCCTGGAACCAGCGCTGCGAGATCTTCCCGTAGCTGCCGTCGGCCATCATCGCGGCCAGGGCCTTGTTCACCTCGTCGGCCAGGCCGGTGTTGCCCTTGCCCACGGCCGAGGCGATGCGTTCGACAAAGAGGAAGTCGCCGATCTTCAGGCCGAACTTCGCGTCCTCCTTGGCCGCTGTCTTGGCGAGAAACTTGTCGGTGACCCAGGCATCGACCTTGCCCGTCTGCAGCGCCGCGCGCGACTGGGTGTCCTGCGGAAAGGTCTTCACCTCCTTCACGCCGGGGATCTTCTTCACGTTCTCGAGGTAGGTGGTGCCCACCTGCACCGCCACCACCTTGCCGGCCAGGTCCTTGGCGCCCTTGATCGCCGCATCCTTGGCCACCACCACGCCACCCGAGCAGTAGTGCGGTTCGGTGAAGGTCACCGCCTTGGCGCGCTCTTCGGTGATGCCGTGCGAGGCGATCACCATGTCCCAGCGGTCCTGCTGCAGGCCGGTGAGCAGCGCGTCGAAGCCGATCGTCTTCCACTCGATCTTCAGGCCCATCTTCGCGGCGATGGCTTCGGCCACGTCGACCTCGAAGCCCGTGAGCTTGGCACCCTGGAAGAAGTTGAAGGGTGCGAACTGGCCCTCGGTGGCGACGATGAGCTTGCCGCCCTTGCGGATCTGTTCGAGCGGCCGCGCCTGGGCGGAGGCCAGGCAGGCCAGCACCGTGGCGATGGCCAGCAGCGTCGACTTCAGCTTCTTCATGGTGCGTTCCCTAGAGCGTGAGGCAGGCGGCGAAGTATCACCCGGGCCCGGTCATGCACGAGGGTGGTGGCTCGCATGCAGCTGGCGCAGGCGCTCGCGCGCCACGTGGGTGTAGATCGTGGTGGTGGAAATGTCGGCATGGCCCAGCAGCATCTGCACCGCGCGCAGGTCGGCGCCGTGGTTCAGCAGGTGCGTCGCGAAGGCGTGGCGCAGCGTGTGCGGCGACAGCGGCACGCGGATGCCGGCCGTCTGCGCATGGCGCTTCACCAGGGCCCAGAACATCTGGCGGGTCATCGCGCCGCCGCGCGCGGTGACGAACAGGGCATCACTCTGCTGGCCCTTGAGGATGGCCGCGCGCGCCTCGGCCAGGTAGCGCTCGATCCAGGCCTGGGCCTCGCCGCCGAAGGGCACCAGGCGCTCCTTCGAGCCCTTGCCGGCCACGCTGATCACACCCTCGCGCAGGCCCACGCGCACGGTGTTCAGCGCCACCAGCTCGCTCACGCGCAGGCCGGCGGCGTACATCAGCTCCAGCATCGCGCGGTCGCGCAGGCCCAGGGGCTCGCTCACCTGCGGCGCCGCGAGCAGGGCCTCGACCTGCGCCTCGCTCAGCACCTTGGGCACGCGCATCGGCGTGCGCGCGCCGTCGAGCCGCAGCGTGGGATCGGCGCTCACCAGGTGCTCGCGCACCGCCCAGCGGAAGTAGCGCTTGAACACCGAGAGCCGCCGGTTCGCGGTGGTCGCGCGGCTGGCGCCGTGGCGGGCCGCCATGTAGCCCAGCAGGTCGGGCTCGGTGCTGGTTTCCAGCGCACGGCCGGCCTCGGTGGCCAGCCATTGCGCGTACAGGCTCAGGTCGCGGCGGTAGGCCTCGAGCGTGAGGCGCGCCAGCCCGTCCTCGATCCACAGCGCGTCGACGAAGCGGTCGATCGAGCGACGGCTGGCTTCGACCGCCCGCGACGCGTCAGGCGCTGGCGCCATGCCCCAGCCACCTCATTCGAGCGCCAGCTTCTGCTTCAGCACCACGTCCTTGTAGACCGCGAGTTCGGCCTTGATCTGCTCGGCAAACTCTGCCGGCGAGTTGGCGACGATCAGCGAGCCGGTGTCCTCGATGCGCTTCTTCACGTCGGGCAGTTCCAGCGTCTTCTTCACCGCGGCGTGCACCTTGTCCACCACCTCCTTCGGCAGGCCCTTGGGGCCGTACACGCCGTAGTAGGCCATGCGGTTCACCGGGGCCAGCTTCACCTCGGCGAAGGTGGGGATGTTGGGCAGCACCGCCAAGCGCTGCGGCGCGGCCACGACCAGCGGCACCAGCCGCCCGTCCTTGATGAAGGGCAGCGCCGAGGGCAGGTTGTCGAAGATGATGGGCACCTGGCCGGCCACCGTGTCGTTCAGGGCCGGGCCGGCGCCGCGGTAGGGAATGTGCGTGACGAAGACCTTCGCCATGCTCTTGAACAGCTCCATCTGCAGGTGGCCGATGCCGCCGGTGCCCGAACTGGCATAGCTGTACTTGCCCGGGTTCTTCTGCAGTTCGGCGATGAACCCGGCGTAGTCCTTGGCCGGGAACGACGGGTGCACCGCGATCACGTTCGGCGTGGCCGCGATGTTGATGATCGGCGTGAAGTCGGTCAGCGGGTTGTACGGCACCTTGGGGTTGATCGCCGGGTTGGCCGCGGTGGTCGACACCGTGGCCATTCCCAGCGCGTAGCCATCGGGCGCGGCCTTGGCGGTTTCATTGGCGCCGACGATGCCGCCGCCACCGGCCTTGTTCTCGACCACCATCACCTGGCCCAGCGCGGGCTGGATCTTCTCGGACACCACGCGCGCCACGATGTCGGTGGTGCCGCCGGCCGCAAAGGGCACCACCAGGCGCACCGGCTTGGTCGGGTAGGCCTGGGCCAGCGCGGACAACGGGGCGGCCGCCAGGGTCAGCAGCGCAAACGTGCTCAACAGTGCTTTCATGCCGGAATCACTCCATGGGGGCGGGAGACCGATTGAAGCCGATTCTGCCGCGCTGGTGATACGTAGGAACGCGAACCCCGGGTTGCCCCGTAGGGTGAAGCGCGGGCCGGCAGGTGCACTGGCACACTGCGGCCATGCCTGACGTGCTGCTGCTGCTGCCGGACTTCGCGCTGATCGTCTGCGGCTACCTGATCTGCCGCTACACGGTGCTGAACCGGCCGGTCTGGGACGGCGCCGAGAAGCTGGTGTACTACCTGCTGTTCCCGGCCCTGCTGTTCAACGCCATCGTGCGCAACCCGCTGAACCCCGGCACCATGCTGCAGTTTGGCGGTGCCGGCATCGGGGTGGTGGGCATCGGCATCCTGCTGGCCTATGCGCTGGGCCGGGTGCCGGGCGTGGATGCGCGACTGCATGCCTCCGGCGCCCAGACGGCGTTCCGCTTCAACTCCTACGTGGGCCTGGCACTGGCCGAACGCCTGGCTGGCGCGCAGGGGCTGGCCTGGCAGGCGCTGCTGGTGTCGCTGTGCGTGCCCCTGTGCAACATCGCCGCGGTATGGCCACTCGCGCGCCAGGGTGGGCATGGCTACCTGCGCGAGCTGTCGCGCAATCCGCTGATCCTGTCCACGTTGGCCGGGCTGATCGCCAACCTGGCGGGCCTGAAGCTGCCGGAGCTGGCCTCGGTCACGCTGTCGCGCATCGGCGCCGCGGCGCTGCCACTGGGCCTGATGGCGGTGGGCGCGGGCCTGCGCTTCGGTGCCCTGCGTGAAGCGCCGCGCCTGGCGGCCGCCTTGATGGCCATCCGCCACGGCGTGCTGCCGGCGGTGGCGATTGGCCTCGCGCTCGTGCTGGCCTTGCCGCCGGGGCAGGCGGCGGTGCTGGTGTCGTTTGCCGCGCTGCCCACCGCCAGCAGCGCCTACGTACTGGCCACGCGCATGGGCGGGCACGGCAGCTACGTCGCGGGGCTGGTCACCGTGTCCACCTTGCTGGGCATGCTGGGGCTGCCATTGGCGCTGGCGCTGCTGGCCGCCCTGCACTGAGGGCCGGCCGGACCCCGCCGATCCGGGCAAACCCTGGGTTCGAGGCACAATCGCGGGTTCGCCCTCCCCTCAACGCCCGACGACATGAGTGCCTTCAACGAAGAACGCGTGCTGAGCGTTCACCACTGGACCGACCGGCTGTTCACCTTCACGACCACGCGCGATGCGTCGTTGCGCTTCTCGAACGGCCACTTCACGATGATCGGCCTGCGGGTGAACAACAAGCCGCTGCTGCGGGCCTACAGCATCGTCAGCGCGAACTACGAAGACCACCTCGAGTTCCTGAGCATCAAGGTGCCCGACGGCCCGCTCACCTCGCGCCTGCAGCACATCCAGGTGGGCGACACCGTCATCGTGGGCCGCAAGCCCACCGGCACGCTGGTGATCGACTACCTGCTGCCGGCCAAGCGCCTGTACCTGATGTCCACCGGCACCGGGCTGGCGCCCTTCATGAGCATCATCCGCGACCCGGCCACCTACGAGAAGTTCGAGCAGGTGGTGCTGGTGCACGGCGTGCGCCAGGTGGACGAGCTGGCCTACCACGACGTGCTGGTGGAGCACCTGCCCAACCACGAGTTCCTGGGCGAGCTGGTGACCAGCCAGCTGCGCTACTACCCCACCGTCACGCGCGAGGCCTACAAGAACATGGGCCGCGTGACCGAGCTGATCGAGACCGGCAAGCTCTTCACCGACCTCGGCGTGCCGCCGATGAACCCGACCGACGACCGCGTGATGATCTGCGGCAGCCCCGCGATGCTGCGCGACCTGAAGCACATGCTCGAGGCGCGCGGCTTCAAGGAAGGCAACACGTCCACGCCCGGCGATTTCGTCATCGAACGGGCCTTCGCCGAGCAATAAATTGTTGGCCCCGGCCGCCTGGCGGCCGTTCCACGTCCGGCCTGGCAAGGCCGGACGCCTCGCCAGGCGAAAAACGGTCCGCAGGGACCGTTCTTCGTCCGAACTCGGCCCCAAGGGGCTGACCCAACCGGACCGGGCAACCCGGATCCGGCTGGGCGCTTCGACGAATACCGCGCTCCCCTGGCCGCGTTGCGGCCTGTCCCCTCCGGGGACGGCACTCAGACACTACGCTGCGCCAGCGCCCAGTCGATGTGCTCGCGCAGCAGCGCGTCGGCGCCATCGCGCGCCGCGGCCAGTGCCTGGGCCACGGCCTCGTCCCCCGTCTCGCGCCAGGCATTGCCCAGCGCCACCGCCAGGTTGCGCCGCCAGCGGGCGATGCCGATGCGGCGGATCGCGCTGCCCTCGGTGTGGTGCAGGAAGGCCGCCTCGTCCCACTGCCACAGCGTGAGCAGCCTGGCCGAGGCCACCGCCTCGCGCGCATCGAAATCGGGCAGGCTGCTGCGCTGCGCGAACTTGTTCCAGGGGCACACCAGTTGGCAATCGTCGCAGCCGTAGATGCGGTTGCCCATCGCGGCGCGCAGCTCGGCGGGGATGGGCCCGTCGTGCTCGATCGTGAGGTAGGAGATGCAGCGCCGCGCGTCCAGCCGGTAGGGCGCCAGGATGGCACCGGTCGGGCAGGCGCTGATGCAGGCCTCGCACTGACCGCAATGCGCGCCCACCGGCTCGGTCAGCGGCAGCGGCAGATCGACATAGATTTCGCCCAGGAAGAACATCGAACCCGCCTCGCGGCCCAGCGCCAGCGTGTGCTTGCCGCGCCAGCCCAGGCCGCTGCGCTGCGCGAGCTCCACCTCCAGCACCGGCGCCGAATCGGTGAACGCGCGGTGGCCGAAGGGGCCGATCTCGGCGGCCAGGCGGTCGGCCAGCTTCTGCAGCCGCGGGCGCAGCACCTTGTGATAGTCGCGCCCATGGGCATACATCGACACCACGGCCTCGCCGGGCTGCCGCAGCCGGTCGAAGGCCACCGCCTGCCAGCCCTCGGGCAGCGCACGCGGCAGGTAGTCCATGCGCGCGGTGATCACGCGCAGCGTGCCCGGCACCAGCTCGGCCGGCCGCGCACGCTTCAGGCCATGCGAGGCCATGTAGCCCATGCTGCCGTGGAAGCCCGCGGCCAGCCAGGCCAGCAGGCCGGGCTCGGCCTCGTGCAGGTCTACACCGGCCACGCCGATCTGGGAGAATCCGAGCCCATGCGCCCAGCCCCGCAGGCGCTCCAGCCAGGCGGCGCCGTCCGGCTCTGGCAGCCCCGATTCGTGACGCTCTCGCATCCACCGATTCTAGAAACCCGCACGCTGCGCTGGCCCGATGAATCGGCCTGCGCGCAGTTCGCGCAGGCGCTGGCGGCGCGGCCCGCGCTGCGCGAGGCGACGATCGAGCTGCGCGGCGAGCTCGGCGCGGGCAAGACCACCTTCGTGCGCCACCTGCTGCGGGCGCTGGGGGTCGAGGGCCGCATCAAGAGCCCCACCTATGCGGTGATGGAACCCTACACGCTGCCTGGCGGCGGCACGGCCGCTCACTTCGACTTCTATCGGTTCGAGGATCCACGCGAGTGGCTGGACGCCGGCTTTCGCGACGTGTTCGCCGCGCCGGGCCTGAAGCTCTGCGAGTGGCCGGACAAGGCCGCAGCGCTGCTGCCGCTGCCCGACCTGCGCCTTGCCTTCGGCGTGCTGGACGACCAGACACGCGTCGTGCAGCTCGAAGCGCTCACGCCCCGCGGCGTGGCGCTGCTGGCATGAACCCGGCGCGCCGCACCGCGCTGCGGCGCATGGGCTCGCTGGTGCTGCTGCTCGGGGCCCGCGACCTGGCCTGGGGTGCCGCCATCGTCGGCGTGCGGGTGTGGCCGGCGGCGGACTACAGCCGCGTCACGATCGAATCCGACCAGCCGCTGGCCGCACGCCACTTCCTCACCGACAACCCGCCGCGCCTGGTGGTGGACATCGACCAGCTCGAGCTGAGCCCCGCGCTGCGCGAGCTGGTGGGCAAGGTGCAATCTGACGACCCCTACATCGCCGGCGTGCGTGTGGGCCAGAACCAGCCGCGCGTGGTGCGCCTGGTGGTCGACCTGAAGCAGCCGGTGGCACCGCAGCAGTTCACGCTGGCGCCGGTGGCCGCCTACCGCCATCGGCTGGTGTTCGACCTCTACCCCCCACAGGAGCGCGACCCGCTGCTGGAGTTGATCCGCGAACGCGAGCGCGCCGGCCAGCAGGCCGCGCGCAGCGTGCAGGACGCGCTGGGCGAGTTCATCGGCCGCATCGAGAAGCCGCCAGTGCCGCCGCCGGCCCCCACCTCGGCCCCGCCGCTGGTCGAGCGCCACACCATCCCCGCGCCCGGCGCCTCGGCGCCCCCGCTGATGACCCCCGCGCCGGAGGCGCCGCCGGTGATACCGCCCGAGGAGCAGCGCCGCATCGACCGCCTGGTGGTGGTGGCCCTGGACCCCGGCCACGGTGGCGAGGACCCCGGCGCCGTGGGCCCCAGCGGCCTGCGCGAGAAGGACGTGGTGCTCGCCATCGCGCTGAAGCTGCGCGACCGCCTGAACAGCGTGCCCGGCATGCGCGCGATGCTCACGCGCGATGCCGACTTCTTCGTGCCGCTGCACGAGCGCGTGCGCAAGGCGCGCCGGGTGCAGGCGGACCTGTTCGTCTCGATCCATGCCGACGCCTTCTTCACGCCGCAGGCCAAGGGCGCCTCGGTGTTCGCGCTGTCGGACAACGGCGCCACCAGCGCCGCCGCCCGCTGGATCGCCAACAAGGAAAACGCCGCCGACCTGGTGGGCGGCGCCAACACCCCGGCGGTGAAGGATGCACAGGTGCTGCGTGCGATGCTGGACATGAGCACCACCGCGCAGATCAAGGACAGCCTGAAGATCGGCCGCGAGGTGCTCGAGCGCATCGGCCGCGTCGGCCATCTGCACAAGCGCCAAGTCGAGCAGGCGGGCTTCGCGGTGCTGAAGGCGCCGGACATCCCCAGCATCCTGGTCGAGACCGCGTTCATCTCGAACCCGGACGAGGAAGCCAAGCTGCGCGACGAGGACTACCAGGACCGCCTCGTCGAGGCGCTGTTCACCGGCATCCGGCGCTACTTTGCGCGCAACCCGCCCCTCGCGCGCCAGCGCGTGCTGTGATCGATCGGCGCGCCAGCGCGTGCTCTGATCCACCGCGCCAGTGCGCGGGCGCTCAGCCCGGCCGCACCTTCCTGGCCTGCGCGGCACGCCAGCGCGCCCGCAGTGCGCCGCCCAGCACGATGGCGCCCGGGATCAGGATCATGGCCCAGATGATCTTGCTCAGGTGTGCCTGCACCCACGGGATGTTGCCGAACAGGTAGCCCGCCGTCACCAGGCTGCCGACCCACAGCGCGCCGCCGCTCACGTCGTAGAAGGTGAACTTGCTGCGCGTCATCTGCGCCACGCCCGCCACGAACGGCGCAAACGTGCGCACGAACGGCATGAAGCGCGCCAGCACGATCGTGATGCCGCCATAACGCTCGTAGAACGCGTGCGCCTGGTCGAAAGCCCGCTTGTTGAACCAGCGCGATTGCTCCCAGCGGAACACCCGCGGGCCGATGGCGCGCCCGATCGCGTAGTTCGTCTGGTTGCCGGCCACCGCGGCCACCAGCATCAGGGCCATCACCAGCGGGTAGTTCATCAGCCCCAGGCCGGCCAGCGCGCCCACCACGAACAACAGCGAGTCGCCGGGCAGGAACGGCATCACCACCAGCCCCGTCTCGACGAAGATGATGGCGAACAGCAGCAGGTACACCCAGTTGCCGTACAGCTCGACAAAACTGCGCAGGTGCACGTCCACATGCAGGACGAAGTCGATCAGGGTTTGGACGATTTCCATGGCGGCTGGATTATCGATGCCGCATGCGGCTGGCAACTGATTCACGGATTGAGTGAAATCGATCAGTGCGGGCGCACTGCTCACGTGGTTGAATCTCGCCCAGCCAGCGAGTGACGCAGTTCAGTTGCTGAAGTACAGCACCCGACGGGAGACAACCATGACCGATCGCCGCAGCCTGCTTCGCACCTTTGTCGGCCTGTCGGTCGCCGGTTGGGCCACACGCGGTGCCGCCGCGGAGCCCGGCATCGGCAAGGACGAGATCCTGGTCGGCCAGAGCGCCGTGCTGACGGGACCGCTGGGTGTCTCGGTGCAGGCCTTCAATGCCGGCGCGAAGCTGGTGTTCGACGGCGTGAACGCGCAGGGCGGGATCAACGGCCGCAAGCTCCGCCTGCACGTGCTGGACGACGAACTCAAGCCCGATCGCGCGGTGGCCAACTACCAGGCCCTGCTCGCCGAGCACAAGGTGTTCTGCTTCTTTGGCGGCGTGGGCTCCGGCACCATTGCCGCGGCCACCCCGGTGCTGCGCGACAGCGGCGCGCCGCTGATCGGCAACTACGCCCTCTCCGACAGCGTGCGCGAAAAGGCCAAGGGCGCGGCCTACTTCGTGCGCGCCAGTTACGCCCGCGAGGCCGAGAAACTGGTGGAGCACCTGGCCACCATCGGCATCACGCGGGTGGCCGTGGCCCACCTGGCCAACCCCGGTGGCGACGAAGTGCTCACGCTCGTGCGCGCCGCGGTCAAGGCCCATGGCAAGGCCAACGACGTGGCCGGCGCCGCCGGCGTCAAGAACGACGGCAGCGGCGTGGCCGAGGCCGCGCAGTCGCTCGTCTCGGCCAATGCCCAGGCGGTGATCATGTTCCTCAGCAGCTCGTCGGTGACCAAGCTGATGCAGGCGATCTGGGCCACCGGCAGCAGCCCGGCGATCTACGGCATGTCCATCGTGGCCGGCGACGAAGTGGCCAAGGTCCTGGGCAAGGACCTGCGGGGCCTGGCCACCTCGCAGGTGGTGCCCTACCCCTGGAGCGACGCCGAACCCGCCGCGCGCGAGTATCGCAAGCGCAGTGAAGCGGCCAAGCTGAATGTCGGTTATGCCGGCTACGAGGGTTACCTCAATGGCCTGGTGCTGGTGGAAGCCCTGCGACGGGCCGGGCGCGAGCCCACGCGTGCCGGGCTGCATGCCGCCATGCGCGCGATGAAAACCCGCATCGGCGGCATGGACCTCGACTTCACCGGCAACAGCGCCACCGGATCGCGCTTCGTCGATCTGGCGCACGTCACGCCCGCCGGCAAGTTCCGGCGCTGAATCTGGCCCACCCCCGAGGCGGCCTTGCCGCCTCCCCCTCAAGGGGGCGACGCTGGCGGACCGGCGAAGCCGGATCCGCGGCGTCCGCTTGGGAATGCGGGCACCGAGGCGCCGGGATAATCGGCGGATGACGCACCCGCCCCGCCCGATCCGCGAACTGCCCGACGAACTGGTGAGCCAGATCGCCGCCGGCGAGGTGGTCGAGCGCCCGGCCTCGGTGGTGCGCGAACTGGTGGACAACGCGCTCGATGCCGGCGCCACCCAGATCACCGTGCGCCTGATGGCCGGCGGCGTGCGCAGCATCCTGGTGGAAGACGATGGCGTGGGCATCCCACCGGAACAGCTGCCGCTCGCGCTCAAGCGCCATGCCACCAGCAAGATCGCCTCGCTGGAAGAGCTGGAGTCGGTGGCCACGATGGGCTTTCGCGGCGAAGCGCTGGCCGCGGTGGCCTCGGTGGCCGAACTCTCGATCGCCAGCCGCACCCCCGCCGCCGTGCACGCCAGCCGGCTCGATGCGCGCAGCGGCGAGCTGCAGCCCGCGGCCCGCGCGCCCGGCACCAGTGTCGAGGTGCGCGAGCTGTTTTTCGCCACCCCCGCGCGCCGCAAGTTCCTGAAAACCGATGCCACCGAGCTGGCGCACTGCCTCGAAGCCGTGCGCCGCCATGCGCTGGTGCGGCCGGCCGTGGGCTTCACCGTGTGGCACGAGGGCCGGCTGGTGGAGCAATGGCGCAGCGCAAGCACCCAGCAGCGCATGGCCGACGTGCTGGGCGAGGATTTCATCGCCAACAGCCGCGCCGTCGATGCGCGCATCGGGCCGGTGCACATCAGCGGCCGCGTCGGCCTGCCCGATGCGGCCCGGGCCCGCGCCGACCAGCAGTACGCCTATGTCAACGGCCGCTTCGTGCGCGACCGGCTGGTGGCGCACGGCGCCCGCAGCGCCTACGAAGACGTGCTGCACGGCAACCGCCAGCCAAGCTGGGTGCTGTTCATCGAGATCGACCCGCAGCGCGTGGACGTGAACGTGCACCCCACCAAGATCGAGGTGCGCTTCCGCGACAGCCGCGAGGTGCACCAGGCCGTGCGCCATGCGGTGGAAGCGGCGCTGGCGCAGTCGCGTGCGCCGGCGCCCCCCCTGCCCGCGCCGGCCACCGGCGGGTACGCGTTCGAGCCCCTGGCATCGGCCGCGTCGCCGGCCGGGCCCGTGGCCGGCGCAGGCGCCGCCGTCGCCTGGCGCCCCAGCGTGGCCGGCGCACAAACCCGCCTGGGCCTGCAGGACCTGGCGGTGCTGCATGCGCAGGAGCCGTCGCCGCGCTGGGCCGGGCCGACCACCGCCGCCAGCGCCGCCGCGGCCGCCCCCGGCACCACCGCCACGGACGACCCCGGCGACTGGCCGCTCGGCCGCGCCCTCGCCCAGCTGGCCGGCATCTACATCCTGGCCGAGAACCGCCACGGCCTGGTGCTGGTGGACATGCATGCGGCGCACGAACGCATCGTGTACGAGCGGCTGAAGGCCGCGCAGGGCGACGCGGCGCTGGCCGCCCAGCCGCTGCTGATTCCCGCCACCTTTGCCGCCACGCCGGCCGAGGCCGCCACTGCCGAAGCCCAGGCCGAAGCGCTGCTGGCCCTGGGCCTGGACCTGGCGCCGCTGTCCCCCGGCGTGCTGGCGCTGCGCTCGCGCCCGGCCGCGCTGCCCGATGCCGACCCGGTGGCCCTGGCCCGCGCGGTGCTGGCCGAGCTGGCCGAGGTGGACGCCTCGCGCGTGGTGCAGCGTGCACGCGATGAGCTGCTGGCCACCATGGCCTGCCACGGCGCGGTGCGCGCCAACCGCCAGCTCACCCTCACCGAGATGAACGCGCTGCTGCGCGACATGGAACACACCGAACGCGCCGACCAGTGCAACCACGGCCGCCCCACCTGGCGCCAGCTCACGCTGCGCGAACTCGATGCACTGTTCCTGCGCGGCCGGTGAGCCTGACCACCCCCGCCGGGGACACACCCCTGCGCTGCCTGAGACCTGGAGCACGAGATGACCCTGAACCCCGGCACGATCGAGCTCGTCGGCGCCGCGCTGTTTGCACTGGCGCTGGTGCACACCTTTTCCACCGCGCTGTTCGAGCGCCTGGCCCATGCGCGGCCGCGCCATGCCGGCCTGTGGCACCTGCTGGGCGAGGTGGAGGTGGTGTTCGGCTTCTGGGCCCTGGTGCTGGTGCTGGCGATGTTCGCGCTGCTGGGCAGCCCGGCGGCCATCGCCTATGTCGAATCGCGCAACTTCACCGAGCCGCTGTTCGTGTTCGCGATCATGGTGATCGCCGGCACCCGGCCCATCCTCGCCGCCGCGGGCGCGCTGGTGCGCGGGTGCGCCCGCGTCATGCCGTTGCCGCCGGCCGCGGCCACCTACTGGCTGCTGCTGGCGCTGGTGCCGCTGCTGGGCTCCTTCATCACCGAGCCGGCGGCCATGACGCTGGCCGCGCTGATGCTGAGGGACGCGTACTTCGGGCACCAGGAAAGCGCACGCTTTCGCTACCTGACCCTGGGCACGCTGTTCGTCAACATCTCGATCGGCGGCACGCTCACCCCCTTTGCCGCGCCGCCCGTGCTGATGGTGGCCGGCCCCTGGGGCTGGGACCTGCACTTCATGCTCGCCACCTTCGGCTGGAAGGCGGCGCTGCTGGTGGTGGCCAACGCCACGCTGGCCAGCGCCCTGCTCTGGCCCGCGCTGCGGGCGATGCCGGCGCCGGCCCAGGCCGCGGTGCAGCCGGTGCCGGTGGCCATGATCGTCATCCACCTGCTGTTCATGCTGGGTGTGGTGGTGTTTGCGCACCACCCGGTGCTGTTCGTCGGCCTGCTGCTGTTCTTCCTGGGGGTGACCACCGCCTACCCGCAGCACCAGGACCGGCTGATGCTGCGCGAAGGCCTGCTGGTGGCCTTCTTCCTGGCCGGGCTGGTGGTGCTGGGCGGCCAGCAGCAATGGTGGCTGGAGCCGCTGCTGCTGGGCATGAGCGCCGATGCGGTGTATTTCGGCGCCATCGGCCTGACCGCCATCACCGACAACGCCGCGCTCACCTACCTGGGCTCGCTGGTGCCGGGGCTCACGCCGGAGTTCAAGGTGGCGCTGGTGGCGGGCGCCGTCACCGGCGGCGGGCTCACCGTGATCGCCAACGCGCCCAACCCCGCCGGCCTGGCCATCCTGCGCGGCCGCTTCCCCGGCGAGGTGGTCAAGCCGCTGGGCCTGCTGGCCGGCGCGGCACTGCCCACGCTGGTGGCCACCGCCGGCTTCCGCTGGTTGTGACACCGCCGCCGGTACCCACCCCGCGCCGGCGCGCGCGCGTCAGCGCAGGCGGCCCGGGCGCGCCGTTGCGTCGCTGAAGCGGGCGCGGTAGCTGCCCGGCGATTCGCCGAACCAGCGCTTGCAGGCGCGGAAGAAGTTGCTCGGGTCCTCGAAGCCGAGCTGCTGCGCCACCTGCTTCAGCGGGCTGTGCGGCCGGCGCAGGTACACCTGGGCCAGCTCGCGCCGGGTGTCGTCCAGCAGTTGCTGGAACGAGCAACCTTCGTCGCGCAGCCTGCGCTGCAGCGTGCGGTCGCTCATCTTCAGCGCGGCGGCCACCTGTTCGCGGCGCGGCTCGGCGTCGGACAGGCGCGTGGCCAGGTAGTGCCGCACCCGCTGGCTGACGGCACTGCCCTCCAGCCGCTGCAGCTCCTGCTCGACCAGGCGCTCGTGCAGCGCGGCGATCGTGGCATCCCGCGCCGGCAGCGGCAGGGCCAGGTCGGACCAGCTCAGCAGCGCCCGGTTGGCGGCCTGGCCATAACGCACGGGGCAGCCGTACACCGCCTCGTGCAGCGGGGCCTGCGCCGAGCGCGGGTAGACGAACTCCACCGCCAGCGGCTTGAACTCGCGCCCGGTGATCCAGCTGAAGAAGCACAGCATCGTCAGCAGCCCGTACTCGGTGCGCTGGCGCGGGATCGGCCGCTCGCCGCCCAGGTGCCCCAGCTCGAACCAGCAGCCGCGCTCGTCCTCGTGCAGCGCATAGGTGGCAGCGTTGCTCACCACGTCCATGTAGCGCTGCAGGCGCTGCACCGCGGCCAGCAGCGTGGGGCAGGCCATCATCGCGTAGCCCACCACGCCCAGCTTGCCGTAGGTGGACGCCAGCGCCTTGTCCAGACCCAGCGTGGGCTTGCCCGAACGCGCCACCGCCAGCTCCCACAGCAGGCTCACCTCGTCGATCGTGAAGCGGCCCTCGCGATCGTCCAGCCGTGCGGCATCCAGGCCGGCGTCACGGAACAGCGCCGCGATGTCCAGCCCCTCGGCCGCGAACATGTCCACCACGCCCTTCACCCACGCCCATGAACTCGTCCGCTCGAACACACACACTCCTGTTGCCGCCGGCTGGCTGCACAAGGCCAGCAAACTGGCCGTGCCGCGCCACTGCCGGCGCCGGCCCTGGTTCCTAGAATGAAATTCGACCTGAGTAGAGGCCAAGCGCCTCCAAATCACAAGGAGACAAACCATGGGACCGAGAACACGCCTGGCCCGGCTGCTGCCCGCCGCCCTGATCGCGACGAGCACGCTGCTCGGCGCCTGCGGCGGCGACGAGGCCTCGCCCACGCTGCGCGACACCACGCTGGGCCCGCTGCAGGGGGTGGACAACAGCGCCTCCTCCGGCACCTACGCCTGGAAGGGCGTGCCCTACGCCAAGCCGCCGGTGGGCGCGCTGCGCTGGAAGGCCCCGGTGGACCCCGATGCCTGGACCGGCACCATCCGCCCGGCCACGCAGTTCGGCAATGCCTGCGTGCAGTACGGCCGCATCTACGGGCCCGGTGCCAACAACCGCTATGACGAGACCATCGGCACCACGCTCAACCAGACGGTGGGCAGCGAGGACTGCCTGTACCTGAACATCTGGCGCCCGGCCAGCGACGAGCGGCAACTGCCGGTGATCGTGTTCATCCACGGGGGCAGCAATGTCTCGGGCTACACCGCCGACCCGGTGTACGACGGCGCCACGCTGGCCAAGACCGCCAATGCGGTGGTGGTGAGCGTGAACTACCGGCTCGGCATCTTCGGCTGGCTGAACCTGCCGCAACTGAAGGATGGCAGCAGCGCGGCCGACGACTCGGGCAACTTCGCGACGCTGGACACGATCAAGGCGCTGCAGTTCGTCAACCGCAACATCGGCGCCTTCGGCGGCGATGCGGGCAACGTCACGGTGATGGGGCAGTCGGCCGGCGCGATCAATGTCTTTGCGCTGCTCACCTCGCCGCTGATGGCCAATGCGAACCCGAAGCTCATGCACCGCGCGGTGCCCATGAGCGGTGGCTTCTCGCTGGCCACCAACCTGCCCGCGGGCAGCATCCCCACGCTGAACCCGGCCTCCACCGCGTTGGCGCAGGGCACCGCGCTGCTGAACAACCTGCTCATCGCCGACGGCCTGGCCACCGACAACGCCTCGGCCGCCGCCTACCTGGCCACGCAGAGCAAGGCCCAGGTGGCCGCCTACCTGCGCGGCAAGAGCCCCTCGGTGCTGCTGACCACGCTGCTCACCAAGCTGGCCGCGCTGGGGCTCAGCGGCTCGGGGCCGATTCCCGAAGGCACCGTGGTGCCGGTGGACCCGGTGGCCGCCATCAACGCCGGCCAGTACCTGAAGGTGCCGCTGATCGCCAGCAACACGCGGGACGAGGCCAAGCTGTTCCCCACCTTCCTGGCGCTGGCGCCGGTGCTCGGCGGCGTGAGCGGCCGGCTGGTCAGCGATGCCACGCTGTTTGCCAACCACTACAGCTACAACCCGAACGCGGCGCCCACCACCACGCTGGCGCAGTGGATCCCGGCGCAGTACCTGCCGGTCAACACGCCGGGCACCGGCTTCAACGCCAAGACCGACCTGCTGAACACGATCTTCTTCATCGCCAGCCGCAACAACATCATGGCGGCGCTGAAGTCGCAGCAGGCCAACCTCTGGTACTTCCGCTTCGACTGGGACGAGGAACCCGCGCCCTGGAACGACATCTACGGCGCCGCGCACGCGTTCGACCTGCCCTTCGTGTTTGGCAACTTCGGCCCGTCGCTGTTCGGCAACGTGGCCAACAGCAGCGCCAACCAGGCCGGCCGGCTGGCGCTGTCGGACGCGATGATGAGGACGCTGGGCGCCTTTGCCCGCACCGGCGACCCCAACAACGCGGCGCTCGGCGTCACCTGGCCCGCCTGGCCCAGCCAGTTGCTGTTCGACGCTTCGGCCACCACCAAGACCATTTCCGTGCAATGACGGTCTGCATGCCTGGGCGTGGACCTGGCCCGGCGCCATGGTCCAATCCCGGGCATGAGTGATCCTGAGAATCCGGGCGCCGACGGTGTGCGCCTGTCCAAGGTGCTGGCCGAACGTGGCCTGGCCTCGCGCCGCGAAGCCGATGAGTGGATCGAGGCCGGCTGGGTGCGTGTGAACGGCGTGCCCGCGGTGCTGGGCCAGCGGGTGCAGCCCGAGGTGCAGATCGACATCGACCCCGCCGCGCACCGCCAGCAGGCCCAGCGCGTGACGGTGCTGCTGCACAAGCCCATCGGCTACGTGTCCGGCCAGGCCGAGGATGGCTACCAGCCGGCCAGCGTGCTGGTCACCGCCGCCAACCGCTGGTCCGAGGACCGCACGCCCATCAAGTTCCACCCCGGCCACCTGCGCAGCCTGGCGCCGGCCGGGCGGCTGGACATCGATTCCACCGGCCTGCTGGTGCTCACGCAGGACGGGCGCATCGCCAAGATGCTGATCGGCGAGGACAGCCGGGTCGAGAAGGAATACCTGGTGCGGGTGCAGACGGTGGACGGCGCCGCGCTGCCGGCCGAGAAGATGGCGCTGCTGCAGCACGGGCTCACGCTCGACGGCCGGCAGCTCAAGCCCGCCCGCGTGAGCTGGGCCAATGAAGACCAGCTGCGCTTCGTGCTGCGCGAGGGCCGCAAGCGCCAGATCCGCCGCATGTGTGAGCTGGTGGGCCTGCGCGTGCTGGGCTTGAAGCGCGTGCGCATCGGCAGCGTGGTGCTGGGCAAGCTGCCGGCCGGGCAATGGCGCTACCTGCGGCCGGACGAGCGCTTCGCATGACCGTTGACACGCCGGTGCCGCTGCCCGCGCCGGCAGCGCGCGAGCGCCCCTCGGCCCTGCTGGCCGCGGTGATGCTGGCGCTGCTGCTGGGGCTGCAGCCGCTGACCACCGACCTGATGCTGCCCGCGCTGCCGCTGCTGGCCACCGACCTGGCCGCGCCGATGGCACCGGTGCAGCTCACGATGTCGGCCCTGATCCTGGCCTTCGGCGTGGCCCAGCTGGTGTGGGGCCCGCTGGCCGACCGCCTGGGCCGCCGCCCGGTGCTGCTGGCCGGGCTGACGCTGTACGCCCTGGCCAGCGTGGGCGCGGCGCTCGCGGCCACGGTGCAGCAGGTGGTGCTGTGGCGCATCGTGCAGGGCGCGGCGATGTCGGTGCCGGTGGTGTGTGCCCGTGCCATGGTGCGCGACCTGTACGAGCCGCACCAAGGCGCGCTGGTGATGGCGCGCGCGCTGTCGGGGCTGGGCCTGATCGCGATTACCAGCCCGGTGCTCGGGGGCCTGCTGGCCAAGCTGTACGGCTGGCGGGCCGAACTGGTGGCCATGGGCCTGGCCGGCGCTGCGCTGGCCACCTTCCTGGCCCTGCGCTGGCCCGAAACCATCCGCCAGCGCCGGCCCGATGCCACGCGGCTGCGCCCGCTGCTGCGGCAGATCGGCCAGATCCTGCGCCACCCGGGCTTCCGGGCCTGGGCGCTGCTGGTCACCTGCACCTATGGCGGCCTGTTCGTCTTCCTGGCGGGCGCGGGCTTCGTGCTGATCGGCGTGCTGGGCCTCACGCCGCTGGTGGCCGGTGCGGTGATGAGCAGCACCTCGCTGGCCTACATCGCCGGCACCTTCATCTGCCGCCGCTGGCTGCCGCGCCATGGCCTGGCCGGTGCCTCGATGCGCGGCGCGGGCTTCACGGTCGCGGCCTGCGTCGGCATGGCGCTGCTGGCCATCACCGACCACCGCTCGGTGTGGGCGGTGATGCTGCCCACCTGGCTCTACGCACTGGGCCATGGCGTGCACCAGCCCTGCGGCCAGGCCGGGGCGGTGGCGCCATTCCCGCATGCCGCCGGCCAGGCTTCGGCGCTGGCGGGCTTCGTGCTGTCGCTGGGCGCCTTCGGCGTGGGCCTGTGGCTCGGGCGCGCGCTCGATGGCACGGTGCGCCCGCTGGCCACCGGCATGGCGCTGGGCGCCGGGTTGACGGCCCTGGTGGCCTGGACGCTGGTGCGCCGCCATGGCGAGCCCGCGGCCAACGCGCACTGAGGCCCGCGGCCGATGCCCCCGCCAGCCCCCGCCCCCACCCTGCCGCCGGCACTGGGCCTGGCCGGCCCCACCGCCTCGGGCAAGAGCGCCCTGGCGCTGGCCGTGGCACGGCGCTGGCCGGTGGAGATCATCAGCGTCGACTCGGCGCTGGTCTACCGCGGCATGGACATCGGCACCGCCAAGCCCAGCGCGGCCGAGCTGGCCGCCGTGCCGCACCACCTGATCGACATCCGCGACCCGACCGAGGCCTATTCGGCCGCCGACTTCGTGCGCGACGCGCAGCGGCTGATCGGCGAGATCCAGGCCCGCGGCCGCTGCCCCTTGCTGGTGGGCGGCACGATGCTGTATTTCAAGGCCCTGGCCGATGGCCTGGACACGATGCCCGCGGCGGACCCGGCCGTGCGCGCCGCGCTCGATGCGCGTGCGGCCAGCGAGGGCTGGCCCGCGCTGCACGCCGAACTGCAGCGCGTGGACCCGGCCACCGCGGCGCGCCTGCCGCCGAACGATGCGCAACGCATCCAGCGCGCGCTGGAGGTGTGGCAGCTCACCGGCACGCCGATGTCGGCGCTGCACGGCCGCAGCCGCACGCCGGGGCTGGCGCTGCCGATGCTGTCGCTCGAGCCGGCCGACCGCGCCTGGCTGCATGGCCGCATCGCGCAGCGCTTCGACGCCATGCTGGCCGCCGGCTTCCTGGACGAGGTGCGTGCACTGCGCGCGCGCGGCGACCTGCACCCCGAGCTGCCTGCGATGCGCTGCGTGGGCTACCGCCAGGCCTGGGCGGCCCTGGCCAACGGCCAGCTGGGGCCGCTGCGCGAGCAGGGCATCGCGGCCACCCGCCAGCTCGCCAAGCGGCAGCTCACCTGGCTGCGCTCGATGCCACGCGACACCGTGGCCTGCGACGATGCGCAATGCCAGCCCCGCGCGCTGGCCTGGTTTGCCGCCCGCCTGGGGCCGCCGGCCCGGGGCTGAGCCCCACCGCAGGCAACATCGCCCCATGCTGCAGATCGAGTCCCTGGCCAAGTCCTACGACGGCACCCCGGTGTTCCGCGACGTCACGCTGGCCTTGGCCGCAGGCGAGTTCGTCGCGATGCTGGGCGAATCGGGCGTGGGCAAGTCCACGCTGCTGAACTGCATCGCCGGGCTGGACGAGGCCGATGCCGGCCGCGTGCTGCTGGACGGCCAGCCCATGCTCAGCCTCACCGAGCCGCAGCGTGCGCAGCTGCGGCGCGAAAAGCTGGGCTTCGTGTTCCAGGCCTTCCACCTGCTGCCGCAGCTGTCGGTGGCCGAGAACATCGAGCTGCCGCTGCGCCTGCTGGGCCGGCCCGACGCCTCGCGCGTGTTGTCCCTGCTGGCCGCGGTGGGGCTGGAAGGCCTGGGCGGCCGCGCGCCGGCGCAGCTGTCGGGTGGGCAGCTGCAGCGCGTGGCGCTGGCCCGCGCGCTGGTGCACAAGCCACGGCTGATCCTGGCCGACGAGCCCACCGGCAACCTCGACCCCGCCACCGCCGAGCGCATGCTCGACCTGCTGCAGGCCCAGGTGAAGGCCGAGGGCGCGGCCTGCCTGCTGGTCACCCACTCGGCAGCGGCTGCCGCACGAGCCGACCGCCGCCTGCAGCTCACCGCCACCGGCATTGCCGCTTGAGCCACGATCGCCCGGATTGACGGCCGTCAACACGCGCAGCAGGGTAATGCCTAGAGTGCGCGGATGCCGCTCGAACTCTTCAACCGCGACGGTCACCGTTGCCTGATGTTCCATGACCTGTGCGACGCCGACGGCGACGCGGTGCAGGCCAACCAGTTCCTGATCGTCGATGGCGACACCGGCGCCATCATCGACCCCGGCGGCAACCTCGCCTACAGCGAGCTGTACCTCGCGATGACCCGGCACTTCCCGCCCTCGAAGCTGACGGCCATCCTGGCCTCGCACGCCGACCCGGACATCATTGCCTCGCTCGACCGCTGGACCACCGCCACCCAGGCCCAGATCTACATCTCGACGATCTGGGAACGCTTCGTTCCTCACTTCTGCAAGCCCGGCAAGACCGAAGGCCGCGTGGTCGGCATCCCGGATGCCGGCATGCGCATCCGCGTCGGCCGCAGCGAGCTGATCGCGCTGCCGGCGCACTTCCTGCATGCCGAGGGCAATTTCCAGTTCTACGACCCGGTGTCGCGCATCCTGTTCTCGGGCGACCTGGGCGTCTCCATGCTCAGCAGCGCGGCGGCCGGCAAGCCGGTGAGCCACCTCGCCGAAGTGCTGCCGCGCATGGAAGCCTTCCACCGGCGCTACATGGTGTCCAACCAGGTGCTGCGACTGTGGGCCGACATGGTGGCGCCGCTGCCCATCGACATGATCGTGCCGCAGCATGGCGCACCGCTGGCCGGTGCCGCGGTGGCCGAGTTCATCCAGTGGGTGCGCACGCTGCAGTGCGGCGTCGATCTGATGGGGCCGCAGAACTACCGCATGCCGGTGTAGCAAGGGTGCCCCGGCCGCCTGGCGGCCACCCCCGAGGGGTTGATCAACCCCGACCGGGAAACCCGGATCGGGGTTGACGCTTCGATCCGCATCGCGCTCCCCTGGCCGCTGCGCGGCCTGTCCCCTGCCGGGGGGGAACGCGCTGGCCTGCGCCCCTGGCCGCTGCGCGGCCTGTCCCCTGCCGGGGGGAACCCGCTGGCCTGGGCCCCTGGCCGCTGCGCGGCCTGTCCCCTGCCGGGGGGGAACCTGCTGGCTTGCGCCGCCTGGCCGCTGCCGGGGACGCAGGACTCCCAGCGCCGTCGGGTCGTCGCCTGCGCGGTGCGCGCCGCGTAGGATGGGCCGCATGTGGCGCCATCTGCTGCCCCTCTCGCTGGCCGAATGGCGCCATCACCCGTGGCGTCATGCGGTGGCCTTGCTGGCGGTGGCGCTGGGGGTGGCGCTGGCCAGTTCGGTGCAGTTGATCAACCACTCGGCCCTGTCGGAGTTCTCGCAGGCCGTGCGCTCGGCCAACGGCGAGCCCGACGTGGTGCTGGCCGCCCACGGCCGCGAGGGCTTCGATGACGCGTTGTTCGCCAGCGTGGCGCTCGACGAGCGCGTGGCCGTCGCCAGCCCGGTGCTGGAACTCGACACCCAGGCCCGCAGCGCCGACGACGGCCCCCGCGTGCCGCTGCGCGTGACCGGCATCGATGCGCTGCGCGTGGGCACCATCGCGCCGGCGCTGCTGCCGCGGGTGGCCAGCGGCAGTGGCCCCAGCGCCTTGCTGGATCCGCAGGCGGTGTGGCTCAACGCCGCGGCACAGCAGCGCTTGCAGGTGCAGGCCGGGCAGACCGTGTGGCTGCAATCGGCCGGCGGGTGGCAGCCGCTGCGGGTGGCCGGCAGCGTGCCCACCGGCGGCGCGGCGCTGGCGGTGCTGGATGTCTCCACCGCGCAGGCGCGCTTCGGCCGCGCGGGCCGGCTCTCACGCATCGACGTGCGGCTGGTGGCCGGCGTCGACCGCGAGGCCTGGATCGCCGGGCTGGCGCTGGGCCCGCAGGTGCGCGTGGCCGGCGCCGACGAGGCCACCCAGCGCATGTCCAACCTCTCGCTGGCCTACCGCGTGAACCTGGGCGTGCTGGCGCTGGTGGCGCTGCTGGTGGGCGGCTTCCTGGTGTATTCGGTGCTGGCCTTGTCGGTGGCGCAGCGCACGCCGCAGTTTGCACTGCTGGGCGTGCTGGGCCTGCCCGCGCGAGAACGCCGCACGCTGGTGCTGGTGGAAAGCGCGGCATTGGGCCTGGCCGGCAGCCTGCTCGGCCTGGTGCTGGGCAGCGGGCTGGCCTGGGCTGCGCTGCGGGTGCTGGGCGGCGACCTGGGCGGCGGCTTCTTCCCCGGGGTGGCGCCTACGCTGCGCTGGCCGTTGCCCATGCTCGCCGCCTGCGTGGCGCTGGGCACCGCCGCCGCGGTGGCCGGGGCCTGGTGGCCGGCCCGGGCCGCCGAACGGCTGGCCCCGGCACTGGCCCTCAAGGGCCTGGGCAGCGGCGGCACCCAGGCCCCGCCGGCCTGGCCTGGCCTGGCCGCGCTGGCCGCCGGCGGTGGGCTGGCGCTGCTGCCCCCGATCGGCGGCTTGCCGCTGGCCGCCTATGCTGCGGTGGCGCTGCTGCTGGCCGGTGGCGTGGCACTGGTGCCGGCCACCGTGCACGCGCTGCTGCTGCGGGCCGGCACACCCACCGGCGCGCTGCCGCTGCTGGCACTGCGGCGCGCCCACCATGCGCGCCAGACCGCCAGCGCCACGGTGGCCGGCGTGGTGGCGAGCCTGGCGCTGTCGGTGGCGCTCACGGTGATGGTGTCGAGCTTCCGCGATGCCGTGTCCACCTGGCTGGACACCGTCTTGCCCGCCGAGTTGTACGCCCGGGGCAGCAGCAGCGCCGCGGCCGCCGAGCAGGCGGCCCTGCCGGCGGGCTTTGCCTCGGCCGCCCTGGCCTTGCCCGGTGTGAGCCGCGTGCAGGCGATGCGCCTGGTGCCCCTGCCCTTCGACCCCCGGTGGCCCGCGGTGACATTGATCGCCCGCGACCTGCCCGACCCTGCCGCCGCGCTGCCGCTGCTGGGCCCGCTGCTGCCCGCGCAGCAGGGTGAACTGGCCGTGTATGTCAGCGAGCCCGCGGCAGCGGTGTACCGCTGGGCACCGGGCGATCGCATCGTGCTGCCCCTGCCCGGTGGTCCGGTGCCCGCGCGCGTGCGCGGCCTGTGGCGCGACTATGCGCGCCAGTTCGGTGCCATCGCCATCGACCGGGCCGACTACCAGCGCCTGACCGGCGACGCGCGGGTCAACGACCTCGCGCTGTGGCTCGCCCCCGGCGCCGCGCCGGCCGAGGTGGAGGCGGCGCTCAAGCGCCTGGCCGGCACCGAGCACCCGATCGACACCGTCGGCACCACCGAGCTGCGCCGCCTCTCGCTGGCCATCTTCGACCGCAGCTTCGCGGTCACCCGGTACCTCCAGGCCGTGGCCATCGCGGTGGGCCTGGTGGGCGTGGCCGCCAGCCTGTCGGCCCAGGTGCTGGCCCGGCGCAAGGAATTCGGGCTGCTGGCCCACCTGGGGCTCACCCGGCGGCAGGTGATCGGCCTGGTCACGCTGGAAACCCTGGCCTGGCTGGCAGCCGGCTGCGCGGTGGGCGTGGCCCTGGGCGTGGCGATCGCCGCGGTGCTGGTGCACGTGGTGAACCCGCAGAGCTTCCACTGGACCATGCCGATGCAGCTGCCCGGCCTGCCGCTGCTGTTGCTGGCCTCGGCGGTGCTGGCCGCCGGCGCCGCCACCGCCGCGTTGAGCGCACGCCAGGCCGCCTCGCGCCAGGCCGTGCTGGCGGTGAAGGAGGACTGGTGAGCCCGCGCCGCCGCGTATTGCTGGCCGGCCTGGCCGCGGCCGCATCGGCGCCGGCCCGCGCCACGCCGGCCGACGAGGACCGGATCGCGCCCGAGCGCGCGCTGCAGTTCCCGCGCGACCACGGTGCCCACCCGGGCAGCCGCATCGAGTGGTGGTACGCCACCGGCTGGCTGCAAGCGCCCGGCGCGCGCCGGCCCGCGGTGGGCTGGCAGCTCACCTTCTTCCGCAGCCGCACCGGCCTGGGCGGCAGCGACGCCGCCGATGGCGGCCGCTTCGTGCCGCGCCAGCTGCTGTTCGCCCACGCCGCGGTGAGCGAGCTGGCCGCCGGCCGCCATGTTCATGCGCAGCGCGTGGCCCGGTGGTCGGGCGATGCGGCCTGGCCCGAGGCCCATGCGCTGCGGGAGGACACCGGCCTCGCCCTCGGCCCCTGGCGCCTGCAGCGCGAGCCGGCCAGCGGGCGCTACCAGGCCCGCCTGCCGGCGCCCGAGGCCGGCTTCACGCTGGCCCTGACGCTCACGCCCACGCAGCCATTGCTGCTGCAGGGTGGCGCCGGCTTCTCGCGCAAGGGCCCGCTGCCGGCACAGGCCAGCCACTACTACACCCAGCCGCAGCTCGCGGTGAGCGCGCAGCTGCTGCAAGGCGGCAGCACCCGCACGCTGGCCGGCACCGGCTGGCTCGACCACGAATGGAGCAACGAGCTGATGCCCCCCGAGGCCGTGGGTTGGGACTGGATCGGCATCAACCTGCACGATGGCGGCGCGCTCACCGCCTTCGTGCTGCGACAGCGTGACGGCAGCGCGGTGTGGGCCGGCGGCAGCCACCGCCCGCGCGGTGGCGCGCTGCGCGTGTTCGGCCCCGACGAGCTGCGCTTCACGCCGCAGCGCTGGTGGGCCAGCCCCAGCTCGGGCGGCCGCTACCCGGTGCGCTGGACCATCACCACCCCGGTGGGCGACTTCACACTCGAAGCCCTGCTGGACGCGCAGGAACTGGACAGCCGCGCCAGCACCGGCGCGGTGTACTGGGAAGGGCTCGCGGCACTCCGCGACGCCACCGGCCGCGAACTGGGCCTGGGCTACCTGGAAATGACCGGGCGCGTGGCCCCGCTGCGGCTGGGTTAGGCCTTGCCGGCGGCGCGGTGGCCGCCGAGCGGCGAGCCGCTGGTCGGGTTGCGGCGCGGCTGCACCGGTGCAGCCCGCACGCAGTTGCGGCCCGCGGCCTTGGCCTCGCGCAGCGCCGTGCCGGCATCGGCGATCACCGCATCCAGCGCGGCATGGTCGGGGCCGATGGCCGCGGCACCGATGCTCACCGTGGTGGTCACCGGCTGGCCATTGCAGCTGATGCGCAGGCTGGCCACGCGTTCGCGGATGCGCTCGGCCACGTCCAGCGCGCCGATCGGGTCGGTGTGCGGCAGGTACAGCACCAGCACGCCGCCGCCGAAGCGCGCCAGCAGGTCGTACTGCCGCAGCATCGCCGACACCTGGCGGGTGATCTCGACCAGCACCGCATCGCCTGCGGTCTGGCCGACCTTGTCGTTGATCTCGCGGAAGCGGTCGAGGTCGACCATCAGCAGCGCGGCATCCTCGCCATGGCGGCGGATGCGTGACCATTCACGGTCGGCCGCGGCCACGAAATGGCGCTGGGTGAACGCGCCGGTGAGTTCATCGCGCGTGGCCGAGGCGTCCACCACCGGGGGCACCACCACCGAGCGCCGGCCATGGCGCCAGCCCAGCAGGATGCCCAGCGGCACCGTCACCAGCACCGCCAGCGCGCCACACGCGGCGCCCGCGCCGCGCTGGGGCACGCCCAGTGCCAGCGCCGCGGCCTCGCCGAGCGCGGCGCCCACCAGCAGCGCCGCCGGCAGCAACACCGCCTGCAGCGTGCCCAGGGCAAGCCCGCCCGCCGGCGCCTGCTGAGAGGGGCTGGAAGGGCTGCCCGCACGGGCAGTGTCGGCAGCGGCAGGATCGTTCTTCATGGACCGTTCATTCGACCACAAACCGCTTCGGCTTGAGCGTGAAATTCGCATTCGGCGAGCACTTGTTGATTGTCAAACCCCATCCGGCACCACAGGAAGAGACTGCTCGGAGACCCCATCGCAACAACAGGAGACAGACCATGGGCGAACTCCGCGTCATCGACTCGATCGAGGCCGCCGTCGACGTCGTGCTCGACACCGTGCAGGGCGACATCGTGCTGGGCATTCCGCTGGCCATCGGCAAACCCAACCCCTTCGTGAATGCGCTGTACCGGCGCATGAAGCCCAACCCGGCGCGCAAGCTCACGATCGTGACCGCGCTGTCGCTGGAAAAGCCGGTGGGCAAGAGCGAGCTGGAACGCCACTTCCTCGAGCCGCTGGTCGAACGCGTGTTCGGCGACTACCCGGATCTGGACTACGTGAAGGACCTGCGCGGCCCCGGCCTGCCGCCGCACATCCAGGTGCGCGAGTTCTTCATGAAGACCGGCGACTACCTCGGCAACACCACCGCGCAGCAGGGCTACATCTCCACCAACTACACCTTCGTCGCACGCGACATGCTGCTGCAGGGCATGAACGTCACCGCGCAGGCCGTGGCCAGCCAGGGTGAAGGCGACGACTGGGAACTCTCGGTGTCCAGCAACCCGGACACGGTGTTCGAGGTGGTCGAGCGCTTCGCCGCCGAAGGCCTGCCCTTGCTGAAGGTGGGTGTGGTCAACAAGAAGATGCCCTTCATGCCCAATGGCGCGGTGGTGAAGCCCGGGTTCTTCGACATCGTGGTCACCGACCCGGCCGCGACGCACCAGCCCTTCGGCCCGCCCAACGGCAAGGTGAGCGCGGCCGACTACGCCATCGGCCTGCACGCCAGCAGCCTGGTGGCCGACGGCGGCACGCTGCAGATCGGCATCGGCTCGCTCGGCGACGCGATCGCGCAGGCGCTGATCGTGCGCGACCGGCATGCGCCGGAGTACCGCAGCATCATGGAGAGCATCTGCCCCGATGGCGTCGAGGGCCGCGAGTTCGGCCGCTTCGACCGCGGGCTGTACGGCTGCTCGGAGATGTTCGTCAACGGCTTCCTCAAGCTCATCGAGGCCGGCATCATCCGTCGCGAGGTGTTCGGCGACACGGTGCTGCAGCAGTTGCTCAACGACGGCCGCATCGAAAGCGAGATCGTCACGCCCAAGACGCTGCGCGCCCTGCTCGATGCACGGCGCATCGGCTCGCCGCTGTCGGCCGACGACCTGGCCTTCCTGACCGAGTTCTCGGTCTTCAAGCCCGGCGTGCGCATCGACGGCGACCAGCTCGTGGCCGCCGACGGCACCCGCCTGGCCAACGACCTGCGCAGCGAACCCGGCTTCGACGCGGTGGCCAGCACGCTGCTGGACACCCGGCTCGCGCACGGCATCTTCATGACCGGCGGCTTCTTCCTCGGGCCCAACGACTTCTACGAGCGCCTGCGCACCATGCCGCCGCAGGACCTGGCGAAGATCGACATGACCCGCATCGACTTCATCAACCAGCTCTACGGCAAGCACGCTGGTGAAAGCGAGCTCAAGCGCGTGCAGCGCACCAAGGCGCGCTTCATGAACACCACGATGAAGGTGACGCTGCTGGGCGCGGCCGCCTCCGATGCGCTGGAATCGGGCCAGGTGGTCTCCGGCGTGGGCGGGCAGTACAACTTCGTGGCGATGGCGCACGCCATTCCCGATGCACGCTCGATCCTGATGCTGCGCGCCACCCACGACAACAAGGACGGGTTCAAGAGCAGCATCGTCTGGAGCTATGGCAACGTGACGATCCCGCGCCACCTGCGCGACATCGTGATCACCGAGTACGGCGTGGCCGACATCCGTGGCCAGGCCGACGGCGAGGTGATCAAGCGCCTGATCGCGATTGCCGACTCACGCTTCCAGCCCGAGCTCATTGCCCAGGCCAAGGCGCACGGCAAGCTCGACCCGCACTACGAGTTGCCGGCGCGCTACCGCGAGAACCTGCCCGAGGCGCTGGAGGCCAGGCTGCAGCCCTGGGCCAAGGCCGGGTTGCTGCCGCCGTTCCCGTTCGGCACCGACCTCACGCGCGACGAACTGCACATCGTGATGGCGCTCAAGCGCATGAAGCACGCCGCCGAGCACCCGGTGGAGCTGGTGACCATGGCCGTCAAGAGCCTGTGGGAGCACAAGGAGGCGCCTCACGCCTACCTCGAGCGCCTGGGCCTGGACGACGCGCACAGCTTCAAGCAGATGTTCATCCGCAAGCTGTTCGCAGGCAACCTCTAGGGTCCCGCTGCGCCGGGCTTCGGCCTGGCCAGCGGCCACAGCAGCGCGATCAGCCCGATGAACGCGAAGGCCGAGACCAGGAAGATGTCGTCGGCCGCGCGCGTGAAGGCCTGCTGGTCGACCAGCCGGTTCAGCTGCAGCAGCACCTGATCGGGCGACAGCCCGGCCTGCGCCAGCTGCGCCGACGCCGCGGCCATCGGCCCGTTGCCGATGGCCAGGTGCTCGGCCAGGTGCGCGTGGTGCATCGCCGCGCGGTCCTCCCACACCGTGGTGGTGATCGAGGTGCCCATGGCCCCGGCGGTGATGCGCACGAAGTTCGACAAGCCCGAGGCCGAGGCCATGCGCTCGGGCGGAATGCCGGCCAGCGTGAGCGTGGTCAGCGGGATGAAGAAGAAGGCCATCGCCGCGCCCTGCATCAGCGTGGGCAGCATGATGTGCCAGTAGTCGGTCTGGGTGGTGAACTGCGCGCGCAGCCACAGCACCAGCGCAAAGCCGAGGAAGGCGCAGGTGGCCATCCAGCGCGGATCCCAGGACGCCACCTTGCGGCCCGCCACCGGCGTGAGCAGGATCGCCAGCACGCCCACCGGCGCCAGCGCCATGCCGGCCGCGGTGGCCGTGTAGCCCATGTGCTGCTGCAGCCACAGCGGCAGCAACACCACGTTGCCGAAGAACAGCCCGTAGGCGATGGACAGCGCCAGCGCGCCGAGTGCGAAGTTGCGCCGCCCGAACAGGCGCAGGTCCACCACCGGGTGCGCGTCGGTCAGCTCCCAGATCACCAGCACCACCAGGCACACCGCCGCCACGATGGCCAGCGCCACGATCTGCGGCGAGCCGAACCAGTCCAGCTCCTTGCCCTTGTCCAGCATCAGCTGCAGCGAGCCCACGCCCAGCACGAGCAGCGCCAGGCCGATGCGGTCGATCGGGAGCTTGCGGGTGGCTGTCTCGCGCCGCGCATACACCGCCCAGGTGACGAAGGCCGCGGCGAGGCCCACAGGCACGTTGATGTAGAAGATCCAGGGCCAGCTGATGTTGTCGGTGATCCAGCCCCCCAGCAGCGGCCCGGCCACCGGGGCCACCAGCGTGGTCATGCCCCACAGCGCGAGCGCGGTGCCCGCCTTCTCGCGCGGGTAGCTCGACAGCAGCAGTGTCTGCGACAGCGGGATCATCGGCCCGGCCACCAGCCCCTGCAGCACGCGCCCGGCCACCAGCAGTTCCAGCGTGGGCGCAAAACCGCAGAGCCAGGAGGTCAGCACGAACAGCAGCACGCTCATCGTGAACAGCCGCACCGCGCCGATGCGCTGCGTGAGCCAGCCGGTCAGCGGCACCGAGATCGCGTTGGCCACGCCGAAGCTGGTGATGACCCAGGTGCCCTGCGCCGGGCTGACGCCCAGGTCGCCGGCGATCGCGGGAATGGACACGTTGGCGATCGACGAATCGAGCACGTTCATGAACGTGGCGAGCGACAGCGCCAGGGTGCCGAGCACCAGCTGCCCGCCCTTGAGGGGCTGGAGCCCGCCGCCCCCGGCCGCCTTGTCCTGCGGGCCCATCAGCGCGCCGGCCGCGGCCGCCCGCCCAGGTTGGCACGCACGATGCGCGCCACCTCGGCATCGGCCTCGCGGGCCAGCGCATCGAACACGGTGGTCTGCGCCACCGGCTGGGTGCGCGGCACGGCCGCCAGCGGGGGCCCCTCACCCTGGCTCACGTCCACCGTGGCTTCCATCGACAGGCCCACCCGCAGCGGGTGCGCGGCCAGCTCCTTCGGGTCGAGCCAGATGCGCACCGGCACCCGCTGCACCACCTTGATCCAGTTGCCGGTGGCGTTCTGGGCCGGCAGCAGCGCAAAGGCTGCGCCGGTGCCCGCCCCCAGCCCCGCCACCCGGCCGTGGTACTGCACCTTGCGGCCGTACACATCGGCCACCAGCGTGGCGGGCTGGCCGATGCGCAGCTTGCGCAACTGGCCCTCCTTGAAGTTGGCATCGACCCAGAGCGTGTCCAGCGCCACCACGGTCATCAAGCTCGCGCCGGCGGCCACGCGCTGGCCGATCTGCACGCTGCGCCGCGCCACCACGCCCTCCAGCGGCGCCACGAGATCGGCCCGCTTCACCGCCAGGAAGGCCTCGCGCACCCGCGCGGCCGCCCGCAGCACACCGGGGTGCTGCTCCACCGCGATGCCCTCGGTCATGCTCTGGTTGGAGGCCAGCTGCTCCTGCGCCGCGGCCAGCGCCGACTGCGCCGCCGCCACGCCGCTGCGCGCGGCCGCCAGCTGGGCCGTGGCATGGGCGAACTCCTCCTGCCCCACCGCGCCGCTGGCCAGCAGCGGCTGGCGGCGTGCCACGTCATCCTGTGCGCGGGCCTGCTCGGCCTGCATGCGGCCGACTTCGGCCTCGCGCAGCGCGATCTGCGCCTTCAAGGTGGCATTGTTGGCGTACAGCGTGCGCACCTCGCGCACGGTCTGGGCCAGCTGGGCCTGGGCCTGGTCCAGCGCCAGTTGCGCATCGGCCGGGTCCAGGCGCACCAGCGGCTGGCCGGCCTTCACCGTGTCGGTGTCGTCGGCATGGATCGCGACAACGGTGCCGGCCACCTGCGGCGTGATGAGCACCACGTTGCCCTGCACGTAGGCGTTGTCGGTGCTCTCGACGCGGCTGGCCGCCAGCGCCCACCAGGCGCCCCAGGCCAGGCCGGCGACGACGACCACGCCCGCCACGATGGCCAGGGCCTTGCGGCGGGTGGCCGGGGCGGCCACGGGAGCTTGGGCGATGTTCATGGGCGTGTGCTCTCAGGAAGCGCCGCGGGGGCAGCCGCGGCGGCATGGGCGGGGCGGGTCGCCGGCCCGGCATCGGACCAGCCGCCGCCGAGCGCGCGCATCAGCGCAATGCGGGCGTCCAGCGCCCGGGCCTGCAGGTCCACGCCCAGGCGGCGCTGGGCCAGCACCGAGGTTTCGGCGCTCAGCACGGTGAGGAAGGTGCCCAGCCCGGCGCGGTAGCGCAACTGGGCCAGCTCGTAGGCGCTTTCGGCCGCGGCCTGGGCCTGGGCCTGTTCCTGCCGCTGCCGATCGAGCGACTGGAGCGAGGTGCCGGCATCGGCCACCTCGCGCAGCGCTTCCAGCAGCGCGCCGTTGTAGGCGGCGATCGCGGCGTCCAGGTCGGCGCCGCGGCCCTGCAGCTGGGCGCGCAGCCGGCCACCATCGAACAGCGGCAGCCGCAGCGCGGGGCCGAAGCCGATGTTGCGGCTGCCCAGTTGCAGCAGCTGGTCCAGGCCGATCGACGACAAGCCGATGAAGCCGACCAGGTTCACGTCCGGATAGAACTGGGCCCGCGCCGCGGCCACGTCCTGCAAGGCAGCCTCCACGCGCCAGCGAGCGGCCACGATGTCGGCACGGCGGCCCAGCAGGTCGGCGCCCAGGCGTGCCGGCAACGGCCCGGCCTGCAGCGGCGCCAGGGCGGGCTGCAGCGTGGCCAACGCCCCGGGCGGCTGCCCGCTCAGGCTGGCCAGTTGATGGCGCGCCAGCGAGATCTGCTCCTCCAGCGCCTCGATCTGCTGGCGCGCCTCGGGCAGCGTGGCCTCGGCCTGGCGCAGTTCAACCCGGGTGTCGAAACCGGCCTGCACACGCTGGCGCGTGAGGCCCAGCATGGCCTCGCGCTGCGCCAGCGCGCGCACGGCCACCTCACGCTGGCCGATCAGGCTCGACAGGCCCACCCAGGCCTGCGCCACCCGCCCGGCCAGCAGCACACGGGCGGCCGCCAGCTCGGCCGACGCGGCGCGCTGCTGGCCCAGGGCGGCCTCCAACGCCGCGCCATGGCGGCCGAAGAAGTCGAGCTCGAGCACGCCACTGGCCTGCAGCGTGGCGCTGCTGCGCTGGCTGCCGGCCAACGGTGGCGGGTACAGGCCGTGCTCGGGGTAGCGCTGGCGGCTCAGGTCCAGGCCCAGGCCGGCCTGCGGGCCATGGGCCGCGGCCACCGCCTGTGCCGCGGCCTCGGCCCGCGCCAGGCGCGCAGCCACGGCCTGCAGGCTGGGTTGGCCCGCGAGCGCGCGTTCCACCAGCGCGTCGAGCGCCGGGTCGCCCAGGCTGCGCCACCACTGTTCGGGCACCACGGGCAGCGAAGCCTCGGCCGCCAGCCCCAGCGCGGCGGGCGTGGCCATCGGCAAGGGCGTGCGGGCGGGGCCGGGGCTGGCGCAGCCGGCCACCAGCGCCATGCCGGCCAGCAGGGCCTCCAGGGCCCGGCGGCGCGGCGCGTCGGCGGGCGGGCTCATTCGGCCTCCTTGGTGTCGCGCAGCAGGTCGCCATTGGCCACCACGCGCTGCAGCAGCTCGATGAGCGTTGTCCACTCGGCACGGGTGAAGCCGGCCAGGTGGGCATTGAACACCTCGGCCAGCACGGTGGGCACCACCTTGGACAGCTCCCGCCCCTCGGGCGTGAGCTCGAGTTTCACCACGCGCCGGTCCTGCTGCGAGCGCACGCGCCGCAGCAGGCCCTTGGCCTCCAGCCGGTCGAGCGCGCGGGTCACGGCGCCGGGGTCCAGGCTCACGTCGCGGGCCAGCTCGGCCATCGTGCTGCAATCGCCCCGGGCCAGCTTGTACAGCGGCACCCACTGCGCGTGGGTGAGGTCGTGGGGCGCCAGCCGCCGGTCCACCTGCAGCAGGATGGACTGGCTGGCCCGCTTGGTGAGCAGGCCCACGCTCTCTTCCGCACGCAAGGCCTCGGGCCGGTAGAAGTGCGCTGCCTTGGCCGGTGCTTTCATGCCAGGATATTATTTGCCTAGACAATGATTGTCATGACAGTTGTTGAATAGGCCAGCATCACACGGGGGCATTGCCGGGCGCCCTCTAAACTGCCGGCATGGTGTTCTCCCACTCACGTCGTCCGCAGTCCCCTGGGGCCCAGAGGCCCGCCTTCGTGGTGCCGGGGGCGTTCAGCACCACCGCAACGGCGGGGCGGGCCTGATGAGCACCGCCACCGACCGCCCGGCATCGGCAACACCGCGTTCGCTGTCCGGCCTCGGGCCCTTCCTGCGGCCCTACCGGGGCCGCATCGCACTGGCGCTGTTGTTCCTGGTGATGGCCGCCATCAGCACGCTGCTGTTTCCCATCGCGCTGAAATCGCTGATCGATCAAGGCGTGATCGCCGCCGACCCCGGCGCCCGCGTGATGGCCCTGCGCGAGCACTTCCTCGCGCTGTTCTCGGTGGGTGCCGCACTGGGCCTGTTCTCGGCGTTGCGCTTCTACATGGTCACCTGGCTCGGCGAGCGTGTCACCGCCGACCTGCGCAACGCGGTGTATGCGCACGTGGTGCAGCAGAGCCCCGAGTTCTTCGAGACCACCGCCACCGGCGAGGTGCTCAGCCGCCTCACCACCGACACCACGCTGGTGCAGACGGTGGTGGGCTCCAGCCTCAGCATGGGCCTGCGCAACGCGGTGATGGGCATCGGCGCGCTGCTGATGCTGGTGGTGACCAACCCCTACGTGATGACGCAGGTGCTGGGCATCCTGGTGCTGGTGGTGCTGCCCAGCCTGTACTTCGGGCGCCGCGTGCGCAAGCTCAGCCGCGCCAGCCAGGACCGCGTGGCCGATTCCAGCGCCATCGCGGCCGAGGTGCTGAACGCGATCCCGGTGGTGCAGAGCTACGTGCAGGAAGGGCACGAGGCGCGGCGCTTCGCGCGATCGACCGAAAACGCGTTCGAGACCGCCCGCCGCCGCACCCGGGTGCGCTCGTTCCTGGTGGCCTTCATCATCACCGCCACCTTCGGCGCGCTGCTGTGGGGCCTGTACCAGGGCACGCAGGCGGTGATGGCCGGGCACATCAGCGCCGGCCACCTGGGCCAGACGGTGGTGCTGGTGATCATCCTGGTCTCCAGCGTCGCGGTGCTGTCCGAGGTGTACGGCGACCTGCTGCGCGCGGCCGGCGCCACCGAGCGCCTGATGGAGCTGCTGGCGGCACGCTCGCCGGTGGCCGACCCCGCCACGCCGCGCGCCCTGCCGCCGGCGCGCGGTGGCTCCTCGGTGCAGCTGGACGACGTGGTGTTCCACTACCCCTCGCGCCCCGCCCAGGCCGCGCTGCGCCACGTGAGCCTGCGCGTGGCCCCGGGCGAGACCGTGGCGCTGGTGGGCCCCAGCGGCGCCGGCAAGAGCACGGTGCTGCAACTGCTGCTGCGCTACTACGATGCAAGCGCGGGCCGCATCCTGGTGGACGGCGTGCCGGTCACCGACGCCTCGCTGGCCGCGCTGCGCGCGCGCATCGGCATCGTGCCGCAGGACTCCACCATCTTCTCCACCAGCGCGATGGAGAACATCCGCTACGGCCGCCCCGAGGCGAGTGACGACGAGGTCATCGCCGCCGCCCGCGCCGCCTTCGCGCACGACTTCATCAGCGCGCTGCCGGAGGGCTACCACACCTTCCTGGGTGAACGCGGCGTGCGCCTGTCCGGCGGGCAGCGCCAGCGCATCAGCATCGCCCGCGCGATGCTGAAGAACCCGCCGCTGCTGCTGCTGGACGAAGCCACCAGCGCACTCGACGCCGAGAGCGAACGCATGGTGCAGGCCGCGCTCGAATCGGCGATGGCCGACCGCACCACGATCGTCATCGCGCACCGCCTGGCCACGGTGCTGAAGGCCGACCGCATCGTCGTGCTCGAGGCCGGCCGCATCGTCGACATCGGCACCCACGACGAGCTGGTGGCGCGCGGCGGGCTCTACGCGCGCCTGGCGGCGATGCAGTTCGGCCTGGAAGAAGCCGCCTGAGCCCGGTGCCCCCCGATAATCGCCGCCTGTTCCGACCGCCGCCGCCCATGAACACGCCCGCCCCCCGCCCGGTTCGCAGCCAGTACGAAGACTTCATGCGCCACGTGTTCGAGCACGGCGTGGCCAAGGGCGACCGCACCGGCACCGGCACGCGCAGCGTGTTCGGCCACCAGATGCGCTTCGACCTGGCCGAGGGCTTCCCGCTGGTCACCACCAAGAAGGTGTTCCTGAAGGCCATCATCGTGGAACTGCTGTGGTTCCTGCGCGGCGACAGCAACGTCAAGTGGCTGCAGGAACGCGGCTGCACCATCTGGGACGAATGGGCCGGCGCCGATGGCGAGCTGGGCCCCGTGTACGGTGTGCAGTGGCGCAGCTGGCCCACGCCCGAGGGCGGCCACATCGACCAGATCGCCGAGGTGGTGCAGCAGCTCAAGACCAACCCCGATTCGCGCCGCATCATCGTGAGCGCCTGGAACGTGGCCGATCTGTCGAAGATGGCGCTGATGCCCTGCCATGCGTTCTTCCAGTTCTACGTCGCCAACGGGAAGCTCAGCTGCCAGCTCTACCAGCGCAGCGCCGACATCTTCCTGGGCGTGCCCTTCAACATCGCGAGTTATGCGCTGCTCACCCACATGCTGGCGCAGCAGTGCGATCTGGACGTGGGCGAGTTCATCTGGACCGGCGGCGACTGCCACATCTACGACAACCATGTCGAGCAGGTGCGCACGCAGCTGGCGCGCACGCCCTACCCCTACCCGGTGCTGAACATCAAGCGCCGGCCGGCCTCGATCTTCGACTACGTGTACGAGGACTTCGAGGTGCTGAGCTACCTGCACCACGAGGCCATCAAGGCCCCGGTGGCGGTGTGAGCGGCGCCGCACGATGAGCCAGCAGCGCACGCTCGCTCTGATCGCCGCGGTGGCGCGCAACGGCGCCATCGGCCACGGCAACCAGCTGCTGTGGCGCCTGCCCGAAGACATGCGCCACTTCCGCGCACAGACCATGGGCTGCCCGGTGATCATGGGCCGCAAGACCTGGGATTCGGTGCCCGAGCGCTTCCGCCCGTTGCCGGGCCGGCAGAACATCGTCGTCACCCGCCAGCCGCAGTGGTCGGCGCCCGGGGCGCTGGTCGTCCACACCCTGGATGAAGCGCTGGCCGCGGCCGCCGATGCGCCGCGCGTGTTCGTGATCGGCGGCGGCGAGCTCTACGCAGCCGCCCTGCCCCGCGTCGACGAGCTGGTGCTGACCGAGATCGACGCCGATTTCACCGGCGACATCCACTTCCCCGCCTGGGACCGCAACGCCTTCACCGAGCAGCAGCGCGAGCGTCACCATGCCGCCGCGCCGAACGACTTCGACTTCTCGTTCGTGACCTACCGGCGGCGTTGAGCGCGCGTGGCGCCGGCCCCGGCGCCGAATTGCCTACACTGCCAACCGGCCGCAGCAGAGCCCCCCAGGGGCCGCGGCCGTTCACGTCACCAGGGAGGAAAACCATGCCATTCGTCGGACTCGGCCTGCACGTGCTGGTCGCCTTGTTCTTCGCGGTGCACGCGGTGCGCACCGGCCAGCAAACCTACTGGCTGTTCATCCTGTTCTCGTTTCCGCTGCTGGGCAGCATCGTCTACTTCATGGCGATCTACCTGCCCAACTCGCGCCTCGAACGCCGGGCCCGGCGCGTGGTGGCGGGTGCCATGAAGGCACTCGACCCCACCCGCGAGCTGCGCGAGGCGCAGGCCGCGTTCGAAGACACCCCCACCGCCCAGAACCAGATGCGCCTGGCCGCGGCCCAGCTCGAGGCCGGTGCAGCCGAACACGCGGCCGCCAGCTACGAAGCCTGCCTGCGCGGCCCCTTCGCCGCCGACCCCGAGATCCGCCTTGGTGCCGCCCGGGCCTGCGAGGCCTGCGGTCGGCATGCCCAGGCGGTGCAGCACCTGCAGGCCATCCGCACCGAACAGCCGGGGTTCCGCACCGAGGCCGTGTCGCTGCTGCTGGCCCGCGCGCTGGCCGGCGCGGGCGAGGCCACGCTGGCGCGCGCCGAGTTCGAATCCGCAGTGGCGCGCTTCGGCAGCTTCGAATCGCGCGCCGAGTACGCGATCTGGGCCGCGCAGGCCGGCGAGCGCGCCATCGCCACCCGCCTGCATGCCGAGATCGAGCACGCCACGCGGCGCTGGAACCGCCACACCCATGAACTCAACGCGGCGCTGATGCGCCGGCTGCGCGAGGCCTACGCCAGGCTCGAAGCGCCGGGTTGACCGGGCGCGGGCTGCCCACGCGGCGGCAGGCGGGTGCCCGATGGCGGCGCCTATGATCCCGGCATGAACGCGCCCGTGCCGCCGCTGCAGCCCCCCACCGGCCCATGGCTGGCGCGGGCGGGGTTGCGCTGGTGGCGCATGCTGCGCTTCGTGGCGCTGATGCTGGCGCTGTCCCTCAGCCGCAGCAGCTACCGCGGCGCGCTGTGGCCGCTGCTGGCGCGCCAGATCGTCAGTGCCACGGTGCCCAACCTGCTGTGGTTCGTGCTGCTGGCGGCGCTGGCCAGCCTGGTGATCACCCGCATCGTGGTCGTCACCGCGCTGAGCTACGGCCTGTCGCGCTTTGCGCTGGAAATGGTGATCCGGGTGCTGGTGCTGGAGCTCATCCCGCTGGCGGCGGCGTTTTTCGTCGCCATCCGTTACGCCTTGCCGGCAGGGGCCGAGATCGCCCGCATGCGCCGGCTCGGCGAGCTCGATGCGCTGCGCCAGCAGGGCCTGGACCCGGCCCAGCACGCGCTGCTGCCGCGCGTGCTGGCGGGCGTGTTCGCGGTGCTCACGCTGGCGGCGGCGGCCGGCCTGGTGGCGCTGCTGTTGGCCTACGTGGTGGCGCACGGCCTCTCGCCCTGGGGCGTGCCCGGTTATGTGCGCACCGTGGGCCAGGTGCTCAGCCCCACGGTGGCGCTGGTCTTCATGCTCAAGACACTGTTCTTCAGCATCGCGGTGGCGTTGATCCCACCCGCCTCGGCCATGGCCGACACCCCGCGCCGCGGCCGCACCGGTCCCGAGCTGCAGGGCCTGTTCCGCATGCTCGCCGTGATGGTGCTGGTGGAGCTGGGTTCGCTGATGGTCAACTACATTTGAAGCGCCCGCCATGGAAGCGCCGAACCCACCCGCCCCCCCACCGGACGCGCCTCCCACTGCGCCTCCTACCGCGCCTCCCACCGCGCCTCCTGCCGCGGCGCCAGCACCCGCGCTGGCGCCGGCGGTGCCCGCACACGTGGAGGCCAAGGCCACGGCGCTGCTGGTGCTGATGCTGCTGCTGGTGCTGGGCGCCGTGGCCTTCGTGCTCTACGCACGCGGCGCCTTCGAGCCCACCCAGCGCCTGGTGCTGCTGGCCGACGATTCAGAAGGCGTGGTGGTCGGCATGGACCTCACCTTCTCGGGCTTCCCGGTTGGCCGGGTGCGGCGCATCGAGCTGGCACCGGATGGCAATGCCCGCATCCTGATCGACGTGCCCCGCAAGGACGCCCATTGGCTGCGCAGCAGCAGCATGTTCACGCTGGTGCGGGGGTTGGTGGGCAACACCAGCATCCGCGCCTACAGCGGCATCCTCACCGACCCGCCCCTGCCCGACGGCGCGGTGCGCAAGGTGCTGGTGGGCGATGCCACGGCCGAGATTCCGCAGCTGGTGGCCGCCGCGAAGGAGCTGGTGCAGAACCTCACGCGCCTGACGGCCACCGATTCGGCGCTGAGTGCCGGCCTGGGCCAGGTGCAGGCGCTGGCGGAAAAGCTCAACGGACCCCGCGGCGCGCTGGGCGTGCTGTTCGGCAACGAGGCCGATGCCGCGCGGCTGATCGGCACCCTGGACCGCACCAACGCGCTGCTGGCCCGGCTGGAGGCCCTCACGGGCCATGCCGACCGCCAGCTCTTCGGTGCCGAGGGCCTGGTGCCAGGCACCCAGGTCACGGTGCGCGAGCTCAACGCCCTGCTGGCCGATGCCCGCAACAGCCTGAAGAAGGTGGATGCGGTGCTGGCCGACGCCCAGACGATCGCCGGCAACACCAAGGCCGCCACGGCCGACCTGGGCACGCTGCGCGCCGAAGTGGAAGCCAGCCTGCGCAAGGTGGAGTCGCTGCTCAACGAGGTGAACCGGCGCTGGCCCTTCGCCCGCGATACGGAGCTCAAGCTGCCATGAAGCCACCGCACCGCCCAGCGCCCGCATGCCGCGGCGGCACAACCCTGGCGGCCCGGCGGGCCTGTGCCCGCAGCGCGCTGGCCGCCCTTCTGGCCGCGGCGCTGGGCGCCTGCAGCAGCGGCCCGCCGGTGCCGGACTGGCAGCTCGACGCCCATGCCGCCATGGCCGATGTGCTGGAGGCCCAGCTCAGCGGTGAGCAGCGTCGCGAGGCCGCAGCCTTCGAACGTGCACGCGCGCAGATTGCCCGCACGGGCCAGACCGGGCTGATGGCCCGCGCCGAGCTGATGCGCTGCGCTGCCCGCGTGGCCAGCCTCGACTTCACCCCCTGCAGCGGATTCGAGGCCCGGCGCGCCGATGCCGGGCCCGCCGACCTGGCCTATGCGCAGTACCTGGCCGGCACGCGACCGGTGCCTGACGCCGCCTTGCTGCCCGAGCCGCACCGCAGCCTCGCGGCCCAGGCCGATGCGGCCGCCGAAGGCCTGCTGAAGGCCGCGCCCGACCCGCTGGCCCGCCTGGTGGCCGCGGGCGTGCTGCTGCGCCAGGGCCGCGGCAACACGGCGCTGGCCGAACTGGCCACCGACACCGCGGCCGCCCAGGGCTGGCGGCGCCCGCTGCTGGCCTGGCTGCAGCTGCAGCGTGAGCAGGCCGAGCGGGCCGGCAACACCGCCGAGGCAGGCCGCCTGGCGCGCCGCATCGCGCTGGTGCTCGAAGCGCCCCCGCGCTGACCCCGCGCCACCTTCACCCCCTGAAGCAAGTGCACCCGGCGGGCCTGCTGGCCAGGGCCGGCGGCAGCGCCGTTGCTGCAGCGGAGTCCTGCATGACCGGGGCCTGCCCGGTTGACGCCATCGCACCGCACATCAACAATGAATTGGTTCATTAACTAAACCATTTCAGGAGATAAGCCATGCTGATGTCACCCCGTCTTTCAGGTCTTGCCGTGCGGCTGGGTCCGTGGGCGATCGCGCTGGCCGTGCTTCACGGCTGCGGCGGCACCGAGGCACCGCCGCCCTGCGACCGTGCCTGCCTGCTGACCCAGGCCGAGCAACTGGCGCGTGCGCAGGCCGCCCCGGACAGTGCCGCGCGCATCACCGACAACGGTGCGGTGGTGGCCTGGACCGCCGCCACGCCGCAGCGCCTGCGCAACGTGGTGATCCACGCCCGTGCGGCCGACGCCGAGCGCCAATCGGCCATCGTCTACGGCACCGGCGACGACGGCGGCCGGCCGGCCGTGTTCTCGCTGCGCAGCGCCCGCCGCGACGGCAGGGTGGTGGAGGTGGAGCTGATGGTGGCGCACAGCGGCGAGGCTTCGCTGTTCCCGGCCGCCGTGCCGCTGGCCGAGGTGACGCTGCTGCAGGAGGTGCTGCCCGAAGCCCTGCGCAGCAAGCCCGAGGTGATGATGGCCGCCGCGCAGGCCTACTTCGACGGCATCGAGCGCCACAACGGCGCCGCCGTGCCGGTGACGGACGACTGCCGCCGCGTCGAGAACGGCGTCGAGACGACCCACCGGCCGCCCAACAACCTGAAGTGCAACTCGCTGGACATCTTCGGCTACATCCCGAAGGTGCGCGACCGGCGCTACCCGCTGTTCGACGTGGAGCGCGGCCTGGTGCTCGGCGTGGTGGTGTTCGACATCCCGGGCGGCACCTTCAACGGCCGGCTCTACGAGCCGCGATCGATGCTGCTGAGCGAGGTGTTCCGCGTCGAGGGCGGCAAGATCCGCCGCATCGAGGCCACCATGCGCAACATCCCGCTCGGCGGCCCCACCGGCTGGAACTGAGCTGACAGCGCTGCCAGCCGCAGGCCACGTCAATCGCGCGTCAGCACGCCGTGGCCTGGCGCGCGCTTCAGCCATCAGCGCCACTTATCACCCCACTGGAATTTGTGAATTTCGCGCGTTGACGGGCCTCCCTAAGCTGCGCGCCGAGCGTCCTGCCCTGCCCCGGGCGGCAGGCCTCGCAGCAGCCGGCCGGCGACCCGATCGCCGCCGCCGGCACACGTAGAACCCTCAGGAGCAAGCACCCCATGACCCAGAAGAACCAGGGACCCCGGTCCTGGCGCCGCCGCGCCGGCCTCATCAGTGCCATGACCGTCGGTCTGGTGGCCCAGTTCGGCTGCAGCAGCGACGAGCCGGTGTACACCGGCAACTTCGTCGGCAGCGCCGTGTCCGGCCTGGACTACCGCACCAACACCCTGTCCGGCACCACCGATGCCGCGGGTGCCTACAGCTACCTGGACAAGGAGACCGTGAGCTTCTCGATCGGCAACCTGGCCCTGGGCAGCGCCACCGCCGCGGAGAAGCTCAACGCGCAGACCATCACTGCCGGCGCCGCCACGGCGGCCGACCAGGCGGTGAACAACAAGCTGATCCTGCTGCAGACGCTGGACGCCGATGGCGACCTGAACAACGGCATCCAGATCACGCCGGAGATCCGCAGCATCGTCTCGGCCCGTGCCGCCAGCATCAACTTCAGCCAGAGCACCACGGCCTTCCGCACCAGCCTGACCGAGCTGCTGACCGCGCTGAACGCGGCGCCGGTGTTCACCGACACCGACCCGCGCGCACGCACCGCGCGCACCGCCGCCGCGGCGCTGGAACACTTCCAGCGCGCCACGGCCGAGCGCAACACGGTGGCCATCGCCACCGGCCAGATCAGCGGTTACGCCGCCACCCCCACCACCTGGCAGTACCTGGGCATTCCGTACGCGAAGCCGCCGCTGGGCGACCTGCGCTGGAAGGCACCGCAGGCCCCGGTGGCCTGGACCGGCGTGCGCGACGCCATCGCCTGGGGCGACCAGGCGCCGCAGAACCCCTCGTACCAGGCCTTCGGCGAAGGCGGCATGAGCGAGGACTGCCTCTACCTGAACGTCACCGCGCCCAAGAACGCCAGCAACCTGCCCGTGATGGTGTGGTTCCATGGCGGTGGCTTCGTCATCCTCACCGGCAACACCAAGGCCTTCAACAATGCCGCGTCGCTGCCCACCAAGGGCGTGGTGCTGGTCACGGTGACCCACCGCCTCGGCCCCATCGGCTACCTGGCGCACCCGCTGCTGTCGGCCGAATCGGGCTACGGCGCCTCGGGCAACTACGGCCAGATGGACCTGGTCGCCGCGCTGAACTGGGTCAAGGCCAACATCACCAAGTTCGGCGGCGACCCCGGCAACGTGACGATCTTTGGTGAATCCGGTGGTGGCGGCAAGGTGCTCTCGCTGATGAACTCGCCGCTGGCCAAGGGCCTGTTCCACAAGGGCATCAGCCAGAGCGGCCAGGCCGAGATGTCCAACGAGATCCTGAACGTGCCGCCGCTGGCCAAGGCCCACGCGGTGGGCAGCAGCCTGTTCTCGCGCCTGGGCGTCACCACGCTGGCACAGGCACGCGCCAAGCCCTGGACCGACATCATCAACGCCGAGATCGCCGCCTACCCGAACGGCGACTACAAAGACGCCTACGGCCCCAACCTGGACGGCCACTACGCCACCAAGACGATGCTCGACAGCATCAAGGGCGGCCTGCCGAACGACGTGCCGCTGCTGCAGGGCTCGAACAACGGCGACATGCCGGGCCTGATCGTCGGCATGCTGGAGCAGGCGCCGCTGCGGGCCACCTACAACAAGGCACCGCAGTACGTCTACAAGTTCACCAAGATGCCGGCCGGCTGGGCCTCCAAGGGCCTGCTCAGCTACCACGGGGGTGAACTGGTCTACGTGTTCAACTACCAGCCCAGCCTGATCAGCCACTTCCTGCTGGGCCTGGTGATGGACCCGGCCACCGGCCAGCGCCTGGCGGTGGGCGACCTGAACGGCAACGGCGTCACCGGCACCGCCGGCGATGCGGCCGACGTGCTGGCCTCGGCCGGCTGGGGTGCGGCCGACACCGCGGTGGCCGACACGATGATGACGATCTGGACCAACTTCGCGAAGACCGGCAACCCGAGCACTGCGGCCTTCACCTGGCCGGCCTACACCCCGGCCAACGACACCTACGTGGAGATCGGCACCGGGCTCGAGAAGAAGACCGGCCTCGCGACCGCGTTCAAGTAGGCCAGCGCGCCCCGCCGCTGCCGCCGCTCATGGGTTCAACAACACGGCGGCGGCGGCGAACGGCAGCACCGTGCCATCGGTGATGCTGAGGTACAGCACCTGCAGGTCCAGGCTGCCGGTGGGGGCGAGGAAGTGGAAGTCGTCGATGTAGCCTTCGGCGCGGTCGTTCAGCGGCTCGCCGTTCGGCCACAGGAAGTGCACGTTGCGGGCGGTGTCCACCCGTTCCCAGTCCTCGAACTCCACCGTGGCCTCGGGCCCGGTGCTGGCCCCGTCGGCGTAGACCAGCTTCTTCGGCCCGACGAAGGGCAGCTGCGAGCCGGTGAGCCGGCCGGTGCTGAGCGAGGGGTCGCCGAAGTACATCTTGTACCGGGCGCCACCGATGTGCATCGGAAGCGCCGCCTGGGCGCTGCGAAACAGCTTCGGGCAGCCGTCGGCCGCGTATTGCACGACGAAGCGGCTGCCGTTCCACACCGCATAGGCGTGGTTGTGGCTGGCCGTGCTGCAGCCCGCGATCGCATCCACCGTGAACACCATGAAGCTGCCCGCGGCGCCGTCCCAGCGCCAGTCGGTCTGCGTCGGGTAGGCCAGCTTCTGCTGGCGCGCCGCGTTGAAGCGGGCGTTGGCGTTGGCGCCGTCCCCCTCGACGCCGATCGCCAGCGTGGCCGCGCAGGGGCCGCCCGCCTGGTAATCGGCGCTGGTGCTGCAGGTGGTGGCGGCGAGGCTCTGGTTGAAGTCCCGGCCCAGGTAGCCGTCGACACTGTCCACCGAGTAGATGCGGGTCTTGCCGTCGGCATCGTTCGATTCGAAGAACAGCCGCACGCGGGCGCCCAGCGCGGCCGAGAGCGGCACGCCCTGGCCCGTCATCACCGACTTGATGCCGCTGGCCGCACTGGCCGGTGAGCGCAGCCCGCTGCTGGCAGCCAGGCTGGTGAACGAGAGATAACTTGCTTTCGACGCGGCCGACACCATGCCGCTGGCCGCCACCGACAGGCCCGAGACACCCTTGGGCCCGTAGTACAGCTGCACCGTGTTCGCCACCGCACCGGCCTCGGGGCCGAAGCGCGTGGCGCTCAGGCGTGCGTTGCCATCGGCCACCGGTTGCAGCAGCGTGGCCACGGAGTTGCCGCTGCCTTGCAGTTGCCAGTATTCGGCCGGCGTGGTGGCGCTCACCACCGCCGCGGGGCCGGCCCGGGTGCAGGCGCTGTCGCCGCAGGCCACCACCTGCACCGCATAGGCGGTGGAAGCCTTCAGCCCGGCCAGCGTGGTGCTGCGGGCCGTGGCGGCCGCGGTGGCGCGCACGCGCGTGTTCATCAGCGATTCAGTGGCCGTGATCTCGTAGTGGTCCACGCCGCTGCCGGGCGCGTCCCAGCTCACCTGCAGCTGGGTGCTGGAGCCAAAGCTCAGGCTGCCCACCGTCTGCACGCCCACCGCCGCCAGTTGCACGCCGGTGGGTGCCGCCGGCTGCAGGGCCAGCTCGCGCACCGAATCCAGCTCCACCGTGAAGCTGGCCAGATCAGTGCTCGCCAGGCTGACGCTGTAGGCCCGCGTGACCCCGCCGCTGGCGTATTCCAGGTACGGCAGGCTCAGCCGGAACCCGGTGCCGAGGGCCTCCACACGGGCCGGGTTGCTGCTGCTGGCCAGCAAGGGGGTGCTGCCGGAGGCCGCGGCGTCGAGCGTGAAGCGGGTCAGCGTGCTCGACCGCAGCGTGGCGCTGAAGGCCTGCCGGCTGCTGCCGCTGCCGTACTCCAGGTAGGGCACGCTCAGCGTGTAGCTGCTGCCCGCCTGGGCCAGGCTGGGCACGGGCTGGGCCGGGGTGACGGCGGGCACCAGCACCACCAGGCCGGCCAGCAGCCAGGCCGGCTGCAGCGCCGGCAGGAAGGCCCGCGGGCCGCGAGAACGCGGGTGTGTCATGGTGCAAGCCTCCTGTAGGGTCATGGCCGCACCCACACCACGGCCGTGCGGGGCGGCACCACGAAGCGGCCCGTGTCGCGCTCGTGGCGGGCCTCGGTGGCCGGCCGCCGGTCCGCCGCCTGGGCGCTGCGGTGCACCGGGTGCAATTGGTAATCCCGGCCGGCCAGCGCGGGGATCGTCAGCGTGTGGGCCTGCTTGTCGGCATTGAGCAGGTAGACGATCTCGCGGAAGCCCGCGCCGGGCAGGCCTTCGCCATCGAGCTGGCCCACCAGCACCGTGGGCACCTGCGCCGGGCCGGTGTTGTGCAGGCGCAGGCGCTGGCGGATATCGGCCGCGCTGCGCAGGCGAAACAGCGTGGAGCTGGCGCGGATGGCCAGCAGGTCGCGGAAGGCATCACGCGACCAGGCGATCTCGGCCGGCCCGGGCGTGATCGACGCATCGGCCAGCAGCGCCTGCAGCGCCGGCCACTGCGCGCCGTTGTCCTGCTGCGGCGGCAAGCCGGTGCCGAAGTGGTGGTCGGTGCAGGTCCAGTCGAGCCGGTTGAACCAGTCGCCCGAGTCGAAGCTGTTGCCATCCATCGACTTGCTGCGCAGGATGTCCTGGCCGGCATGGAAGTAGGCAATGCCCTGGCTGAACGCCACCACCGCGGTGCCGAGCGCCTGCACCCGGGCGCGGTCTTCCCGGCTCGTGCCGGGCGGCAGCTTGCCGGCGTTCTCGTCGAACAGGGTGCGGTTGTCGTGGTTCTCGGCGTAGTTCACCACCTCGTCCGGCTCGGCCACGTAGCCGGCGGGCTGGTCGCCGTAGGGGATGCGCTCGGCCGCCACGGTGCTGCCGTCGTGGGTGGTGATGGGGTAGTCGCGCAGCGAGCCGGCCAGGCCCACGCGCAGCATGTCGGCCGCGCGCCGCAGGTCGGCGTCGCCCGTGTCGGCGGGCGCCTGGGGATGCCGGTCGTACACCAGGCCGTTGAGCCAGCCCTGCGTGTGCAGGCCGCCGCGGCCGCGCAAGGCGTCGCGCGCGCGGTCGCTGAAGGTGGCGATGCCGCTGCCGTTGAGCGACAGCTGCGAGGCCTGCTCGAAGCGCGCGCCATGGGCCACCTCGCCGAAGTTCCAGCCCTCGCCGATGAGCGCGATGTCGCGGCCGGTGGCCTCGCGCAGCCGCTGCTTCAGCCGCAGCATCAGCGCCTTGGGCTGGTGGCCCATCAGGTCGAAGCGGAAGGAATCGATGCGGTAGGCCTGGGCCCAGGTGAGCACCGAGTCGACCAGCAGCCTGCCCATCATGCGGTGCTCGGTGGCGGTGTTGTCGCAGCAGGTGGAGCGCTCGACGCGGCCCATCCCGTCCAGCCGGTGGTAGTAGCCGGGCACGATGCGGTCCAGCACCGAGGCCGGGTGCTGGCCGGAGGCACTGGTGTGGTTGTAGACCATGTCCATGCCCACCCGCAGGCCGGCGTCGTGCAGCGCCTGCACCATCTGCCGGAATTCGAGGATGCGGGCCGCGCCGTCGTCCACCCGGGTGGCGTAACTGCCCTCGGGCACGGTGTAGTGCAGCGGGTCGTAGCCCCAGTTGAAGCAGTCGGTCGCGGCGCCGGCCATCACCAGCGCCTGCTGCGCCGGGCTGTCGGGCGCGGCGCGGCGCAGGGCCGCGGCGTCCGGCGTGCTGCAGCCCTGCTCGGGCACGGTGGCGAAGTCGAACACCGGCAGCAGGTGCAGGTCGGTCACGCCGGCACGGGCCAGCGCCGCCAGGTGGCGCATGCCGGTGCTGCCAGCCACCGTGAAGGCCGCGTATTTGCCACGATAGGCCTGCGGCACGGTGTCATCGCCGATCGAGAAATCGCGCACGTGCAGCTCGTAGATCACCAGGTCGGTGGCCGCCTGCACCGTGGCCGGCGTGGCGTGGCGGTCCCAGCCCGGCGGCTTGAGCGCCGGGCTGTCCAGCGCGAACACCACGCTGCGCCGCGAATCGGCGGTCAGGCCCAGCGCATACGGGTCGGTGACCCGGTTGCGCACCCGGCCGACCCCCGGCACCACGCCGTCCACCAGGTAGCGGTAGCTGCGGCCGGACAGATCACCCGGCACCCGTGCCGCCCAGATGCCGGTGCGCGCATCACGCTGCATCGGCAGCACCCGTCGCGCCGGGCCGGTGGCATCGTCGTGCAGGCACAGCTGCACCGCCTGTGCGGTGGGCGCCCAGAGCTTGAAGCGGGTGCTGGCGGCCGTGGGCTGCGCGCCCAGGCCGGGCTCGGCCTCGGCCGCCGCGTACAGGCCATCCAGCGCGCCGGGCAGCTGCACCGGGGTGGCGCGTTGCACCCGGCCCGCGGCATCGGTCTGCACCAGCACCAGCTGCCAGCGCAGCAGCTCGGCCAGGCGGGGCGCGTCGCGTGCGCCCAGGGCCAGCCTCAGCCCGGCGCCCAGGTGGCGCCAGCGCTGGTGCAAGGCGGCCGGCAGCGGCTGAGGGTCCACCCCCATCGGCAGCGTGGCATCGGCCCCCTGCACCGGCTGCCCCAGCGCCACCCGCAGGCCCGCGCGGCGCGAAGCCACCAGCCGGTAGCGAGCGCCCGGCTCGGCCTGCACCTGCGGCCACTGCAGGCGCCGTGCATCCAGCCACACGGCCTGCGCTTGCGGCGCTGCGGGCGCGGGCAGTGGCGCGGCCACGTCGAGCACGGTCTGGAACGCGGGCGCATCGCAGGCCTGGCGCGCCGCCGCAGCGGCCGCAGCGGCCGGCCCCAGCAGGGCCCACCCGAGGAGGAAGCAGAGCAGCTTCAAGGCATCATCCACGCACCGAACGGTCGACCGATGATATGGATGCCAACCCCTGCACGCCATGGATGCGAACCAGCACACTGGCCCTGCTGTGCTGCCTGGGCGCCTGCGCGCTGCCGACTGCCACGCCGCGCTTCGAGCCCCGGCCGGTGGCCGCCGCCGACCCTGGCAGCGCCCTGCCGGCGGGCTGGCAGCACGGCGCCTTCATGCAGGTGTTCGTGCGCGCCTATGCCGACAGCGATGGCGACGGCATCGGCGACCTGCGCGGCCTGATCGGGCGCCTGGACTACCTGAAGGACCTGGGCATCCAGGGCCTGTGGCTGCTGCCGGTGACCACCAGTGCCGACCACGACCATGGTTACGCGGTGACCGACTTCCGCCGCATCGAGCCCGCCTACGGCACGATGGCCGATTTCGACGAGCTGCTGCACCAGGCGCACCAGCGCGGCATCGGCGTGATCGTGGACTACGTGATCAACCATGCGGCCGACCAGCACCCCGCCTTCGTTCAGGCGCGCAGCACGCGCGACAGCCCCTGGCGCGACTGGTTCGTGTGGCAGGACGAGGCGCCCGAGGGCTGGCGCATCTTCGACAAGAACCCCTGGACCGCCACGCCCACCGGCCACTACTTCGGCACCTTCAGCGCCCGCATGCCGGACTTCAACCTGCGCAACCCGGCGGTGCTGGCCTGGCACCAGGACAACCTGCGCCACTGGCTCAACCGCGGCGTGGATGGCTTCCGCTTCGACGCGGTGGCGCACCTGGTGGAAAACGGCCCGCAGGCGTGGAAGGACCAGCCCGAGAACCACGCGATCCTGCGCGAGCTGCGCGCACTGATGGGCGGCTACAGGCACCGGCACGGGGTGTGCGAGGCCACGGCCCAGCCCGAGCAATGGGCCGGGGAGCAGGCCTGCGGCAGTGCCTTCGCGTTCGAGCTGTCCGGCCAGGTGCTCGGCGCGGCGCGGGGCCAGCCGCAGGCCATCGCCCAGGTGGCCGCGTACTTCACGAAAGCGCCGCTCACGATGGCCACGATGCTGGCCAACCACGACCTCTTCGCCGGCCGCCGGGTGTGGGACCAGCTCGCCGGCGACGCAGCCGCCTACCGGCTGGCCGCCGCCACCTACCTGCTGCTGCCCGGCACGCCGTTCATCTACTACGGCGAGGAGATCGGCATGGCCGGCCTGGCCTCGCTGCCGGGCGACGCCCAGTTGCGCACCCCGATGAGCTGGACCGCCGATGCGGCCAGCGCCGGGTTCAGTGCCGGCCAACCGTTCCGCGCGCTGTCGCCCAACCGGGCCACGCACAACGTGGCGGCGGCACTGCAGGACCCGGGCTCGCTGCTGGCGTTCTACAAGGCCATGCTCTCGCTGCGCCGGCATGTCGCGCCCATCGCGCGCGGCAGCTACGAGGCCCCGCAGGTGCAGGGCACGGCCTTCGCGTTCCAGCGCAAGCTGGGCGAGCAGCATGCGCTGGTGCTCATCAACTACGGCCGCGAGGCCACCACGCTGCGCGTGGCGGGCCTGGGCGCCCACGCGGCCTGGAGCAACGAGCACCCGGCGGGCGGCGCCCCGTCCCGTGCCGATGCCGAAGGCACGATCCACTTCGCCCTGGCGCCACAGTCGGTGCGGGTGCTGCAGCGGCAGCCTTGAGCGCCCGGGAGCCGGCCGATGCGCGAGATTCCTGAACTGCTCACCCCACGCCTGCGGTTGCGCGCCTTCCGCGCCGAGGACCTGGACGCCTATGCCGCGATGTGCGCGGATGCCGAGGTGATGCGCCACATCGGCGAAGGCCAGCCGGTGGGCCGCGACATCGCCTGGCGCCAGATGGCGATGTTCCTCGGCCACTGGCCGCTGCGCGGGCTGGGCCAGTGGGCCGTGCAGGCACGCGAGGACGGCCGCCTGCTGGGCCGAGCCGGCTTCCTGCACCCCGAGGGCTGGCCGGGCTGCGAGGCCGCCTGGCTGCTGGCGCGTGAGGCCTGGGGCCAGGGCATGGCCTTCGAGGCCATGCAGGCCGCGCTGCAGTGGGCCCACCGCACGGGTGCTGCGCCCGCACTGATCAGCCTGATCCGGCCGGACAACCACCGCTCCGCTCGCCTGGCCGAACGCCTGGGCGCCCGGCGCGAGGGCCGCATCGTGTTCATGGGCGGCGATATCGAGGTGTTCCGCCACCCGCCGTTCGACGAGGGCTGAGCCCGCCCGCATCAACGCAGCTCGATCACCAGCACCGAGCGCGGCGGCAGCTCCAGCGTGCGCGAGAGGTCCAGGCGCCGGCCGCTCAGCACCTCGGTGCCCTGGGCATCGGGCGCCAGGCGCTCGTGGAAGCGCCGGGTGTCCAGCGTCACCGCCTCGCGGCGCTTGTTGAAGGCCACCATCACCTGCTGCGGCCCGTCATGGCGAAAGTAGACGTAGGTGCCGTTCTCCGGCGCGTAGTGCGTGAGCCGGCCGTGGTGGATGACACGCTGGTGCTTGCGCCAGTTCATCAGCCGGCGCACGAAGTCCTGGGCCTCGCGCTGCTCGGGCGTGAGCCCCGCGCCGGTGACGGCGTTCACCGCATCGCCCGGCCAGCCGCCGGGAAAGTCCTGCCGTGTGGCGCCGTCGTCGCGCTGCGTGGGGCTGGTCATCAGCAGCTCGGTGCCGTAGTAGAGCTGGGGGATGCCGCGCATCGTCAGCACATAAGCCAGCGCCATCTTGGTGAGCGCGAGGTCGCCGCCCAGCGCGCTGTGCAGGCGCGGCACGTCGTGGTTGCCCTCGAACAGCACCATGTTCATCGGCTCGGTGTAGAGCGTGTCGTTCACCAGGGCCTCGTAGAGCTCGGTGAAGCCGCCGTTCCAGGCTTCCTCGGACAGCAGTGCCCGCCGCAGCACGTAGTGCAGCGGAAAGTCCATCAGGCTGGGCAGTTGTGACACCAGCCCGGGCGCCAGCGTGCGGCCGCGCTGCCAGCGCGCCACCACGGCGGGGTTGCCGCTCCACTCCTCGCCCACCAGGTTGAGCTGCGGGTACTCGGCCATCACGGCCTGGGTGAAGCGGGCCAGGAAGGCGGCGTCCGAGTAGCCGAAGGTGTCCACCCGCAGGCCCGCCAGGTCGGCGTACTCGATCCACCAGATCGCGTTCTGCGTCAGGTAGGTGGCCAGCAGCGGCTGGCGCTGGTTCAGGTCGGGCATCTCGGGCTCGAACCAGCCCTGGGTGAAGTTGTCGCGGTCGTCCTGGGCCGCATAGGGGTCGCTCACCGCGGTGCGGGCATGGCGCGTGGCGACGAAGCGGCCGCCCATCGTGAGCCAATCGGCGCTGGGCAGGTCGGCCATCCACCAGTGGCCCGAGCCGATGTGGTTGAGCACCACGTCCTGGATCATGCCCAGGCCCCGGGCGCGGCCCTGGGTCACGAGGCGGCGGTAGTCCTCGTTGCTGCCGAAGCGCGGGTCGATGCGGTAGAGGTCGGTGGCCGCATAACCGTGGTACGAGTAGCGAGCCTGCTTGTTCTCGACCAGCGGCGTGGGCCACAGCATCGTGAAGCCCAGGCCGGCGATGTAGTCCAGGTGCTGCGCGATGCCCTGCAGGTCGCCCCCATGGCGGCCGGCGCCGATGTCGGCCCGGTTCACCGGGTCGGGGTAGCCTGCGATGGTGTCGTTGCCCGGGTCGCCGTTGGCAAAACGGTCGGGCACCAGGTTCAGGATCACGTCGGCGCTGGAAAAGCCGCGCCGCTGGGCCGAGCCGGCGCGGCGCGCGCGCAGTTCGTAGGCCTGCGCCAGCACGTCGGCGCCGCGCGTGAAGCGCAGCGCCAGCGTGCCGGGCCGGGCCTCGGGCGCCAGCGCGAGGTCGATGAACAGGTAGTTCGGGCTGGCCACCCGCTGCACCCCGGTGACCTGCACGCCCGGGTGCTGCAGCGATGGCGTGAACTCGGCGATGCGCGGCCCATGCACCAGCAGCTGCAGCCGGGGGCTGGCCATGCCGGCCCACCAGAATGGCGGCTCGATGCGGTCGATGGCCGGGCCGGCCGCGCGTGCGCCGGCACTGGCCAGCAGCAGGGCCAGCCAGAGCAGCATGCCCGCCCAGGCGCGGGCGGCCCGCGGCGTCATGCCGGCAGGCCTAGCAGCGCCAGCGGCCCGCGCCCGCTGGCCGCGGTGATCAGGCCCAGCACGCGGCCCGGCTCGCTGCCGACCATGCCCCATTCGAAGCGCCAGGACCAGTTGGCCTCGCCCACCGTGCCCGGCGTGTTCATGCGGTGGCGGCTGTCCAGGCCCAGCACGTCCTGGAACTGGCACACCGCGATGTTGGCCACCGAGTTGCACGCGGCGCGGATCATCGCCCAGTGCACGTTGGCCGCGTCGGTGGCGAGGTAGGCGCCGGCATAGGCGCGCTCGCGCTCGGGTGCGTTGTCCCACCAGCCGCGGGCGGTTTCGTTGTCGTGCGTGCCGGTGTAGACCAGGAAGTGCGGCCCGTAGTTGTGCGGCAGGAACTCGTGCGTGCCATCGCCGCCGAAGGCGAACTGCAGGATCTTCATGCCGGGGAAGCCGCAGCCATCGCGCAGCGCGATCACGTCGGGCGTGATCAGGCCCAGGTCCTCGGCCACGATGGGCAGCTCGCCCAGGCGGCGCGCGATCGCATCGAACAGGGCCTGGCCGGGGCCGGGCAGCCAGCGCCCTTCCTGCGCCGTGGGGCTGCTGGCGGGGATCTCGTAGTAGCCGGCAAAGCCGCGGAAGTGGTCGATGCGGAACACGTCCGCATGGTCGAGTGCGCGGTGCACGCGCGCGGTCCACCAGGCGTAGTCTTCGGCGGCCATGCGGTCCCAGCGGTACAGCGGGTTGCCCCAGCGCTGGCCCAGCGGGCCCAGGTCGTCCGGCGGCACGCCGGCCACCACGGTGGGCTGCCAGGCTTCGTCCAGCTCGTACAGGTCGGGCCGGGCCCAGCAATCGGCGCTGTGGTGGGCCACGAAGATCGGCAGGTCGCCCATGATGTGCACGCCGCGCTGGTTGGCATGGGCCTTCAGTGCCGCGGCCTGGGTGTCGAAGCACCACTGCACGAACTGCCAGAACCCGATCTCGGCCGCATGCGTGCGGCGTGCGGCGGCCAGCGCGGCCGCCTCGCGCCGGCACAGCGGCGGCGCCCATTCCCACCAGCACCGGCCGGCGTGGGCGGTTTCCAGCGCCATGAAGAGGGCGTAGTCGTCCAGCCAGTAGGCCTGCGCCAGCTGCCATTGCGCGAGGGCCTCGCGCTCGGCCACGCTGGCGCGCGCCTCGAAGCCGGCAAAGGCCGCGCGCAACTGGGCCAGGCGCCAGGGCACGACACGCTCGAAGTCCACCCGCCGCGGATCGAAGCCACCGGCCGGGAGCACCGGCGCGGCCAGCCAGCCCTGCGCGACCAGCGGCTCCAGCGCCACCATCAGCGGGCTGCCGGCAAAGGCCGAGACACTCTGGTAGGGCGAGTTGGCCGGCCCGATCGGCGTGGTGGGCAGCCATTGCCACAAGGATTGCCCGGCCGCGGCCAGCCAGTCGACGAAGTGGTAGGCCTCGGGCCCGAAATCGCCGATGCCGTGCGGCCCGGGCAGCGAGGTCACGTGCAGCAGCACGCCGGATGCGCGTTGGTGAAGGTTCATGCAGGAAGGTCCTTGGAACGACAGCCCGGTTCAGGGCGCCGCGCTGCGCAGCACCAGCAGTGCCCGCGCCGGCACCGCCACGGTGGCCACGGCGGGCAGCGCGGTGCCGCTGGCGAACTCGGCACTGGAATCGATGGCCACGCGCCACAGCCCCGGTGGCAGCGTGAAGCGTGTGGCCTGCGGCTCGGGGTTGAAGGCCAGCAGCAGCCGCGCGGCCGAAGGCGCGCCCGGCGCCGCCGGTGGGTCGTGCGGCGAGTTCAGGATCTGGCAGGCGAAGGCGTGCTGGCCGGCATCGTGCCAGTCGTTCACGCTCATCTCGCCGCCGGCCGGGGTGAGCCAGGCCAGCGACCGTTCACCCGCTGCGGCGGGCGGCGCGCGGAACCAGCGGTTGTGGCGCAACGCGGGCTCGGCGCGGCGCAGCGCCAGCAGTTCGGCCACGTAGGCCAGGAACTCGGGCTCGCGAAACTCGGCGGGCTCGCCAGGCGCGGCCTGCGGCCAATCGAGCCAGCCGGTGGGGTTGTCCTGGCAGTAGGCGTTGTTGTTGCCCTGCTGGGAGTTGCCGATCTCGTCGCCGGCGCAGAGCATCGGCGTGCCCTGGGCCAGCACCAGCGTGGCCATCATCGCGCGGCGCACCCTCTGCCGCAGGGCCCGGATCGCGGCGTCGTCGGTGGGCCCCTCGACGCCGAAGTTGGCGCAGGGCTCGCCATCGCGGCCATCGCGGTTGTGCTCGCCGTTGGCCTCGTTGTGCTTGGTGGCATGGCTCACCAGGTCGGCCAGCGTGAAGCCATCGTGCACCGCGATGAAGTTCACCGAGGCATGTGGCCGCCGCTGCCCGTGGTGGAACAGGTCGCTCGAGGCGGTGAAGCGGCGCGCCAGTTCGCCACGGCCCACGCTCTGGCCGGCCTGCGGGCCCAGCCAGTAGCGGCGCACGGTGTCACGGAACTTGTCGTTCCATTCCATGAAGCGGCCGGGAAAGCGGCCCACCTGGTAGCCGTCGTAGCCCGCGTCCCAGGGCTCGGCGATCAGGTGGGCACGGGCCAGGATCGGGTCCTGCCGCAGCGCGGTGAAGAACGCGGCATGCGGGTCGAAGCCATGGCGGGTGCGGCCCAGCACCGGCGCCAGGTCGAAGCGGAAGCCGTCCACGCCCATCTCCTGCACCCAGAAGCGCAGTGAATCGAGCACGAACTGCGTGACGCGCGGGTGCGCCACGTTCAGCGTGTTGCCGCAGCCGGTGTGGTTCTCGCAGCGGCTGCGGTCGTCGGGGTCCAGGCGGTACCAGCAGGCGTTGTCCAGCCCGCGGAAGCTGAGCGTGGCGCCGTGTTCGTTGCCTTCGGGCGTGTGGTTGTAGACCACGTCGAGCACCACCTCCAGGCCCTGGGCATGCAACGTGGCCACCATCTGGCGGAACTCTTCGTTGGCCGCGGCCGGATCGTGCGGGTGCCGCGAGAAACGCGGGTCGGCGCAGAAGAAGCCCAGTGTGTTGTAGCCCCAGTAGTTCACCAGCCCGCGGCCGGCCAGCGCGGGTTCGTCGAGGTGGTATTGCACCGGCAGCAGCGAGAGCGTGGTGACGCCCAGGCGCTTGAAGTGCGCCACCGCGGCCGGGTGTGCCAGGCCGGCGTAGGTGCCGCGCACTTCGGAGGGGATGTCCGGGTGCTGCTGCGTGAAGCCCTTCACATGCAGCTCGTACAGCACCATGTCGGCCGGCGCGATGCGCGGCGCATTGAACCAGCCGGGCGCCGGCCGGCCCGGCGCGGCGACGCGGGCCTTCAGGGCGTGGGCGGCGTTGTCGCGCGTGTCGAAGGAGCGGTGGCCATCCGGGTGGCCCAGCGTGTGGCCGTGGTGCTCGTCGCGCCAGTGGAACGTGCCGACGATCTCGCGCGCGCAGGGGTCCAGCAGCAGCTTGGCGCGGTTGAAGCGGTGCCCGGCCTCGGGGGCATGCGGGCCATGCGCGCGCAGGCCATACACCAGCCCCGGCAGGGCACCCGGCAGGAAGCCGTGGAACACGCCGTCGTGGGGCCCCGTCAGGGGCAGGCGGCGCAGCTCGTGGGTGCCGGTGGCATCGAACAGGCACAGCTCGATGCGCTGCGCGTGTTCGGAGAACACCGCGAAGTTCACGCCACCTTCGCGCGCGTGCGCGCCCATCGGCTCGGGGCGGCCTTCCAGCAGGGTGTCGGGCAGGGATCGCGTCAGCATGGTGGTCGAGCCCGGCGGCTCAGTCCGGCACCAGGAAGATCGTGGCCAGCGGTGGCAGCGTGAGCAGCACCGATTGCCCGCGGCCGTGCGCACCCACGCCTTCCGTGGGCAGCGGGCCCAGCCCGTTGCCGAGGTTGCTGCCGCCGTAGAACACCGAGTCGGTGTTCAGCACCTCGCGCCAGGCGGCCACGCCCTCGGGCACGCCCAGCCGGTAGCCGTGGCGCGGCACTGGCGTGAAGTTGCAGGCCACCAGCACCACGGCGCCGGTGTCGTCGCGCCGCAGCCAGGCGTACACCGATTGCTCGGATTCCTGCACCGCGATCCACTCGAAGCCGCGGCCATCGTGGTCCAGCCGGTACAGCGCGGGCTGCGTGCGGTACAGGCCGTTCAGGTCGCGCACCAGGCGCTGCACGCCGGCGTGGCGTGCGTCGCCCAGCAGGCCCCAGGGCAGCTCGGTGTCGTGGTTCCATTCGCCGGGCTGGCCGAACTCCTGCCCCATGAACAGCAGCTTCTTGCCCGGGTGGCCCCACATGAAGCCGTAGTAGGCGCGCAGGTTGGCAAAGCGCTGCCAGTCGTCGCCCGGCATGCGGCCGAGGATCGAGCCCTTGCCGTGCACCACCTCGTCGTGCGAGAGCGGCAGCACGAAGTTCTCGCTGTAGGCATACACCAGGCCGAAGCTCATCTTGTCGTGGTGCCAGCGGCGGTGCACCGGGTCTTCGGCCATGTACTTCAGCGTGTCGTGCATCCAGCCCATGTTCCACTTGAAGTGGAAACCCAGGCCGCCGGCCCAGGTGGGCGAGGAGACGCCGGGAAACGCGGTGGATTCCTCGGCCAGCGTGATGGCGCCCGGGCACTCGGCACCGATCACCTCGTTGCAGCGCTTGAACAGGGCGATGGCTTCCAGGTTCTCGCGCCCGCCGTGCACGTTGGGCACCCATTCGCCGGCCTCGCGGCTGTAGTCTCGGTACAGCATCGAGGCCACGGCGTCGACACGCAGGCCATCGACGCCGAAGCGTTCGATCCAGTACAAGGCGCTGCCGATCAGGAAGTTGCGCACCTCGTGGCGGCCGAAGTTGTAGATCAGCGTGTTCCAGTCGCGGTGGAAGCCTTCGCGCGGATCGGCGTACTCGAACAGCGCGCTGCCGTCGAACCGGGCCAGGCCGTGCGCATCACTCGGGAAATGCGCAGGCACCCAGTCGAGCAGCAGGCCCAGGCCCTGCGCGTGGCAGGCCTCGACGAAGCGCTCGAAGCCGTCGGGCGTGCCGAAGCGCGAGGTGGGGGCGTACAGGCCCAGCGTCTGGTAACCCCAGGAGCCATCGAAGGGGTGTTCCGAGATCGGCAGCAGCTCGATGTGGGTGAAGCCTTGGCTCGCCGCATAGGCCGGCAGTGCGGCCGCCAGGTCGTCCCAGCTGTGGAAGCGGCCGTCAGGGTGGCGGCGCCAGGAGCCCAGGTGCACCTCGTAGATGGCCATCGGCGACTGGCGGCCGTTGGCTTCGGCGCGCTCGGGTGGCAGCAGGCGCTTGGGCGGCAGCGGCGCCACGGTGCTGGCCGTCTCGGGCCGCAGCTGCGCGGCGCGCGCATAGGGGTCGCACTTCAGCGGCAGCACCGTGCCCTGGGCATCGACGATCTCGTACTTGTAGCGGTCGCCCACCGCCGCATGCGGCACGAACAGCTCCCAGATGCCGCTGCCCCCGCGCGAGCGCATCGGGTGGCGGCGCCCATCCCAGGCGTTGAAGTCGCCCACCACGCTGATGCGGCGCGCGTTCGGCGCCCACAGCGCGAAGCGCACGCCATCCACCGCGTAGACGCCCTCGCCCACCGTCATCGGGTGCGCGCCCAGCACCTCGAAGGGGCGCAGGTGGCTGCCTTCGGCCAGGTAGTGCAGGTCGGCGTCGCCGACCAGCGGGCCGAAGCTGTAGGCATCGGCGTATCGGCCATCGGTGCCGGACGACCAATGCACCTGCAGCCGGTAGTCGAAGCGCAGGCGCCGCACCGGGCACACCGCCTCGAACAGGCCGTTGGGGTGGCGCGGGCCCAGCTTCACCACCGGTTCGCCGCTGGCGGTGTCGATCACCGTGACGGCGGTGGCACCGGGCAGCAGGGCCCGCACCCACACCCGGCCGGTGGCATCGGTGTGTTGGCCCAGCACCGCAAAGGGGTCCGGGTGGCGGGCGCCGATCAGGGCCAGAACGTCGTCGTCAGTGAGCATGCAGGGGAACCTCAGGCCCAGACCTTCCGGGCGTATTCGCCGATGGTACGGTCGACGCTGAACTTGCCCATCCCCGCGATGTTGCGCGCCGCCCGCGCGGCCCAGGCGGCGGGCTCGCGGAACAGCGCGTCCACGCGCGACTGGGCCTGGACATAGTCGGCAAAGTCGGCCATCAGGCAGTAGCGGTCGGTCTCGAGCAAGGGCTGCACCAGGGGCCGGTAGCGCTGGGCGTCGCCACCGCAGAAGTCGCCCCGGGCGATGGCCTCGACCACCTGGCGCAGCCGGGCATCGGCCTCCATCACACGCCGCGGCGCGTAGCCCTGGGCCATGAGCCGGGCCACCGCATCGGCCCGCAGGCCGAACACGAACATCTGGTCCTCGCCCATGGCCTGGGCCATCTCGATGTTGGCGCCGTCCCAGGTGCCGATGGTGAGCGCGCCGTTGAGCGCGAACTTCATGTTGCCGGTGCCCGAGGCCTCGGTGCCGGCGGTGGAGATCTGCTCCGACAGGTCGGCCGCCGGCAGGATGGCCTCGGCCAGCGTGACGCCGTAGTTGGGCAGGAACACCAGCTTCAGCCGGTCGCCCACGCGCGGGTCGTGGTTCACCACCTGGGCCACGTCGTGGATGAGCCGGATGATGAGCTTGGCCGCCTGGTAGGCCGAGGCCGCCTTGCCGGCGAAGACCACCGTGCGCGGCACCCAGTCGCGCTGGGGCGCGGCCACGATGGCCTGGTAGCGCGCCACCACCTGCAGCAGGTTCAGCAACTGGCGCTTGTATTCGTGGATGCGCTTGATCTGCACGTCGAAGAGGCTGCCGGGGTCGACCACCACACCCAGCTCGCGCCGGATCAACTTGGCCAGGCGCTGCTTGTTGGCATGCTTGGCCGCCCGCAGGGCCTGGCCCAGCGCGGGCTCGTCGGCCAGCGCGGCCAGGCCGGACAAGCCTTCGAGCTCACGCCGCCAGGCGCTGCCCAGGTGATCGTCCAGCACGGCCGAAAGCCCCGGGTTGGCCTGCATCAACCAGCGCCGCGGCGTCACCCCGTTGGTGATGTTGATGAAGCGCCCGGGCCACAGCCGGGCGTGGTCGGCGAAGATCGTGTCCACCATCAGCTGCGAGTGCAGTGCCGAGACGCCATTGACGGTGTGCGAGGCCACGATGGCCAGCGAGGCCATGCGCACACGGCGCGTGGTGCCGGGGCCTTCGCCCTCGTCGATCAGCGAGATGCGGCGCACCAGGGCCTCGTCGCCCGGGCAGCGCTGGCGCAGCGTGTCGAGCAGGCGGCGGTTGATCTCGTAGACGATGTCCAGGTGGCGCGGCAGCAGCGCACCGAACAGGTCCAGGTCCCAGCACTCCAGCGCCTCGGGCATCAGCGTGTGGTTGGTGTAGCTCACGGCGCGCGTGGTCACGGCCCAGGCCGCATCCCAGGCCAGGCCGTGCACGTCCAGCAGCAGGCGCATCAGTTCGGCAGGCACCAGCGCGGGGTGGGTGTCGTTCAGGTGCACCGCGTTGTGCTCACCGAAGCTGGCCACGCTGCCCTGCTCTCGCAGGTGCCGCGCCAGCATGTCCTGCAGCGAGGCGCTGACGAGGAAGTACTCCTGCCGCAGGCGCAGGCACCGGCCGGCGGGGGTGCTGTCGTCGGGGTAGAGCACCCAGTTCAGCGCGTCGGCGGCCTGCTTGTGCGAGGTCGCGGCGGCATGCTCGCCGCGGCAGAAGGCCACGAAGTCGATCGGCCGCGCGGCCAGTGCCTGCCACTGGCGCAGCGTGGTGACCCGCTCTGTGCCATGGCCCGGCACGATGAAATCGTGTGCCTGCGCCAGCACGGCCTCGGCCGGCTGCCAGCGCGGCTGCCCACCCGCGTGCTGCACGCTGCCACCAAAGCCCACCGGGTAGCGCAGCTCGGGCCGCAGCAGCTCCCAGGGGTTGCCGTGCGAGAGCCACTCATCCGGCCGCTCCACCTGGCAGCCGCCTTCGATGGCCTGGGCGAACATGCCATGCTCGTAGCGCAGGCCATAGCCGAACGAAGGCAACCCCCGTGTGGCCATGGCATCCAGGAAGCAGGCCGCCAGGCGGCCCAGGCCCCCATTGCCCAGTGCGGCGTCGGGCTCGCGCTCCATCACCTCGGCCAGGGTGGGTGCGGCCTCGCCCAGCAACTGGTGCGCGGTGCCCAGTGCCTGGGCAAGGGGCTCGTGCAGGCCCAGCGCCGCCAGCGCATTGCCCATGGCGCGGCCCATCAGGAACTCCATCGACAGGTAATGCACCCGTCGCACGCCGGTGCGGCGGGCGTCGGCCGCCTGGGTGGCAGCCCAGCGTGCGGCCAGCAACTGGCGGCTGGCCGCGGCGGCCGCGCGCATGCAGGCCTCGGCGCTGCCGGCATCGCTGCGCTGCGCGAGCTCACGCTGGTAGGCGGCGTGGAATTCGGCGAGAGTCGGCCCTGGGGCGGGCGCGGTCGGCACCGCTGGCGTGGCGGGCGGTGTCATGGGCGTGCCCGGCGCGGCCTGGTCGGCGGGTGCGGGGCTCGGGGGTTCGTGCAGGTTCGAAGTCATCGGTGCGTCCTTCACCGCCCGGCGGAAGGCCAGGCCCGCGCCGCGGGGCTCAGCGGCGCGGCCGGAGTATCGCGAGACTTCGCCAGGTTGTGTAGTATTCCTACATCGGGAATTTACCGATTGCTAGCTAAACCATTGTTTTATCAAATGTTTTGCGTCTGACAGGTCGTTGTAGTCAGGTCAAGAACCGGCTTGAATGAATGTATGTTGTCTACATTCACAGGCCAGCCCGCTGCCCGGAGCGCTGCCCATGGCCGATGTAAAACTGATCAAGGTGCAAAAATCCTACGGCGACTCACCGGTGCTGCGCGACATCGACCTCGAGGTGCGCGACGGTGAGTTCATGGTCTTCGTCGGCCCCTCGGGCTGCGGCAAGTCCACGCTGCTGCGCTTGATCGCGGGCCTGGAAGACATCACCGGCGGCACGCTCGCGATCGCCGGTCGCGTGGTGAACGATGTGCCGCCGGCCGAGCGCGGCATTGCGATGGTGTTCCAGTCGTACGCGCTCTACCCGCACATGAACCTGTACGACAACATGGCCTTCGGCCTGAAGCTGGCCAAGGTGCCGAAGGAGGAGACCGACCGCCTGGTGCAGCATGCCGCGAAGATCCTGCACATCGACCACCTGCTGCAGCGCAAGCCGAAGGACCTGTCCGGCGGCCAGCGCCAGCGCGTGGCCATCGGCCGCGCGATCGTGCGCAAGCCCGAGGTCTTCCTGTTCGACGAGCCGCTGTCGAACCTGGACGCCGCGCTGCGCGTGAAGATGCGCTACGAGTTCGCCAAGCTGCACGACGAACTGGCCACCACGATGATCTACGTCACCCACGACCAGGTGGAGGCGATGACGCTGGCCGACCGCATCGTGGTGCTCTCGGCCGGCCGCTTCGAGCAGGTGGGCTCGCCGCTGGAGCTGTACGAACAGCCCGACAACCTGTTCGTGGCCGGCTTCATCGGCTCGCCCCGCATGAACTTCCTGGCCGGCACGCTGCTGCAGGGTGATGCCCAGGGCGCGCAGGTGAAGCTCGCCAACGGCGAGACGCTGCTGTGCGCGGTGGACGCGCAGCGTGCCCGCGCCGGTGACGTGGTGACGCTGGGCATCCGCCCCGAGCACATGACGCCGGCCGAGCCCGCGAACCGGCTGAGCACGCGCGTCACCTTCGTCGAGGCGCTGGGCAGCAGCACCCAGGCCTATTGTGAATACCCCGGCCTCGAGGAGCCGCTCACCTGCCAGCTCGACGGCCGCAGCGCGGTGCGCACCGGCGATGCGCTGGCGCTGGGCGTGCCGCCGCAGTGGTGCTACCTGTTCGATGCCGAGGGCCGAGCCTTCCGCCGCCTGGGCGCGCCCACGCAGGCGCTGGCAGCCTGAGCGACCGCACCCCGATGACGGCTCTTTTGCGCGCCATGGCGCTGGCGGCCACGCTGGCCGCTGGTGCCGCCATGGCCCAGGCGCCGCTGAAGCTGCTGGTGTGGATCAACGGCGACAAGGGCTACAACGGCCTGCAGAAGGTGGGCGATGCCTTCGCCCGCGAATCGGGCGTGCAGGTGGTGGTGCAGCATCCCGAGGGCGCGCCGGACAAGTTCCAGGCCGCGGCCGGCGCCGGCAAGGGGCCGGACATCTTCTGCTGGCCGCACGACCGCGCTGGCGAGTGGGCCAAGTCCGGGCTGATCGTGCCGATCAAGCCGCCGCGCCGCCTGCGTGCCGAGATCGAGGAGGCGGCCTGGTCGGCGTTCACCTACCGCGGCCAGGTGTGGGGCTATCCCCTGTCGATCGAGGCCATCGGCCTGGTCTACAACCGCGCGCTGGTGAAGCAGCCTCCGGCCAGCTTCGACGAGGTGATCGCGCTGGACCGGCAACTCGCAACGCAGGGCAAGAAAGCCCTCCTGTGGGACTACAACAAGTCCTTCTTCAGTTGGCCGCTGCTGGCCGCCGGTGGCGGCTTCATCTTCGGCCGCACGCCCGAGGGCGACTACGACCCGAAGCAGGTGGGCGTGAACGCCCCGGGCGCGCTGGCCGGCGCGCAGATGCTCGACCGCCTGATCCGCGACGGCCACATGCCGCGTGGCGCGCGCTATTCGGAGATGGAAGCGCAGTTCGCACGCGGCCAGGTGGGGATGATGATCACCGGCCCCTGGGCCTGGGACAACGCGCGCAAGGCCGGCATCGATTTCGGCGTGGCGCCGATCCCTTCGGTGGCCGGCCATGCGGCCAAGCCCTTCGTCGGCGTGCTGGGCTGCATGATCGCCGCGCCCAGCAAGCGCAAGGACATTGCGCGCGAGTTCCTCGAGCAGCACCTGCTGCGGGTGCAGAACCTGAAACTCGTGTCGGCCGACGTGCCGCTGGGCACGCCGGCGAACAAGGCCTACTTCGCCGAGCTGGCCAACGACCCGGCCATCCGCGCCACGATGGAAAACGCCCGTCGCGGCGAGCCGATTCCCAACATCCCGGAAACCGGCCGCTTTTTCCCGGCGATGGACGCGGCGCTGGAGGCCATCACCAACGGCCGGCAGAGCCCGAAGGACGCGCTCGATGGCGCGGCCGCGCGCATCAGGCAGCAGTGAAATGACCCCCCCCCGTAGCGCCTTCGGCGCCTCCCCCCCAGGGGGGCGACACCAGCGGCCCGGCGGAGCCGGCTCCGCGGTGTCCGCTTGGAAAGCATTCATCCTCGGCGCGCTGGCGCTGGCCCTGCTGTGGCTCACGTTCCGCATCATTGCGCTCGGCCAGCCGCTGTGGGGCGTGGCGGTGCTGGCCGGTGGTGCGGCCACGCTGTACGTGTATGGCTCGGCCCGCACGCTGGCCGCCCGCTACCTCTACCCGGGCGTGGCCGGCATGCTGCTGTTCGTGGCCTTCCCGCTGCTGTACACGATGCAGATGGGCTTCACGAACCACTCGTCAAGCAACCTGCTCACCGAGGCCCGCGCGCGGGCCTACCTGCTGGAGCAGCGCACGGTCGACGAAGACCACGCGCTGGCCTTCAGCCTGCACGCCGAAGGCAGCGCCTGGCGCCTGCTGCTGGCGCCAGCCGAAGGCCCGGGGCCGCGCTTCGTGTCGCCGCCACTGACCTTGCGCGATGCCGGCACCAGCCCGGTGGTGATGCAGCCCCTGCCCGCCGATGCGGCGCCGCTGGCCGCGGCACTGCCGCTGCGCGAGCGGCTGCAGCACCGCGACGCCCTGATGGCACTGAAGCTGCAACTGCCCGACGGCCGGCTGCTCAGCTATGCCGGCGTGCGCGAGTACGCGCCCTTCGAGCCGCTGTGGCTGCCGGCGGCCGACGGCGCCCTCACCCGCCGCGCCGACAACACGCGCTTCGCCCCCAACCGCGAGACCGGCTTCTTCGAGGATGCGCAGGGCAACCGGCTGCAGCCCGGCTTCACCGTGAACATCGGCCTGCGCAACTACACCCGCATGCTGTTCGATGCGGATTTCCGCGGGCCCTTCGTCTCGATCTTCGTCTGGACCGTGGTGTTCGCCGGCCTCACGGTGCTGTTCTCCACCGTGATCGGCATGACGCTGGCGGTGCTGCTGAACTGGGAGGCGCTGCGCTTTCGCACGCTGTACCGCACGCTGCTGTTCCTGCCCTATGCGGTGCCGGGCTTCATCTCGATCCTGGTGTTCAAGGGCCTGTTCAACCAGAACTTCGGCGAGATCAATGCGATCCTCAACGCGGTGTTCGGCATCCGCCCCGCGTGGTTCGCCGACCCGCTGCTGGCCAAGGTGATGATCCTGATCGTCAACACCTGGCTCGGCTACCCGTACATCATGGTCTTGTGCACCGGGCTGATCAAGGCGATCCCGGCCGACCTGTACGAGGCCTCGGCGATCGCCGGCGCGAAGCCGCTGACCAACTTCTTCAAGATCACCGCGCCGCTGATCGCGCGGCCACTCACGCCGCTGCTGATCTCGGCCTTCGCGTTCAACTTCAACAACTTCGTGCTGATCTCGCTGCTCACCGACGGCCGGCCCGATTACCTGAACACCAAGCTGCCCGCGGGCACCACCGACATCCTGGTGTCCTACACCTACCGCATCGCGTTCACCGATGCCGGCGCGAACTTCGGCCTCGCGGCGGCGATCTCGACGCTGATCTTCTTCCTCGTGGCGCTGATGTCGCTGGCGAACCTGAAGCTCGCGAAGGCCCACGACGACAAGCGCTGAACCACGAAAGACCACTCCATGGCCATCGTCACCGGAAAGAGCCAGCGCTGGCGCGTGATCGGCGCGCACGTCGGCCTGTGGCTGCTGATCGGCATCACGCTGTTCCCGCTGCTGGCGGTGGTGTCGATCTCGCTGCGGCCGGGCAACTTTGCCACCGGCTCGCTGATCCCGCGCGAGATCAGCTTCGAGCACTGGCAGCTCGCGCTGGGCATCCCCGTGCTGCAGGCCGACGGCACGCGCGTGGAGCCGCCCTTCCCGGTGCTGCTGTGGCTGTGGAACTCGATCAAGGTGGCCACCGTGTCGGCGCTGCTGATCGTGGGCATCTCCACCACCGCGGCCTATGCCTTTGCGCGGCTGAAGTTCCGCTTCAAGGCGCCGCTGCTCAACAGCATGCTGCTGCTGCAGATGTTCCCGGTGGCGGTGGCGCTGGTGGCCATCTACGCCATCTTCGAGGGCATCGGCCAGCACCTGCCCTGGCTGGGCATCGAGACGCATGCGGGCCTGATCGTGGCCTACCTGGGCGGCGTGGCGATGCACATCTGGACGATCAAGGGCTACTTCGACACCATCCCCACCGAGATCGAGGAAAACGCCAAGGTCGACGGCGCCACGCACTGGCAGGCCTTCTTGTACGTGCTGCTGCCGATGGCGGTGCCGATCCTGATGGTGGTGTTCGTGCTGGCCTTCATCGGCACCATCATCGAGTACCCGGTGGCCAGCGTGCTGCTGCGCGAGGAACCGAACCTCACGCTCGCGGTGGGCTCCAAGTTCTACCTCTACGACCAGAAGTACCTGTGGGGCGATTTCGCCGCCGCGGCCGTGCTCTCGGGCCTGCCGATCACGCTGGTGTTCCTGGCCGCGCAGCGCTGGATCGTCTCCGGCCTCACCTCCGGCGGGGTGAAGGGATGAAGCGCATGCTCGCCGCCACCGCCGCCCTGCTGCTGGGCACCAGCACCGTGAACGCCACCGGATCTGAAGGCAACCGCTACGACGCCGCGCTGCAAGGCGTGTTCGAAGCGCGCGAGAAGGATTGGCGCAACGGCGCCCTGGTCTACCAGGTGCTGGTGGACCGCTTCGCGCCCTCGGCCCGGCTGGAACAGAAGCGGCACCTGTACCCGGCGCCCAAGGTGCTGCGCCGCTGGGACGAGCGGCCCCAGCGCGGCCACTACCTGCAGAGCGCGGGCCTGTGGAGCCACGAGATCGAGTTCTGGGGCGGCGACCTGCAGAGCCTCGCGTCCCGGCTGGACCACGTGCAGCAACTCGGTGCCGACGCGCTGTACCTGAACCCGATCCACCTGGCCTACACCAACCACAAGTACGATGCGCTGGACTACCGCCAGGTCTCGCCCGAGTTCGGCACCCGCGAGGACGTGAAGGCCCTGGCCGCCGACGTGCACCGCCGCGGCATGAAGCTGGTGCTCGACGGCGTGTTCAACCACATGGGCCGCCACGCGCCGATCTTCCAGCAGGCGCTGGCCGATGCGAAGAGCCCGTACCGCGACTGGTTCTACTTCGGGCCGCAGTACCAGGGCGGCGCGCGCCTGTGGTGGCTGGCCGAAAACCTACCCGAGCTGAACCTGGAGAACCCCGCGGTGCGCGAGCACCTGTACGCGGGCCGCGATTCGGTGGTGCGCAGCTACCTGCGTGACGGCATCGACGGCTGGCGGCTCGATGTGGCGGTGGACATCGGCTTCGGGCAGCTCGATGCACTGACCCGCGCCGCCCATGCCGAGAAGCCGGGTTCGCTGGTGGTGGGCGAGATCGCCAACTACCCGAAGGAGTGGTTCCCCGCGGTGGACGGCGTCATGAACTTCACGCTGCGCGAGATCGTGCTGCGCCTGGCCGATGGCCGCCTGGCGCCCGCCACCGCGCTGCGCATGGTGCAGCGCATGGTGGACGAGTCGGGCACCGAGCCGCTGCTGAAATCGTGGCTGATGCTGGACAACCACGACACCGCGCGCATCGCCACCACGCTGCCCGACGAGCGCCAGCGCCGGCTGGCGCAGCTGCTGCAGTTCACGCTGCCCGGGGCGCCCAACCTCTACTACGGCAGCGAGATCGGCATGACCGGTGGCGACGACCCCGAGATGCGCGCCCCGATGCGCTGGGACCTGGTGCGCGACGACAACCCCACGCTGGCCTGGACACGGCAGCTCATCGCGCTGCGCAAGGCCCAGCGGGCGCTGCGCATCGGCGATTTCCGGCCGATCACGAGCACGCAGCTGTTCGGCTTCGAGCGCCACACCGACCGCGCGCGCGACACCGTGCTGGTGTTGGTGAACCCCGGCCCCGCGCCGGTGAGCGAAACCGTGCTGGTGGCCAATTCGAAGCTGATGAACACGATGAAGCTGCGCAACCTGCTCGAGCCTGCGCGGCCGCCGCTGCCGATCATGTCGTCACTGCTCGAGGTGACGCTGCCGCCGGGTGGCCTGCTGGTGCTGCAACCCGAGATCACGCCGCCGGGCGGCTACAGCGCGTACAAGCGTGTGCAGTGAGCCTCGCGCGCCAGCATCCCGGAGCCCCCGGCGGCGCCGCGCCGCCGGGCTGCTGGCGTGGCTGCTGGCCGGCGTGCTGGGCGCCGTGCCGACCCTCACGCCAGCGCAGCCCGGCATGAAGCGCCCCCCGGCCCGCTGCACGCCCCAGGCCCCGCTGGGCGAGGTGACGCTGTTCCTGCGCGGCACCATGAACAATTGGGCCGCGCTCGAAGACCACGCATTCCAGTACCACTGCGATGCCTACTACCTGAACGTCGAACTGAGCGGCCAGCACGAGTTCAAGATCGCCGACGCGGCCTGGACACCGGCCCTCACCGTGCCCGCGCAGCGCCTGCGCTTCGAGGGCGAACACACGCTGCGCCTGGCCTACCGCGGCGGCCGGCCCCAGGTGACGCTCGGGCCCCGGACCTTCGCCGACCCGCTGGCCAAGCCGGTCACCGACCCGGTGGCGCTGAGCCTGCGGCACGATTCGCGCGCGCTGGACCACAAGTCGCCCTTCGGCGCGGTGCCGGCCGGCACCCGGGTGGATTTCGCCCTCACGGCCCTGCCCGGCGTGAACCGCCTCACGCTGGTGATCGAGCGGCGCCGGCTCGAAGGCAACCAGGAGCGGCTGGACTACACCGAACTCGCCCGCCTGCCGATGCAGCCCCAGCGGCAGGGCACGCACGAACGCTGGACCACCCACCACCGCTTCGACGAACCCGGCGTGCACGGCTACTGGTTCGAGGCCGAGATCGGCGGCCGCCGCTTCGTGTTCCAGAACAACCGCGACAGCGTGTACTGGACACGCGAGCAAGGCAGCAACGGCCTGGGCACCGTGGCCGAGGCACCGCCGCAGACGCGCCGCATCCGGCGCTTCCGGCACACGGTGCATGCACCGGACTTCCGGGTGCCGAAATGGGCGGCCGACGCGATCTACTACTACATCTTCCCCGACCGCTTCCGCAACGGCGACCCGGCCAACGACCCCACGCCCGGCCGCGACCGCTACCAGAACCACGACATCGAGTTCCATGCCGACTGGAACAGCCGCCCCTACCGCCCCGGCTCGGGCGACGGCTCGGATGCGGTGCATAACAACGATTTCTACGGCGGTGATCTGGCCGGCATCATCGACAAGCTCGACCACATCCGCGCGCTGGGCGCGAACACGCTGTACCTGACGCCCCTCTTCCAGGCCGCCAGCAACCACAAGTACGACACCGCCGACTACACCCGCATCGACCCGGCCTTCGGCAGCAATGCCGATTTCGAGCGCCTCACCCGCGAGGCGGCCCGGCGCGGAATGCGCGTGATCCTCGACACCTCGCTCAACCACACCGGCAGCGATTCGATCTATTTCGACCGCTACGCCCGTTTCAAGCGTGGCGGCGCGTTCGAGGGCGGCCGCGTCCGGCCGCAGTCGCCCTATGCCAGCTGGTACCGCTTCGACCTCTCGAAGCGAGCCCCGCAGCTGCCCTACACCGGCTGGGTGGGCGTGGCCGACCTGCCCGAGCTGGACAAGTCCTCGCCCGATTTCCGCCGCTTCGCCTTCGGCGCGCCCGATGGCGTGATGCAGCAATGGCTGGACCGCGGCGCCGCCGGCTGGCGCATGGACGTGGCGCCCTGGGTGCCCGACGACTTCTGGCGCGAATGGCGCGCCGCGGTCAAGGCCCACCGGCCCGATGCGCTGACGATCGCCGAGACATGGTTCGACGCCTCGAAGTTCCTGCTCGGCGACATGTTCGATTCGACGATGAACTACATCTTCCGCAACGCCGTGCTCGACTACGCGGCCGGCGGTGATGCGCGCCGCCTGGTGCCGCAGCTCGAGCTGCTGCGCGAGGCGTACCCGCCGCAGGCCTTCCATGCACTGATGAACCTGCTGTCCACCCACGACCAGCCGCGCGCGCTGCACCACCTGGGCCACCGGGGCGCGGGCAGCGATGCGGCCACGGTGGCGCTGGCCCAGCGGCGCCTGAAGCTCGCGCTGCTGTTCCAGATGGCCTACCCCGGCGCGCCCGCCGTGTACTACGGCGACGAAGTGGGCGTCACCGGCGGCGAGGACCCGGACAACCGCGCGCCCTTCCCCTGGGCCGATACCGGCGGCCAGCCCGACACTGCCCTGCAGGCCCAGGTGCAGCAGCTCGTCACGCTGCGCCGCGACCATGCCGTGCTGCGCCGCGGCACCCTGGGTGCGCCGCTGCACGTGGATGCCCACGTGATCGCGTTCACGCGCCAGCTGGGCGACCAGTGGGCGCTGGTGGCCACCAACAATGCTGACACCGCGCAGACCGTGAGCCTCACGCTGCCGCCCGGCGCGCCCGGCCGCTATGCCGACGCGCTGGGCGCTGGCGCCGTCGATGCCCCGGTGCAGGCCGAAGGCGGCCGCCTGACGCTGGTGCTGCCGCCGCTGTTCGGGCGGGTGCTGTTCGGCCGCTGAAGGCCGCAGCCGGCCACACGGCCGCCGTTGTGGCCTAATTGAGGGTTTTATCCGTTCACCACAGGAGCCCGCCATGGCCAACAAGATCCGTACCGAAGCCGACCGCAAGGCCACCCCGCGCCCGCCGGCGCCGAATGGCGTCACCTACACCACCGGCCGTGGCCAGAAGATCAGCCTGGAGCGCGGCTCCCACACCCGCAGCAAGAAGAACCCCGGCAAGCGCCCCTCGAAGGGCGGCTGAGCCCCCGCACAGGCGCCCGACCTCACGGCCGCCATCCGCATGAGCCCGCCTTGGCGGGCTCTTTTGCCTTGCACCCGCGATGCTGCGAATCACTGAACTGCGCCTGCCGCTGAACCACGCCGAAGACGCGCTGCGTCCGGCCATCGTGGCGCGCCTGGGCATCGCTGACGCGGCGCTGCAATCGTTCACCGTCTTCCGGCGCGCCTACGATGCGCGCCGCAAGACCGCGATGGTGCTGATCTACACCATCGATTGCACGCTGGCCAGCGCAGCCGACGAGGCCGCATTGCTGGCGCGATTCGCCGGCGACGTGCACATCCGGCCCACGCCGGACACCAGCTACCACTTCGTCGGCCAGGCCGGCCTGGGGTTCTATGCCTCGGGCCGCCCGCGGCCGGTGGTCATCGGCTTCGGGCCCTGCGGCATCTTCGCGGCGCTGATCCTGGCCCAGATGGGCCTGGCGCCCATCGTGCTGGAGCGTGGCAAGCCGGTGCGCCAGCGCACCAAGGACACCTGGGGCCTGTGGCGCCAGGGGGTGCTCGACCCCGAGTCGAACGTGCAGTTCGGCGAAGGCGGCGCGGGCACCTTCTCCGACGGCAAGCTCTGGAGCCAGATCAGCGACCCGCGCCACCTCACGCGCAAGGTGCTGACCGAGTTCGTGAAGGCCGGCGCGCCGGAAGAGATCCTCTATGTCAGCAAGCCGCACATCGGCACCTTCCGGCTTGTCAGCATGGTCGAGAAGATGCGGGCCGACATCGAGGCGCTGGGCGGCGAGATCCGCTTCCAGCAGCGCGTGACCGACCTGCTGATCGAAGCCGGCCAGGTGCGTGGCGTCACGCTCGCCTCGGGTGAGCAGATCGCCACCGACCACGTGGTGCTGGCGCTGGGCCACAGCGCCCGCGACACCTTCGCGATGCTGCAGCAGCGCGGCGTGTACCTCGAGGCCAAGCCCTTCTCGGTGGGCTTTCGCATCGAGCATCCGCAGAGCCTGATCGACAAGGCCCGCTTCGGCCCCAACGCCGGCCACCCGATCCTCGGCGCGGCCGACTACAAGCTGGTGCACCACGCGAGCAACGGCCGGGGTGTCTACAGCTTCTGCATGTGCCCGGGCGGCACCGTGGTGGCGGCCACCTCGGAGCCAGGCCGCGTGGTCACCAACGGCATGAGCCAGTATTCGCGCAACGAGCGCAATGCCAACGCCGGCATCGTGGTGGGCATCGCGCCGCAGGATTACCGGCAGGACGACCGCGCCGACGGCCCGGTGAACCCGCTGGACGGCGTGGCCTTCCAGCGCATCTGGGAATCGCGTGCCTACGAACTGGGCGGCGGCAGCTATGCCGCGCCGGGCCAGCGCGTGGGCGATTTCCTGACCGGCCGCGCGAGCCAGGCCTTCGGCGACGTGCTGCCCTCGTACAAGCCCGGCGTGACCCCCACGAACCTGGCCGAACCGGGCCGCGGCAGCCTGCCGGACTATGCGCTGGCCGCCATCCGCGAGGCGCTGCCCGCGTTCGAGCGCCAGATCAAGGGCTTTGCGATGCCTGACGCGCTGCTCACCGGCGTGGAGACGCGCACCTCCTCGCCGCTGCGCATCACCCGCGGCAAGGATTACCAGAGCGTGAACGTGCAGGGCCTGTATCCGGCCGGCGAAGGCGCGGGCTATGCCGGCGGCATCATGTCCGCCGGGGTGGACGGCATCGAAGTGGCCGAGGCCGTGGGCCGGCACATGCTGGCGGCCTGACCACCCCCTTCGGGCAAGGCTTGCCGAGGCCGGCAAACAGGCGTAGAAGCCTTGCCAGACCCGGCTTGCTCCATTCACCCCCCGGAAGGAGAGCAGCATGCGCAGACGCATCTACTGGTTGTTGCCCAACCTGGCCAGCGCACGGCGAACCATGGACGACCTGCTGCTCGCGCGCATCGGCGAGCGGCACATCCATTTCGTCGGCCGCGAGGACGCCGATCTCACCGGCCTGCACGCCGCCAACCTGCTGCAGACCTCGGATGTCATCCGCGCCAGCGAGATGGGCATCTTTGTCGGCGGCGCGGCCGGTGCCGTGATCGGCGGCGTGGCGGCGGTGGTGCTGTCGCCCACCGGCGAGAGCCCGCAATGGGGCATCGCCGCGGTGCTGGGCATGCTGGGTGCCGCCTTCGGCGCCTGGACCTCCAGCATGATCGGCGTCTCGGTGCCCAGCCAGCGGCTGAAGCGCTTTGCACCGGCCATCGCGCAGGGCCAGTTGCTGCTGATGGTGGATGTGCCCCGGTCGCGCATGGCCGAGGTCGAAGCCCGCCTGCAGGCCCTGCACCCGGAAGCCCGGCACGAGGGCATCGAGCCCAACATCCCGGCGTTTCCCTGACGGCCGGCGGCACGACAGCCGCGTCTTTTGAACGCTATCGGCCGGCGGCGCAGTGCCGGGCGATGAAGTCCGCGTGGTCGGGCATGGTGCGCGCCGCATCGGCAATCGCGCTGCGGATGCGCTCCAGGAAGAAGGCGTTCTCGTCCTCTGTGAGCAGCTGCGCCAGCGCATGCTGCGCACCGGGTTTCACATGCTGGCCCACCAGCACCTGCAGCCAGCTGGTCTCGGCAAACAGATCGTCCTGCGCCCGGAACAGCCGCCCGCTGGCGCGGAACAGCGCCATCTTGGCGGCCAGCGTCTCGGGCACCGGCATGTCACGGCAATGTCGCCACAGCGGCGAATCGTCGCGCTCGGTGGCCTTGTAGTGCAGGATGATGAAGTCGCGGATCAGCGCGTACTCGCGGTCGGCCTGCGCGTTGTGCTCGGCAATGTCCACCGGGTTCCAGGCCCGGGTGGGAAAGAAGTTCATCAAGCGCGCAATGCTGGACTGGATCAGGTAGATGCTGGTCGATTCCAGCGGCTCGAGAAACCCGCTGGCCAGGCCGATGGCCACCACGTTCTTGTGCCACAGCTGCTTGCGCTTGCCGGTCACGAACTTCAGCAGCCGCGGCTCGGCCAGCGCCGGGCCGTCCAGGTTGTTCAGCAGCACCGAGGCGGCCTCATCCTCGCTGATGTAGCGGCTGCAGAACACATGCCCGTTGCCGATGCGGTGCTGCAGCGGGATGCGCCATTGCCAACCCGCCGCGTGCGCGGTGGCGCGGGTGTAGGGTGTCAGCGGCTTCACCGATTCGCAAGGCACCGCGAGGGCGCGGTCGCAGGGCAGCCAGTGGGTCCAATCCTCGTAGCCGGTTTTCAGCGTCTGCTCGATCAGCAGGCCGCGGAAGCCCGAGCAATCGACGAACAGCTCGCCGGCGATGCGCTCGCCGCTGTCCATCAGCACCGCGTCGATGAAGCCGTCGGGCTCGCGCTGCTGCACGCCGACGATCTTGCCCTCGGTGCGGCGCACGCCCAGCGCCTCGCTGTAGCGGCGCAGGTACTGCGCGTACAGCCCGGCATCGAAGTGGAAGGCATGCACCAGCGAGGCCAGCGGCGAGTTTGGCTGCGCCGGGGCGCGCATGAACTTGTTGCTGCGCGCAGCCACCGTGGCCATCGAATACGCGCCCAGGTCGGCCGCCTGGCCCTGGCTGTGCAGGCGGTGCCAGTAGTGGTGGAAGGGCACCAGCCCCAACGGCTGGCCGATCTGGCCGAAGGCGTGCAGGTAGGCATCGCCGATGCGCCCCCAGTTGCGGAACTCGATGCCCAGCTTGAAGCTGCCCTGGGTGTGGCGGATGAAGTCGTCCTCGTCGATGCCCAGCGCGGCATTGAACAGGTTGATCTGCGGGATCGTGGCCTCGCCGACGCCGACGATGCCGATCTCGTCGGATTCGATCAGGCGGATGTTCACGCCCGGGGCGAGCAGCCGGGCCATGGCAGCGGCCGTCATCCAGCCGGCCGTGCCGCCGCCGACGATGACGATGTCGCGGATGAGCTCGTCTTGCATGGTGCAGTGCTTCAGGACGAAAAAGCCCCTGCCAGCGGGTCACTGACAGGGGCACTGCGTTGGCGTCGTGCGCCGATTACAGCTTGTAGCTCAGGCCGAGCAGGTAGGTGCGGCCGTACTTGACGTACTCCTTGGGCACGTTGGGGTCCGTGTCATAACGGCGATAGGGTTCGTTGGTGGCGTTGAGCACCTGCACCAGCAGCGAAAGGCCCTTGGCCGGCCCGCTCTGGAACTCGTAGCCCAGCTGCACGTCGGTCACCGCCTCGGGGCTGATGTAGACCAGCTCGCGATCGGCACCGAAGCCCGAGATCTCGCCCACGTAGGACGAACGCGCCACGCGCGAGACGCGCGCCGAGAAGCCGCGCTTCTCGTAGTAGCCCGTCAGGTTCGAGACGCGGCGCGACAGCCCGGGCAGCGGCAAGGTGGTGCCCGGCCCCTGCGGCTTGATGCCGCTGCGCGTGTCCGAATAGCTGGCGGTGACGCCGAAGCCGTCGAGCATCGGCGTGACCATGTTCAGCGGCATCGACACCGACACTTCGAAGCCTTCGATCTTGCCGCCGCTGCCGTTGAACGGGCCCTTGAAGGTGCCGAACGTGCCGGCCGGGTTGATCTGGCCCGTCACCGGGTTGGGCAGGCCGGAGTAGTCGGCCGTCAGCGTTTGCTCGTAGACGTAGGTCTTGAGCTTCTTGTGGAACGCGGCCACGCTGAAGTAGGCCTTGGTGCCGAAGTACTTCTCGTACGAGAGGTCGATGGCATTGGCGCGGAACGGCTCCACCAGCGGGTTGCCGCCGTCGCCGGTGAGGATGCCCTTGCCCTGGTCGTAGCTGTAGTTGCGGCTGGCGCGCAGCCAGTCCACCCGCGGCCGCGCCAGCACCTTGGCCAGGCCCAGGCGCAGGTACTGGTCACCGGCGAACTCGGCCCTGAGGTTCAGGCTCGGCAGCACGTCGTTGTAGGTCTTGCCGGCGGTGTAGGTGGCCGGGCTGGTGGTGCTGCTGTTGGGCAGCGCGAATGCCGAGGAGCTCTGGTCGGTGTGGATGTACTGCAGCCCCACGTTGCCGGTGATCGGCACCGCGCCGAGCTGGGTGTCGATGTCGAGCTTGCCGTACAGCGTGGTGATCTTCTCCTGCACCGTCCAGTTCTTGTTGTAGATGTCCGGGTGCAGCTTGGTGGTGAGCTTGTAGATCGAGTCGAGCGCGCCTTGCACATCGTAGGCCAGCACGTTGCCGAAGCCCACGAAATTGGCCGAGATCGGCGACAGCAGCAGGCCCGCCGGCACCGGCGTGGCCACCGAGGTGAAGCCGCTGGCGGTGCGCGTGGAGCCCTTCAGGTCGACGAAGGCCTCGGGCACTTCCTTGGTCTTCTCGCGCTCGGAGTAGTGCACCCCGACATCGAGCTTGCCGAACATGCCGCCGATCTCGCGGCTGCCCGACACGCGCAGCGCCTTGAGTTCGTCGCTCACGTTGAGCCACTTGATGTAGCCGTCCTGGCCCCAGCCGCCGGAATCGACCAGCCGCACCACCGAGGGGTCGGCATAGTTGAAGCCGGGCTTCAGCGTGGGCAGGCCGGTGCTCGGGTCGAAGGTGAAGCTGGCGTTGTCGCGCGTGGCGATGCCGGCGTAGGTTTCGAGCACCGTCTCCTTCTTCTTGGCCTTGGAGTAGCTCAGATCGGCCACCGCCGTCCAGTCGCCCAGCGCGAGCTTGTTGTTCCAGCCCAGCGCGGAGACTTCATCGTCGCGCGTGGTCAGGTCGTTGCGCAGCACCGGCTTGATGCTGCTGAAGGTGCCGCCAACGAGGAAGTTGTTCTCCACCTTCGGGTTCGTCAGCGTCGCGCCACCCCAGGGCAGGCCGACCTCGAAACCCCGGGTCTTCTGCACCTTGTCGAACTTCGAGTAGTACGCATCGAGGATGCTCTCGAACTGCTTGCTCGGGCGGTACTGCACCACGGCCATCAGGCCGTCACGGGTTTGCTGCACCGAATCGGCATAGGTCTTGAAGCCGCCCAGCACGCGCACGCTGGCGGGCACCGCGGCATCGCCGGTGTAGCCCCAGGCTTCCCAGCGCTGGGCCTGGCTCGGTGAGTCGAGGCGTGCGTAGCCCAGCGCCACGCCGAGCGTGCGGTTGGCGAACTGGTCGATGTACGAGGCGCTGAAGCGCGTGCCGGTGGCATCGGAATCCGGGTTCAGCGAACCCATCGAGTTCTTCTCGCCACGCAGGTTCACCACCACCGTGCGCTTGCCGAAGTCCAGCGGCCGCACCGTCTTCATGTTCACGGTGCCGGCCAGGCCCTGGCCCACCAGCGCGCCATGCGGGGTCTTGTAGACATCGACGCCACTGAGCAGCTCGGACGGGTACTGGTCGAACTCCACCGCGCGGTTGTCGCCGGTGGACACCTGTTCGCGGCCGTTGAGCAGCGTGCCGGCAAAGTCGCCCGAGAGGCCGCGGATCTGGATCGTCGAGGGCTTGCCGCCCACGCGCTGTGCCGCCAGGCCCGGCAGGCGGGCAATCGACTCCGCGATGCTGTTGTCGGGCAGCTTGCCGATGTCTTCGGCCGAGATCGATTCGACGATCGAATCGGCGTTCTTCTTCACCGAGATGCCGGCCTCGATGCCGCGCCGGATGCCGGTCACGGTGACCGTTTGGGTGGCCTCGGCGGCCGTGGTGCTGGCCTGCTGGGCATGCACCATGCCCGCCGATGCGCACAACAGCGCCACGCCCGCAGCAGTGGCGCTCAAGCGCAGTGCAGGGCCCACCGGAAGTGCCATGGCGGCCCGCCTGTTTGAACTTGTCATTGGAAGTCTCCTTGTGCAATCACGACCCACGAATGCAGGGCGGCGTCACACCTGCCACAGCGCGCCGCCTCGCATTGAAACCGAATGTCTCAGGGCCGGTTTGTACCAAAACTAGATTGCGAAACCGATCTGCGTAAACCCTATGTGCACGCCTATCCACGGCGCCAGCCGCTCGCACGCCAGCCGATGACCGTTGATCTGTCGAGGAAAACTGGCCAACCGAGCAGGCACCACAGGGATGAAAAATCAGTATTGCCGTTGTAGTGAAACTACTACACGTGTCCGAATCAGGACACAACATCCCGTGCAGCCGTCAGCCGAACAAGGGTTGACAGCGGTGTCAAGCGTAGGCGGTCGACTCGGCCGGACGTGCTGGGCGCGTGGTGTCGACAGGAACGGGGGGTGCCGGCAGCGGGCGCCGGCGGCGGGAGGCAGCGCGAACCGGCCGTGGGCCGGGCCGACCTCAGGGCTCGTGCTGCTCGATCGCGAGCGCCGCGCCACCCAGCGCCGCCAGGGTGTCGGTGATCAGCGCGGTGGGAATGTCCTGCAGGTAGGCTGCGCGCCGGCCTTTGGCCTCGAAGCAGGCGCGGAACCGCGACGCGACGAACCGCGCACCCAGTCGCGGCACGATGCCGCCACCGATGTACACCCCCTCGCGCGCGCCGAGCGTGAGGGCCACGTTGCCCGCAAAGCTGCCCAGCAGCGCGCAGAACGCGTCCACGGTGCGCTCGCACACGGCGTCGTCGCCCGCCAGCGCGCGCTCGACGATCTGCTCGGCGGCCAGTGGTTGCGCCGCCACCCCCAGCACGGCCGCCACCGCACCATGCAGCACCGGCAAGCCGATGCCCGACAGCAGGCGCTCGGCCGAGACATGGCTGTGCTCGCGGCGCGCATGCTGCAGCAAGGCGCTTTCGAAATCGTCGGTGGGCGCCAGCGTGGCATGCCCGCCCTCGCCTGGCAGTGCCACCCAGCCATGGCGGGTGTGTGTCACCCCGGCCACGCCCAGCCCGGTACCGGGGCCGATCACGGCCATGGTGCCCCGCTGCCGAGGCAAGGGGCCCCAGGTCAGCAGCTGCGACGGCAGCAGCCGCGGCAGCGAGAGCGCCAGCGCCTCGAAGTCGTTGAGCAGCAGCAGCGCCTGCAGCCCCAGGTCGGCCCGCAAGGCCTGGCGGGAAAACCGCCAGTGGCTGTTGGTGAACTCCACCAGGTCGCCCGCCACCGCGGTGGCCACCGCGAACGCGGCCCGCATCGGCGGCCGGTAGGCCGGGCCCAGCAGGGCCTGCACGTCGGCCAGGTAGGCCCTCACGGCACCGCCCGGCTCGGCATGGTCGGCCGTGGGCAGCTTGCGCACGTGGCGAACCGTCATGCCGGCGTCGTCCACCCAGCCGAAACGCGCATTGGTGCCCCCGATGTCGGCCACCAGCCAAGGCAGCGTGGCCAACGCCCGCGCGCCTGCGACGCCAGGGCTCACCGCGGGCATCCGCAGGGCCGCGGCAGGCGACGCGAAGGATTCGGGCTCACACCCGGACAACAAGAGTCGGTCTTCAACGCAATCACGCTCATTGGCCACGGCACAAAATCCCAAGGTAGCAAAACTACAACTTCGATTCAATAGGCACTATGCCCAGGCAACAGTGTTGACAGCGCTGTCCACCTCGTAAACCCAGCATAACCCTGATGCCGGCATGCCGCCCCTCATTTGTAGTTGAGCTACTTTTCCATCGCTGCGCACGGTTGAGGGCATGGTCCGGGCCCCGCCCGCACGGCGCTTCAGCGACCCGCCGCCACTCGGCCACAATACCGCCGCCCCAACCCCCGGCTCCCCGATGAACACCCACGACAGCCCACGCCTGATCGCCGACATCGGTGGCACCTACGCCCGGTTCGCCCTCGAGACGGCGCCCGGGCACTTCGAACACCACGCCTCGCTGCTGTGCGCCGAGCATGCGGACTTCCATGCCGCCGTCAGCACCTACCTGCGCACATTGCCGCCCGGGCGCCTGCAGCACGCCGCGGTGGCGATTGCCAACCCGGTGGAAGGCGACGAAGTGCGGATGACCAACTATCACTGGCAGTTCTCGATCGAGCAGATGCGCGAGCGCCTGCAGCTCGACACCCTGGTGGTGGTGAATGACTTCACGGCGCTAGCAATGGCCGTGCCGCGGCTGGCCGCGCACGACAAGCGTCAGGTCGGCGGTGGCCAGGCCCGCGAGGGCAGCGTGGTCGGCGTGCTGGGTGCTGGCTCGGGCCTGGGCGTCTCGGGCCTGATCCCGGCCGACAAGGGCTGGGTGGCCCTGGGCACCGAGGGCGGCCACACCAGCTTCTCACCGCATGACGAGCGCGAGATCGCGATCCTGCGCTTCGCATGGCGCCAGTTCCAGCATGTCTCGTTCGAGCGCCTGCTGTCCGGCCCCGGGCTCGAACTGATCCACCGGGCGCTGGCCGACCACGCGGGCCAGCGCAACACCGAGCCGTTGGCGGCGCCCGAGATCACGCGCCGCGGGCTCGACGGCAGCGATGCACGTTGCGCCGAGGCGATCGAGGTGTTCTGCGCGATGTTGGGCACCGCGGCGGCCAACCTGGCGGTCTCGCTGGGTGCGCTGGGCGGCATCTTCATCGGCGGCGGCATCGTGCCTCGGCTGGGTGCCTACTTCGACCGTTCGCCGTTCCGCGCCCGCTTCGAGGACAAGGGCCGCTTCAGCGACTACCTGCGCGCGATCCCCACCTTCGTGATCACGGCCGAGAACGCCACCCTGTCCGGCGCCTCGGCCATCCTGCAGTCGCAGCTGCGCGCACTGGAAACCGCACCCCGCTCGGCACTGCTGGAGCAGATCCGCCGCGGACTGGACAGCCTCTCACCCGCCGAACGCCGCGTGGCCGACCACGTGCTGGCACAGCCGCGCGCAGCGATGAACGACCCCATCGCCGACATCGCCCGGGCCGCCGGCGTGAGCCAGCCCACGGTGATCCGGTTCTGCCGGTCGCTGGGCTGCGAAGGCCTGTCGGATTTCAAGCTGCGGCTGGCCTCGGGGCTGACCGGCACGGTGCCGGTCACGCACACCCAGGTCACGGGCGAAGACTCGAGCATCGAGCTCGGCGCCAAGGTGCTGGGCAACACCGCCTCGGCCATCCTGCAGGTGCGCGACCACCTGAACCGCGACACCATCGACCGCGCGATCGAGCTGCTCAATGCCGCCGGCCGCATCGACTTCCACGCCGTCGGCCACTATGGCCCGGTGGCGCTGGACGCGCAGTACAAGTTCCTGCGCTTCGGCATCCCGTGCAATGCCTACATCGACGCCCGGCTGCAGCTGCTGGCCGCCGGCGTGCTGAAGGCGGGCGACGTGGTGGTCATCATCAGCAGCAGCGGCCGCATCAACGAGCTGCTGGAAGTGGCCGACACCGCGCGTGAACGCGGCGCGCAGGTGATTGCCATCACGGCCAGCCAATCGCCGCTGGCGCGCAAGGCCGACCTCACGCTGATCGTCGACCACCCCGAGGACGCCAACACCCAGCTGCCCATGGTGAGCCGCATCCTGCACCTGCTGGTGATCGACATCCTCGCGGTCGGCGTCTCGATGCGCCGCCAGGGTGTCGATGCCACGGCCGGCGGCGCGGCGGCCACCGCCACCGCGCCGCTGCGCGCGCTGCCGGGCGTCAGTGCCTCGCTCCCCTATGCCCGCCTCACCTCTCACGGGCGCCGCTGACGCCGCCGGTGCCCCTCATCACGCCTCGACCGATCCCCAAGGAGAAACCCACGATGTCCGGACACGGCTTTCACGTCCACGGCCCGCACGACCATGAACTCGAACATGCTGCCCAGCATGGTGACAAGGACAGCTTCGCCGGCACCATCGCGGTGATGACGGCGATCCTGGCCACCATCGGCGCCCTGTTCTCGTACATGGGCGGCGCCACGCAGGCCAACGCCAGCCTCTACAAGAACAACGCCGCGATCAAGAAGACCGAGGCCTCCAACCAATGGAACTACTACCAGGCCAAGAGCAGCAAGCAGAACCTGGCCGAACTGGCGATGGCCCTGGTGGCCGAGGACAAGAAGCCGGTGTACCAGCAGGAGATCGAGCGCTACAAGAAGGAGAAGGCCGACATCAAGACCGGCGCCGAGAAGCTGGAGGCCGAATCGACCGACTGGGACCGCAAGTCGGACGCCGAGATGCACTTGCACCACCGCTGGGCCCAGGCCACCACGGCCCTGCAGATCTCGATCGCACTGGCCGCGATCGCCCTGCTCACGCGGCGCAAGTGGCTGGAATGGGGCATGTTCGGCGTGGCCGGCATCGGCGTGGCGCTGGGTGTGGCCGCCGCCCTGCACTATTGAGCGCCTGGCGCCGCAAGCCCGCGCCCGCGCGGCAACGAAGCGGCAATACGCCGTCGTCGGCCCTCTGCTAGATTGCACGGGCTTTGCCGTCGCCAAGACCCGCCATGCACCACAAGCGATCGAACCTGGGGCCCCTGTGGGCCACGCTGTGCGTGGCCATCGGCCTGGCGGGCTGCCAACGCGGCGCCGGCAACGCACCATCGGACGCTGCGCCTGGCACCGCGCCCGGCGCGTCGGCGCCACGGGCGGTGCAGACGGTGAGCGTGTTCACCGCGCAGCAGCGCGACGTGCCGGTCACCGTGGAGGCTGCCGGCACCGTGGTGGCGCTCGAGTCGGTGGACCTGCGACCGCAGGTTGCCGGCACGGTGGCCGAGGTGCTGGTGCGCGATGGCCAGTTCGTGCAGCGTGGCCAGCCGCTGTTCAGGCTGGACGACCGCGCCGACCGCGCCAACCTCGAACGCGCCCGCGCCCAGCTGCAGCGTGACCAGGCCACGCTGGCCGACCTGACACGCCAATGGCAACGCGCGCAGGAACTGCGCGCCCAGAACTTCATCGCCCAGAGCGCGGCCGACACCGTGCTGGCCACGCTCGAGGCGCAGAAGGCCGCCGTGGCGGCCGACCAGGCCTCGGCACGCTCGGCCGAGGTGGCGTTGAGCTACAGCACGCTGCAGGCGCCGTTCGGTGGCCGCATCGGTGCCATCGCGGTGAACCGGGGATCGGCGGTGCAACCCAATGGCGCGGCGCTGGTCAACATCAGCCGCATCGACCCGATCGGCGTGCAGTTCAGCGTGCCCGAGTCCCAGCTCTCGGCCCTGCTGCGTGCGGCCGGCCCGCCGGCCGGCGCCAAGGCAGCCGCCAGCGCGCCGGTGGTGTCGATCTCGATTCCCGCCCCGGAGCGCGGCCGCCAGGCACCGGCCGAGGTGCTGCAGGGGCGCGTGGTCTTCGTCGACAACGCGGTGGACACGGCCACCGGCAGCATCCGTGTCAAGGCCGAGGTGGCCAATGGCAGCCACATGCTGTGGCCGGGCCAGTACGTCACGGCACGCCTGACCACACGCACCCTGGCCGGGGCCGTGGTGGTGCCGCAGGCGGCCGTGATCATCCGCGGCAACGAACGCTCGATCTATGTCGTGAAGGCCGATGCGACCGTGGAGATGCGCAGCGTGCAGCAGCGCCTGCCGGCGGGCGAGTTCGTGGTGGTCGAAGGCGTGCAGGCCGGCGAGAAGGTGGTGGTCGAAGGCAAGTCGAACCTGCGCCCAGGCTCGCCGGTGAAGGAAACCGCCTACGTCGGCGCGCGGCGTGGCGCCGGGCCCGCATCGAGCGCGGCCGGCGGGGCGGCCTCCGGCCCCGCAGGGCCGAGATGAGCTTCACCGACCTGTTCATCCGCCGTCCGGTGATGACGGTGCTGATCAACATCGCCATCGTGCTGGCCGGCATCGTGGCGCTCAAGGACATCCCGGTGGCCGCGCTGCCGCGCTACAACACGCCGGTGATCCAGGTCACCGCGGTGCTGCCCGGCGCATCGCCCGAGACGATGGCCAGCTCGGTGGCGCTGCCGCTGGAGAAGCAGTTCTCCACCATCGCGGGGCTGGCCACCATCAGCTCCACCAACACGCTGGGCGCGAGCTCGGTGACACTGGAGTTCGAGACCTCGCGCGACATCGATGCCGCCGCGGTGGACGTGCAGGCCGCGCTGTTCCGGGCCCAGCGCACACTGCCGGCGGAGATGACCAGCCCGCCCTCCTACCGCAAGGTGAACCCGGCCGATGCGCCGGTGCTGCTGGTCGCGCTGCAGTCGCCCTCCATCGGCCTGGCCGAGCTGAACGACTACGCCGAGAACCTGATCTCGCCCACGCTGTCCACCATCGAGGGCGTGGCGCAGGTCTCGATTTTCGGCCAGAAGCGCTACGCGGTGCGCGTGCGGGTGCGGCCGCAGGCCCTGGCGGAGCGCAACCTCACGCTCGACGAACTGCGCGCGGCCATCACCGCCGCCAATCCCAACACGCCGGTGGGCGTGCTCGAGGGCCCGCGCCAGACGCTCACGATCCAGGCCAACCGGCAACTCACCAACGCGCGCGAGTTCGGCAACATCATCGTGGCCAACCGCGGCGATTCGGCCGTGCGGCTGCGCGACGTGGCCGACGTGCAGGACAGCTTCGAGACGGTGAAGAACGCCTCCACCTTTGCCGGCGAGCCCAGCATCACGCTGGCCATCCAGCGCCAGCCCAATGCCAACACGGTGCAGGTGGTCGACCGCGTGAAGGCCACGCTGCCGCGCTTCGAATCGCAGCTGCCGGCCTCGGTGAAGATCTCCACGCTGAACGACCGCTCGCGCTCGATCCGCGAGGCGCTGCACGACGTGAACCTCACGCTGGCCGGCACCATCGTGCTGGTGGTGCTGGTGATGTTCCTGTTCCTGCGCCGCGTGGCCGCCACGGTGATCCCGGCCTTGTCGCTGCCGATCTCGCTGATCGGCGCGGTGTCGCTGCTGTACCCGCTGGGCTACAGCCTGGACAACATCTCGCTGCTGGGCATCACCCTGGCCGTCGGCCTGGTGGTGGACGACGCGATCGTGATGCTCGAGAACATCGTGCGCCATGTCGAAGACGGCATGGCGCCGTTCGAGGCCGCACTCAAGGGTGCGCGCGAGATGGCGTTCACGATCCTGTCGATCTCGATCTCGCTGGTGGCGGTGCTGATCCCGATCTTCTTCATGCCCGGGGTCATCGGCCTGCTGTTCCACGAGTTCGCGGTGGTGGTGGGCCTGTCGATCCTGGTGTCGGCACTGGTCTCGCTGACGCTGGTGCCGATGCTGGCCAGCCGCTTCCTGCGCCACCACGATGCGCGGGAGGAGTCCGCCCTGGGCCGCGCCTTCGAACGCGGCTTCACGGCCTTGCAGAACGCGTATGCACGCTCGCTGGACTGGGCGCTGGCGCACCGCCTGGTGGTGGGCGGCGTGGCGCTCGGCAGCTTCGTGCTCACCGGCGTGCTGTTCACCACCATCCCGAAAGGCTTCTTCCCGGAAGAGGACATCGGCCAGATCCAGGTCACCACCGAGGCCGCGGAAGACATCTCCTTCGCGGCGATGGAACAGTTGAACAACCGCATCGGCGAGATCTTCCGCAACGACCCGGCGGTGGCCGCGGTGGGCACTGCCGTGGGCGGCGGCGGCTTCAACACCAACACCCAGAACACCGGCCGCGCCTTCATCACGCTGAAGCCGCGCGGCGAGCGCCCGCCGATGGCGCAGGTGGTCGACAACCTGCGCAAGAAGGTGCGCGCGGTGCCCGGCATCGCGGTGTACATGCGGCCGGTGCAGAACCTTCAGCTGGGTGGCCGGGCCAGCAAGAGCCGCTACCAGTACACGCTGCAGAGCGTGAGCGCCGACGCGCTGAACGACTGGGCCCAGCGCCTGTCCGAGAAGATGCGCGGCGACCCGGTGTTCCGCGATGTCACCAGCGATTCGCAGCAGCGTGGCCTGCAGGCCACGCTGAGCGTGGACCGCGACCGCGCCAACCTGCTCGGCGTCTCGATGGCCGACCTGCGCAACACGCTGTACAGCGCCTTCGGCGAGCGCCAGGTGTCGACGATCTACAACCCGAGCAACAGCTTCGCGGTCATCCTCGAAGCGGCCGAGGTCGACCGCCAGTTCGAGGACGCCTTCAGCCGCCTGTACCTGCGGGGCAAGGGTGGCGCGATGGTGCCGCTGACCGCGTTTGCGAGTGTCAGCCGCAGCATCGGCCCCACCGCCGTCAACCACCAGGGCCAGTTGCAGGCGATCACGCTGTCGTTCAACCTGGCCCCCGAGGTGGCGCTGGGCGACGCCACCAAGCGCCTGGAGGCCTATGTGCGCGAGCTGCGCATGCCCGCCACCATCGTCACCAGCTACGGGGGCGATGCGGCGGTGTTCCAGGATTCGCAGGGCGGCCAGGCGGTGCTGCTGATCGTGGCGGTGCTGGTGATCTACCTGCTGCTGGGCGTGCTCTACGAGAGCTACATCCATCCGCTCACCATCCTGGCCGGGCTGCCCTCGGCCGCGGTCGGCGCGCTGCTGACGCTGACGATCTTCAAGATGGACCTGACGCTGATCGCCACCATCGGCATCCTGATGCTGATCGGCATCGTGAAGAAGAACGCCATCATGATGATCGACTTCGCCCTCGATGCGCAGCGCCACCAGGGCCTGGCGCCGCAGGACGCCATCCGCCAGGCCTGCCTGCTGCGCCTGCGTCCGATCATGATGACCACGCTGGCCGCGCTGATGGGCGCGCTGCCCATCGCGCTGGGCATCGGTGCCGGCGCCGAACTGCGCCAGCCACTGGGCTTGGCGGTGGTGGGCGGCCTGATCGTCTCGCAGGCTGTCACGCTGTACATCACGCCGGTGATCTATCTCGCGCTGGACCGCTGGAGCGGACGTGGCCCCATCGTTGACGGGGCCACGCCCTGAAACGCCCACACGCAGGTCACTGGGGCATCAGCACGCTGTCGATGACGTGGATGACGCCGTTGTCGGCGCCGATGTCGGCCGCCACGACCTTCGCACCGTTCACCGTCACGCCGCCGCTCGTTGCCAGCGTCAGGCTCCCGCCCTGCACCGTCTTGGCGGCGCCAGGCTTCACGTCCTTGGCCATCACCTTGCCCGGCACGACGTGGTAGGTGAGCACAGCGCTCAGCTTGGCCTTGTCCTTCAGCAGCGCGTCGAGGTCCGCCTTGGGGATCTTGGCAAATGCTTCGTCGGTGGGCGCGAACACGGTGAAACTGCCGGGACCTTTCAGCGTCTTCACCAGGTCGGCCGCCTGCAGCGCGGTGACCAGGGTCTTGAACTTGCCGGCGTCGATGGCCGTGTCGACGATGTCCTTGGCCTGGACAGACAGCGCCGACAGCGAAAGGGCGGCGATCGTGATGAGCTTCTTCATGGAAAGCACTCCGTGAGGTGGGGGGGGGGGGGACGAGGAACCGTTGCGCCGTCAGGGCGCGGGCAGGATGACTTTGTCGATCACGTGGATCACGCCATTGCTGGCGAGCACGTCGGTGCCGGTGATCCGGGCGCTGCGCTGGCGTTGATCGGTGATGGCCAGCGCGGCGTTGACGGTGAACGTCCCGCCGCCGACCGTGGCGATCGCAGGCCCGACCGGAACGCCCGCCTTCAGCACGCGGCCAGGCACCACGTGATAGGTCAGCACCTTGCTCAGCAGCGCCTTGTCCGCCAGCAGCTGCTGCTTGCTGATGCCCAGCTCCGTCAGCAGGGCCGCGAACGCGGCATCGGTCGGTGCAAACACCGTGAAGGGCCCGGTGCCGCTGAGCGTCGATGCAAGGTTGGCCGCAACGACCGCCTCGGCCAGGATGCTGAACGACGGTGTGGCCACGGCCGTTTCAACAATCGTCTTGTTGGCTGGCAACAGCACCTTGTCGATGGCGTGAATCACCCCGTTGGACGCGGCGATGTCGGTGTTGACGATCCGGGACAGGCGGTTGCGCCCATCGGTGATCACCAGCTCAGCGCCCACCGGATCGACCTTGAAGATGCCGCCGTCGAGGGGTGTGATCGCCTGACCTGCGGGCACCGCCGCCTTGGGCACCCCGACCGCCAGCACGTGGTACTTCAGCACAGCCGTGAGCAGGGGCTTGTTGGCCAGCAGCTGGGCCTTGGTGACACCCAGCTCGGTCAGCAACGCTGCGAAGGCCTCGTTCGTGGGGGCGAACACGGTGAACGGGCCGGGCGCCGACAAGGCGCCTGCCAGATCGACCGCGACCACCGCCTCGGCCAGGACGCTGAAGCGGGCGTCCCCCTGCGCAACCTGAACAACGTTGCCGGGATGATCGGCATCGCCGCCGCCGCAAGCCGCGACGAGGGCCAGTGCGGAGAGGGCCGCGAGTCTCTTGAACCAGTTGAACATCTTTGCTTCTCCAGTCAGGTGTTGGACGGGCTGGCAGCGCACACCATCGGTGGGTTGGGCCGGGGTCAATACTATCAAGTCATATTTCATACTGATTAGTTCACATTGGAGACCGCATGGTCTATTTCCTCGTCCCGCACGCGCTGGGGTGGCGTGTGGCAAGCGCTCCTGGACCCAGCGCACTTCGGGCCTCCCGGCTCGACCACAGGCGGCGATCGGCTTGTAGGATGCGAAGCCCTGGTGGTGGCTCAGCAGCGCCAACCGGGTTCGCTGCGGAAGGGTCTGGGGCCATCAGCACGGCAACCGACCTCGACGCCAGACGTTGAACACACCAGCCACTGCCACACGGGACTGCCTTGAAACTCGCCACCTGGAACGTCAATTCGCTGGCCGTGCGCCTGCCCCAACTGCTGGCCTGGCTGGCCACCGAGCAGCCCGATGTGCTGGTGCTGCAGGAAACCAAGCTCACCGATGACAAGTTCCCGCAGGCGGAGCTGGCCGCTGCCGGCTGGCACAGCGCCTGGTTCGGACAACGCACCTACAACGGGGTGGCGCTGCTGTCCCGCACCCCGGCCGAGGGCGTGGTGAAGAACATCCCCGGCTTCGACGACGAACAGGCGCGCGTGATTGCCGGCACGGTGCATGGCGTGCGGGTGGTGGGCGCGTATTTCCCCAATGGCCAGGCGCCCGACAGCGACAAGTTCGCCTACAAGATGCGATGGCTCGAGGCCTTGCGCGAATGGCTGCGGGCCGAGCTCACCCAACATCCCCGCCTGGTGCTGATGGGCGACTTCAACATCGCGCCGGAGGACCGGGACGTCTACGATCCGGTGGCCCTGGCCGGCACCATCCATTGCACGGATGTGGAGCGGGAGCACTTCCGCCAGCTGCTGGCGCTTGGGCTGGTCGATGCCTACCGGCTGTTCGACCAACCGCCGCGGCTGTGGAGCTGGTGGGACTATCGCAACCTGGCCTTCCGCAAGAACCAGGGCCTGCGCATCGACCATGTGCTCGTCAGCCAGGCCTTGAGGGATGGCACCACGGCCTGCCGCATCGACAAGGCGCCACGCAAGAACGAGCGGCCGAGCGACCACGCGCCGGTGGTGTTGGAACTGACCCCCTGATCCTAGGTGCGACCGGGGTTCGCGCTCTGGTCGTGACGGAATTCACATGGCATATTCGGCCGCTATCGGACCGAAGCGGGGCGGTGTCCGCCTGGGTCCAGAAAAAGCGAGCAGCAGTGATGCCATGAGGGATGCACGGTCAAGCTATTTCGACGACGGGGTGTACAGCCGGGCCTTTGCGCCGCCGCCCAAGCGCACGCCGTCCAAGCGATCTGGCTTCGCACCGCTGAACTGGCTGCGCTCCACCCTGTTCGGCAGCCTGGACGGCACCACCATCGTGCCGGCAAGCTCCTCGCCGCCCCTGCTGGAAAGCCGTGGCCAGCTGCTGCGAGAAGCGCACCGCTCGCTGCGCGCCTTGATCAAGCAACACCCCGGCTTGCGCCAGGTGATGCCGCACCTGGCCTACATTGAGCGCGCCCTGGCGCGCAAGGGTTCCCGTGCGCTGATGCGGGTGCCGGTGGCGGTGCTGCAGCGTGGGCTGGAGCAACTGGAGCGCCTGCAAGCCGAGCAGCCACGCGACGCCCTGCGCACGCTGCGCACGCGGCTGGTGGAAGCGATCGCGCTGCGCAGCGTGGCCCGGGACAGCGCGGTCACCCGCGGCACGGCGCATGCCCGCCTGCCTGCCGCCCTGGAGGTGATGGAGGCCTCGCACTCCGACTTCGACGAAGCCGAACGCAGCTGGAAGGGCACCCTGCCCTACGCCCAGCACGATTGGGCCGATCCCCCTTCGCGCCACTGATGCGCCGCCAGGGCGGCCCGCCGGGGCGCGCCGCCCACCGGATCAGCGGTCCAGGTCGAGTTCCTGGATCTTGCGCGTGATGGTGTTGCGGCCGATGCCCAGCTTGTGCGCCGCCTCGATGCGCCGGCCGCGGGTGATCTCGAGCGCGGTCTGGATCAGCCGCGCCTCGAACTGGCGGGTCAGGGTGTCCCACACCTCCGGATCGCCGGCTTCGAGCAGGCGCCGCGCCTCACGCTGCAGGTCAGTCAACCAGCCGCTGCTCTGGCCCACCATCGCCGGCACGGGCTGGGCGGCCGCGGCGGGCAACGTCGGGGCGGCCGACGTCACAGGCGACACCGCAGCGGATGCCAAGGCGCCGGGCTCGGCGGCCGGAACCGGTGCGCTGCGTGGCACTTCGCCACTCAGCAGTTCGGGTGGCATGTCCTTCGGCTCGATCACCTGCGCTGGCGCCATCACCGTGAGCCAGTGGCACACGTTCTCCAGCTGGCGCACGTTGCCGGGAAAGTCGAACCCCATCAGGCGCTCGAGCGCAGCATCGGTGATGCGCTTGGCCTCGACGCCCAGTTCCTTTGCACTCTTGGCCAGGAAGAACCGGGTCAGCGCCGGAATGTCTTCCTTGCGCTCGCGCAGCGGCGGCAGGCGCAGGCGGATCACGTTGAGCCGGTGGAACAGGTCTTCTCGGAACGCGCCCTCGCGAACTCGCTGCTCGAGGTTCTGGTGCGTGGCGGCGATCACCCGCACGTTGGCCTTCAAGGGCTGGTGGCCGCCGACGCGGTAGAACTGCCCATCTGACAGCACCCGCAGCAGGCGGGTCTGCAGGTCGAAGGGCATGTCGCCGATTTCGTCGAGGAACAGCGTGCCGCCATCGGCCTGCTCGAAGCGGCCGCGGCGCATGGTCTGTGCGCCGGTGAAGGCACCACGTTCGTGGCCGAACAGCTCGCTCTCCAGCAGGTCCTTCGGGATCGCCGCGGTGTTGATCGCGATGAACGGGCCATTGGCACCGGCATCGCCACGCGGGCTGTGCTTGTGCAGCGCGCGCGCCACCAGTTCCTTGCCCGAGCCCGACTCGCCGGTGATCAGCACCGTCACGTTGCTTTGCGACAGCCGGCCGATGGCGCGGAACACGTCCTGCATCGCCGGGGCCTGGCCCAGCATCTCGGGCATTTCAGCCGCGGCCGCATCGCGCACTTCCTCGCGCAGGCTCTCGTCCACCGCGCGGCGGATCAGCTCGATCGCCTTGGTCAGGTCGAACGGCTTGGGCAGGTACTCGAAGGCCCCTCCCTGAAAGGCCGAAACGGCGCTGTCCAGGTCGGAGTAGGCGGTCATGATGATGACCGGCAGCCCGGGCAGGCGCTGCTTCACCTTGCCCAGCAGGTCGATGCCCGATCCGCCGGGCATGCGGATGTCGCTCACCAGCACCTGGGGCTCGTCGTCGTCGAGTGCGGACAGCACGTCGCGCGGGTTCGAGAAGCTGCGCACCGCAAACTGCTCGCGCGCCAGCGCCTTCTCGAGCACGAATCGGATGGATTGGTCGTCGTCTACGATCCAGATGGGTTTCATGCGGCGGCGGCCTGTCGTCCTCGTTGGCTGGCCCTCTTCAGGGCAGCGGTATCACGATCCTGAACACGGTCCGGCCCGGCGCGCTGTCGCATTCGATCAGTCCCATGTGCTGCTGGACGTAGGTTTGCGCCAGCGTGAGCCCGAGGCCGGATCCACCATCGCGCCCCGACACCAATGGGTAGAAGATGCGATCGCGGATGTCCTCGGGCACGCCCGGTCCGTTGTCCTCGATATGCAATTCCAGTGCCAGTCGATAGCGCTGCTTGCCGATGGTGACCTGCCGGGCCACCCGCGTGCGCAGCACGATGCGGGCATCGCCCGCCGCGATGCGCTCGCCCAGCGCGTGGGCGGCGTTCTGGGCCACGTTGAGCACCGCCTGGATCAGCTGTTCGCGATCGCCCCGGAAATCGGGGATCGAGGTGTCGTAGTCGCGCTGGACCGTCAGGCCCTGGGGGTACTCGGCCAGCACCAGCGAGCGCACGCGTTCGCACACCTCGTGGATGTTGACGTCGGCCACCACGTGGGCCCGCCGGTGCGGCGCCAGCAGGCGGTCCACCAGGGCCTGCAGACGGTCGGCTTCGTGGATGATGACGTTGGTGTATTCGGTGAGCTCGCGCGAATTGAGCTCCATGGCCAGCAACTGCGCTGCGCCCCGGATGCCGCCCAGCGGGTTCTTGATCTCGTGCGCGAGGTTGCGGATCAGCTCCTTGTTGGCCTGCACCTGGCCAATGGCGCGCTCTTCGCGGTCCTGGCGGGTCTGCTGCTCGATCTCCAGCATCTCCACCAGGGCCAGGTCGCTGCCGGGGTCGATCTGGGTGACGATCACGTTCACCGGCAGCAGCTCGTTGGCGGCCAGCGGCGCACGGCGCAAGGTGCCGTCGAAGCGGCCGGTGGCGATTTCGTTGCACAGCACCGCGGTGAGCGTCTCACGCAGTTGGGCCCGGTCGGCGAACCACTCGAACACGTTCGAGCGCATCAGCGTGCGCCGGGACAGGCCCGCGACGGTTTCGAACATGGCGTTCACATACACCAGCGATCCGTCGCCGCGCACCACGGCCACCATCGTGGCCAGCAGGTCCAGCGCGTCGTAGCGGGTGGTTCCGTCGGGGCGGCTGGTGCTCATGGGGTCCTCAGGGAATCTTGGCGATCTCGCGCTTGATGGCCGCGATGTCGCTCTCGCTGCGGGTGATGCTGGCCTTCAGGGCCGACACCCGGTCGAGGTAGGTCTGGTAGTTGCGCTCGTCGCCGCGGCGCTCGGGCTCGCCGTTGTTGTACTCGCGCCGCAGCGCGGCGAGCTTGTCCTCCTCGCGCCGCAGCTCGGCTTCCAGGATGCGGCGCGCGTCGTTGTCGCGCTCGCGCTGGGCGTTCGGGTCGACACGCGCATCACCCGGCTTCGCGGCCGCGGTGCCCGAGGCCGGCGGGCGCGCCTTGGGCATCTGCACGACCGTGATCGGCGTGCCCTCGATCGTGCGGCAGCCTCGGTCGCGTGCCTCGGCGGGGGTGAGGGCATTGGTGTAGTGCGGGCCGTCCGGGCCCGGGCAGCGGTACACCGTGACGCCGCCTGGCGTCGCCGCCGGGGGCGGCGGTGCCGATGCCGGGGTCTGCCCCTGCGCCGAGGCGGCGGCCAGCAGCATGCTCAACTCGAGGGTCCTGCGGATCATGTCGTCGACTCCGTTCACCGCGCCCATTGTGGCCCAGCACGAAGGTCCTGCTCCCCAGCGCCGGCCCACGAAAAAGGGCGGCCCGTGGCCGCCCTCTTGAGCCGTGCGCCGCGCTGGCTTACAGGCTGTAGTACATGTCGAACTCGAGCGGGTGCGTCGTCATGCGGAAACGCTGCACTTCCTGCATCTTCAGGTCGATGTAGGCGTCGAGGTAGGAATCGGTGAACACACCGCCCTTGGTCAGGAAGCCGCGGTCCTTGTCCAGGTATTCCAGTGCCTGGTCCAGGCTGTGGCAGACGGTCGGGATCTTCGCGTCTTCTTCCGGCGGCAGGTGATACAGGTCCTTGGTGGCGGCTTCGCCCGGGTGGATCTTGTTCTCCACGCCGTCCAGGCCGGCCATCAGCATGGCCGAGAAGCCCAGGTACGGGTTGCACAGGGGATCCGGGAAGCGCGCTTCGATGCGGCGGCCCTTCGGGTTGGCCACGTAGGGGATGCGGATCGAGGCCGAGCGGTTGCGGGCCGAGTAGGCCAGCTTCACCGGCGCTTCGAAGCCGGGCACCAGCCGCTTGTAGCTGTTGGTGCCGGGGTTGGTGATCGCGTTCAGCGCGCGGGCGTGCTTGATGATGCCGCCGATGTAGTACAGCGCGAACTCGCTCAGGCCGCCGTAGCCGTCGCCGGCGAACAGGTTCTTGCCGTCCTTCCAGACCGACTGGTGCACGTGCATGCCGGAGCCGTTGTCGCCGACGATGGGCTTGGGCATGAAGGTCGCGGTCTTGCCGTAGCTGTGGGCGACGTTATGCACGATGTACTTCAGGAGCTGGGTCTGGTCGGCGCGGCGCACCAGGGTGTTGAACACGGTGCCGATTTCGTTCTGGCCGGCGGTGGCGACTTCGTGGTGATGCACTTCGACCTTGACGCCGCAGGCTTCCAGCAGCAGGCACATCTGGGCGCGCATGTCGTTGAAGCTGTCGACCGGGGGCACCGGGAAGTAGCCGCCCTTGACCGCCGGGCGGTGACCGACGTTGCCGCCTTCGAACTGCTCGCCGGTGCTCCAGGGCGCCTCTTCCGAGGTGACCTTGACGAAGCAGCCCTGCATGTCGACGTTCCAGTGGACCTGGTCGAAGATGAAGAACTCGGGCTCGGGGCCGAAGAAGGCGGTGTCGCCGATGCCGCTGCTCTTGAGGTAGGCCTCGGCGCGCTTGGCCAGCGAACGCGGGTCGCGCTCATAGGGCTTGCCGTCACCGGGCTCCAGCACGTCGCAGGACAGGAACAGCGTGGGCTCTTCGAAGAACGGGTCGATGTTGGCCGTGTTCGGATCCGGCATCAACAGCATGTCGGATGCTTCGATGCCCTTCCAGCCGGCGATCGAGGAACCGTCGAAGGCGTGGCCCGACGTGAACTTGTCTTCATCGAAATGCGAAACGGGCACGGTGACGTGTTGTTCCTTGCCGCGGGTGTCGGTGAAACGGAAGTCGACGAACTTGACTTCGTTTTCCTTCACCATCGACATCACGTCGGCGACGGTCTTGGCCATCAAGGATCTCCTAGCAGGACGCGTATGAGGGAGGGTGGGATTGGAATGGGTGCGAGCCTTCCGTTTGGCAGGGCTGAACACCCCTCGAAAGACGCACTGGAATGTAGCAGAAACCATGCCCAGCTCCGGGCAATGCCGGGCCGCCGCGCAGCGCGACGATCCCGACCGAAAGCACTATTTTGGTGCTTCTTGAGTACCCAAAGTGGTGCCTGGCGGGCGCACCATTTCGGGGCCCAATTGAACGCCGAGCCCTTGCAGGGCTGAGCGCAAGGCGCCGAACGCCACTGCGCTGGCGACAGGATCGCCCTTGACGCCGAGTTCAATGTGACGACCCCATAGCGGGTGGGCGACGCTGGGCAGGCTGAACACCCGCACGCCGGGGTGAGCCGACTCGATGGCCTCCATCAGCGGTGTCAGTGTCGCCTCCATGGCCCCCATCACGATCACCGAGTGCTCGGTCTGGGCCTGGCTGCCATGCAGGCCTCGGTAGCGGCTGTCGAGCAGCGCCTCGATCATCGGGTGGGCCATCACGGGGAAGCCGGGCACGAAGTGCACGTCGCCCACCGAGAACCCGGGAATCTTGTTGTACGGGTTCGGAACGATCGTCGCGCCCTCGGGGAACATGCCCATGTTGAGCCGGTGCTGGTTGTCGGCGCGTTCGGGTTCGAACACGGCGCCCTGCTCGCGCGCGATGTCCTGCATGCGCTCGAGGATCAGCGCCTTCGCCTGCGGGTGCAGGGTGAGCGGCCGGCCCAGTGCCGCGCCGGCGCATTGCCGGGTGTGGTCGTCCGGCGTGGCGCCGATGCCGCCGCAGCAGAACACGATGTCGCCGCCGGTGAAGGCGTCCCGCAGCGCCGCGGTGATGTGGTCGCGGCGGTCGCCCACGTAGCGGGCCCAGGCCAGTTGCAGCCCCCGGGCGCCCAGCAGCTCGATCACCTTGGCCATGTGCTTGTCCTGGCGCTTGCCGGACAGGATTTCGTCGCCGATGACGATGAGGCCGAAGTGCTGCATGGGGCGGATCAGGCCGCGGGCGGCAACGCCGGCGCCGGCGCCGGTGCCGGTGCCGCGGTGCCGGGCAGGAGGTCGATCACCTCGCCGGCCGGCGCCGGGCCGGGGGCCTTGGCCGCCGCATCGGCGCGCAGGCGGGCCAGAGCGGCAAGGCAGTAGTGCGCGAACCACAATGAGCTGAAGGCGAACACCAGCGTGTAGAGCCACACCGAGATCACGATCAGGAAGGGCGCGAAGATCAGCGTGGTGGCGCTCACGGCCCACAGCAGCGTGGGCGCGGCGCCCAGGTAGCCGGTGGTCACCCCGATGGCCAGCAGCTGCCAGCGATGGGCCTGCATGATGGCCCGGCGCTCCTGCTTGTCTGCGTGCTCGGCCATCGCGTCGAAGCTCATCACCCGGTAGGTGAGCCACCCCCAGATCAGCGGCGGCAGCAGCAGCACCAGTGGTGGCACCAGCCACAGCGGCAGGCTCAGCACCAGGGCCACCAGGGCCAGCGCCGTGCAGCCCAACGACCAGGTCAGGCTGAGCATCCACCCCGCGCCACGCCTGCGCTCCAGCAGCGGAAAGCGCCGCGCGGCCACCAGGCCCACCATGGCCGGCGTCATCAGGACCGCCACCGCCAGCAGCGACACCACCACCACCATCGGCAGCGCCAGCAACACCACGATCATCGGCGCCAGCACAGCCCGGAACGAGGCCCCCACCATGGTCTCGACCCAGTTGAGCGCGGCCACCGTGAGCGACCAGCCCTCCAGCGTGGCCCGGACGCCGGCCACCGCCGCCTCCCAGTACAGCCAGCCCAGCCCGAGGGCCAATGCCGCGCCCAGCACCAATGGCGCCAACGACAGGCCGATGACCTTGGGGTGCAGGCAGTACGCCGCGGCGCGCCAGAAGGCGTCGAGCAGTGGTTTCATCGGACCGGAAGAATACGTCAGGCTTGGCCGGCCAGGCGCAGATCTATCATGCGCGCCCGGCCAGGCGCTTGAGCCCCAGCCATTGCTGGGCCCAGAAGCCGCGGCCGTAGTCGCGCGCACCCGATTCGGGCAACTGGTCCCGGATGCCGGTGGGGTGGTCCTGGCCGTCGTAACGCGCCGTGCCGAACAGCAGGTCCCACACCGGGAACAGCACGGCGTAGTTGTGCCCGCCCAGGCTGCCCTGCCCCGCCGATTCATGGCCCAGGCCGATGGCGTGGTGCAGCCGGTGGTAGCGCGGGCTCACGATCAGTCGGCCCAGCAGCGGCCCGAAGTCCAGCCGCACATTGGCGTGTGACAGGCTTTCGATCAACTGCGTCACCGCCACCAACGCCACGAACTGCCCCGGTGGCACGCCCACCAGCAGCGCGGCCACGACGAACAGGCTGTCGCGCAGCAGGTCGTCGAGCAGGTGATTGCGGTTGTCGGTCCAGAGCGTCATCTGGCGCTGGCTGTGGTGAACCGCATGCAGTTGCCACCACCAGTTGTAGCGGTGTTGCGCGCGGTGGAACAGGTAGTCCAGCAGGTCGAACAGGACCAGGTAGACCACGAAGCTGACCCAGGCGATGTCGGTCACGCCGGGCCACACCCGATCAAGGTCGAAGCTGCCCATGCCCTGCAGGCGCAACTGGCCGACCAGCCAGTCCCAGACCGGGTCGATGCTGAAGAACAGCAGCACGCGGAACAGCCCCAGACGGTGGATCAGCGTGTATACGATGTCGGTGCGCACGGCCGCGCGGTCGGTCACCGGTTCCACCGGCCGCCAGCGTTCGAGGGCCCGCATCGCCGTGAGCATCACCACGATCTGGATCAGGCCCACCAGCAGCCACCCAGTGGCGCGGAAGCCATCCTCGAGCAGGTTGCCCAGCCCGGCGTGGAACATCAGCGGTTGCACGATGCCCTCGAACAGCGCCTGCTGTGCTTCGCCGAACAGTTCGGACAGCCCCATGCTCAGCGTGCGAGCTTGCCGTACACCGGGTGCTCGCGCAGCGTGGCAAAGCAGAAGCCCCGGGCCTTGAGCCCCTGGATCAGCGGCTCCAGCACCGCCGGCGCCCAGGGGTCCTGGCGTGACCAGATGCCCAGGTGGGCCGCCAGGATGTCGCCGCTGCGGATGCCCGTCAGCGCCCGTTCCAGCAGCTTGGCGTTGGGATAGCGGTCGCTCGGCAATTCATCGCCCAGGAACCCGGCCGGTGACCAACCCACCATGGTGAAGCCGCAGGCCTCGGCGGCCTTCAGCAGCGCTGGCGAGGTTCTGCCACCAGGCGCGCGGGCCAGCGGCAGCACCGCCTGGCCGCTGATGGCCTTGAACCAATCGGCCGGGCGACGCAGTTCGGCGCAGTAATCGGCCGCCGACAGCACCAGTTTCTTGCCGGCCTGCGGGCCCATCGTCGGGCGCATGTCGAAGCGGCCGTCGGCACGGTCGGCCACCCAGGCCGTGTGGTCCCAGGTGTGCGTGCCGAAGGCATGGCCCTCGGCGGCGCGGGCGCGCCACCACGGGGTCCACTCGTCGTCGAGGCTGCCGCCGCCCGTGCGCGTGCGCTCGTTGGCCATGAAGAAGGTGACACGCACCTGCTGCCGCTGCAGCACCTCGGCCACCAGCGGTGCCACGCCCATGTGGCCGGTGTCGAAGGTCAGGTACACCGGCTTGCCGCAGGCCGCCGGTGCCGCCGGTGCTGAACCGGACACCCCCGCTGCGCCGCAGGCCAGCGCAGCCAGGCAGGCGCTAGCGGCGCGGCGCATGGTCCAGTGTCCACACGCCGTGCGGCGACCGCCCCACCGGGACCTGGCGCACGACCTTCTTGCTGTCGATGTCGACGAAGCTGAGCTTGCGCGCCCAGCGCGAGCTGATCAGCAGCGTCTTGCCGTCGGCCATCAGCTCCATGCAATCCGGGCCGCCAGGCCCGGGCAGCACGGCCACGACCGTCATGGCCTGGATGTCGATCTGGCTCACCGTGTTGGCGACCCGGTTGCTCACGAACAGGTGGCGCCCATCGCCCTTGCTGCGGAAGGCATGCGCGCCGTCCCCGGTGGGAATGCGCTTGACGAGCACGGGCTGCGCCGCCGCGACGTCGTACACCTCGACGAACTTGTCACCCGTGAGGCCGACGAACAGGCGCTTGTCGTCGGGCGAGAGGTACACGTCGGCCGGCAGCTTGCCCACCTTGATCTTCCAGCGCACGCTCTGCGTGCGCAGGTCGATCGCGAGCAACTCGTCGCTGTCCTGCAGCGAGACGTACACCATCGAACTCTTCGAATCGATGGCGATGTGGCTCGGCGTCTTGGGCGCGGGGATGCGCTTGACCAGCTTCAGCGGTGCCGCCGCGTCCTGCGGCTGCCAGCGGTAGAGGTCGACGTGGTCGAGCCGGTTCGCCGCGGTGACGAACCACTTCATGTCCGGCGAGAAGCGCAGGTGGTACGGGTCGTCGATGTCGGTCAGCGTGCGCTGCACCTCGGCGGTGACGGGATCGATGAAGGTCAGCGAATTGCTCAGCGCGTTCGCCACCAGCAGGCTCTTCTCGTCCGGCGTGAGGTACAGGTGGTGCGGCTCCTTGCCGGTGGGAATGCGCTTGCGCTCGGTGAAGCTCACCGGGTCGATCACGCTGATGCTGGCATCGAGCGAGTTCAGCACGAAGATCGGGCGCGGTGCCGGCCCGGCGTCGGAGGCCACGGGCCACAGGACCAGGCCCAGCACCAGGGCGGCGGCATGGCGCCGCAAAACGGAGAGCAGCATCGACTCGAACCAGACAGGAGGCAGGGCAACCCGCAAGTGTAGGTGCCCTGCGCGGCAGGCCTCGGGTTCAGGCCTTGACGTCGGTCATTCGTCGTCGCCGCCGAGAATGCTGCCGAGCACGCCGCCGCCGGCAAAGCCGCCGAGGATGGACCCCTCGTCCTTACCGCCACGGCCGGTCTGCGGCGCGGCCGCGAACACGCGGCTGGCCAGGCGCGAGAACGGCAGGCTCTGCAGCCACACCGTGCCAGGGCCGGTGAGCTTGGCGAAGAACAGGCCTTCGCCGCCGAACAGCGCGGTCTTGATCTTGCCGACGTACTGGATCTCGAAGTTCACGTTCGGCGTGTAGGCCACCACGCAACCGGTGTCCACCATCAAGGTCTGGCCGGGCTGCAATTCGCGCTTGACCACGGTGCCGCCGGCGTGGACGAAGGCCAGACCGTCACCCTCGAGCTTCTGCATGATGAAGCCCTCGCCGCCGAAGAAGCCCACGCCCAGCTTCTGTTGCAGCGCGATGCCCAGCGACACCCCGCGCGCGGCGCACAGGAAGGAATCCTTCTGGCAGATCAGCATGCCGCCCAGCGACTTCAGGTCCATGGCCAGGATCTTGCCGGGGTACGGGGCGCCGAAGGCCACGCGCTGCTTCTGGCTCGCGCTGTTGGTGTACACGGTCGTGAACAGCGACTCGCCGGTGATCAGGCGCTTGCCCGCGCCCAGCAGCTTGCCGAAGAAGCCGCCTTGCTGGGCGGCGCCGTCGCCGAACACGGTGTCCATCGTGATGCCGGCGTCCATGAAGAACATGCTGCCGGCCTCGCCGACGGCGGCCTCGCCCGGGTCGAGCTCGACCTCGACGAACTGCATCTCCGAGCCCTTGATCTCGTAATCCACCACATCCATGGCCATGATGAAAGTCGCTCCTGCGGCTAGCGCTGTGAAAAACGGCGCGATGGTACCGAAACGCGGCGGGCCCTGCCCCGGTCAGTCTTTCGTGCCGAAGATCTTGTCGCCGGCATCTCCCAGGCCCGGGATGATGTAGCCCACCTCGTTGAGGTGGCTGTCGATGGCGGCTGTCCAGCAGCGCACGTCCGGGTGGGCCTGCTCCAGCGCGGCAATGCCCTCCGGCGCCGCCACCAGCACCAGCGCACGGATGTCGCGGCAGCCGCGGGTCTTCAGCAGGTCGACGGTGGCGATCAGCGAGCCGGCGGTGGCCAGCATCGGGTCGACGATGATCGCGGTGCGCTCCTCGAGGTGGCCGACGAACTTCTCGAAGTAGTGCACCGGCTTGAGGGTCTCATGATCGCGCGACAGACCGACGACGCTGATCTTCGCGTTGGGCACCAGGTCCAGCACGCCGTCCAGCATGCCCAGGCCGGCACGCAGGATGGGCACGATGGTGACCTTGCGGCCCGCGATCTGCTCGATCTCGGTCGGGCCGCTCCAGCACTGGATGGAGGTGCGTTCCAGCGGAAAGTCGGCCGTGGCCTCATAGGCCAGCAGGCGCGCGATCTCGTGCGTGAGTTCGCGGAATTTCTTGGTCGAGATCTGGTCTTCGCGCAGCAGCCCGACCTTGTGGCGGACCAGCGGATGGGTCACGGCGATCACGGGCATGGCATGGACTCGGGCAGCTGCGTTGCGCGCCAGTGTAGCCAGCCGAGCGGGGCTACAGCGGGTCCAGCAAGGCCGGCAGCACGCCGGCGGCGGTGCCCGGCAGCAGCAGGTGTGCCTCGTGGTCGATCTCGCTGGGATGCGGGTTCACGATGACCACGAAGGCACCACGATGCCGCGCCAGCGCCGCGAGACCCGCCGCCGGCCACACGGCACCCGAGGTGCCCACCACCAGCATCACCTGGCAGGACTGTGCAGCCCGTTCGGCGGCCTCGAAGGCCCGGTACGGCAGGGGCTCGCCGAACCACACCACGGCCGGGCGCACGAGGTTGCCACACTCGCTGCAACGCGGCGGCTCGGTGGGCGCGGCCCAGTCGGTGTCGCAGGACAGGCCACGCGGGCAGGGGTCGAGCCACTGGTCGGCCAGGATGTCGCCATGCAGGCGCACGGTGCCCGCGTTGCCCGCCCGCTGATGCAAGTCGTCGACGTTCTGGCTCACCACCGACAGGCGCCCCGGGTGGCGCTGCTCGAAGGCCGCCAGCGCCCGATGGCCCGCGTTGGGCTGCGCGCGGCGCACCCCGTCGCGCCGCTCGGCGTACCAGCGCCACACCAGGGCCGGGTCGGCGCGGAAGCCCTCGGGGCTGGCCAACTGCGCCGGGTCGAAGCGCGACCACAGGCCGGTGAGCGTATCGCGGAAGGTGGGGATGCCGCTCTCGGCGCTCATGCCAGCGCCGGTGAGCACGCAGATCGAGCGCGCCTCGCGCAGCCGCTGCTGCGCTTCGCCAAACGCCGGCTGGACGCTCATTTAGTTCGTTGGCGGCGCGCCTCGTAGAGGCACACCCCGGCAGCCACCGAGACGTTCAGGCTCTCCACCGCGCCGGCCATCGGGATGCGCACCAGCTCGTCGCAGGTCTTGCGCGTGAGCTGGCGCATGCCCGGCCCCTCGGCCCCGAGCACCAGGGCTACCGGGCCGCTCAGGTCGGCCTCGTAGAGCGTGCGCTCGGCATCGTCGCTGAAGCCCACGACACGGATGTCGCGCTCCTTCAATTCGTTGAGGGTGCGCGCCAGGTTGGTCACCATCAGGTAGGGCACGGTCTCGGCCGCGCCGCTGGACACCTTGGCCACGGTGGCGTTGAGGCCCACGGCATGGTCCTTGGGCGCCACCACGGCATGCGCACCGGCGCCATCGGCCACGCGCAGGCAGGCGCCCAGGTTGTGCGGGTCCGTCACGCCGTCGAGCACCAGCAGCAGCGGCGGACCATCGACCTCGTCCAGCACGTCATCCAGCGAGTGCTTCTGGGGCAGCGGATTGACACGCGCCACCACGCCCTGGTGGCGAGGGCTGCCGCACAGGCGGGTGAGGCGCTCGTCGTCGCTGTCGACCAGGCGCGCGCCGGCGGCCTGGGCACGCTCGGCAAACTGGCGCATGCGCGCGTCGCGCCGGGTGGCATCGACCTGGATGTCGAGGATCGACTCGGGCGCGGTCTTCAGCCGCACGGTGACGGCATGGAAGCCGAACAGGATCTTGGCGCTCATCGGGAATCCTCGGTGCTGCGCCCGCCGCCGCCGCGCCTGCGGCGGCCCCGCGGGCTCAGGACCGCCAGTGTACGTAGGCGACGATGGCGCCGATCAGCACCGGCTGGTGCAGCATGTAGAAGCTCAGCGACCAGCGCCCCAGGCCGGCCAGCGGGCGCAGCAGCGCGGGCACCGCGCCGCCCAGCAGCGCGGGGCGGTGCGCCAGCAGCCATTGGCCCGCCGCCAGCCCCCAGCACATCACGCCCAGCCAGGGCAGCACGGGCACAAAGTCTTCGGTCACCGGCTTGCGGGTGACCAGCCCCACCCAGTTCGTGAGCCGGTCGTCGAAAAACGGGTGCGCCACGAACTGCGGCAGCAGCAGCGCCGCCAGCCCCACCAGCCAGAGCCAGGGGCCCAGCGGCGCCATCAGGCGCACCAGCACCAGCATCACCACGATGCCGTGCAGCACGCCGAAGCTGATCCAGCTTTTCGGAAACATCAGCGCGGAGCCGGCCGACACCAGCACCGCACAGTCGAACACCTGCAGCCAGCGTTTCCAGAACCGCGTCCAGGGCTGCCCGGCGTGCAGGGCGGCCGCCTGCCCCATGCCGGCGCAGAACAGGAACAGCGTGACGATGCACGCGCGCTGCACCGTCCAGACCGGGTCGAGGTAGAAGTTCTGCCTCGGCAGCAACAGGCCGAAGTAGTTGAGATCGAAGCAGAAGTGGAACACCGCCATCCAGACGATGGCCAAGCCGCGCAAGGTGTCCAGGCGATCGAAGCGGGTCGGTGTCATGCAGAGGCGGCGGTTCGCCGTGATGGTAGTGCACCCGTCGCGGCCGATGAAGCCGGGGCTCACCCTGCCCGGGCGGCGGCGACAATGCAGCCCGTACCGCCCCCCATCCCGAGATGACCTTGCCGGACGACCCCCTGAACGCCTTCATCGACAGCCTCGGCGCCGCGCTCGCCGAGGGCAGCTTGCGCAAGGCCACGCTGTCGAAGTACCGCGGGCCGGAAGCCGACCTGGAACGTGTGCAGATGCGGCGTGTGGAGCTGCGGGGAGAACCGCATCTTCAGCTGGTGTACCGCCATCGCACCCGCGACATCACGAAGAACCTGCCCATGCCCGAGGTGCCGGATTGCCTGCGCATGCTGATCGGGCCGGAGGGGTTCCGCCACGCCCAGCTGCAGGCGGCCGACGCCCAGGTGGAGCTGCTGGTCTCGCAACGGGGCCAGTTCAGCCTGATGCGCCGCGGCGACCGCTCGGCGGCGCCACCGGCAGCGCCGGCCCACAACCGCGAAAAACAGCGCTGGCTCACCCTCGACAGGCCATTCCTGTCCGAACTGGGCGTCACCACGCCGCAGCACACACTGGTGCCGGCCATGGCGCGCAAGTGGAAGCAGATCAACAAGTTCGTCGAGGTGTTCTCGCACGCCCTGGCGGCTTCGCCGCTGGCCGGCGCCCGGCAGTTGCGCGTTGTGGATTTCGGCAGCGGAAAAGGCTACCTGACCTTCGCGATCCACGACTGGCTGCGCCACGAGCGCGGTGTCGAGGCCGACATGATCGGGGTCGAGCTGCGGCCGGACCTGGTTCGGCTGTGCAACACCGCGATCGCGAAGCTTGGCCTCCAGGGCCTTCGCATCGAGCAGGGCGACGTGCGCAGCTGGCAGCCGCAGGCGCTGAACGTGATGATCGCGCTGCACGCCTGCGACATCGCGACGGACCATGCCATCGATCTGGGCATCCGCGGCGGGGCCGACATCATTCTGTGCTCGCCCTGCTGCCACAAGCAGATCCGGCCTCAGTTGCTGCAGCCGCACCCGCTGCGACCGATCCTGCAGCACGGTGTGCACCTGGGCCAGGAGGCCGAGATGCTGACGGATGGCCTGCGCGCGCTGCTGCTCGAATCCCGTGGCTACGACACCCAGGTGTTCGAGTTCATCTCGCTGGAGCACACCAACAAGAACAAGATGATCCTGGCCGTCAAGCGCGCCCGCCCGAAGCCGGTTGAACCGGTGCTGCAGCAGATCGCCGAGGTCAAGGCCTTTTTCGGCATCCGCGAGCATTGCCTGGAAACGCTGCTGGGCACGTCGGCACCGGTTTGATCGTGGCGCATCAGAACACGCCCAGCGCCAGGCCCGCGGCCAGCGCGGCACCGAGTTCGTGGCACCGCAGGCGATCTTCGTCGGTGATGTGCTTCGGGCGCAGGATGGCCTCCGGCGTCTCGGCATGGGTGCACACGATCAAGGCCGGCGCCACCGCGTTCAGGCGCCAGCCGGTGGCGATGCGTTCCAGCTGGCGCACCGCGTTGTGCCCGTCGCTGCCGGCACACACCATGCACGCATAGGGCCGGCCGTTGACCTGCCCGAGCGCAGCGTAGTAGCAGCGGTCGAAGAAGTCCTTCATCACGCCGGACATCGCCGCCAGGTTCTCGGGCGTCGCGAACAGGTAGCCATCGGCGGCCAGCACCTCGCCCGGGCCCGTGCTGGCCGCGGGCAGCAGGCGCACCCGCACCTCGCCGCCCTCGCCCGCGCCGGCGGCGGCGGCCTCGGCCATCTGCCGCGTACCGCCGGTCATCGAGTGGTAGACGATCAGCAAGGTCCTCATGACCCGCGAGCATAGTCTTCACGAGGCGATCGCCGACAATCCGGCATGACAACCCTTTCCTTCAGCCAGTTGCCGCTGGCACCGGCCATGCTGGCCAACCTGCAGACGCTGGGCTACACGGCGATGACGCCGATCCAGGCCGCCAGCCTGCCGCTGGCCCTGGGCGGGCGCGACCTGATCGCGCAGGCCAAGACCGGCAGCGGCAAGACCGCCGCGTTTGCGCTGGCGCTGCTGGCGCGCCTGGACGTGCGGCGCTTCGAGGTGCAGGCCCTGGTGCTGTGCCCGACCCGCGAGCTCGCCGATCAGGTGACGCAGGAGATCCGGCGCCTCGCCCGCGCGGAGGATCACGTCAAGACCCTCACGCTCTGCGGCGGTGCCACGATGCGGCCGCAGCTCGCCAGCCTGGCGCACGGTGCCCACATCGTGGTGGGCACGCCGGGTCGCATCCTCGATCACCTGCAGCGCGGCAGCCTCGCACTGACAGCCCTGAACACCCTGGTGCTGGACGAAGCCGACCGCATGCTGGACATGGGCTTCGCCGATGACATCTCCCAGGTGGCGAAGCAATGCCCGGCACAACGGCAGACGCTGCTGTTCTCGGCCACCTACCCGGAGGGCATCGCCACGATGGCCAGCAAGCTGATGCGCGACCCGGCCGAGGTGAAGCTGACCGAGCAACACGCGGCGGGCAAGATCCGCCAGCGCTTCTACGAAGTGACCGAATCGCAGCGCCTGCACGCCGTGGGCCTGCTGCTGAACCACTTCCGGCCCGTCAGCACCCTGGCCTTCTGCAACACCAAGCAGCAGTGCCACGACCTGGTGTCCGTGCTCAGGGCACAGGGCATCGTGGCGCTGGAACTGCACGGCGACCTCGAACAACGCGACCGCGACCAGGTGCTGGTGCAGTTTGCCAATCGCAGCTGTTCGGTGCTGGTGGCCACCGACGTGGCCGCGCGGGGCCTGGACATCGCGCAGCTGGAGGCCGTGATCAACGTGGACATCACGCCCGATGTCGAGATCCACACGCACCGCATCGGCCGCACCGGCCGGGCCGATGCGCACGGCTGGGCCTTCAGCCTGGCCAGCCTGGACGAGATGGGCCGGGTCGGCCGCATCGACGAGATGCAGGGCGAGGCCAGCGTGTGGCACGCCCTGAGCGAACTGACACCCACCGGCAGCGGCCCGTTGCGGCCACCGATGGTGACACTGCAGATCCTGGGCGGCCGCAAGGACAAGCTGCGCCCGGGCGACGTGCTGGGCGCACTCACACAGGAAGGTGGTCTGCCCGCGGCCCGGATCGGCAAGATCAACGTCAACGACTTCTCCACCTATGTGGCGGTGGAACGCGAGATCGCCGAACGCGCGCTGTCCGCGCTGAACACCGGCAAGGTGAAGGGCAAGCGTGTGAAGGCGCGGTGGCTGTCGGAGCTGCCCGAGTCCTGAGCGCGCCGGGCCGCTCCCAAGCGCGAATCCCGGAGCGCTTTGCGCGGAGGGTGGTCCAGTGAGCGCGCCGCGCGTCAACGCGGCACGGGTGCGTCGAGGTACTGCCCCGCCGCCGCTTCGAGCCGCCGCCGGACCGACTGCACCAGCGACGCGGGTGCCACCACCCGCGCCTGTTCGCCCTGGCGCAGCACGTCCATCAGCAGTTCGGTCTCGTCCACATAGGGCAGCTCCAGTTCAAAGCTGCCGTCGTCGAGCCAGCGCCCGCGCTGTTCGGGGTGCCATTCCTCGCGGCTGATCCAGGGCGCGGCCTGGGGCGAGAAGCGCAGCGTCGCCCACTGGCGCGTGCCGCCGGCGTAGATGCCATAACCGGTGTCCATCTCGGCCTCGACTTGCTTCATCGCCACGTCCTTGGCGCGTGCCTCCAGCACGCTGGCGTGCTGGACCGCATCGAGAGCAAAACGCAGCAGCTTCTCGCGGGTGTGGCACCAGGCGTCGAGGTACCAGGTGTTCTTGTAGTGCACCAGGCGCTGCGGCGAGACCTCGCGGTCGCTGGTGCTGCCGCGGCCGCGGGTGAGGTAGCGCATGTGCAGGCGGCGCCGGCGCACCAGCGCCTCGCCCACACGCTCGAAGAATTCGCCCTGCACCGGCCGCCGCAGCGCGCTGATGATCTTGACCCGCCGCATCAGCACGCGGGTCTCGTTCTCGCCGCCGGGCCCCAGCAGTTCGTGGATGCGGTCCAGCAGCGGCTGCAGATGGCGGCTGAGCAGGCCTTCGCTGTCCAGGCCGCTGAGCAGCTGGTAGGCCATCAGCAGCGAGTACAGCTCCCGCTCGCTGAACCACAGGCCGGGCAGCTCGTGGCGCTGGCCGCCATAGCCCGCGCCGAAGCGGTAGCCGTTGACATCGCGGTCGTATTCGATCGGGGCCCCGAGCTGGTCGCGCAGGTATTCCAGGTCGCGCTTGAGCGTGGCGCGCGACACTTCCAGCTCGGCCAGCATTTCAGCGAAACTGACATGCCCTCGCTGGCGGATGAGCATCTCGATCTTGTAGTGGCGCGCGATCTTCGTCATGCGCCGACTTTAGCGCGGCTAGCACCGAGGTGGCTCAATTGATGAGCCACCACTCACCAGTGCTGAAGAAATATCGTCGGCCAGGTGGCTCATGCCATGAGCCACTGCGCGCGGAGACTGGCGACGCCGAGGACGTCTCGGCGCCACCTCCCGCAGGAACCGACCATGGCACAAGCCGCCTTCATGTTCGACACCCCCGTTGCCACCACCGGCGCCGGCTCGGCACCTGCCAGGCCCGTGCAGGGACCGCTGGCCCATCCCCGCTGCGGCGCCGACCGCTCGGGCTTCGAGATCGGCTGGGACTTTGCCCACTACCGCCTCACCCCGCCGGTGGCCCACCTACATGCCGAGAACCCGGTGCGCCAGGGCTGGAGCGCCGGCCGCGCGGTGTTCGGCACCCGCACGCTGCGCCCGGGGCGCGCGGCGCGCCAGTGGCTGCAGCTGCGCCTGGCGGCCTGGCAACAAGGCGTCGCGTTCGAGGACGTGCAGGTCACGCCCAACTTCCTGGCGCAGCTCGAGGTTGCCACCTGCCCGGTGACCGGCATCACGCTCACCGAGGCCAGCGGCGCAGCCGCCGACGCCACCATCACCCGCATCAACCCCGCCGCCGCCGTGGCCGCCGGCAACCTGGCCATGGTGTCGGCCGGGGCCGCGCAGGCCATGGCGGGGCTGGACTTCGCCGCCGCATCGGCCCACGCACGCCGCATCGAGGCGGGTGATGCGGTCAAGATCGCCGGGCTCGATGGTGCGCAATGGGCGCGCATCGCGCTGCTCAAGAGCCTGGTCACCCCGCTGCCCCACGCCGTGGCCGCTGAACTGCCGTTGGTCCTGCTGCCGCCGAACCGCCTGCGCGTGCTGAACCCGGTGCAGGCGCTGCAGGTGATGCTGACCCTGCAGTTCTGCCAGGCCGGCTATGCCCGCAGGCTGGTGGCCTGGGCAGCGCTGATGCCCAGCAGCGAGGCGCGGCATGCGTTCCAGGTGTTCATGCACACGCTGCTGGCACGCCGCCTGGCCGCCGGCCCGGTACTGGATGTGGCGGCTGCGCGGCGGGCGATGCAGGCCGCCTGGGCCGACACCCTGGTGCAGCGTCGTTGGCAGCGCCTGGCGCTGCGCCTGTGCGCCGCCGATTGCGAGCAACTGCTGTGGCGCGCCGCACAGCGCCAGCTCCTGGGCAGCGGCCAGCGCTGGATCGACAGCACCCAGGCCACCGACGGCTGGGCGCTGTCCTCCGCGGGTCAGGCGTCGGTGATCGCCACGGCCGAAGGGGTGGTGTCGGCGAACGCCGTCTCGCACTGAGCGCCGGCTGCCGGGCCGTCCGGCGGCGCCGGCAGTGCACGCAGCTGCGGTTCACAGAAGGCCGCCAACTGCTGGCCGCTGATGCAGCCGGGCTCCCCGTGGTACCGCTTGGCGGCGCCGATGCCGGTGGCCAGGCATTCCAGCACCGGAGGCCCCGGATCGAACTGGTAGACCACGTTGTGGCAACGCAGCAGTGCCACCGTCGGGCGCTGACGATCACCCGAGACCGCCATCGCCGCGACGATGCTCTGCAGCATGGCATCCACGCGCAGCTGGCGTTGCCAGTGTTCCGGGTCGTGCGGCCGGCGATCACCATTGCGGTGCGAGACACACAGCAAGCCATTGCCGTGCTCGAACACCGCGTCCACCGCAACCTGCAGATCACCCACCGTGTAGGCCTGGCGTTCGCCTTCGGCCTGATTTGGCTTCGGCAGGGCCGGCCTCAGCATCGGCAGCAAGCGTGCCACCCAGTCACCTTGGCCGTCCGCGTCCTGCGGATCGAAGAAATAGGCACGCACCGCCACGCCGAGCAACACCTGTTCGTCGTCCCAGTGCACTGGCGTTTCCATCATTGATTCCTTGTCATCGGGGCGCGCTGAGTTGCGCCTGCGGCGCAGCGTCCGATGCCGTCACGATCGACGCCACCCACCAGGCCGCGGCCAGCGCCGTCAACAACACCACGGCCGTGACGACGCGCAGGGTGAGCGAGGTCTGCCGAACCGTGGCGGGCGCCACCGGCGACGGAGGACACACGCTTGTGCTGGCCGGCGTGTGCCGCACTTCGGCCAATGCATCGCTGGGATCCACCAGCACCCAGCGCACGCCACTCACGCCATTGGCATGCAGCGTCGAGGCGATCTGCACCTGGATCATCGTGTCGGTTCCTTGAAGGCGGCGTGCTCAAGCGCCGAAGGCACTGGCGGTCGCGCTGGACGCGGGCTCGGCACTCGTCGCATCGGACGGCTCGGCCGTGCGGCGCAGGCTCGCCGCCAGGTCCATTGGCAACTGATGCTCGAAGGCCAGCCGCAGCGCCGCGCAGGCGGCACCGGCGGCGAAGCCGAAGGCCGCGAACACGATGCCAGCCAGGTGGTTGTCCGGTCGGCCCGCAAAGGCCCCCAGGCCCACCACGGCAAAGGCACAGGCCCAGCCGACGCCGGCCAGCGCAACCAGCAGCAAGGAGGTGGTCAGGCGGTTCATGCCCAAAGCTTTCGGCAGGCCGGCTGCAAGCTTGAGCGGGCCCGCTGCCGACGCGGCGCTATGCTTTGTGCCCATGACGACTCCGACCACCGTGCGATCGGCCGCGGAACAGGCCCGGCTCGACGCCGAACTGACCGACCTGGTCGAGCACAAAATCACGTTCAACCAGGTGCTCGGGCTGAAGGTGCAGCAACTGCGGCCGGAGTTCCTGGTGCGCTTTGCCATGCGCCCGGAACTCGTGGGCCACTACCACTACGGCCGGCTGCACGGCGGCGTGATTTCCGCCACGCTGGACGCAATGGGTGGCTGCGCCCTGATGCTGGCCATCGCCGACAAGCATGCCCACGAAAGTGCCGCGCAGGTGATGCACCGCTTTGTGAAGATGGGCACGATCGACCTGCGCGTGGACTTCCTGCGCCAAGGCATGGGCACGTATTTCGTGGCGAGTGCCGAGGTCACGCGCCTGGGTGGCCGGGTCGGCTCCACCCAGATGCGGCTCGTCAACGACGAAGGCACGCTGATCGCCACCGCCGCAGCGGCCTACATCGTGAGCTGAAGCCGATGCGCCGCCCTGCCCTGTTGCTGCTGCCCCTGCTGGTGATCAGCGTCCTGATCAGCACCGCGCCGGCCTTCGCGCAGCGCGGCGATGCCACGCCCCGCGCCGTCACGCCGCGCGGCCCGCTGCTGGCCGATGAGCTGGCCAACATCGACGTGTTTCGGCGCCTCTCGCCTTCGGTGGTGCACATCACCACGCTGGAGATGTCGCGTGACTTCTTCTCGCGTGCCGTGCAGCAGGTGCCGCGTGGCACCGGCACGGGTTTCGTGTGGGACAACCACGGCCATGTGGTGACCAACTTCCACGTGATCCAGGGTGGCGACGCCGCGCGCGTGACGCTGGCCGACCAAACCACCCACCGGGCAAGCCTGGTCGGCGCCTTCCCCGACCGCGACCTCGCGGTGCTGAAGATCGAGTTGCCGCGCGAGCGGCTGACCCCGATCCCGCTGGGCACCAGCCGTGACCTGCTGGTGGGCCAGCGGGTCTATGCCATCGGCAACCCGTTTGGCCTGGACCAGACGCTGACCACCGGCATCGTCAGCGCGCTCAACCGCGAGATCGAGTCGGCGAACCAGCGCACGATCCGCGGCGTGATCCAGACAGATGCGGCCATCAACCCCGGGAACTCCGGCGGCCCGCTGCTCGATTCGGCCGGCCGCCTGATTGGCGTGAACACCGCGATCTACAGCCCTTCCGGGGCCAGCGCGGGCATCGGCTTCGCGATTCCGGTGGACGAGGTGAATCGCATCGTGCCGCGGCTGATCCGCGACGGGCGCATCACGCGCCCCGCGCTGGGTATCGCGGCCGCATCGGAAGGCATGCAACGTGCGCTGCGCCTGCCCGAGGGCGTGGCGCTGGTACAGGTGGCGCCGGGCGGCCCCGCGGCAAAGGCCGGGCTGCAGGCCTTTGCCCGCGGAGCCGATGGCGGCATCGTCGCCGGCGACGTGATCACCGCCATCAACGACGAACCGGTGAAGACCCTGGACGACATGCTCACGGTGCTGGAGCGCCACCAGCCGGGCGACCGGGTGACCGTGACGCTCTGGCGCAGCGGCCGCACGCGCAAGCAGGCCGTGCAGCTGGGCAGCGGGGACTGACGCGCCACAAGCACCGAGGCGGCCCGCAGGCCGCCCCGGGATGCGCTGCGTCGTTCAGGCCACGCGGAACGCCGCCACCGCCTGCGCCAGGCGGGCGGCCTGCTCGCGCATGCTGGCCGCTGCGGCGGCAGATTGCTCCACCAGCGCGGCGTTCTGCTGCGTCATCTGGTCGAGCTGCGTCACCGCCTGGTTCACCTGGCTGATGCCGCCCGATTGTTCGCTGGCCGCGGCGCTGATCTCGCCGATGATGTCGGTCACGCGCTTGACGCCGCCCACGATCTCCTGCATTGCGCCGCCGGTGTCCTGCACCAGCTTGGCGCCGCTCTCCACCTTCTCGCTGGAGGCGACGATCAGGCTCTTGATCTCGCGCGCGGCCTGGGCCGAACGCTGTGCCAGGGTGCGCACCTCGCCGGCCACCACCGCGAAGCCGCGGCCCTGCTCGCCGGCGCGGGCGGCTTCCACCGCCGCGTTCAGCGCCAGGATGTTGGTCTGGAACGCGATGCCGTCGATCACGCCGATGATCTCGCTGATCTTGCGCGAGGCGGTGTTGATCTCGTCCATGCTGGACATGACGCGCTCCACCATGCCACCGCCGCGGTTGGCCGCCGCGGCGGCCGCGCCGGCCATCGGGTTGGCCTGCTGCGCGGCGTCGGCGCTCTGACGCACGCTGCCCGTCAGGTGTTCCATCGACGACGCGGTTTCCTGCAGGCTGGAGGCCGTGGCTTCGGTGCGCGTGCTCAGGTCCTGGTTGCCTGAGGCGATCTCGCCGGAGGCGGTGGCAATCGAGTCGGTGGCCTGCCGGATCAGGCCGATGGTGTGACCCAGCTTGCCGGCCATCTCGGCCAGGGCCGCGTTGAGCGAACGCTGGTCGCCACTGGCCACCTGGGCCTTCACCGCCAGGTTGCCGTCGGCCACGTGGCGCATCATCGCGTGCAGGTCGGTGGGCTCGGCGCCCAGGTCGCGCCAGACCGAGCGCACGATGAGCCACGACGCCACGCCCAGCACGCCCAGCACCACCAGGCCGGTGGCCAGGTTGACCCACAGCATGCTGGTCACGCCGCGATCCGCAGCCGCCTGGCGGTCCAGCGTGGCCTGCAGGGCCTGCTCGGAGCGGGCCTTGACCAGCTTGTCGAGCTTGCCCTGCGCCTCCTGCATGCGCTTGACCTGGTCGCCCAGGTCGCCCTTGCTGAGCATGGCCCGCGTGGCACCAAGCGCCGCGGTCTGGTAAGGATCGAACGCCGATTTCAGTTCACGCGCCTGGTCGGCCTTGCCGGCGATCTTTTCCATCGCGGCCAGGGTTTCGTGCGTCTTTCCCACGATCACCTGCACGTCCTTGAGCTTGTCCGCATCGCCTTCGGCCGCGGCCGACTGCAGGTTCAGGCGGAACTGCTCAATGCCGCGGTCGACGCGCTGCACATGATCGAGGTAGGTGTTGTCGACACTTCGCAGTTCCTGCAGCGAGGCCGACGTGCGTGCCCCGACGACGTAGCTCACGGCAGTGCCAACGACGAACACCCCCGCCGCGCACAGCGGCAACATCCAGATCTTGGTACGGAACTTCACGGCATTCACTCCTGACCGGTCACGGCCTCGATCAATCCAGCGACAGCACGGCCTTGACGGTGCCGTCCACGGCGGTCTTCTCGATGTAACCAACGCCCTTGGGGTCGGCCGCCACGGCCTTCTTCACCGCGGCGGAATCGGGCAGTTGCTTGGGCGCCTGGCCCTTGCCGGAGAACACGATGCGCGACCAGGTGGACTTCACCTGCGCCACGTCGCGGCCGGTGGCCTTCTTGTAGAACTCTGCATAGATGGGTGAGCTCTCTGGCTGGTCCACCGGGTTGAGCGCCTGGTTCTTGCCGAGGTAGAGCTCGGCCACCTGGTCCTTGGTGAGCGGGCCCACGGCCGGGTTGGCGATCACGACCAGGTCGGCGGCGGAAGCGGCGCCCGCGGCCATCAGCGCAGCGATGACGATCACATGTGATTTCATGGCTGGCTCCTCAGAACACGAAGTCGACCACGGCGGTCACGAGATTGACCTTGGCGCCGGTGAAGGTCGGCAACGGCTTCGCGAAGTAGCCGCTCGAGCCGGTGCCGGTCTCCGCGCGCTCGTACTGCAGCTTGATCGCCACGTTTCGGATGGCATCCCAGCGCACGCCCACGGTGGCGCTCTTCTGCGTCGGGTTGATGCCGCGCTGCGCGGCCTGGATGCCCGCGGTCAGTGCCGCTGCGCCGGCCGCCAGCGGCGGTGCGCCGGAGACATCGATGCCCTTCTCCAGCGTGAAGGAGCTTCGTGCCGATGCCAGCCCCACATAGGGGGTGAAGCTGCCGATGCGGTAGCCCGCCAGCAGGTGCCAGGCCTTGATGTCGCCTTGCAGGCCCTCGGCCTTGCCGAACACGTACTCGCCCATCGCGAACCAATCGCCCGGGTCGTAGTTCAGGCCCACCGACACATTGGATTGATGCACATCGAGCGTGCTGTATTTCTTCACCAGTGCGTTCGCGGATGCGGCCGCGGTCTGGAAGCCCGGCACTGGCACGGCGCCTGCAGCGCCGGCGAACTGGCGCAGCCCGGCAAACAGGGGCTCGATCTGCGCACTGACGAAGTCGACCTTCGCGTCAAAGAAGCTGACATGGGCTGTCCAGGAGCCCAGTTCCAGCGTGTCGCTGAAGCCAGTGGCCTGCTTCGACTTCACGCGGGTGCCGCTGGCGGCCTCGGTCTTGCGCGTCCCGTAGTAGACCTGCAGCACGTTGCGCGCCTCGCCCAGGCGGGTCTGCCAGCTGATGTCGATGCCGTCGTTGCTGGTGATCGGCATGATGCTGAACACCTCCACCGGCGGGTGGGCCCAGGTGTACGAATAGCCCACCTGGCGCGTCTCCGAGATCATGTAGGGCGGCAGCGCGATGCGGCCCACGCGCACGCTGAAGTTGTCGCTGAACTTGTACTTGAGGTTGGCCCACTCCACCTCGGGGCGGAAGCTGTTGTCGCCCTGGTGCTGCGACACCACCTGCACCACGGCCTCGAGCTTGTCGCCGAACTTCAGGTTCATCTGGCCACCGAGCTTGGTGTCGGGGCCCCAGTCGGTCTGGCGCGTGAGGCCAGCGCCGTTGGGCTGCAGGCGGGTGGTCACGTAGTCGGCACCCCGGTTGTCGGAGTGCACGAAGCCCACCGAGCCAAAGCCACTGAACTTGTAGTCGAAGCTGGACTGCGCTTGTGCAGACATGGCCATGCCCAGTGAGGCAATGGCCCCTGCGACGGCGCTGAGGGATATCTTCATCTCGATTCTTCTCCGGTGGCGTGTTGGGTCGTTCCGTATGGCGGCGAGCGGCTTCTCAGCCGCGGTGCCATCTCGTGTCAGGAGTTGCAGGTACCGCCGTGGGGTATTTGAGTCTCCAGGGTCACCAGGCAATCGACAGAAATGAACCCGACTTGACCACCTACTGCACTGCAGACGTGACTTGCGGCCGATCGGCCGGCCCGGTCTTGACTGCAATCAAGTGATCAAGGCGCTGACGCGACCGGCCGATTGGTCGACACGGCACGCACCCGAGGAAGCGGTGCCAAGGCGGCGGAACGGGGCGGCCGGGCCGCTGCGTTACGATGCGCTCCCGCCCGTTCTGCACTGCTGCTGTCACCCATGCAAGTCGTCTGCCTTGATCTCGAAGGCGTGCTCGTGCCCGAGATCTGGATCGAGTTTTCCAACCGCACCGGCATTCCGGAGTTCCGCCGCACCACCCGCGATGAACCCGACTACGACAAGCTGATGCGCTTTCGCCTCGCGCTGCTGCGCGAGCGCGGCCTGAAGCTGGCAGACATCCAGGACGTGATCGCCGGCATGGCGCCGCTCGAGGGCGCGAAGGATTTCCTCGACGACCTGCGCGGCCGCTACCAGGTGATCATCCTGTCGGACACCTTCTACGAGTTTGCCGACCCGCTGATGCGGCAGCTGGGCCGCCCCACGCTCTTCTGCCACAAGCTCGAGATCGACGGCGAAGGCTTCGTCGCCGACTACAAGCTGCGCCAGCCCGACCAGAAGCGCCAGGCCGTGAACGCGCTGCGCCTGCTGAACTTCCAGGTCATCGCCGCGGGCGACAGCTACAACGACACCGGCATGCTCAGCGCCGCGCATGCGGGCTTCTTCATCCACCCGCCCGAATCCATCGTGGCGCAGTTCCCGCAATTCCCGGTGAACCGCAACTACGCCGAGCTCAAGGCCAACATCGACGGCGCCGCCGCCCGTTTGCGAAACCCGTGATCCGAGGCTTTTGACCAGCGCGTGCCGGGGCGCGCCGCCTAAAATCGCCGGCTTCCCACCGAAAGGCGCCTCATGCCTGCCCCGCGCCACCTCGAACTGCTGGCCCCCGCGCGTGATGCCGACATCGGCATCGCCGCCATCGACCATGGCGCCGATGCGGTGTACATCGGCGGCCCCGACTTCGGCGCGCGCGCCAATGCCGGCAACACCGTGGCCGACATCGAGCGCCTGGCGCGCCACGCGCACCGCTTCAACGCGCGCATCTTCGTCACGCTGAACACCATCCTGCGCGACGACGAGCTCGAGCCCGCACGCCGGCTGGCCTGGCAGCTGCACGAGGCGGGTGCCGATGCGCTGATCGTGCAGGACATGGGCCTGCTCGAGCTGGACATGCCACCGCTGCAGCTGCATGCCAGCACGCAGACCGACATCCGCACGCCCGAGAAAGCCCGCTTCCTGCAGGACGTGGGCTTCTCGCAGATGGTGCTGGCGCGCGAACTCACGCTGCCGCAGATCCAGGCCATTGCCGCCGAGGTGCGTGAGGCCACGCTGGAGTTCTTCATCCACGGCGCGCTGTGCGTGGCCTACTCGGGCCAGTGCTACATCAGCCACGCGCACACCGGGCGCAGCGCCAACCGGGGCAACTGCTCGCAGGAATGCCGCCTGCCCTACACGGTGACCGATGCGCAAGGCCGCATCGTGGCGCACGAGAAGCACGTGTTGTCCCTCAAGGACAACAACCAGAGCGACAACCTGCGCGCGTTGGTCGATGCGGGGATCCGCAGCTTCAAGATCGAGGGCCGCTACAAGGACATGGGCTACGTGAAGAACGTGACCGCCCATTACCGCCAGCTCTTCGATGCGCTCATCGAGGGTGATGGCAGCCTGGCGCGCGCGAGTTCCGGTCGCACCACGTTCCTGTTCACACCGGATCCGGAGCGCAACTTCAACCGCAGCGCCACCGATTACTTCGTCAATGGCCGCCAGGAAGACATCGGCGCCTTCGACACCCCCAAGCATGCCGGCATCCCGCTGGGCGAGGTGCTGAGGGTGGGGCCGGATCACTTCGATGTCCAGCTGAGCGAAGGTGTGGGCCCGCTGAACAACGGCGACGGCCTGACCTGGTGGGACCTGCAGCACGAACTCTGCGGCGTGCACCTGAACGTGGTGCGCCCGCTGGACGAGGCCGGGCGCCAGTGGCGCGTGTTCCCCAACGAGCCGATGAGCGAGCTGAAGGACCTGCGCCGCGACACGGCACTGCACCGCAACCGCGACATGGCCTGGGACCGCCAGCTCGACCGCAAGAGCTCAGATCGCCGCATCGGCGTGAACCTGCGGTTGGACGAAGTGCCCGAAGGCTTCGTGCTCACGCTCACGGACGACGACGGCCACCTCGGACATGCCACGCTGGTGCAGCCGCACCAGCCGGCCCAGCACCCGGAACGTGCACAGCAGACACTGCGCGAGCATCTGGGCAAGCTGGGCGGCACGATCTTCGAGCCGCGCGAGATCGAGCTCGCCACGCGCCAGGCCTGGTTCCTGCCGGCCGGTGCCGTGAACGGCCTGCGCCGTGACGCGGTGGCGGCCCTCGAGGCCGCACGCGCTGCAGGCCACCGGCCGCTGCCGCGCGCGCGGCCGGTCGAGCCACCGGTGCCCTACCCGGACGACACGCTGAGCTACCTGGCCAACGTGTACAACCACAAGGCGCGCGACTTCTACGCCCGCCATGGCGTGAAGGTGATCGAGGCCGCCTACGAAAGCCACGAGGCCCTGGGCGAAGCCAGCCTGATGATCACCAAGCACTGCGTGCGCTACAGCCTGAGCCTGTGCCCCAAGCAGGCCAAGGGCGTGACCGGCGTGCAGGGCACGGTGCGTGCCGAGCCGCTGACCATCCGCCACGGCGACGAGACCCTCATGCTGCGCTTCGATTGCAAGCCCTGCGAGATGCACGTGGTGGGCCGCATCAAGCGCAACGTGTTGCAGCAGGCCGCGGCGGTGCCGATGCAGTTCTACCGCACGCGGCCCGGCGAGCGCAGCCGGGCCACCGCTGCGAAGGCCAGCGCCGGCTGAGCGCGGCCAGGGCGCCCGACCTCGACCCAGGACAGACCATGTCGGGCCGGCCGCCTGCCCCACCAGACGCTGAACAGCAGGCGCAGCAGGAGCTGCTGCGGCTGAGCCTGCGCAACGCGATCCGCAGCGTGCCGGCCCAGGTGGCGGCCGCGGCGGTGATGGTCTACCTCAGCCTGCGGGTCTCGCAGCCCTGGGTCAGCGTGCTGTTGGGCGTGCTGGGGCCCAGCATCGGCCTGTGGCGCTGGCAGTTCGCCCGCAGGCACCTGAAGGCGCAAGCCGTGTCACCGGCCATGATCGAGCGGGCCCGCGCCGCGATGGAGCGCAACGCCCTGCTGTCCGGGCTGCTGTGGTCGTTTGCGCTGTTGTCGGTGTACCCGCACCTGCAGGGCGTGCAGGCTGCGCTGCTGCTGGCCATCGTCTGCGGTTCGGTCGCGATGGCGGCCTTGTTCATGTCGCTGGCCGGCCGTTCCTACCAATGGCTGGCCACGCCGCAGATCACCACGCTGGTGGCCGTGAGCCTGGTGCACCCACCGGTGCGCTCGGCAGCGCTGGCGCTGCTGGCACTGATTTTCGGCATCACGCTGCAACGGGCCTCGAAGGAATACCGCGAAACGGCCGAGCAGGCTATCCGCCACCGCCTGGAGGTGGATGCGGCCAACGCCTCGCTTCAGCAGGCCAAGGAGGCGGCCGAAGCCGCCAGCCAGGCCAAGACCGAGTTCCTGGCACTGATGAGCCACGAGATCCGCACCCCGATGAACGGCGTGCTGGGCGCGCTGGACCTGCTGCGGCGCTCGGGGCTGGATGCGCGCCAGCGGCGCCTGGCGCGCATCGCGGCCTCGTCGGGCAGCTCGCTGATGGCCATCTTGAACGACGTGCTGGACCAGTCGAAGATCGAGGCCGGCAAGTTCACGCTGAGCGCGGCGCCGATGTCGCTGCACGGCCTGCTGCTGTCGGTGGCTTCGCTGTTCCGCGCCAATGCCGAACGGCGCGGCCTGCAGCTGGAACTGCAACTGGCACCCGACCTACCGGACCGGGTGCTGGGCGACGCCCAGCGCCTGAAGCAGGTGCTGTCGAACCTGGTGGGCAACGCGATCAAGTTCACCGAACGCGGCAGCATCACGCTGCGGGTGGCCGCCATGCCGCAAGGGGTGCGCTTCGAGGTGTGCGACACCGGCATCGGCATCCCGGCAGACCGCCTCGATCGCCTGTTCGACCCGTTCTACCAGATCGACACCTCGCGCCGGCGCAGCCACGGCGGCACCGGGCTGGGGCTGTCGATCAGCCAGCGCATCGTGCAGGCCATGGGCAGCAGCATCGACGTGGCCTCCACGGTGGGCCAGGGCTCGGTGTTCTCGTTCACGCTCGCCTTGCCAATCGACCCGGCGCCTGGCCCCTTGGCAGCGGTGGACTCCGTGCATGGCGCACTGGACGACGACACGTCGCTGCGCGGCACCGTGCTGCTGGCCGAGGACAACCCGGTGAACCGGCTGATTGCCTCCGAGATGCTGCAGGCCCTGGGGCTGGAGGTGATCGAGGTCGAAAACGGCCAGGCCGCGCTGGATTGGTTGGCACAGGACCACGCCGACCTGGTGCTGATGGATTGCCAGATGCCGGTGCTCGACGGCTACACCGCCACCCGCCGCATCCGCGAGCGCGAGCAGGCGCAGGGCCTGCCGCGCACGCCGGTGCTCGCACTCACGGCCGATGCCTTTGCCGACGATGCCGAACGCGCCCACAACGCCGGCATGGACGCGCACCTGAGCAAGCCCTTCACGCAGGCCCAGTTGCGCGAGCTGCTCGAAGCCTGGCTCTGAGCCCGGCCGCGGGCGGGCCTCTCGGCCTCAGCCGCGGGCCGGTGCCGCGCCCACCACGCTGAATTGCGCGCTGTGCGTCGCCAGCCACTCATGGGCCAGGTGGTCATCCTGCTGCGCCGGGTGGAAGTCGGCCCGCTTGTAGCGCCGCCAGGGTCCGGCCATCTGGCGCAGCAGGCCGCTGCGGCCGAACAGCATGCGCGCGGCGCTGGCCCAGGTGGAGGGGCGCCACCAGGTGCCGTCGCGCCACAGGTTGTGCAGGGTCTGGCGCAACATGTCGGTCACGAAGAACATCGTCACCGCGCGGAAGATCTTCAACCGCCATTCCTCGTTGCCGCCCAGCGCGCGGTACAGATCGAAGGCCGTGCTGCGGTGTTCGGCCTCCTCGCTGGCATGCCAGCGCCACAGCGTGGCCAGGCGCTCTTCGGCGCCGGCCAGCGGCGCCTCCTGGCCCAGCAGGTACTCGGCCAGGATGGCGGTGAAGTGCTCGGTGGCCGCCGTCACACCCAGGTGGATGCGCACGTCCGCCTGGGCCATGGCGTCCATGCGGCGCTTGGCGCGCGGCGCCCAGTGGTTGACCAGGCCCTGTTTCTCGAGATGGGCGTTGAACAGCCCGTGGATGCGCCGGTGCGTGGCCTCCTGGCCGATGAAACCCTTCACCTCCGCCTCGAAGCGCTCGCGCTGCTCGGGCGGCAGGGCCTGCAGGCCGGCCTTGACCGAATCGATGAAGTACTGCTCGCCCACGGGAAAGCTCATCGACAGGGCATTGAACAAGGCCGTGCGGAACGCATCCCCCCCGTTCCAGTGTCGCGCCAGCGGCGTCTCGAGGTCGATCATCAGGCGACGTACCACCAGCTCGGTCATGCGTGCTCCTTCTCGGTACCAAACAGTACCAAACCGCTGCGCATGATGGTCATCCGCCTGCCCGATGTCAAGCCCCGGGCGCCAACGCGGCCGGCGCGGCCGGTGGCATCATGCGCCGCTGATGAACGCTCCCGCCCCCACCCCCGGCTCCGATCACCGCCGCCGCCTGCTCGACGCGATGGCCCGCACCGTGGCCAGCAAGGGTTTTGCCGGGGTGACGATTGCCGACCTGGCGGCAGAGGCCCGCGTGTCGCGGCGCAGCTTCTACGAGCATTTCACCGACAAGTCGGCCTGCCTGGTGGCGCTGTACGAGGCGGCCAGCCGGCAATCGCTGCAGGTGCTGCGCGAGGCCATCGACCCCACGCAGGACTGGCATGCCCAGGTCGAACGCGCGCTGGCCGCCTACTTCGGCCTGCTGGCCTGCAACCCGCCGCTGCTGCGCACGCTGTTCATCGACATCATCGCGCTCGGCCCCGAAGGCTGGGCCGCGCGGCGGCGCGCCACGGCGCAGCTGGCGGACCTCATCGTCCAGGTGGTGGGGCCCGGGTTGCCGTCAGCGCAGGCGGTGGCCATCGTGGGCGGCATCCACGAATGGGTGCTGGAGGCGGTGGAGCAGGACCGTGTCGACACCCTGGCCGCGCTGGCCGCGCCGGCCGCGCGCCTGGTGCGCGTGGTGGTGGACCACCACGGCTGAATCAGCCCCTGGCCGGCAGCGGCGGCCCGGGCGGGGCAAGATCGGGCCCATGAATCCGTTGTCGATCCCGCTCTCGATCCTCGACCTCGCGCCCATCGTCGAGGGCAGCGTTGCCGCGCAGGCGCTGCGCAACTCGCTGGACCTGGCGCAGCACGCCGAAGCCTGGGGCTACCACCGCTACTGGCTGGCCGAGCACCACAACATGGACGGCGTGGCCTGTTCGGCCACCGCGGTGCTGGTGGGCCATGTCGCCGGCGGCACGCGCCGCATCCGCGTGGGCTCCGGCGGCGTGATGCTGCCCAACCATGCGCCGCTGGTGGTGGCCGAGCAGTTCGGCACGCTGGCCACGCTGTACCCGGGGCGCATCGACCTCGGCCTGGGCCGTGCGCCGGGCACCGACCAGCTCACCGCCCGCGCGCTGCGGCGCACGCTGTCGTCACAGGACGAAGACGGCTTTCCGCAGGACGTGCTGGAGCTGCAGTCCTACCTGGCCGATGCCACCCCGGGCCAGGCCGTGCGGGCGATCCCCGGTGTGGGCACGCGGGTGCCGATCTGGATCCTGGGCTCCAGCCTGTACGGCGCGCAGCTGGCGGCCTACCTGGGCCTGCCCTATGCGTTTGCCTCGCACTTCGCGCCCGAGCAGCTCGATCAGGCGCTGGCCGTCTACCGCGCAAGCTACCGCCCTTCGGCCGATTGGCCGAAGCCGCATGCGATGGTGGGCGTGAACGTGATCGCCGCGGACGACGATGCCGAGGCCGTGCGCCTGTTCACCTCGCTGCAGCAGCGTTTCCTGGGCATGCAGCGCGGCCAGCGTGGGCCGCTGCCGCGGCCGATCGACCCCGCGGCCATGGCCACGCTGTGGAACGAGCGTGAGAAGGCCGGCGTGCAGCGCATGCTGGCCGCCACCGCGGTGGGCTCGCCCGCCAGCGTGCGCGAGCAGCTGGGTGCCATCCTCGAGCGCACCCAGGCCGACGAACTGATCGTCGCCGGCGCGGTGCACGACCATGCGGCGCGGCTGCGCTCCTATGAACTGCTGGCCGATCTGGCGGGCCTGTCCCCACCGCCGGCCTGAACCCGGATCACGGCATCGCAATGCCGTCGATGCGGTCCAGCCGCACGACGATGCGGCTGTACTGCTGGCTGCGCAGCTCCACCCACTGGCCCGGCTCGATCTTGGTGACACCACCACCGATGGCCTGCCCGCCCACGTAGAGCATCACGCCCTTCTTGCTTTCCTGTGCGGCGGCCAGCGCCTGTTCGATGCCCTTGTTGATGTCGGCCGCACGGGCGGCCAGCGGCAGGGCGCAGGCCGAGGCCAGCATGGCGGCGAGGCCGGCTTGCTGCAGGCGGACGGAACGGGGCTTGAGGCTCATGGCGGAACTCCGAGGCGGTTGGAATGGGCGCATCGTCGCCGCTGCGTGTTGCAGAGGCAATGCGCCGGCCACCCGGCGCGGTTTCAATCGTTGCGCCGCTGCGACCGGCCGGCGCGGCCGTTTGACTTTCAGGGCTCGAGGATCAGCTCCGCCTCGTCGCGCCAGTAGGCCACCGCCTCGTAGTAGCCCTCCCACACGCAGCCGTTGCAGCCGCGCCCGCAGCAGCCGATGGGCTCGGGCGGCGGCTCGCGCAGGCTGGCGCCGGCCTGGCCGGCGCGCTGCTGCAGGTGGCCGATGACGGCCAGCGCCGTCTCCCGGTCGGTGATCGAAAAGCTCATCTCATTCTTCCGTGCTGCCGATCAGCACCCAACGCGCATGAACCCCGGCGCAGCCCAGCAAACGCCGCGGAACCGGCTTCGCCGGGCCGCTGGCGTTGCCCCCTGGAGGGGGCGCGCGAAGCGCGTAGGGGGTGGTTCAATTCACCCAGTGGCGCGCATTGCCGAACATGCGCATCCAGGGGCTGCGTTGCGACACCTCGCCCGAGGTCCAGCTCATCTGCACGTTCCGGAACACACGCTCGGGGTGCGGCATCAGCACGGTGAAGCGGCCGTCGGCGGTGGTCACCGAGGTCAGGCCGTCGGGGCTGCCGTTCGGGTTGAACGGGTAGGCCTCGGTCGGCTGGCCGTGGTGGTCGACGAAGCGCATCGCGCGCTGCACCTGGGCCGCATCGCCGCGCTGCGAGAAGTCCGCGAAGCCTTCGCCATGCGCCACCGCGATCGGCAAGCGGCTGCCCGCCATGCCGGTGAAGAAGATCGAAGGGCTCTCGAGCACTTCCACCAGGCTCAGCCGGGCCTCGAACTGCTCGCTCTTGTTGCGCGTGAACTTCGGCCAGGCCTGCGCGCCCGGGATGATGGGCGCGAGCGCGGCCATCATCTGGCAACCGTTGCACACGCCCAGCGCGAAGGTGTCGGGCCGCGCGAAGAACGCCGCGAACTGCTCGGCCAGCGCCGGGTTGAACAGGATCGAGCGCGCCCAGCCTTCGCCGGCGCCCAACGTGTCGCCGTAGCTGAAGCCGCCGCAGGCCACGAAGCCCTGGAACTGGTCCAGCCGCGCCCGGCCCGTCTGCAGGTCGGTCATGTGCACGTCGTAGGTGTCGAAGCCGGCCTGCGCCATCGCATAGCTCATCTCGACATGCGAGTTCACGCCCTGCTCACGCAGGATGGCCAGCTTGGGACGCGCCACGTGCACGTAGGGCGCGGCCACGTCCTCGGCCGGGTCGAAGCTCAAGCGCAGGTGCAGGCCAGGGTCGCCGTCGGCGCCGGCGCTGTCGTGTTCGCTGTCGGCGCAGGCGGGGTTGTCGCGCAGGCGGGCGATGCGCCAGCTCACCTCGTCCCAGGCCTGCTGCAGCGTGTGCAGCGGCGCGCTGAACTGCGCCTTGGTGTCGCGCCAGACCTCCACCACGCCGCGCGTGTTGGTCTGCCCGATCACATGGCTGTGGCGGCTGAGGCCATGCTGGCGCAGCACGGCCATCACCGCATCGCGGTGCTCGCGCGCCACCTGGATCACAACGCCCAGTTCCTCGTTGAACAGCGCCTGCAGCGTGAGCTCGTTGCGGCGCTCGCCCACCTGCGAAGCCCAGTTCTTGGTGTCGCCGTACTCGGCACGGCTGTCGCTGATGCCGTCGCCTTCGGTCACCAGCAGGTCGACGTTGAGCGTCACGCCATGGCGGCCGGCAAAAGCCATCTCGCACACCGTGGCCCAGAGGCCGCCGTCGCTGCGGTCGTGGTAGGCCAGCAGCCTGCCCTCGGCGCGCAGCTGGTTGATGGCCGCCACCAGCGCCTTCAGCGCGGCCGGGTCGTCCAGGTCGGGCACGGTGTTGCCGAACTGGCCCAGCACCTGGGCCAGCATCGAGCCGCCCATGCGCTTCTTGCCGGCCCCCAGGTCGATCAGGATCAGGCTCGAGTCGCCGGTCTGCAGCTGCGGCGTCAGCGTGCCGCGCACGTCGGCCAGCGTCGCGAAGGCCGAAACGATCAGGCTCACCGGTGCCGTCACCTGCTTGTTTTGGCCGTTATTGGTCCAGCGCGTGCGCATCGAGAGGCTGTCCTTGCCCACCGGGATACCGATGCCCAGCGCGGGGCACAAGTCCATGCCCACCGCCTTCACGGTGTCGTACAACGCAGCGTCCTCGCCCGGCTCGCCGCAGGCGGCCATCCAGTTGGCGCTGAGCTTCACGCGCGAAAGCTCGATCGGCGCCGCCAGCAGGTTGGTGATGGCCTCGCCCACCGCCATGCGGCCGGAGGCCGGCGCATCCAGCGCGGCCAGCGGCGTGCGTTCGCCCATGCTCATGGCCTCGCCGCGGAAGCCGGCGTAGTCGGCCAGCGTCACCGCGCAATCGGCCACCGGCACCTGCCAGGGGCCGACCATCTGGTCGCGGTGGTCCAGGCCGCCCACGGTGCGGTCGCCGATGGTGATGAGGAACCGCTTGCTCGCCACCGTGGGGTGGCGCAGCACGTCGAAGGCCACCTGCTCGAGCTTCACGCCGGTGAGATTGAGCGCCGCTTCCTGGCGCGCCACGCGCTGCACGTTGCGCTGCATCTTCGGCGGCTTGCCCAGCAGCACGTCCATCGGCATGTCGATCGGGCGCTCGCCGCCGGGGCCGTCTTCGAGGATGAGTTCGCGGTCATCGGTGGCCACGCCGACGATGGCATAGGGGCAGCGCTCGCGCTCGCACATCTGCTCGAACAGCGGCAGCAGGTCGGGGTTCACCGCGAGCACGTAGCGTTCCTGGCTCTCGTTGCACCAGATTTCCTTCGGTGCGAGGCCGGTCTCTTCCAGCGGCACCTTGCGGATGTCGAAGGTGGCGCCCTTGCCGGCCCCATCCACCAGCTCGGGGAAGGCGTTGCTGATGCCGCCGGCGCCAACGTCGTGGATCGCAACCACCGGATTCACTTCACCGAGCGCCCAGCAGTGGTTGATGACCTCCTGCGCGCGCCGCTGGATCTCGGGGTTGCCGCGCTGCACGCTGTCGAAGTCCAGCGCCGCGGTGTTGGTGCCCGCGGCCATCGAGCTGGCGGCACCGCCGCCCATGCCGATGCGCATGCCCGGCCCGCCCAGCTGCACCAGCAGCGTGCCGGCGCCGAAGGGCAGCTTGTGGGTCTGGCCGTCACTGATGCTGCCCAGCCCGCCGGCGATCATGATCGGCTTGTGGTAGCCGCGCTGCACGCCGGCCACGCGCTGCTCGAACACCCGGAAGTAGCCGCCCAGGTTGGGCCGGCCGAACTCGTTGTTGAAGGCCGCGCCGCCCAGCGGGCCCTCGATCATGATCTGCAGCGGGCTGGCAATGTGCTCGGGCTTGCCGATGGGTTCACGCTCCCAGGGCTCGGCAAGACCCGGCAGCTGCAGGTTCGAGACGCTGAAGCCGGTGAGCCCTGCCTTGGGCCTGGCGCCGCGGCCGGTGGCGCCCTCGTCGCGGATCTCGCCGCCGGCGCCGGTGGAAGCGCCAGGGAAGGGCGAGATCGCGGTGGGGTGGTTGTGCGTCTCCACCTTCATCAGCACATGCGCTGTCTCGGCGCGTGCCCCGTAGGCCGGTGCGTTGGTGAAGCCCTGCGGCAGCCAGCGCTCGATGGGGCCGCCTTCCATCACCGCCGCATTGTCCGAGTAGGCCACGATGCTGTGCTGGGGCGACAGCTTCTCGGTGTTGCGGATCATGCCGAACATCGACAGCGGCTGTGGCTGCCCGTCGATCGTGAACTCGGCGTTGAAGATCTTGTGGCGGCAGTGTTCGCTGTTGGCCTGCGCGAACATCATCAGCTCCACGTCGCTGGGGTTGCGCGCGAGGCCGGTGAAGGCCTGCACCAGGTAGTCGATCTCGTCGTCGCTCAGCGCCAGGCCGAACTCGGTGTTGGCGGCGACCAGGGCGGCCCGGCCCTGGCCCAGCACGTCCACGTGCGCCAGCGGCTCGGCCTGCTGCGCGTCGAACAGGTGCAGCGCGGCCTCGCGCTCGAAGGCCACGCTCTCGGTCATGCGGTCGTGCAGCAGCGCGGCGCAGGCCTGCAGCTCCTCGCCTGCCAGGGGCTTGGCGGCGCCGCCCAACAGGCCGCCCTTTAGTTGCAGCCGGTACTCGGTGACCCGCTCGACCCGGTGCAGCGCCAGGCCGCAGTTGTGCGCGATGTCGGTGGCCTTGCTGGCCCAGGGCGACACGGTGCCCAGCCGCGGCATCACCACCACCAGCTGGCCCTCGGTGCCGCCGGTGTAGGCGTCGCCATAGTTCAGCAGCGCACCCAGCTTGTCGGCCTCGGGCGCCTGGTCGCACCACACCCAGTGCACATGGCGCGCCGAAAGGCGGGTGATGCGCGGGCTCACCGCCTGCAGCCGCGGCAGCAGGGCCAGGGCGCGGAAGGTAGACAGGGCATTGCCGCCCTCGAAGTGCAACAGGTGTTTGGCAGAGGACGGCATGGGAGAGGGGCGATCCCGGGGGAAAACCCGCGATTTTACGTTGCGGTGGAATAATGCCCGCCCATGCCGATCACCCTGAAATCCGCGGAAGACATCGAAGGCCTGCGCGTTGCCGGCCGACTGGCCTCCGAAGTGCTGGACATGCTCACCGAGCACGTGAAGCCTGGCGTCTCCACCGAGCAACTCGACAAGCTGGCCCACGACCACATCGTGCACGTGCAGGGCGGCATTCCCGCGCCGCTGAACTACGCGCCGCCGGGCTACATCCCCTACCCGAAGTCGATCTGCACCTCGATCAACCACCAGGTCTGCCACGGCATCCCGAACGACCGGCCGCTGAAGAACGGCGACATCGTCAACATCGACGTCACCGTCATCAAGGACGGCTGGCACGGCGACACCAGCCGCATGTTCATCGTGGGCGAAGGCTCGATCGCTGCCACGCGCCTGTGCAGCCTGACTTATGAGGCCATGTGGAAGGGCATCGCCAAGGTGAAGCCCGGCGCCCGCCTGGGCGACATCGGCCACGCGATCCAGACCTTTGCCGAGAACCAGGGCTTCTCGATCGTGCGCGAGTTCTGCGGCCACGGCATCGGCCGCAAGTTCCATGAAGAGCCGCAGGTGCTGCACTACGGCCGCCCCGGCACGCTGGAAGAACTGGTGCCCGGCATGGTGTTCACGATCGAGCCAATGATCAACGCCGGCCGGCGCGAGATCCGCGAATTGGGCGACGGCTGGACCATCGTCACCAAGGACCGCTCGCTCTCGGCACAGTGGGAACACACTGTCGTCGTCACCGAGACGGGCTACGAGGTGATGACGCTGTCCGCCGGCTCGCCGCCCCCGCCCGCCTTCATCGGCTGAGGTCGATGTCGGCCGCCGTACAGACCGCAGTGCCGGGCGGCAGTGTCGCCGCGCTGCGCGCGCGGTTCCGCGATGGCAAGAAGGCGCTGATCGACCACTTCCTGCAGTCGCGCGCCACGGCGCCGGCCACCTCGCTGCTGATCCGCTCGCTCACGCGGCACGTGGACGCCACGCTGTGCGAGCTGTGGCGCAACGCCGCGATGCCGGCCAGCGCGGCGCTCGTGGCCGTGGGCGGCTATGGCCGCGGCGAGCTGTTCCCGCACTCGGACATCGATGTGCTGGTGCTGCTGCCGGGTGGCGCGCCCACCGACGCGCTGCGCGCCGCGGTGGAGGGCTTCATCACCGCCTGCTGGGACATCGGCCTGGAGATCGGCTCCTCGGTGCGCACGATCGACGAGTGCGTGGCCGAGGCGCAAAGCGACGTCACGGTGCAGACGGCGCTGCTCGAATCCCGGCCCATCTGCGGCTCCAAGCGCCTGTTCGTGCACTTCAGGCACACCACCGCGGCCGTGATGGACCCGGCCGCGTTCCTGCGCGCCAAGACGCTGGAGATGCGCCAGCGCCACGTGAAGTACGAGGACACGCCCTACTCGCTGGAACCCAACTGCAAGGAAAGCCCGGGCGGCCTGCGCGACCTGCAGGTGGTGATGTGGGTGGCACGCGCCGCGGGGCTGGGCCGCAGCTGGAGCGAGCTGGCCGCCAACGGCCTGATCACGCCCTTCGAGGTGAAGCAGCTGCAGCGCAACGAGGGCATCCTGCGCGTGATCCGGGCGCGCCTGCATGCGATCGCCGGCCGGCGCGAAGACCGCCTGGTGTTCGACCTGCAAACGGCCGTGGCCGAGAGCTTCGGCTACCAGGCCAGCCGGGCACAGCGCTCGTCCGAGGTGCTGATGCACCGCTACTACTGGGCGGCCAAGGCGGTGGCCCAGCTCAACCAGATCCTGATGCTCAACATCGAGGAGCGCATCAGCGGCTCCGAGGCCGCGCCGATGAGCGTGATCGACGAGCATTTCCTCGACCGCGGCAGCATGCTCGAGGTGGCGCGCGACGACCTCTACCTCGAGGACCCGCGCACGATCCTCAAGACCTTCCTGGTGTTTCAGCAGACGCCGGGCATCAAGGGCCTCTCGGCCCGCACGCTGCGGGCGCTGTACAACGCCCGCAACGTGATGGACGGTGCCTTCCGCCGCGACCCGGCCAACCGCGCCACCTTCCTGCGCATCCTGCGCCAGCCGCAGGGCATCACGCACGCGTTCAGGCTGCTCAACCAGACCTCGGTGCTGGGGCGCTACCTGTGGGTGTTCCGCCGCATCGTCGGCCGCATGCAGCACGACCTGTTCCATGTGTACACCGTGGACCAGCACATCCTGATGGTGCTGCGCAACGTGCGGCGCTTCTTCATCCCGGAGCATGCCCACGAGTACCCGTTCTGCTCGCAGCTGGCCGCCGAGTGGGACAAGCCCGAGCTGCTGTACATCGCCGCGCTGTTCCACGACGTGGCCAAGGGCCGCGGCGGCGACCACTCCGACCTGGGCGCCGTGGAGGTGCGGCGCTTCTGCCGTGACCACGGGCTGGACAAGGAGGATGCCGCGCTGGTGGAGTTCCTCGTCAAGAACCACCTGACGATGAGCACCGTGGCACAGAAGGAGGACCTGTCGGACGCCGAGGTGATCCGCGCCTTTGCGCTGAAGGCCGGCAATGCACGCCGGCTCACCGCGCTGTACCTGCTGACGGTGGCCGACATCCGCGGCACCAGCCCGAAGGTGTGGAACGCCTGGAAGGGCAAGCTGCTGGAGGACCTGTACCGCATCACGCTGCGCGCGCTGGGCGGCGCCAAGCCCCACCTCGATGCGGACCTGGAGGCCCGCAAGCAGGAGGCCATCCACATCCTCGCGCTGCACTCGGCCCTGCCCGGCACCGAGGGCCCGCTGTGGAAGACGCTGGAGCTGAGCTACTTCGCACGCCACGACGCGACCGAGATCGCCTGGCACGCCCGTTCGCTGTGGCGCCATGTGCAGACCGATGTGCCGGTGGTGCGCGCACGCCCATCGCCCATCGGCGACGGGCTGCAGGTGCTGGTGTACTCGCCCGACCGGGCCGATCTCTTCGCCCGCATCTGCGGCTACTTCGACACCGCCGGCTACTCGATCCAGGACGCCAAGATCCACACCAGCCGCACCGGCTACGCGATGGACACGTTCCAGATCGTCAAGCCCGGCTACGAGAACGACCAGGCCGGCTACCGCGACCTGATCTCGATGATCGAGACGCAGCTCGCCCAGGCCCTGGCCAGCGCCGGCCCGCTGCCGGAGCCCAGCCGGGGCCGGGTGTCGCGGCGCGTGAAGTCCTTCCCGGTGACGCCCCGCGTCTCGCTGCGGCCGGACGAACGCGCGCAGCGCTGGCTGCTCAGCGTGAGCGCGAGCGATCGTTCCGGCCTGCTCTACGCGATTGCGCGCGTGCTGGCCCGGCACCACGTGAACCTGCAGCTGGCCAAGGTCACCACGCTGGGTGAACGGGTCGAAGACACCTTCCTGATCGACGGCCCGGTGCTGCAGCAGACGCGTGCGCAGTTGCAGATCGAGACCGAACTGCTGGACGCGCTGGCCCCGGCCGGTTGAGCACCCGATGGCCCTGCGCAGCATCGACGCGACCGAGGCCGCCCCGCGGCTGGCCGAGTTCGGCACCGTGATCGACGCACGCTCGCCGGCCGAGTTCGCCGAGGACCACCTGCCCGGCGCGGTGAACTGGCCGGTGCTCGACGATGAGCAACGCCACATCGTCGGCACGATGTACGTGCAGGATTCGCCGCTCGCCGCACGCAAGCTCGGGGCTGCGCTGGTCTCGCGCAACATCGCCGCGCTGCTCGAGCGCCACGTGCAGGACAAGCCGCGCGAGTGGCAGCCGCTCGTGTATTGCTGGCGCGGCGGCCAGCGCTCGGGCTCGCTGGCGCTGGTGCTCGACCAGATCGGTTTTCGCACCACGCGGCTGTCCGGCGGCTACAAGGGCTTTCGGGCGCTGGTGCGCCAGGCCCTCGAAACCTTGCCACGCCAGTTCGACTTCCACGTGCTGACCGGCCGCACCGGCAGCGGCAAGACCCACCTGCTGCACGCGCTGGCCGATGCCGGTGCCCAGACCCTGGATCTCGAGGCGCTGGCCTGCCATCGGGGCTCGGTCCTGGGCGGCCTGCCGGCGCAGGCGCAGCCCTCGCAGAAGCGCTTCGACACGCAGCTGTGGCAGGCGCTGCATTCGCTGGATGCGGCGCGGCCGGTCTTCGTGGAGGCTGAAAGCAAGAAGATCGGTGCACTGCAACTGCCCACCGCGTTGGTGGAGCACATGCACGAGGCCGGCCGCTGCGTGCTGGTGGAACTCGACGATGCCGCGCGGGTGCAACTGCTGTTGCGCGACTACGCCGCGCTCACCGTGGATGTCGACCACCTCTGCGCCTTGCTGCAGGGCCTGGTGGCGCTGCGCGGCCGTGAAACCGTCGCCCGCTGGCAAGCCCAGGCGCGCTCCGGGCATTGGCCCGCACTGCTGTCCGAACTGCTGCACCAGCACTACGACCCCTTGTACCTGCGCTCCACCGACCGGCACTACGCTGGCCAGGCGCAAGCGCAACGCCTGCGCCTGGCCGACGCCAGCGACGCCGCCTTTGCCGCCGCAGCCCGGGCGCTCGTGGCGCCGGCCCTCGCTTGCCCGTGATCAAGCCCGTTCCCCCCCACTGCACGCCATCATTGCGACCATGCGCGAGAGCCAAGCCCTGATCGAATCGCGCCGCTTCGCGGTCCGCCAGATTCCGTTGCTGCGGCCGCTGGGTTGGCTGGCCCGTGGCTGGGCCGACCTGATGCAGTGCCCGCTGCCCGGGCTGCTGCACGGCCTGGTGTTGGCGCTGTTCGGCGCCCTGCTCATATCGGTGGCGCGGCATCGCTTCTGGCTGCTGTCCGGCGCGTTCACCGGCTTCCTGCTGGTGGCGCCGATCCTGGCCACGGGCCTGTATGCCGTGAGCCGGGCGATCGAGCGACGGCAGCCCGCCAACCTCGGGGTCGCGCTGGCGGCCTGGAAGCCCGAGGGCCGGTTGATCGTGTTCGGCCTGTTGCTCGCCTTCGCCGGCACCGGCTGGGTGCTGACCTCGGCCTCGCTGATCACGGGCTTCGCATCGGCGCCGGTGCGCAACCCGGCCGACTTCCTGCGCGTGGTGGTGCTCAACGAACAATCGCACCTGTTCGAGATCTGGCTGGCGCTGGGCGCGTTCCTGGCCGCGCCGGTGTTCGCCAGCAGCGTGGTGGCGATCCCGCTGCTGCTGGATCGGCAGGTGGGCGTGCTGGCCGCCGTGCTCACCAGCTGGCGCGTGGTGCAGGCGCATCCGCTGCCGCTGGCGCTGTGGGCCGCGCTGCTGATGGTGCTCACCGTGATCGGCATGGCCACCGCGCTGCTCGGGCTGGTGGTCATCGCCCCCTGGCTCGCCCATGCCAGCTGGCATGCCTACCGCGACCTGGTCGACACCGCCGGCCTGGCCGAGCAACCCTGAGGCGCCGGCATGTTCGGCTACACCGAGGAGCAGGTGGCATGGTTCGGGCTGACCTTCGGGGTCAGCGCGTTCATGCTCTACATGGTTTTCATCATCTTCCAGCTCGCCCGTGAATCCAAGGCGGGCCGGATGGGCACCTTCGTGCTGTTCCTCGCACTGGGCTTCGGCCTGTTGGGGTTTGCGGCCAAGGGCCTGATCAAGTACTTCCTGGCTGGCGTGGTCGAGTAGCGGCATCGGCCGCCGCCCGCCCGCGCCGAAGGCGAAAACGCCGGCATCAGCCGGCGTTCGTCGTTCGAGATGGAACCCCCTCCTGGAGGGGGCAGGGGGCGCCCCAACGTTCACCCGCAGGGTTGAACGCCACAGGCGTTCAACCCATGTGCATGCCGCCGTTGCAGCTGAAGTCGGCGCCGGTGGAGAAGCCCGAATCCTCGCTCGCCAGCCAGGCGACGATGGAGCCGATTTCCTCCGGTGTGCCCAGGCGCTTGACCGGGATCGTCGCGACGATCTTCTCCAGCACCTCGGGCTTGATCGCGCGCACCATGTCCGTGCCGATGTAGCCCGGGCTCACCGTGTTCACGGTCACGCCCTTGGCGGCCACTTCCTGTGCCAGGGCCATCGTGAAGCCGTGCATGCCGGCCTTGGCGGCCGAGTAGTTGGTCTGGCCGGCCTGGCCCTTTTCGCCGTTGACCGACGAGATCTGGATGATGCGGCCCCAGCCCTTTTCCACCATGCCCGGCACCACCTGCTTGGTGACGTTGAACATGCTGTTGAGGTTGGTGTCGATCACGGCCTTCCAGTCGTCGGGCGTCATCTTCAGGAACATGCGGTCGCGGGTGATGCCGGCGTTGTTCACCAGCACGTCGATCGTGCCGTGCTCGGCCGTGGCCTTGGCAAAGGCCTGCACGGTGGATTCCCAGTCGGCCACGTTGCCCACCGAAGCGTAGAAAGTGAAGCCCAGCGCCTTCTGCTCGTCGAGCCACTTCGCGTAGTCGCGGCTCGGCCCGCAGCCGGCGATGACCTTGAAGCCTTCCTTCGCCAGGCGTTGGCAGATCGCGGTGCCAATGCCGCCCATGCCACCCGTCACGTATGCCAGTTTCTGTGTCATTGCTTGCTCCTTGTGCTGTTGAGTTCAGCGTCGGGCCAGCGTGACCCGAAGCCGCCAAGCGGTCAATCGGGTTCGCCCTGCCCGGCGCATCATGGTTTGTGGTTTGTCAGCGTTCGACGGTGAGGGCCACGCCCATGCCGCCGCCGATGCACAACGAGGCGATGCCCTTCTTGGCGTCGCGCTTGGCCATCTCGTGCAGCAGGGTCACGAGGATGCGGCAGCCCGAAGCGCCGATCGGGTGGCCGATGGCGATGGCGCCACCGTTCACGTTGACCTTGCTCGTGTCCCAACCCATCTCCTGGTGCACCGCGCAGGCCTGGGCCGCGAAGGCTTCGTTGATCTCCAGCAGGTCCAGGTCGGCGGCCTTCCAGCCGGCGCGCTCCAGCGCCTTGCGCGCTGCCGGCACCGGGCCCATGCCCATGATCTTGGGGTCCAGCGCGGCGCTGGCGTAGCTGGCGATGCGCGCCAGCGGCTTCAGGCCCAGCGCGGCGGCCTTGGCGGCGCTCATCACCATCACCGCGGCGGCGCCGTCGTTGATGCCCGAGGCATTGCCGGCGGTCACGCTGCCGGCCTTGTCGAAGGCGGGGCGCAGGCCGGCCAGCGCTTCGGCGCTGGTCTTCTTGTTGATGAACTCGTCGGCCGCAAACAGGATCGGGTCGCCCTTCTTCTGCGCGATGCTCACCGGCACGATCTCGTCCTTGAAGCGGCCGGCCTCCTGGGCCGCGGCGGCCTTCTGCTGCGAGGCCAGCGCCAGCGCGTCCTGCGCCTCGCGGGTGATGCCGTACTGCTTGGCCACGTTCTCGGCGGTGATGCCCATGTGGTACTGGTTGTACACGTCCCACAGGCCATCGATGATCATCGAATCGACCAGCTTCCAGTCGCCCATGCGCTGGCCATCGCGCGAGTTCGGCAGCACGTGCGGCGCGAGCGACATGTTCTCCTGCCCGCCGGCGATCACGATTTCGCTGTCGCCATCGCGGATGGCCTGCGCGGCCAGCATCACGGCCTTGAGGCCGGAGCCGCAGACCTTGTTGATCGTCATCGCCGGCACGGCCAGCGGCAGGCCTGACTTCACCACCGCCTGACGCGCCGGGTTCTGGCCCGAGCCGGCGGCGAGCACCTGGCCGAGGATCACTTCGCTGATCTGCTCGCCGCTCAGGCCGCTGCGCTCGAGCAGGGCCTTGATCACGGTGGCGCCCAGTTCCGGGGCCGGGGTCTTGGCCAGGGTGCCGCCGAACTTGCCGACCGCGGTGCGGGCGGCGGCGACGATGACGATGTCGGTGCTCATGAATCAGTCTCCAGAGGTGGGAATCGGGTTGGGGAGGCGTCAGGCCTTCTGCTTGACGTAGCGCCCCGGTGCGGGTTCGATGGCCTTGTACTTGCGACTGCCGTAGCCCTTGGGTGCGGCGACCTGCTTGCCGCCGAAATCGGCCAGCCAGCGGTGCCACTCGGGCCACCAGCTGCCGGGCTTCTCGGTGGCGCCGGCCAGCCATTCGGCCGCGGTGGCGGGCAGCTTGTCGTTGACCCAGTGGCTGCGCTTGTTCTTTTCCGGCGGGTTGATCACGCCGGCGATGTGGCCCGAGGCGCCGAGCACGAACTTCTTCTTGCCCTTGAGCACGCCGGTGGTGGCATAGGCGGCCATCCAGGGCACGATGTGGTCCTCGCGCGAGCCGTAGACGAACACCGGCGCATCGATCAGCCCCAGGTCCAGCTTCTGGCCGCAGACGGTGGTCTTGCCCGGCTGCTTGAGCTTGTTCTCGAGGTAGGTGTTGCGCAGGTACCAGCAGAACATCGGGCCGGGCAGGTTGGTGGCGTCGCTGTTCCAGTACAGCAGGTCGAACGGCGGCGGTGCCTCACCCTTGAGGTAGTTGCCGACGACGTAGTTCCACACCAGATCGTTGGGCCGCAGGAAGCTGAAGGTGGTGGCCAGCTCCGACCCCTTGAGCAGGCCGGGACCGTTGGGCGACTTGTCGCCGATGGTCATCTCGCGCAGTTGCACCGAGGGCTCGTCGATGAAGACATCCAGGATGCCGGTCTCGGCGAAGTCGATCAGCGTGGTCAGCAGCGTGACCGAGGCCGCCGGCTTGCGGCCGCGCGCCGCCAGCACCGCCAGCGCGGTGGCGATGATGGTGCCGCCCACGCAGAAGCCCAGCGTGTTGATCGTCTCGGCGCCGGTGATCTCCTGCACCACGTCGATGGCCTTGATGGCGCCGTCGTCGATGTAGTCGTCCCAGGTCTTGTGCACCAGCGAGGTGTCGGGGTTGCGCCAGCTCACCACGAACACCCGGTGGCCCTGGGCCACGGTGTAGCGGATCACCGAGTTCTCGGGCTGCAGGTCGAGGATGTAGTACTTGTTGATGCACGGCGGCACGAACAGCATCGGCCGCTCGTACACCTTGGCGGTGAGCGGCTTGTATTCGATCAGCTGGAACAGCTCGTTCTCGAACACCACCGCGCCCTCGCTGGTGGCCACGTTGCGGCCCACCTCGAACACGCTCTCGTCGGTTTGCGACAGGTGCCCCTTGCTGATGTCCTGCCACAGCTGCTGCATGCCCTGCGCGATGCTTTCGCCGCGGGTGTCCAGCGCCTTCTTCAGGGCCTCGGGGTTCAGCGCCAGGTAGTTGGAGGGGCTGGCGGCATCCACCCACTGCTGCACCGCGAACCGGATGCGTGCGCGGGTCTTGGCGTCGCCCTGCACGCTGTCGGCCATCTGCATCAGCGTGCGGGCATTGAGCAGGTAGGTCTGCGCGGCCATTGCGGCCAGCGGGTTGCCGGCCCAGGACTGGTCGGCAAAGCGCTTGTCGCTGATCTTCGCCCCGCCGTCCGATGCCCCGGCCTGGCCGAGTGCGCTGTTCCAGAGGGCCGTGGCCTGTGCCACATATTCGGACTGCAGCTTGGACAAGGTCTCCAGGGGCAGGTTCAGCCCCGTCATCGACTTCATCGCCTCGCCCATCGCGCTGCCGAAGGCCTGCGCCTGGGCCGTGACGCCCTCGATCGCCGGGGCGGCCGGATTCTTCATGTTTGTCTCCTAGCGGGGCAGCAAGGTTGTGGGACAGTGTGCGATGCTGCGCACGCCGACGCGGTTTGTACGGGTAATAGCTTACCCTAGCATGACGATATTTTTCGATAAGCGATATTGCGTACCACGATTCGAAATGCACATCGTTGCCATCGCCTGGATGTTCGTCGTCGTGCTCGTCTGCCTGGCCGAGGCCACGTCGCCACAGGGCACCGTGCTGGGTGCCTTCTTCACCTTCGTGTTCTGGGGCGCCTTGCCCTTGTCGATCGTGCTGTACGTGCTGGGCACGCCAGCGCGCCGGCGGGCCCGCCTGGCTGCGGCCCATGCCGCACAGCAGGCAGCGCCGCTGCCCGGGGCCGCTTCAGGCCCGCACGGCAATGGCCGCGGCCATGCGTCCGGTGAGCCCCTCGCGCCGGAACGAGAAGAAGCGTGACGCCTCTTCCACCGTGCACCACCGGCCGCCGCTGAGCTGGCGCACGCCGGCCGCCGTCAGCCGGTCGCGGGCCAATTGCGGCAGGTTGGCGAGCCAGCGCCACTGCCCATCCGCCCGCCGCCGTGCCACGAAGCGCGCCGGGTCGGGCGCCTGGGGGTCGGCGCCGAAGGCCGCCAACACGTCGGGCCCCACCTCGAATGCCCGCGGGCCGATACAGGCCCCCAGCCACACCAGCACCTCGGCCGGCGTACAGCCGGCATCGGTGCACACCGCCGCCAGCGTGCGCTCGACAACCCCAGCCGCCAGCCCGCGCCAGCCCGCGTGCGCGGCACCCACGGCCCGGCCGTTGGCCGCACACATCAGCACCGGCAGGCAATCGGCCACCAGCACGGTGCAGGCAATGCCTGGCATGGTGGTGACGGCCGCATCCGCCACCCGAAAGCCCTGCCCCGGCAGCAGGTCCGCCGGCCCCAGCCGCACCACGTCGGCACCGTGCACCTGGTCCAGGTACACCGGCGTCGCCCCCAGCGCGGCGGCAAAACGGCGCTGGTTCTCGGCCACTGCCTCGCTGCTGTCGACGGCGTCGCCACGCAGCCCCGGTGGCCGCAGGTTCAGGCTGTCGAACGGTGCGCGGCTGGCGCCCCCCGAGCGCGTGCTCATCGCCGCCGTGACGGTGGCCGGCGCCGCCCAGTCGGGCCGCAGCAGCGCCAGCGGCGTGTCACCCGGCATCAGCTGGCGTCCGGGCAGGCCGAAGGCTGGGTGTTGGTGAACGCGTCCAGCGCCATGCAGGCCTCGAACACCTTCATCACCTGCGGCACGTGGTCGAGCCGGCAGTTGAACCGCTGGGCGTTGAAGATCTGCGGCACCAGCACGCAATCGGCCATCGTCGGCGCATCACCATGGCAGAAGCGCGCGGGGGCGGCCTGCAACTGGCGCTCCACCACCTCCAGCCCGGTCTCCACCCAATGGCGGTACCAGCGGTCCTTGTCGTCCTCGGACAGTTTCAGCGGGCCGGTGAGGTAGCGCAGCACGCGCAGGTTGTTCAACGGGTGGATCTCGCAGGCGATGTCCAGCGACAAGGCCCGCACCCGGGCGCGGCCCAGCGCATCGGCCGGCAGCAGCGGCGGCTCGGGGTGGGTGTCGTTCAGATATTCGATGATCGCGAGCGACTGGGTCACCACCGCTTCGCCATCGGTCAGCAGCGGCACCAGCCGCGAGGCCGACACGCCGGTGTACGACTCACCCAGGTGCTCGTTCTTCGGCAGGTGCACCGGCATGTAGTCGTACGGCAGCCCCTTGAGCGCCAATGCAATGCGCACGCGGTACGAGGCCGACGAGCGGAAGAAGTTGTAGAGCTTCATCACCATGGTCTCACCTCACGCGCACCCGCAGGGTGCCCAGGCCCGCGATGCTGCCTTCCATCACATCGCCCCGCACCACGGCGGCCACGCCGGCGGGCGTGCCGGTGAAGATCAGGTCGCCGGGCTGCAGCGTCCAGGCCTTGGACAGGGTTTCGATCGTCTCGCTGACGTTCCAGATCAGTTCGCTCAGGTCACCCTTCTGGCGCGGCGTGCCGTTGACGGACAGCGTGATCGCACCGCGGGTGAGTTCGCCGGTGGAGGCGATCGGGTGCAGCGGCCCGATCGGCGCCGACTGGTCGAAGGCCTTGCCGATGCACCACGGCCGGCCCTGCTTCTTCATGTCGTTCTGCAGGTCGCGCCGGGTCATGTCCAGACCGATCGCGTAGCCCCAGATGTGGCGCGCAGCATCGGCCGCCGCGATGTCGCGGCCGCCCACGCCGATGGCCACCACGAGTTCGACCTCGTGGTGCAGGTTCTGGGTCTGCGGCGGGTAGTCCATCTCGCCGATGCTGCCCTCGGCCACCGGCAGCACCGCATCGGCGGGCTTCAGGAAGAAGAAGGGCGGCTCGCGGCCGGTGAAGCCCATCTCCTGGGCATGCTCGGCGTAGTTGCGGCCGACGCAATAGATGCGGTGTACCGGGAAGTCGCCCCCGCCCTCCACCGGGGCGACCGCCTGGCGCGGCGCGGGAATCACATGGCTCATGAACATCTCCAATTCGCTCGGCGCGAGGCCTGAAGAACGATGATGCCATGGGCGCCCGCTACACTTTGCAGCCACCATGCTGGAGACCCGTCGCATCAAGCACTGCCGCCACTGCGGAGCCGCGGTGGCCTATCGCGTGCCGGACGACGACAACCGCGAACGTGCCGTCTGCCCGGCCTGCGCGACCATCCATTACGAGAACCCGATCAACGTGGTCGGCACCTTGCCGGTGTGGGGCGAACAGGTGCTGCTGTGCCGCCGCGCCATCGAGCCCCGTTACGGGTTCTGGACCCTGCCCGCGGGCTTCATGGAACTGGGCGAAACCGTGGCCGACGGCGCGCTGCGCGAAACCGTGGAAGAAGCCGGCGCCAAGGTGGAACTGCAAGGCCTGTTCACGATGTTGAACGTGGTGCGTGTGGGCCAGGTGCACCTGTTCTACCGCGCCCGCATGCTCGACACCTCGCTGGACCCCGGCCCCGAGACGATCGAGGCACGCCTGTTCCACGAGCACGAGATCCCCTGGGACGAGATCGCCTTCCGCACCGTGCGCGAGACCCTGCAGCACTACTTCGATTGCCGCCGGCGTGGCGGCGACTATCCCCTGCACTGCGGCGATATCAGCTGAAGTCGGCGGCCATCGAACGCACCGCCGGGCCGGTGGCGGCATCGAAACCCAGGTTCCACAGCAGGGTGAGTTCGTCCTCGGTGCTCACGCCTTCGGCGGTGATGGACAAGCCCACCGCCTGCACCAGCTGCACCAGCCCGCGCAGGTAGCGGCGTGCATCGCTGGCATGGGCGTCGGCCGCGCCGCGGATGTAGCGCGCATCGATGCGCACGCAGTCCAGGCCCAGCTCGAGCAGGCGCGGGATGCGCGCCAGGCCATCCCCCGCGTGCTCCAGGCTGAGGTAGACGCCCAGCGGGCGCCAGCGGCGTGCGGCCTCCTGCACCAGCAGGGGCCGGTCCAGCGCCAGCGACTCGGGCAGATCGATCCACAGCCGCGTGGCCGCCTGCGGCGAGGCCTCCAGGTGGTGCGCGACAACCGCCATGAAGTCGCTGACACCGAGCGACTGCGCCGCAAAGTTGATGCAGCGCGCCTGCCCATCCTGCTCGATCGCACGCAGTGCGGCCGTCAATGCCGCCTCGTCCACCGCGGCGCTCAGCCGCGCCCGGGCGGCCTGTGCCAGCCAGCGGCGCGCGGGCTCGAAGGCGCCGCCCGGCTCCAGTTGCACGCGCATCGGGCAGTCCAGGTGGAGCACCCGGCCATCGGCGGTGCACACGGGGTAGGCACCGAGTTCGATCTGACCCTGCTCCAGGGCATGGGTGAGGCGTTGCTGCCACTGCGCCTCGCCACGCGGCGCGCCCTGGGTGTCGTCGGCCAGGCAGGCGGCGGAGAACGCATGTTCGGTCTCGGCGTGGGCCAGCGCCTCGTCGGCCAGGGCCAGGGCCTGCTGCGCCGAGACCGTGCCATGCAGCTCGACCGCGCCGATCGAGACGCCCGCAGCGGCATCGATCGTGACCAGCGGCACCCTCAGGGCATGCACCAGCGCCTGCGCCGTTTCTTCCGCCATGCCCCCGACCGGCAGCACGAGTGCGAAATCGGCGCCATTGAGACGGCCGGCGAAACAACCGTCCGAGCGGCGCGGATAGCTGTCCAGCGTCTGCGCCACGGCCTGCAGCACGTGGTCGGTGGCGGCATGGCCGAGGCGGCGGTTCATGCCGGCCAGGTCGCGCACGCGCAGCAGCAGCAGGCCCAGCTGGGCCTGGGGTGCGGCGCCGGCGAGCAGCTGCTCGAACTGGGCCAGGAAATGGCGCCGCACCGGCAGGCCGGTCAACGCGTCGGCATGGGCCTGGCGGCGCAGCACCTCGAGCTGGGCCGACTGGGTGTCGAACATGGCCTGCAGCCGTTCCACCAGCAGGTTCATGCTCGAGGTCAGGGGCTGCAGCTCAGGCAGCACGGGTTCGGCCACCTGCAGGTAGCGCCCGTCGGACAAGGCGTTGGCCTGGCGCACCGCATCGGCCAGCGCGCGCCGGAGCACCTTCACCCGCCAGGCAGCACCACTGAGCACCACGGTGCCCAGCATGGCCAGCACCAGGGCCGAATCGGACAGGCTGCGCCACAGGGCATCGGCGGCGTCGGCCGTTTGTGATTCGACCAGCACGCTGCCGGCAGGCTGTTGCGGCGACCGGCCGGGCCATGCGGCCGTGTTCGCGGCCGGTTGCAGGCCCAGCAGATCGAGGTACCAGCGTGGCGCCTGCGCGGGCTGGACCTCGGCATGGCGTTGCCAGACCACACGGCCGCTCGCATCGCGCACCTGCAGCCGGGCCAGGTGGGCGGCCGACAAGTGCGCCAGCAGCAGGGCCTCGCGCTGCTCCGGCGTGGCGGCGGCATCACCACCGAGCGCCAGCGCCAGCCAGCGGGCGCTTTCGGCGTTCTGGCGTTCGAGCTGCTGCTGCACCGCATCGCGCGCGCCCCACTGCTGCACCACCAGCGCTGCCAACAGGCACAGCAGCACCACGGCGCCCAGCAGGCCGCTGACGCGTGCGTGCAGCGCCAGCCGGTGGCGAGGGTCCGAGCGCTGCCGCTCGGCCACCGCCGTGGGCCGCCCCAGTGCGGGCGGTGCGACGGAGATTTCGGGCACGAAGGGCATGGCGTGGCGATTCAAGCGCCGGGCAAGGCGCATCTGAGATCGCTATCGGCCGCCTGCCGCTGAACTTGAGCGGCGCCCCAGGGCGCGCGGCGTGCAAACCGGACGAATCAGCGCCGTGCGGGCGGCAGATCGGTGCAGCTGCCGTGCGCGGCCTCGGCCGCCAGGCCGATGCTCTCGCCCAACGTGGGGTGCGGGTGGATGGTCTTGCCGATGTCCACCTCGTCGGCGCCCATTTCGATGGCCAGCGCGATCTCACCGATCATGTCACCGGCATGGGTGCCGACGATGCCGCCACCCACGATGCGGTGCCCGCCTTCCGGCGAGGCGTCGAACAGCAGCTTGGTGAAGCCCTCGTCGCGCCCATTGGCGATGGCACGGCCCGAGGCCGTCCATGGGAACAGGCCCTTCTTGACGGCAATGCCGCGCGCCTTGGCCTCGTCTTCGGTCAGGCCGACCCAGGCCACCTCGGGATCGGTGTAGGCAACGCTCGGGATCACCCGGGCATCGAACCGCGCCTTGCCGTCGCCGGCCGCCACCTCGGCCGCCACATGCGCCTCGTGCACCGCCTTGTGCGCGAGCATGGGCTGGCCGACGATGTCACCAATGGCGAAGATGTGCGGCACGTTGGTGCGCATCTGCACGTCCACCGGGATGAAGCCGCGCTCGCTCACCACCACGCCGGCCTTGTCGGCACCGATCTTGCGGCCGTTCGGGCTGCGGCCCACGGCCTGCAGCACCAGGTCGTACAGGCCGTCGCTCGCCTTGCCGTCCGCCGATTCGAACCTGACGCGGATGCCCTCGGCGGTGGCCTCGGCGCCCACGGTCTTCGTCTTCAGCAGGATGTTGTCGAAGCGCGGTGCATTCATCTTCTGCCACACCTTGACGAGATCACGGTCGGCGCCGGTCATCAGCCCGTCGAGCATTTCCACCACATCCAGGCGTGCGCCGAGCGTGGAGTACACCGTGCCCATCTCGAGCCCGATGATGCCGCCGCCGATGATCAGCATCTTCTTCGGCGCCGTGCTCAGCTGCAGCGCGCCGGTGGAATCGACGATGCGCGGGTCGTCCGGCAGGAAGGGCAGGCGCACCGCCTGCGAGCCGGCGGCGATGATGCACTGCCCGAAGCGCACGGTCTGCGTCTTGCCGGTCTTGTCCTGCCCGTCGCCGGTGGTCTCTTCCACCACCACATGGTGCGGATCGGCAAACGCGCCGTAGCCCCGCACCACCGTCACCTTGCGCATCTTGGCCATCGCCGCCAGGCCGCCGGTGAGCTTGCCGATCACCTTGTTCTTGTGCGCCAGCAGCTTCGGCAGCTCGAGCTTCGGCGTACCGAACTCGACACCGAGATCAGCGAAGTGCTTGACCTCGTCCATCACCGCAGCCACATGCAGCAAGGCCTTCGACGGGATGCAGCCCACGTTCAGGCACACGCCGCCCAGCGTGGCGTAGCGCTCGACCAGCACCACCTTCAGGCCGAGGTCGGCGGCGCGGAACGCAGCCGAATAGCCGCCAGGGCCGCCGCCCAGCACCAGCAGGTCGCAATCGAGGTCGGCGGTGCCGCCGTAACTGGCAGCCGCGGGCGCGGGCGCGGCCATGGCAGCAGGCACTGCGGCGGCCACCGCGGCCGGTGGCGGTGCAGCGGCAGCGGCCGCTGGCGCAACGCCCTCCCCTTCGAGCACCAGCAGCAGGCTGCCCTCGTTGATCTTGTCGCCGAGCTTGACCTTGAGTTCCTTCACCACGCCGGCGGCGGCGGAAGGAATCTCCATCGAGGCCTTGTCGGATTCCACCGTCACCAGGCTTTGCTCCACGGCCACCGTGTCGCCCGGCTTCACGAGGATCTCGATCACCGCCACATCCTTGAAGTCGCCGATGTCGGGCACCTTCACGTCGATCAGCGCCATCGCCTTCATCCCTTCAGTTTCAATGTGTGGGCCTTGATCGGCCCGGCAGAGTTCTTGTCGAATTCACAGCCCGCGCGCACGCCGGCGTCCACCACTTCGCGCGCACTCTTGGCCTTGTCCCAGGCCGCGAACATCGCGCCCAGCGCAAACGCGCGGCCGGAGCCGATGGCCCAGAAGCGGTCGAACTCGAACACCTCGCGGTACGAGTAGACGCCGAAGATGCCGCTCGCATTGGCGATCAGCACCGTGAACTGGCTGCTCTCGTAGGGGTCGGCGTCTTCTTCCTTGGTGTTCAGGAAGAAGTGCTCCTTGAGCTTGGGGTGCAGCTTCAGGAAGGTGTCGAACACCTCGTCGCGCGAGTGCAGCTTCAGCTCGTCGGGCGCCAGGCCACCCAGGGCCTTGCGCAGCACCGGAAAGTGCGCCGTGGTGCCGGCCATGCCGACCCACGAATCGCCGATGCGGAACACCTTGTCGTTGGCCTCGTAGCCATGCGCCAGGCGCGTGTCGCCAAAGGTCACCAGCGCATCGGCGGCAATGGCCACCTGCCCGTTCTTGCGGGCCACGCAGATCGTCGTCACAGCAGCACGCGGCGGAAGTCGGCCAGGATGCCGGCGAGGTAGGCGTTGAAGCGCGCGGCCGAGGCACCGTCGATCACGCGGTGGTCCCACGAGAGCGACAGCGGCAGCATCAGCCGCGGCACGAACTGCTGGCCGTCCCAGCGCGGCTCGGTGGCGCTCTTGCACACGCCGAGAATCGCGACCTCGGGCGCGTTGATGATCGGCGTGAAGTAGCGCCCGCCGATGCCGCCCAGCGAGCTGATCGAGAAGCAGCCGCCAGTCATGTCGGCCGGCCCGAGCTTGCCCTCGCGGGCCTTGGCGGCCAGCGCGCTCATCTCCTGGCTGATCTGCAGGATGCCCTTCTGGTCGGCGTCCTTGATCACCGGCACCACCAGGCCATTGGGCGTGTCCGCCGCGAAGCCGATGTGGAAGTAGTTCTTCAGCACCAGCTGTTCACCATCGAGCGAGGCGTTGAACTCCGGGAACTTCTTCAGCGCCGCGACGCAGGCCTTGATCAGGAAGGCCAGCATCGTGACCTTGACGCCGGACTTCTCGTGCTCCTTGTTCAGCTGCACGCGGAAGGCTTCGAGCTCGGTGATGTCGGCGTCGTCGTGGTTCGTGACATGCGGGATCACGACCCAGTTGCGGTGCAGGTTGGCGCCGCTGATCTTCTTGATGCGCGAGAGGTCCTTGCGCTCGATCGGGCCGAACTTCGCGAAGTCCACCTGCGGCCAGGGCAGCAGGCCGGGGAAGGCGCCGCCCGTGGCTGCGGCGGCTGGGGCCTGGGCCTTCTGCGCCGCCGTCTGCGTGCTGCCGGCCATCACGCGCTTGACGAATTCCTGCAGGTCATCCTGGGTGATGCGGCCCTTCGGGCCCGTGCCGCGCACTTCGTCCAGGGGCACGCCGAGCTCGCGCGCGAAACGCCGGATCGACGGCGAGGCATGCGGCAGCGCGCCCTTGGGCGCCACGGGCTCGTGGGGTGGCAGGGCCGCGGTGGGTGGGATGCGCTCATGCGCCACAGCGGCCACCGCAACGGCCGGTGGCGGCATCGCGGCCACGGCAGGCGCCGGCGCGGCTGCGGCGGCCGCAGGCGCCGGGGCGGGCGCGGGGCCCGGCGCGGCGCCGGCGCCATCGGCCTCCAGCATCAGCAGCAGCGTGCCCTCGTTGACCTTGTCGCCCAGCGCGACCTTGAGCTCCTTCACGGTGCCGGCGTGGCTGGAGGGGATCTCCATCGAAGCCTTGTCGCTTTCCACCGTGATCAGGCTCTGCTCGGCCTTGATCACGTCACCCGGCTTGACCAGCAGTTCGATGATGGCCACGTCCTTGAAGTCGCCGATATCCGGGACCTTCACTTCCACCAATGCCATGGGTTGTCTCCGCGCCTGTTCCGTTGGGTTCAGGCGTACAGCGGGTTGATCTTGTCGGTGTTGAGCTTGTACTTCGCGATCGCCTCGGCCACCTTGGCCACCGGCACGCTGCCTTCATCGGCCAGCGATTTGAGCGCCGCCACCACGATGTAGTGGCGGTTGATCTCGAAGTGTTCGCGCAGTTTGCTGCGGAAGTCGCTGCGGCCGAAGCCGTCGGTGCCCAGCACCTTGTAGCTGCGGCCCTTGGGCATGTAGGCCCGGATCTGCTCGCAGTAGTTCTTGATGTAGTCGGTGGAGGCCACCACCGGCCCGGCATGCGCACCGAGCTGCTGCGCGACGAAGGGCACGCGTGGCGCCTCGGTCGGGTGCAGCAGGTTCCAGCGCTCGGTGTCCTGGCCGTCACGTGCCAGCTCGTTGAAGCTGGGGCAGCTCCAGACCTTGGCGGCCACGCCCCATTCGGATTCGAGCAGGGTCTTGGCGGCCATCGATTCACGCAGGATGCTGCCCGAGCCGAGCAGGTTCACCACCGGGGCCTTGGCCTTGCGACCCTGCCCAAGGTCGGCATCCTGCAGCAGGTACATGCCCTTGATGATCTGCTGTTCGGTGCCGGGCTGCAGGCCGGGCATCGGGTAGTTCTCGTTGAGCAGCGTGATGTAGTAGTACACGTTGTCCTGCTGTTCCACCATGCGCTTGAGGCCGTGGTGCAGGATCACGCCGACCTCGTGCGCGAAGCTGGGGTCGTAGCTCACGCAGTTGGGGATGGTGCCGGCCAGCACGTGGCTGTGCCCATCCTCGTGCTGCAGGCCCTCGCCATTGAGCGTGGTGCGGCCCGAGGTGCCGCCCAGCAGGAAGCCGCGGGCCTGCATGTCGCCCGCGGCCCAGCACAGGTCGCCCACGCGCTGCAGGCCGAACATCGAGTAGTAGATGTAGAACGGCACCATGATGCGGTTATTCGTCGAATACGACGTGGCCGCGGCGATCCAGCTGCTCATGCCGCCGGCCTCGTTGATGCCCTCCTGCAGGATCTGGCCGTCGGTGGCCTCGCGGTAGTACATGACCTGGTCCTTGTCGACCGGCGTGTACTTCTGCCCTTCGGGGTTGTAGATGCCGATCTGGCGGAACAGCCCCTCCATGCCGAAGGTGCGCGCCTCGTCCACCAGGATCGGCACGGTGCGCGGGCCGATCTGCTTGTCGCGCAGCAGCGTGGTGAGGAAGCGCACGTAGGCCTGCGTGGTGCTGATCTCGCGGCCCTCGGCGGTGGGGTCGAGCACGGCCTGGAAGGTGGCGAGGTCCGGCACGGCCAGCTGCTCGTCGGCCCGGGTGCGGCGGTGCGGCAGGTAGCCGCCCAGCGCCTTGCGGCGCTCGTGCAGGTAGCGCATTTCCGGCGCATCGTCGGACGGCTTGTAGAACGGGATGCCCTGGGCCAGCTGCTCGTCGCTGATGGGGATGTTGAAGCGGTCGCGCATCGCCTTGATGTCGTCGTCGGTCAGCTTCTTGGCCTGGTGCGCGGTGTTCTTGCCCTCGGCGGCCTTGCCCATGCCGAAGCCCTTGACCGTCTTGACCAGCAGCACCGTGGGCTGCCCCTTGTGGTTGGCGGCGCGGTGGTAGGCGGCGTACACCTTCTGCGGGTCGTGGCCGCCACGGTTGAGGCGCCAGATGTCGTCGTCGCTCATCCTGGCCACCATCTCCAGCAGCTTGGGGTGCTGGCCGAAGAAGTGCTTGCGCACGAAGGCGCCGTCGTTGGCCTTCATGGCCTGGTAGTCGCCATCGACGGTGTCCATCATCACCTTGCGCAGGATGTGTTCCTTGTCGCGCGCGAGCAGCGGGTCCCAGTAGCCGCCCCACAGCAGCTTGATGACGTTCCAGCCCGAGCCGCGGAACTCGCCCTCGAGCTCCTGGATGATCTTGCCGTTGCCGCGCACCGGGCCGTCCAGGCGCTGCAGGTTGCAGTTGATCACGAAGATCAGGTTGTCCAGTTTCTCGCGCGCGGCCAGGCCGATGGCGCCCAGGCTCTCGGGCTCGTCCATCTCGCCGTCGCCGCAGAACACCCACACCTTGCGCTTGCTGGTGTCGGCAATGCCACGCGCGTGCAGGTACTTCAGGAAGCGCGCCTGGTAGATGGCCATCAGCGGGCCCAAGCCCATCGAGACGGTGGGGAATTGCCAGAACTCGGGCATCAGCTTGGGGTGCGGGTAGCTGGAGAGTCCCTGGCCGTCGACTTCCTGGCGGAAGTTCAGCAGCTGCTGCTCGCTGATGCGGCCTTCCATGAAGGCGCGGGCGTAGACACCGGGTGCGCTATGGCCCTGGATGTAGAGCAGGTCGCCACCGTGGCCTTCATGTTCGGCATGCCAGAAGTGGTTGAAGCCGGCGCCGAACATGGTGGCCACCGACGCGAACGAGGAAATGTGGCCCCCCAGGTCGCCACCATCGGCCGGGTCCAGCCGGTTGGCCTTGACCACCATCGCCATGGCGTTCCAGCGCATGTAGCCGCGCAGGCGCTCCTCGACGTCCAGGTTGCCGGGGCAGCGCTCTTCCTGGTCGGTGGGAATCGTGTTCACGTAGGCCGTGTTGGCCGAGAACGGCATGTCGATGCCGGCCTGGCGGGCCTCGTCGATCAGCTGCTCCAGCAGGAAATGCGCGCGCTCGGGGCCTTCGGTGGCAATCACCGCGTCGAGCGCCTCGATCCACTCGCGGGTTTCCTGCGCATCGGCATCGTTGGCGGCGGCGCCGAGGAATGAGTCGGGCACTGCGGACATGGTGTGTCTCCTGTTCCGGTCCGTTGGCAGTAGGGGGCGGCGCGGAGTGTGGCATAAACGCCGCCACTTTTCAAATAGTGCGAGCTGATTTCATATTACGATAATCGCAGCCTGGAAGGGGGCTGTGGCGCGGTCGCCCGCACCACGCCGCACCGGGATAATCCGCCCTCATGACAAGTTCCGACGCCAGCACCTCCTCGCTCGGCCGACGCATGCTGGGCCGCTGGTGGCGCCGGCAATCCCCGGCGCGCCAGGACCGCTTTGCCACGCTGGCGCCGCTGGTGTCCGTGCTGCTGTTCCTGGCCGCCATCATTTCGGCCTTCTGGTACTTGCGCAACGAGGAAATAGAGCGCGAGTCCGAAGCGGTCAAGCGCGACACCGAGATCGCCCAGCAGCAGATCCGCCTGCGGCTGATCGAGAACCAGGAACAGCTGGTGCGCATGGCACGCGAGATCGTCACGCGCGAGCTGGAAACACCGAACTTCCTGGCCCAGGCCACGCGCTTCACCTCCGACCGGCCCGAGATCATCCAGATCAGCTGGCTGGGCGCCGACCGGCGCATCCGCGCGCGCCAATCCAGCTTCGGCGAGCGCGACGAGTGGGCCATGCCGCCGAAGGCCGGCGCCTCGATCATCGCGCCACCGGACGAAGCCAACTGGGCCTTCATCGCGGCGCGCGACGTGCGCCAGCCGATGTATTCGCGCCCCTACAAGGACGCCACCGGCGCCATGGTGTTCCAGCTGCACGTGCCCTTGCTGGACCGGGGCAGTTTCTCCGGCGCGCTGGTCGTGGAGTACTCCATCGACGTGCTGCTGCGGCACTTCGTGCCGGCCGAAGTGACCCGGCGCCATGCCGTGGCCGTGATCGACGAGCACGAGCGTGTGATCGCCAGCTCGGTGACGGCGATGCCCGGCCACACGCGGCAGCCGGCCTCCATTGCACACGATGTGCCCTTTGCGCCCACCGCCAATGGCCTGGTGCTGCGTGGCACCGGCTACCGCACCTCCGTCGGCCTGATCGGCAACACGCTGTTCTGGATGGTGGTGGCGCTGTCGGTGCTGACGGTGTGGATGCTGCTGGGCACCTGGCGGCACATGCGCCGGCGCAGCCAGATCCAGGGCGCGCTGGTCAAGGAAACCAACTTCCGGCGGGCGATGGAGAACTCCATGCTCACCGGCATGCGCGCGATGGACCTGGAAGGCCGCGTCACCTACGTGAACCCGGCCTTCTGCGCGATGACCGGCTTCACCGAATCCGAGCTGATCGCCCGCCTGCCGCCCTACCCGTACTGGCCGCACGACCGTATCGAGGAGAACACCCGCCTGCTGCAGCAGGAACTGCAGGGCCGCAGCCCGGCGGGCGGCATCGAGGTGAAGGTGATGCGCAAGAACGGCACGCTGTTCGATGCACGCATGTACGTCTCGCCGCTGGTGGACCCGCGTGGCCAGCAGACCGGCTGGATGACCTCGATGACCAACATCACCGAAGCCAAGCGCATCCGCGACCAGCTCTCGGCCTCGCACGAGCGCTTCACCACCGTGCTGGAGGGGCTGGACGCCGCGGTGTCGGTGCTCTCGGTGCAGCAGAGCGAGCTGCTGTTTGCCAACCGCTCGTACCGGCTGTGGTTCGGTGCCGAGGCACGCGGCCACGCGCTGCTGGCCAGCGGCGCCGGCCCGGCAGTGCCCTACGTCGCCGAACCCGACGACGCGGTGGACAGCCTCTCCGGCCTGCCCACGCAGGAGCTGGCCGGCATGGGCACCAACCCGCGCGAGGTGTACGCGCACACGCTGGACAAGTGGTTCGACGTGCGCTCGCGCTACTTGCAGTGGACGGACGGCCGGCTGGCCCAGATGCTGATTGCCACCGACATCACCGCCCGGCGCCGCGCCGAGGAACAGGCCGCAGCACAGGCCGAGAAGGCACAGGTGTCGAGCCGCCTCATCACGATGGGCGAGATGGCCTCTTCGGTGGCGCACGAGTTGAACCAGCCGCTCACCGCCATCACCAACTACTGCAACGGCATGATCTCGCGGGTGAAGGCCGAGACCATCAAGCAACCCGACCTCATCGCCGCGCTCGAAAAGACCGCACGCCAGGCCGAGCGCGCGGGCCAGATCATCCACCGCATCCGCGCCTTCGTGAAGAAGAGCGAACCGCAGCGCCAGCCCGCGCACGCGAAGGACATCGTCGAGGACGCGGTCGAACTCGCCAGCATCGAACTGCGCCGCCGCAACGTGGCGATCCACCACTACGTGGCGCAGCGCCTGCCGGTGCTGCGCTGCGACCCCATCCTGGTGGAGCAGGTGCTGCTGAACCTGCTGAAGAACGCCGCCGAGGCGATCGACAACGCCAAGCTGCCCGCCGCGCGCCGCCACATCGAGTTGCGCGTGGTGCCCCGCCACACGCCGGACGAAGGTGGCGTCATCGAGTTCAGCGTCACCGACATGGGCCCCGGCTTGCCCGAAGAAGTGATCAACCGGCTCTACGAGGCCTTCTTCTCCACCAAGGCCGAAGGCATGGGCATCGGCCTGAGCCTGTGCCGCTCGATCGTCGAGTCGCATCGGGGACGTATCAAGGCGCAGAACATCTACAATGGCGCCTCTGTCGTGGGGTGCCGGTTCGCCTTCACCCTGCCCGTCGAAACCACTGCGCGGCACGAGGAGACAACGCTGCCACCCGCACCCCGTGTTGCAGCGCCCGACGCCGACGGCAGCCCAGCTGCGAAGACCACGTCCTCATGAGCTTGATCCCGAAAAAAGGCACCGTCTACGTCGTCGATGATGACGAGGCCGTGCGCGATTCGCTGCAGTGGCTGCTCGAAGGCAAGGATTACCGCGTCAAGTGCTTCGACTCGGCCGAATCCTTCCTCTCCCGCTTCGACCCGCGCGAGGTGGCCTGCCTGATCGCCGACATCCGCATGGAAGGCATGAGCGGGCTCGAGCTGCAAGACCGCCTGCTCGAACGCAAGAGCCCGCTGCCGGTGGTGTTCATCACCGGCCATGGCGACGTGCCGATGGCGGTCACCACCATGAAGAAGGGCGCGATGGATTTCATCGAGAAGCCCTTCAAGGAAGACGACCTGCTGGGCCTGGTCGAGCGCATGCTCGATTCGGCGCGCGCGGCCTTCAGCCAGCACCAGGAACAGGCCAGCCGCGACGCCCTGCTCTCGCGCCTGACCACCCGCGAAGCCCAGGTGCTCGAGCGCATCGTCGCCGGTCGGCTGAACAAGCAGATCGCTGATGACCTCGGCATCAGCATCAAGACGGTCGAGGCGCACCGCGCCAACATCATGGAAAAGCTCAACGCCAACACCGTGGCCGACCTGCTGAAGATCGCGCTCGGCGCGAACACCGCAAAAGCCTGAGCCCGCCGGGCCGCCCCATGGGCGAAGACCGGAGGGCGCAGCCCGCAGGTACCCCAGTGAGCCCCTCTGAACATCCCCCCCGAGGCCGCTGCCCCCAGCGGCCTCTGTCATTTCTGGACTGGAGTTCCCCATGACCGCTCAATTGATCGATGGCAATGCACTGGCCAAGCAGATCCGCGCCGAGGTGGCCACCCGCGTGGCCGCCCTCACCGCGCAGGGCCGGAAACCCGGCCTGGCAGTGATCCTGGTCGGCGACGACCCGGCCTCGCAGGTGTACGTGAAGCACAAGGTGGCCGACTGTGAAGGCGTGGGCATGCACTCGGTGCTCGACCGCCACCCGGCCACGATGAGCGAGGCCGACCTGCTGGCCCGCGTGCGCGCGCTCAACGAGGACCCGTCCATCCACGGCATCCTGGTGCAGCTGCCGCTGCCCAAGCACATCGACAGCGCCAAGGTCATCGGCACCATCTCACCGCTGAAGGATGTCGACGGCTTCCACGTCGCCTCCGCCGGCGCGCTGCTGATCGGCCAGCCCGGCTTCAAGTCCTGCACGCCCTATGGCTGCATGAAGATGCTCGAGCACATCGGCTGCAACCCGCGCGGCAAGCACGCGGTAGTGATCGGGCGCAGCAACATCGTGGGCAAACCGATGGCCATGCTGCTGCTGCAGGCCCATGCCACCGTCACCATCTGCCACAGCGCCACGCCGGACCTCGGCGCCTTCACGCGCCAGGCCGACATCGTGGTGGCCGCCGTGGGCAAGCGCAACATGCTCACGGCCGACATGGTCAAGCCGGGCGCCGTGGTGATCGACGTCGGCATGAACCGCAAGGACGATGGCAAGCTCTGCGGCGACGTCGATTTCGACGGCGTGCGCGAAGTCGCGAGCTGGATCACCCCGGTGCCCGGCGGGGTCGGGCCGATGACGCGGGCGATGCTGCTGGTCAATACTCTCGATGCGGCGGAACGCGCCGCCTGAGCCACTCCCCGCCCACGAGGCGGCTGAATCCACGATGAACAATCCCCTGCTACAAGCCGGCGACCTGCCGGCCTTCGCCGACATCCGCCCCGAACACATCACGCCCGCGCTCGATGTGCTGCTGGCCGACGCGAACGCCGCGCTCGAACGCGCCGTGGGCCCCGAGGTGCCGGCCGAGTACGACGCGCTCTCTGCCGTGCTCGACGTGCCGCTGGAGCGCCTGTCGCGCGCCTGGGGCTCGGTGGGCCACCTCAACGCGGTGGCCAACACACCCGAGCTGCGCGCGGCCTACAACGAGAACCTGGGCCGTGTGACCGAGTTTCACACCCGGCTTGGCTCGGACGAACGCCTGTACGCCAAGTACAAGGCGGTGGCCACGGGCCCGGCCGCGGCCACGCTGAGCGCGGCGCGCCAGCGCGCGTTGGCCAATGCGATGCGTGACTTCGTGCTCTCAGGCGCCGAACTGCAGGGCGAGGCCAAGCAGCGCTTCGCCGCGATCCAGGAACGCAGCGCCGCCGCGGGCCAGGCCTTCTCCGAACATGTGCTCGACGCCACCGACCAGTGGTCGTACCACGCCAGCGCCGCCGAGATGGCCGGCGTGCCCGACGACATTGCCCAGAGCACCCGCGAGGCCGCGCAGGCCGAAGGCCAGCAAGGCCACAAGCTCACGCTGCACATGCCGGTGTGGATGCCGGTGATGCAGTACGCCGACGATCGCGCGCTGCGCGAGCGCCTGTACCGCGCCTACGTCACCCGCGCCAGCGAGCTCGGCCCGCCCGAGCGCGACAACTCGGCGCTGATGAGCGAGCTGCTCTCGCTGCGCCAGGAAGAGGCCGCGCTGCTGGGCTACCCGAGCTACGCGCAACTCTCGCTGGTGCCCAAGATGGCCGAGTCGCCCGCGCAGGTGATGACCTTCCTGCGTGACCTGGCGCGCCGCGCCCGGCCCTACGCCCAGCGTGACCTGGCCGAGGTGCAGGCCTTCGCCGCAGAGCGCCTGAACCTGCCCGACCTGCAGCCCTGGGACCTGGCCTACGCCAGCGAAAAGCTGAAGGAAGAGCGCTACGCCTTCAGCGAGCAGGCGGTGAAGCAGTACTTCACCGAGCCGCGCGTGCTGCAGGGGCTGTTCAACATCGTCGAGACGCTGTTCGAGGTGCGCATCCGGCCCGACACCGCGCCGGTGTGGCACGAGAGCGTGCGCTTCTACCGCATCGAGCGCCATGCCGGCGGCGACGCCGCGCCGCAGCTGGTCGGCCAGTTCTACCTCGACCCCTATGCTCGCACCGGCAAGCGCCCGGGCGCCTGGATGGACGACGTGCGCGGCCGCTGGGCCCGCCCCGACCGCCGCGACGGCCCGGTGCAGACACCCGTGGCCCAGCTGGTGTGCAACTTCGCCGCCCCGGTGGGCGACAAACCGGCGCTGCTGACCCACGACGACGTGATCACGCTGTTCCACGAGTTCGGCCACGGCCTGCACCACATGCTCACGCAGGTGGACGAACTGGCGGTGGCCGGCATCTCCGGCGTCGAGTGGGACGCGGTGGAGCTGCCCAGCCAGTTCATGGAGAACTTCTGCTGGGAGTGGGAGGTGCTGTCGCGCCTCACGGCCCATGCGGACACCGGCGAGCCGCTGCCGCGCGAGCTGTTCGAGCGCATGCTGGCCGCGCGCAACTTCCAGAGCGGCCTGCAGACGCTGCGCCAGATCGAGTTTGCGTTGTTCGACATGCGCATCCACGCCGAGCTGGAGGCCTGCAATGCCGTGCAGCGCGTGATCGACGAGGTCCGGTCCGAGGTGGCCGTGATCATGCCGCCGGCCTTCAACCGCTTCCAGCACACCTTCTCGCACATCTTTGCCGGGGGTTACTCGGCGGGCTACTACAGCTACAAGTGGGCCGAGGTGCTGTCGGCGGATGCCTTCGCCGCGTTTGAGGAAAGCAGCCTGTTCGACCCCGACACCGGGCGTCGCTACCGGCGCGAGATCCTCGAAGCCGGTGGCAGCCGCCCGGCGATGGAAAGCTTCAAGGCCTTCCGCGGCCGCGAGCCCCGCATCGACGCGTTGCTGCGCCACCAGGGCATGGCTTGAGCGGCGCCGCCAGGATGGGCTAGATTCGGGCCCATGATGCGCAGCCTGTTTTTCGCCACCGCGGCCCTGGCCGCCGCCTTGCCCGCCCTGGCCCAGTACAAGGTGGTCGGGCCCGACGGCAAGGTCACCTACACCGACCGTCCGCCGACCGAGCAGCAAGGCAAGGCCACGCCGATGCGGGTGGACGCGGGCGGCGCGCCGAGCACGGCCAACCTGCCGGCCGAGTTGCGGCAGGTGGTGCAGCGCTTCCCGGTGGTGCTGTACACCGCGCCGGAGTGCGCGCCCTGCGACGCCGCCCGCACCATGCTGCGACAGCGCGGCATTCCATTGGCCGAGCGCACCGTGGCCAGCAACGACGATGTGCCCCTGCTCGAGCGTGCCACCGGCGGCCGCTCGGTGCCGGCCATCACGGTGGGGGCCCAGGCCACGAACGGCTACTCGGCCACCCAGTGGAACAACCTGCTCGACCTGGCGGGCTACCCGCGTGAATCACGCCTGCCGCGCGACTACGCCGCCGCACCGGCCACGCCGATCGCGGGGCGTCCCGCCCCGGCGCCAGCGCCGGCGCCGCAACCCGAACGCGAGGCGCCGCGTCCAGTGGCACCGCCCCCGGTGGCCGAGCCGGCCTCCGGCATCCGGTTCTGAGGCGCTGATCCAGCCCGGCCACGCGCCATGCAGATGGCCGTGGCCGCGTGCCTGGCGTGTCAGTGTGGTGAACCGGCGAACGCCTGCCGCAAACCGCGCGCCGCCCAGCTGCCCGCGCCCACCGCGGCGCCCATGATCCAGAACATCACGCCCGGCCCGAGCGCGGTGCCCACCACGCCGAAGGCCAGGGGCATGACGCTGCTGGACGCGTTGATCGCCATCGAGCGGAACGCGATCGCCTCGCCATGGCGGTGCGGCGGTGTCAGGTGGTGCAGGGTGGACATGATCATCGGCTGCACCGAGCCCAGCGTCAGGCCCAGCAGCGTGGCGCAGATGCCCATCAGCCACGGCGTGCTGGCGAACGGGTACAGCGCGAACACCATCCCGGTGAGCGCCATCGCGAAGCGCAGCACCGTGACCTCGCGCAGCCGGTGCGCCACCAGCGGGATGACAAAGCGCACCAGTGTCACCGCCAGCGTGAAGCTGCCCAGCACCAGCCCGATCGTCGACGCGTTGTACCCGCGGCCGTGCCCCAGCACCGGCACGGCAAAGCTGTGCACATCCCAGCTCGCCGAGAGCAGCCAGTTCACGAACAGCAGGCGCTTGAGGCCGGGCGTGGACAGCAGCTCCCAGGCGTTGCCCCGCCCGCCCTTGGCGGCCGGGTCATGGCGCGCCACCGATGGCACGAAGCGCGCCACGGTGAGCGACAGCAAGGGCAGCACCAGCATCAGCGCATAGGCCGCGGCAAAACCGCCGGCATCGATCATGAAGCCCGCGGCCACCGGGCCCACCACATTGGCCAGTGATGGCGCCATGCCCAGCCAGCTGAACACGCGCAGCCGCTCGGTGGAATCGGCCGCCAATTGCCCCGCCGCGCGCTGGATCGCGATCAGGCCGATGTTCGTGCCCACGCCGGAGGCGGCAGCCCCAAGGCACAGCATGCCGAACTGCCACCAGCCCGGCAGCCAGCAGGCCCCCAGCGCCAGCGACACGCCCAGCACGGTGAACCCCACCGCCACCCGCACCGGACGGTGGTAGCCATGGCGGTCGGCCATGCGGCCGGCGCCCAGCGCGGTGAGCACCGGCAACGCCGCGAACAAGGCCAGCAGCACGCCCACCGCCCAGGCACTGTGCCCTTGCTGCAGCGCCTGCAGCGGCGCGGCCATGCGCTGCCCCGCCATCGCCGCATGCAACGCGAGCTGGCCGCCGATCAGCGCCGGCAGCACGCCGGCCTTGTGCGCTGGCTCAGCCAGGGGGCCTCCCGTCGGGCTCGGCCTCTTCCAGCAGGCCCGGCAGCCAGGCGGCGGTCTGGTGTTCCGGCAGGGCCTCCACGCCGCGCAGCTGCCGGGCCATCGCGCGCGTGCGGGTCTCGGCCGCCTCGATGGTGTTGCCCGCTTCCTCGAGCTTCTTCTTCGTCTTGGCCAGCACCTCGCCGAACTTCGTGAACTCGGTCTTCACCGCACCCAGCACCTGCCAGACCTCGGCACTGCGCCTTTCCAGCGCCAGCGTGCGAAAGCCCATCTGCAGGCTCGACAGGGTGGCCAGCAGCGTGGTCGGGCCGGCCAGCATGATGCGGTGCTCGCGCTGCAGGGCCTCGGCCAGCCCGGGGCGGCGCAGGGCCTCCGCGTAGAGGCTTTCCGTCGGCACGAACAGGATCGCGAAATCGGTGGTGTGCGGCGCGGCGATGTACTTCTCGCGGATGGTGCGCGCCTCCAGCCGCAGGCGGGCCTCGATGGCCCTGGCCGCGGCCTCCACCGCGGGCGCGTCGGCGCGTTCCTGGGCCTCGAGCAGGCGCTCATGGTCCTCGCGCGGGAACTTGGCGTCGATCGGCAGCCACAGCGGCGCCCCGTCGTCGCGCCGGCCGGGCAGCCGGATCGCGAACTCGACCCGCGCGCCACTGCCCGGCACGGTTTCCACATTGGCGGCGTACTGCTCGGGCGTGAACACCTGTTCCAGCAGCCCCGCGAGCTGCACCTCGCCGTAGATGCCGCGTGTCTTCACGTTGGTGAGCACACGGTTGAGCGCCCCGACGTCACGGGCCAGGGTCTGCATCTCGCCCAGGCCCTTGTGCACCTGCTCCAGCCGTTCCGCCACCTGACGGAAGCTGTCGCCCAGGCGCTGCTCCAGCGTGGCGTGCAGCTTCTCGTCCACCGTGGCACGCATCTGCTCGAGCTTCTTCTCGTTGCCCTCCTGCAGCGCCGCGAGGCGGCTCTCGACCGTCATGCGCACCTCACCCAGGCGGCGCTCGCTGGCCTCGGTCAGCTGGCGCAGCTGTTCGGCCAGCTGCGCGGTGGCGGACTGCAGCGATTGCGCCACCGTCTGCTGCAGGCTGCCGAGCTGGGTGCGGAAGGAATCGATCTGTTCGTTCTGCGTGCGCGCCACGTCGCCGCTTTGCGTGAGCAGCGTCTGCTGCAGCAGCGCCAGCGTGGCCGAAAGCTCCTGCCGCGTCGCACGGGACCCGTCCTGCAGTTCCTGCCGCAAATCGCGCCGGGCCTGGTCCTCCCGCAGTTCGCGCCCCCGGTCCTGCGGCCGCAGCACCAGCCACAGCAACAGCCCCGCATTGAGCGCCAACAGCGCCGGCACCAGCCACTCGATCATCCGATGATTGTGTCAGCACGAACCAGGGTTTCCATCGGCCAGGCAAGCAGTGCCAGGCGCGTTAAGGTCGCGGCCCGCGCGTATTGCGCGCGGCCAGACACCAACAGGAGACACCATGGTTTCGTTCACTGTCAATGGCAAGGCCGTCGCGGTCGATGCCGATGCCGACATGCCATTGCTGTGGGCCTTGCGGGAGGACCTGCAGCTCACCGGCACCAAGTTCGGTTGCGGCATGGCCTTGTGCGGCGCCTGCACCGTGCACCTGGAGGGCGAGCCGGTTCGCTCGTGCTCGACGCCGATCTCGGCGGTGGCCGGCAAGCGGATCACCACCATCGAGGCCGTCGGCGCCACCCCGGCCGGCAAGGCCGTGCAGGCGGCCTGGCTGGCACAGGACGTGCCGCAATGCGGGTACTGCCAGTCGGGCCAAGTGATGAGCGCCACCGCCCTGCTGCTGAAGACGCGCAAGCCCAGCGATGCCGAGATCGACACCGCGATGAGCGGCAACCTGTGCCGCTGCGGCACCTACAACCAGATCAAGGCGGCCATCAAGGACGCCGCGGTCACGCTGTCGGCAGGGGCTTGAGCATGGACGACACCACCCCGTTCGCCGCCAGCCGCCGCGGCTTCCTGGCCGGCACCGGTTCTGCGCTGGTGCTGGGCTTCACGCTGCCCACCTCAGGCCGCGCCGCCGGCAACGACCCACAAGCCGCCCGGCTGAATGCCTGGCTGCGCATCGCGCCGGACAACCAGGTCACCGTGATGTGCGGCTCTTCCGAGATGGGCCAGGGTGTGCTCACCGCCATCCCGATGCTGCTGGCCGAAGAGCTGGACGCTGATTGGCGCCAGGTCCGGGTCGAGCAGGCGCCGGTGGACAGCGCCTACGCCAACCCGGCCTTCGGCATGCAGGTTACCGGTGGTTCCACCACCGTGCGGGCGCATTGGCAGCCGGTGCGCAAGGCCGGTGCCGCTGCGCGCGCCATGCTGATCCAGGCCGCCGCCGCACAGTGGCAGGTGGACGCCGCCCAGTGCCGCACCGAGGCCGGGCAGGTGGTGCATGGCAACAAGAGCTTGCCGTACGGCGCACTGGCCGCCGCGGCGGCCAAGCTCACGCCACCGGCCGACCCGCCCTTGAAGTCGCCCAAGGATTTCAAGATCCTCGGCCGGCCGCTGAAGCGGCTGGACAGCGCGGGCAAGGTCGATGGCAGCGCCCGCTACGGCATCGACGTCCAGCTGCCCGGCATGCTGGTGGCCGTGATGGCCCGCGCACCCATGCCGGGCGCCAAGCCCAAACAGGTGGACGATGCCAAGGCCAAGGCCGTCAAGGGCGTGAAGGCGGTGCTGAGCATTCCCTCGGGCGTGGCCGTGCTGGCCACTGGCTACTGGTCCGCGAAACAGGGCCGCGACGCCCTGCAGATCGTGTGGGACCTGGGGCCGAACACCGGCCTGTCATCGGACAAGGTCAGCAGCATGCTCCATGCCGGCGCCGCCAGCGCCAGCGCGGTGGCACGCAGCGACGGCAATGTGAAGGACGCCGCGGCCACCACCACGGTCGAGGCCACCTATGAAGCGCCCTATCTGGCCCATGCCTGCATGGAGCCGATGAACTGCACCGCCTGGGTCAAACCCGACGAGGTGGAAATCTGGGCCGGCACGCAAAGCCAGGGCCCGGCGCAGGGCATCCTGAGCCAGGTGGCCTCGGTGGCCCCGGCCAAGGTGAAGGTGAACACGATGATGCTGGGCGGAGGCTTCGGACGCCGCTTCGCGCCGGATTTCGTGATCGACGCGACCCTTCTGTCGAAGCTCAGCGGCGCGCCGGTGAAGCTCATCTACACGCGCGAGGACGACACGGCCGCCGGCTTCTACCGCCCGGCTGCGGTGACCAGGTTCACCGGCGGGCTCGATGCCGCGGGCAAGCCGGTGCTGCTGAAGGCCGGCGTGAGTTCACCCTCGATCATGGCCGGCTCGGGCTTCATGCAGATCCCGCCCTCGGGCGTGGATTCGTTCGCCGTCGAGGGCATCGCCGATCACCCCTACGACATCCCGCACCAGCACCTGGCCTACGGCCGGCAGGAGCCCGGGCCGCAGGTGTGGTTCTGGCGCTCGGTGGGCCACTCGCAGAACATCTTCTTCATCGAGAGCTTCATCGATGAACTGGCCGCCGCCGCGAAGAAGGACCCGTTCGAGTTCCGGCGCGCGCTGCTGGGCAAGCAGCCCCGCTACAAGGCCGTGCTCGAGGCCGCCGCCGGGAAGGCGGGCTGGGGCCAGCCGCTGCCGGCAGGGCGCTTCCGGGGCATCGCGGTGGCACAGTCCTTTGGCAGCTATGTGGCCGAGGTGGCCGAGGTCTCGGTGGCGGCCGATGGCACGCCACGGGTGCACCGGGTGGTCGCCGCGGTGGATTGCGGCATGACGGTGAACCCCGCCATCATCGCGCGCCAGATCGAGGGCGGCATCGTCTACGGCCTGAGCGCGGCGCTGCACGGCCGCATCAGCTTCAAGGACGGCCGCGTCGAACAGGGCAACTTCAACACCTACCCGGTGCTGCGCATGAACGAAATGCCAGCGGTCGAGGTGCATGTGCTGCCCAGCACCGAGGCGCCGGGCGGCATCGGCGAACCGGGCACGCCGCCGGTGGCGGCCGCGGTGGCCAACGCGATCTTCGCCGCCACCGGCAAGCGCCTGCGCAGCCTGCCGCTGGAGGCGGGCCCGCTGCGCAAGGCCTGATCCCGCCCGTCGGGGGCTCAGGCCGGTGCCGCGCGTTTCGGCGCGCGCGGCACCAGCAGCGCACGCAGGGCCTGCAGGGCCGGCGAGGCTTCACCCTGCCAGACCAGGTGGGTGCGGTTGCGCCGCACCCGCTCGGGCAGCGTGTGCTGGCCCACGTCGCTGCCTGCGCGCAGGGCCTGCAGCACCGACACCGGCACGATGGCGCACCCCGTGCCCGCCGCCACGCAGGCGATGATGGCCGGGTAGCTGGCGAACTCGAGCACCCGCTCGGGCAGCACGTTGGCCGCGCCGAACCAGTCCTCGAGGCGTTTGCGGTACGAGCAGCCCTGCGCAAAGGCCAGCAGCGTGCTGCGCCCGAGGTCGGAGGCCCGTGTCACCGGCGGGTGGCTGCGTGCCGTCACCAGCACCAGTTCTTCCTCGAACACGGCCTGCGACTGCAGGCCCGGCGCGGTGAAGGGCTCGCTGACGAAGGCCGCCTCCAGCCGGTAGTCCAGCACCTTCTGCAGCAGCGCACCGGTGGTGCCGGTGGACAGCTCGATCACCACCGCCGGGTGCAGGCGGTGGTAGCGCGACAGCACGGCCGGCAGCCGGCTGCCCGCGGTGCTTTCCAGCGAGCCCAGCCGGAACGGCCCGCGCGCCGCACCGGCCCGCAGCTCGCTCTCGGCCTCGTCGGCCAGGCGCAGCAGGCGCTCGGCATGCACCAGCAGGCTCTGGCCCTCAGCCGAGAGCACCAGCGACCGGCCCTGGCGCCGGAACAGCGCGACGCCCAGGCGTTCCTCCAGCTGCTTGATGCGCGTGGTGACGTTGCTCTGCACGCGGTTCAGGCGCTGCGCGGCGCGGATCACCCCGCCTTCGCGCGCCACGCTGCGGAAGATCTCCAGCGAGTCCAGGTCCAGTGTTCTCATTTCGAGAATGATAGTTCTCGATTATTCATTTGTGGAAGGCGCGGATTGCCGTTCCAATGCGGGCATGCAAGGCATCGCCCCGGCCCCTGTTCCGCGCCCGCCGTGGACCGTGTGCGCTGCCGGCGCCATGGGCCTGGCGGTGGCGATGGGCATCGGCCGGTTCGCCTTCACGCCGCTGCTGCCCCTGATGCAGCGCGAAGGCCTGCTCGACGCCGGCGGTGGCGCCTGGCTGGCGGCGGCCAACTACCTGGGCTACCTGCTGGGCGCACTGAGCGCGGCGCGCCTGGGCGTGTCGACGCGGCGCGGCGTGCTGCTCGGCCTTGCGGCCACCGCGCTGCTCACCGCGGCCACCGGCAGCACCCAGGGCCTGGTCGCGTGGATGGTGCTGCGCCTGCTTGCCGGCATGGCCAGTGCGTGGGTGCTCGTGGGCCTCAGTGGCTGGGCCGTTGGCGAACTGGCCCGGCGCGGACGGCCCGAACTGGCCGGCATCGTGTTCGCCGGGGTCGGTCTGGGCATCACTGCGGCCGGCCTCTGGGTGTGGGTCGGCGCCGCCGCCGGTGCGGCGGGCCTGTGGTGGCAGCTCGGGCTGCTGGCGGCGCTGATCGCGCTGGGGGTGCTGCGCCTGTGGCCACCCGAGGCCACACCCCAGCGCACGCCGGCTGGCGCCCCGGCGGCGACCCCGGCCGGTGCCGTGCCGCGCGGCAGCTGGGCGCCGGTGCTGTGTTATGGCGCGCTCGGTTTCGGCTACATCCTGCCCGCCACCTACCTGCCACTGCTGGCCCGGCAACTGATCGACGACCCGCAGCTGTTCGGCGCCGTCTGGCCGGTGTTCGGTCTGGCCGCCGCCGCGTCCACGCTGCTGGCCGCCCGGGTGCTGAGGCATTGGCAAGGCCTGCAGCTGTGGGCCGCCTGCCATGCCGTGATGGCGCTGGGCTGCGTCCTGCCCGTGTTCAGTCGTTCGGGTCCGGCGGTGGCACTGGCGGCCGTGTTCGTCGGCGGCACCTTCCTGGTGGCCACGATGACCGGCCTGCAACATGCCCGCAGCCTGGCGCCGGCCCATCCCACGCCGCTGCTAGGCCGCATGACGGCCGCTTTTGCGCTCGGGCAGATCGCCGGGCCGCTGGTGGCGCTGGCGCTCGACCACCTGTTGCGCCGCCTGCCCGCATCCGGCTGGACGGGCATCGAACTCACCCTGGCCCTGGCGGCCGCGCTGCTGCTGCGCAGCGCACACTGGCTGCGGCGGGCCGCACGTCGACCGGAGACCCCCCATGCCCGACCCAGCCCGCCCTGAACCGATCCCGCAAGGCGCCGGTGAGGAGCGCCTGCCCTTGCCGCCCATGAGCGCGCTGGACCCGGCACAACATGCCGCCGCGCAGGCCTTGATCGATGGCCCGCGCAAGGCGGTGTATGGCCCCTTCGTGCCGCTGCTGCGCACGCCGGCGTTGCTGGACAAGGTGGCGCAGCTCGGCGAGACGCTGCGTTTCGGCGGTGCGCTGGCCGCCGATGTGCGTGAGCTCGCCACCTGCCTGGCCGCGCAGCATGTCGGCAACCAGTTCGAGTGGGTGATGCATGTGCCGCTGGCGCGCGCTGCCGGCGTGCCGCAGGCCGCGCTGCAGGCCGTGCACCGTGGCGAACGCCTGAGCGGCCTGGCGCCGGCGCTGCAGGCCTCGGCCGACTTCTGCGCCGAACTGCTGGCCACGCACGAGGTGGGCGACGAGACGTATGCGGCGGCCCGCGCCCAGTTCGGCGAGGCTGGCGTGGTTGAACTGGGCACGCTCGTCGGCTACTTCGTGATGGTGTCCTGGGTCATGAACATTGCCCGCACGCCTTCGCGGCCCACCGCGGAGGTGACTGCCCTGCCCCGCGCACGCTGAGCGGGGGCAAGGCTCAGGGTGGCGCCAGCACCTGCGGGTTCAGCGCCGTCGGCGGCCGGCCGGCATGGGCCCCGCGGCCCAGCGCCGCGATCAGGTTGTCGGCCGCGAGGTTCGCCATCGCGCGCCGTGTGGGCAGGCTGGCGCTCGCGATGTGCGGTGTCAGCACCACATTGGGCACCGTGAGCAGCGCGGGGTGCACCGCCGGTTCACCCTCGAACACGTCCAGCCCCGCGGCCGCGATGCGCCGCTCGCGCAGCGCCTCGGCCAGTGCGGCATCGTCCACCACGCCCCCTCGGGCCACGTTGGTCAGGGTGGCCGTGGGCTTCATCAGGGCCAGTTCCGCCGCCCCGACCAGGTGGTGCGACTGGGCGCTGTACGGCACCACGATCACCAGGTGATCGCAGTGGCGCAACAACTCCTCCTTGGTCACCCAGCGCGCGCCGAGCGCCTGTTCGACCGCAGGCTCGAGCCGGGATCGGTTGTGATAGATCACCCGCATGCCGAAGCCGAGCGCGCCGCGCCGGGCAATCGCCTGGCCGATGCGGCCCATGCCCAGCACGCCCAGCGTGCTGCCGTGCACATCGGCACCGGCGAACAGGTCGTAGCGCCAGTCCGACCATCGCCCGGCGCGCAAGTAGTGCTCGCTTTCGCAGATGCGGCGCGCCGCGGCCATCATCAATGCAAAGCCGAAATCGGCCGTGGTCTCGGTGAGCACGCCCGGCGCGTTGCTGACCAGCACACCATGCGAGGTGCAGGCCTCGACATCGATGTTGTTGAAGCCCACCGCCATGCTGCACACCGCCCGCAGGCCCGGGCAGGCCGCCAGCAGCGTCGCGTCGACGCGCGGTGCGCCGGCCACCAGCATGCCGGCACAGCCGTGCAATCGCTGCGCCAGTGGGGGCAATGCATCGGGCGGACCGTCGGGCGTGGTCAGCACCTCGAAGTGCTCGCGCAGGCGGTCGAGCACGTCGTTGAACATCGGCAGCGCCACCAGCACGCGGTCCATCAGCGCATCCACAGCCAGGTGATGGCCACGAACAGCGGGATCAGCACCGCGCCCGACCAGACCATGTAGCCAAAGAAGCTGGGCATCTGGACGCCGCGGTCTTCCGCAATGGCCTTGACCATGAAGTTCGGGGCGTTGCCGATGTAGCTGTTGGCGCCCATGAACACCGAGCCGGCGGAGATGGCCACCAACGTGCCGGCCAGCGGCCCCATCAGTTGCTGCGGATCGCCGCCGGCCAGGTTGAAGAACACGAGGTAGGTCGGCGCGTTGTCGAGAAAGGACGACAGCACGCCGCTGAACCAGAAGTAGGCCCAGGGCAAGGGCTGGCCGCCCTCGCCGGTGACGGCACGCGCCACCGGCGCAAAGGCGCCGGCCTCACCGGCCTTGAGCATCGCGAGCACCGGCATCATCGTGATGAAGATGCCGATGAACAGCTTGCCCACCTCCTGCATCGGGCCCCAGCTGAACTGGTTGGCCTGGCGCACCTTGGCGGGCGTGATCGCCAGCGACACGAGCATCACCACGATCAGCAGGCCGTCGCGCACCAGCGATTGCAGTTCGACCGTGGTGCCCAGCACATCGAATCGGACGCCCGGCTGCCACATGCCACTGAGCAGCACCAGCACAACGATGGCCGCCAGCGGCAGCAGATTGATCGCACCGTCCAGCCCCAGGCGGGGCGAATCCGGTGTGGGGTCGATCGGCATCACCCCTTCGCGCCGATACCAATGCCGATCGATCAGGTAGAACACCAGCAGCAGGCTGGCCACCAGGAACAGCGTGGGCGGCCACAGGTGGCGCAAGGTCCAGAAGAAGTCCACGCCTTGAAGGAAGCCCAGGAACAGGGGCGGATCGCCCAAGGGCGTGAGCGCGCCCCCGGCATTGCTGACGATGAAGATGAAGAACACGAACACGTGGGTCACGTGGCGGCGGTTGTCGTTGGCGCGGATCAGCGGCCGCACCAGCAGCATTGACGCGCCGGTGGTGCCCATCACGCTGGCCAGCAGTGCGCCGGCGGCCATCAGCCCGGTGTTCAGCCCGGGGCTGCCGTGGAGGTTGCCACGCACGTAGATGCCACCCGCCACCGTAAACAAGGCGCTGATCAAGATGATGAACGGCAGGTACTCGGCGAGCAGGGTGTGCACCAGCGCCTGGCCGGCCGTGCCGGCCCCATGGACGGCGGCAAAGGGCAGCAGGAACGCCAGCGCCCAGCCAAGGGCCACCTTGCCGTAGTGGTGGTGCCAGAAGCGCGGCAGCAGCAGCGGCATCAGCGCAATCGACAGCAACACGCCGCCAAAGGGCACCGCCCACAGCGCGCCCAGGGATGCGCCGTCCACGCCGGCGGCCTGGGCCGCCGTGCCAAGGCCGAGCAACGGCAGGATCAGCAGGCGTCGGCCGTTTCGCATGCGCGGGTGTCTCCGTAGGCGTTGGATGGGGCGCCGCGATTCTAGGAAGCGCCGGCCGCATCGATCTGAATGTCGGCTGAACGGCATGCCGGCGCCAGGAGAGCACTTACCCGGGGGTGACCTGCAACGGCTGCAATGCCGCGAGCAGCGCCGCCGGCAGCCTGACCGGGCGCCGCGTGGCGCGGTCGACGTACACGTGCACGAAGTGGCCACGCGCGGCCGCCTGCGTCTCGTTGCCCTCGAACAGGCCGATCTCGTAGCGCACGCTGGACGATCCCAGGTGGGCCACGCGCAAGCCGGCCACCACGTCCTGCGGGAAGGCCAGCGAGGCAAAGTAGTTGCAGTGCGTCTCGACCACGAGCCCGATCACCTGCCCGGCATGGATGTCCAGTGCGCCCGCCTCGATGAGGTAGCGGTTCACCACCGTGTCGAAGTAGCTGTAGTACTGCACGTTGTTCACGTGGCCGTACAGGTCGTTGTCCATCCAGCGGGTGGTGATGGTCAGCAGGTGGGGGTAGCGGTCGCGGGTGTCTGGCAGCGGGCGATGGTTCATCGCGCGGATTCTTTCACCGGGCCCGCACCCGGGCTGTCACCGCCTTGCCAGTGCTGCCAGGCCGCACGCGCCAGCCGCACGGTCTGCAGGTGCACCGCCACCGTGGTGCGAATGTCGTGGCCATAGCCACCGGCCATGGTCACGGCCACGGGCACGCGCCAGCGTCGCAGTGCGTCGAACACGCGCTCGTCGCGCTCGGCCAACCCGTCCAGGCTGAGCTTCAGGCGGCCCAGGCGGTCGCCTTCGTGTGCGTCGGCGCCCGCCAGGTAGAAGGCCAGGCCGGGCGGTCCATCGTGTTGCTGCCGTTGCCAGGCCCTGGCCAGGGCCGCGTCGAGCGCGGCCAGGTAGTCAGCGTCGCCACACCCGTCGGGCAGGTCGACATCAAGATCGCTTGGCGATTTGCGGAACGGGAAGTTGCGCGCGCCGTGCAGCGAGAGTGTGAACACCGTCGGGTCGTCGTGGAAGATGGCCGCGGTGCCATTGCCCTGGTGCACGTCGAGATCGATCACCCACACCCGCAGCAGGCGCCGGTGGTGCCGGTGGGACTCGGCCTGCATCAGCCGCGCGGCCACCGCGACATCGTTGAACACGCAATAGCCGCTGCCCTTGTGAGCGTCGGCATGGTGGGTGCCACCGGCCAGTTGCAGCGCCACGCCCTCGACCAGCGCCACCCGCGCGGCAGCGATCGTGGCGCCCACCGAACGGCACGAACGCTCCACCATGCGCTCCGACCAGGGAAAGCCGATCTCGCGCTGCGCCGCCGCGGACAGCGTGCCGCCCATCACCGCACTCACATGGTCGGGTGTGTGCGCCAGTGCCAGTTCGCCTTCGGTGGCGGGTTCGGCCTCGGTGAAGCGCAGGCCCGTGAGCTCGGCCTGTACCTGCTCGCGCAGCAGCGTGTACTTGGGCATCGGGAACCGATGCCCGGCGGGCAGCACCGGCAATACGCGGTCGGTGAGGAACACCTGCATGGGGGCCTGGCATCGTGTGGCCCCATTGTGACCAACCGGCCCGGACACCCGCCTTTGCCTCACACAACTAGGGATTCGTCCCTAGTTTGCTGCATTGCAACAAAAAACACTTGCAATGCGCCGAGCGGCTTCTATACTTCGAATCATGTTGCAGTGCAGCATAACTGCCCGGCACAACCGCCCCACCAAGGAGATCCACCATGACATTCCTGACCCCCGAACAAATCACCGCCGCCAACAAGGCCAATCTGGAGACCCTGTTCGGCCTGACGAACAAGGCGTTTGAAGGCGTCGAGAAGCTGGTCGAGCTGAACCTGCAGGTCGCCAAGACCGCGCTGGGCGAAGCGGCCGAAAACACCCGCGCCGCGCTCGCCGTGAAGGACGCGCAGGAGCTGCTGGCCCTGCAAGCCAGCCTGCTGCAGCCCGCCGCCGAGAAGGCCGCTGCCTACAGCCGCCATCTGTACGACATCGCTGCGTCCACCAATGCGGAAGTGACCAAGACCGCTGAAGCCCAGTTCGCCGAACTGCAGCAGAAGTTCATGGCCGCTGTCGACAACGCCGTGAAGAATGCGCCGGCCGGCACCGAGAACGCCGTGACGCTGGTGAAGTCGGCCATCACCGCCGCCAACAACGCCTACGAGAGCGTGCACAAGGCCGCCAAGCAGGCCGCTGACATCGCCGAAGCGAACTTCAACGCCGTGACCACCACCGCCGTGAAGGCCTCGCAAGCCGCCGCCAAGTCGGCCAAGCGCGCGGCCTGACACCAGGGCTGACAGGGTCTGCGCGGAAGCTTCGCGCCTGCACCCTGTCAGACACCGGGCTCTGGCATCTGCCGGGGTCCGGGTGACAGCTTGTCTCCTCGGTACCTCTCGAAACCCCCTTTCAAGGTACCTTCGGCCCGCAGGCCTCGGCATGCGGGCCTTTTCTATTCCCGTGACAAACCTGCCACCTGCAAGCCACCGCCTTTGCCGTATGCTGGCACCCATGCAGCGGAGCGCGAACGGCGCGCACCGGCCACCCCAGGAGGACCGCATTGGCGACCCCCAACTACTCGTACGAGAAGCGTCAGCGCGAGCTGGCGAAGAAGCGCAAGGCCGAGGAAAAGCGCCAGAAGAAGGCTCACAAGAGCGACGATGCGCCCACCGAAGGCGGCGCGCACCAACCCTCCGAGGACACGCCGCCCGCGAACCCCGCGGCGCCGCCCCCTGCAGGCGGTTGACCCACACGCTGCACCTAACGTGCGACCCATCCAAAACGACACCGCGGCCCCTTGGGGCCGCGGTTGTTCTTGGCGTTCACGCCTGGGTCGCCCCGCGGCCGGACCACCGGCCGGGCGGAACCAACGTCAGAGAACGCGGATGTTCGCTGCCTGCAGACCCTTGGGGCCCTGCTTGACTTCGAACTCGACGCGCTGGTTCTCCTGAAGGCTGCGGAAGCCGCCGTTGTTGCGGATCTCGCTGAAGTGGGCGAACAGATCCTTGCTGCCGTCTTCCGGGGTGATGAAGCCGAAGCCCTTGCCATCATTGAACCATTTGACGATGCCGGTCTGGGTGGTGCTCATGCAGAGTGTTCCTTGTGGGAATTTGAATGGAAACGAGGACACCGCGCGAGCACACCGCCCGCAGCGGACAGAGACACTCAAGAAACGTCGAACCTGGGATTCAAACCTGGGCCGGTCCGGGGCCTGCGCTCAGACAGGGCCGGACGGTACGGGATAAGACCTTGTAGAAACGGTCTCGTGCATGTCTGTCCTGCGAATGTAGCAGTAAAGCACCCGGCGCTTTAGCATCCACCTCATGCACACGCTCGCCGATCGACCCCAGACCTGGGGCGAAGAACTGGCCAACACCATCAGCCATGGTGTCGGCTTCTTGCTGGCCGTGGCCAGCCTGCCGATCCTGGTGCACATGGCGGCGCTGCGCGGCAGCGCCGTCAACGTGGTGGCGGTGAGCGTGTTCGCGGCAACGATGATCCTGCTCTACCTCGTCTCGGCGCTGTACCACGCGGTGCCGGCCGGCATGGTCAAGCACTGGCTCAACCGGCTGGACCATGCGGCGATCTACCTCTTCATCGCTGGCAGCTACACGCCTTTCGTGCTGGGCGTGCTGCGCGGCGGCTGGGGTTGGGCGCTGTTCGGCGTGGTGTGGGGCTGTGCGGCGCTGGGCGTGGCGGCCAAGCTGTTCAATCGCCTTCGGCACCCGTTGTGGTCCACCGGGCTGTACGTGGCCATGGGCTGGGTGGCCGTGGTGGCCGTGCAGCCGATGATCGAACGCATGTCCGTCACCGGCCTGGCCTGGCTGGTCGCCGGAGGGCTGGCGTATACCGCGGGCGCTGTCGTCTTCCTGTTCGATGCGCGCATCCGCTATGCGCACTTCGTGTGGCACCTGTTCGTGATGGCAGGCAGCTCCTGCCACTTCTTCGCCGCGCTGTGGCATTCGGTCTAACCCGAGGCCGGTCTAGAGGCGTGCGTCGAGACTAAGTTGTGGTGCCGCAGGCCCGGCCTCCAGGCCGGCCCCTATGATGAATTCGGTCCTGCACTGCAGGCCCGGCAGTTCATCATGGAGACACAGCGGTATGTTCGACTATGTGGTGGTCGGTGGGGGTTCCGCCGGCTCGGTGCTCGCGGCCCGCTTGAGTGAAGACCCGGCGGTGAAGGTCTGCCTGCTGGAGGCAGGCGGCAGTGACCAGAGCGTGCTGATCCAGTGCCCGGGCGGTCTGGCCGTGCTGGGCAAGACCGGCGATGCGAACTGGAAGTTCGCCACCGTGCCGCAGCGGGGTCTGAACGGCCGCCGCGGCTACCAGCCCCGCGGCAAGGTGCTGGGGGGCTCGAGCTCGGTGAACGCGATGATCTACATCCGCGGCCAGCGGGAGGACTACGACGGCTGGGCTGCAGAGGGCAACGCCGGCTGGTCTTTCGACGAGGTGCTGCCCTACTTCAAGAAGGCCGAACACAACGAGCGGGGCGCCAATGCGCTGCACGGCACCGGTGGCCCGCTGAACGTGATGGACCTGCGCAGCCCCAACCCGCATGCGCCGGCCTTCATCCAGGCCGGCCGTGAGGCAGGGCTGCCACTGAACCCCGACTTCAACGGCTCGACGCAGGAAGGCGTGGGCATGTACCAGGTCACGCACCGCAATGGCGAACGCTGCAGTGCGGCCAAGGCCTACCTGACGCCGCACCTGGGCAGGGCCAACCTCCAGGTGATCACCGGGGCCCAGGCCACCCGGGTGCTGCTGGAGGGCCGCCGCGCGGTGGGGGTCGAGTACCGCCAGGCCGGCGCCTTGCGTGAAGTGCGGGCGCGACGCGAGGTGCTGGTGTGCGCCGGTGCGCTGCAGTCACCACAGCTGCTGATGCTCAGCGGCATCGGGCCTGCGGCCCATCTGCAGCAGCATGGCATCGCACTCGTGCACGACCTGCCGGGGGTGGGCAGGAACCTGCACGACCATGTCGACGTGGTGGCGGTCTACGACGCGCCGCACCTGAAGGACCTGTTCGGCCTTTCGGCCGCCGGCGCATGGCGTGTGCTCAAGGGCATCTTCGAGTGGCGGCGTTCACGCAGTGGCATGCTGACGACCAACTTCGCCGAGTGCGGCGCCTTCCTGCGCAGCCGCCCGGAGGTGGACCGTCCGGACCTGCAGTTGCACTTCGTGATCGGCAAGCTGGTCGATCATGGCCGCAAGACGGTGTTCGGGCACGGCTATTCCTGCCACGTGTGCCTGTTACGGCCCCGCAGCCGTGGCAGCCTGACGCTGGCCAGCCGTGATCCCATGGCAGCGCCGCTGATCGATCCGAACTTCCTCGACCATCCGGACGACCTGGCCGACCTGGTGCGTGGCTTCAAGCGCATGCGCGAGCTGCTCTCGCAGCCGGCGCTGGCCGCCCTGGGTGCGACCGAATTCCCATCGTCCGCCCAGGCCCGCAGCGACACGCAGATCGCCGAGTTCATCCGCCAGTACGCCGACACCATCTACCACCCGGTGAGCAGCTGCCGAATGGGCTCGGGACCGCTGGACGTGGTGGACGCAGAACTCCGCGTGCATGGCCTGCAGGCCCTGCGGGTGGTGGATGCGTCGATCATGCCGAGCGTCGTCAGCGGCAACACCAACGCGCCGGTGATCATGATCGCCGAGAAGGCGGCCGACATGATCCGCAGCGCGGCCCGCGCCGCCTGAACCCGCCGCGCCGCAACGGGGGCGCGGCCGGAAATGGCCCCCTGGGCCCGCGCAAGCGGGCCGTTCGCGTGACGCCTTGAACACGGCGTCGGCGCGATGCGTGGAGATAATCCGGCAGCTTGACGGCGCGCCCCCTGCGCGCTGCCTCTGCGCCGCATGCTGCAGTTCCCCACCCTCGAATCCTTGCGCGCCCCGCCCGGCAGTGCCCCCAGCCCGCGCCTGAAGGCCAAGGTGCTGGCAGCGCAAGCGGCGGTGGTGTTCGAGCGCGCGCGCCTGGCCAACCTGCTGGGTGCTCCGTTCGGCGGGCTGATCTGCTGGGTCTTGTGGGGCAAGGTCTCGAGCACCTCGCTGCTGGTCTGGCTGGCCTTGAAGCTGGCGGTGTGCGCCTGGCGCATGGGCATTGACCTGGCGCAGCGCCGCGCCGGGCGCGAAGAAGCCGGCCGCTGGCTGCGCCACTACCAGGCGGCGCATGTGGTCGACGGCCTGGTCTATGGCGCCGTGGGCACGCTGCTGGTGCCCGACCCGGGCAGCCCGCTGGGCATCCTGATGGCGGCCACCGTGGTCGGCACCGCCTCGGTGGGCTTCGTCGTGCTGTCGCACCACTACGCCACGATGCTCGCGTTCGTGTTGCCGCTCCTGTTGCCCACGGTGGCCTATCAGCTCTGGCTGGGCACCGAGATGAGCTTGTACGCCGGCATCGCCACGGGCCTGTTCGTGCTGTTGATCCTGGTGGACGGCTGGCGTTCGGCCGCCCACACGGCAGCCACCCTGCGTGTGCGTTTCCGCATGAACGAACTGGCCGACCAGCGCCAGCAGGCCATGGAACTGGCGCAGCAGCACAGCGCCGTGAAGAGCCGCTTCCTGGCCACCATGAGCCACGAGATGCGCACGCCGCTGCACGGCATGCTGGGCATCGCGCACCAGCTGCGCGACACGCGCCAGCGCAGTGGCGCCGCGTTCCTGCAGCGCATTGCCACGCTCGAGCGCGCCGGCGAGCACCTGCTGTCCCTGATCAACGACGTGCTGGACTTCTCGAAGATCGAAAGCGGCCATGTCACGCTGGCCAACACACCCTTCGACCTGAACCAGCTGGTGGCCGAGATCGGCGACTGGACCCGGCTGCCCGCGCAGTCCAAGGGCGTGGCCTTCCGGCTGGACAGCCGCCTGCCCGCCCCCTGCTGGGTGCGCGGGGATGCCGCACGCCTGCGGCAGATCCTGCTGAACCTGAGCGGCAATGCACTGAAGTTCACCGACGCGGGCAGCATCACGATGCGGGTGCGCCGGCGGGACGATGGGCAGACCGAGGTCATCGTCATCGACACCGGCTGCGGCTTTCCCAGCGAACATGCCGAACGACTGTTCGAGGCCTTCCACCAGGAGGATGCCTCGAACATGCGGCGTCATGGCGGCACCGGCCTCGGCCTGGCGATCTCACGCGAGCTGGCGCACCTGATGGGCGGCGACCTGCGTGCGCTAGGCCACCCCGGCACCGGCGCGCAATTCACGCTGCGTGTGCCCTTGCCCGACAGCACTGCGCCGCAACCCGCCGATCCCGCTCCACCGCCCACGCTGCGCGGGCGGGTGCTGGTGGTGGAGGACAACCCGATCAACGCAATGGTCGCCGAGGCGATGCTCGCGCGTGCCGGCCTGGGCGTGGACATCGTCACCGATGGCCTGCTCGCGGTGGAACGGACCGCCGCTGAACGCTTCGACATCGTGCTGATGGACTGCCAGATGCCGGTGCTCGATGGCATCGAGGCCACGCGGCAGATCCGGCAGCGCGAAGTCGACGCGGGCCATGCGCCGCTGCCCATCGTGGGCCTGACGGCCAACGCCACGGACGACGATCGCCGGGCCTGCCTGGCCGCCGGCATGGACGACTACCTCGCCAAGCCCTTCCGCGAACACCAGTTGCACGACCTGCTGGCGCGCTACCTGGCATCGGCCTGATCCAGGCCACGGCCCTGCAGGACGGGCACCTGCCGCAGGTGCTCGGCGGCATGGTGCACGAAGGCCCGCACCTTGGCAGCCGCCATGCGGCCGGCCGGGTACACCAGGTGCACCGGTACCGGCGGCGGCTCATGCGCCTGCAGCAGCAGGCACAGCCTGCCGTCGCGCACCTCATCGCACACCTGGTAGGCCAGTGCGCGGATCAGGCCGTGGCCTGCACACGCAGCGGCCACCTTCACATCGATGGCGTTGACCACCAGCCGTTGCTGCGGCAGCACCGATTCACGCGGGTTGTCGAACACCCAGGGCGCGCTGCCTTGCCCATCGAAGCTGAAGCCGATCGCCTGGTGCCCCGCCAGATCGGCCGGGCACAGCGGCACGCCATGCGCCGCCAGGTAGGCCGGCGACGCCGCCACCACACACCGCAGGCTGCCCACCGGCAGGGCGGTGAGGCTGGAGTCCGGCAGCTGGGCAATGCGCAGGGCAAGGTCGTAACCCTCGTCGATCAGGTGCACCACGCGGTCGGCGAAAAAGGCGCGTGCCGTGAGCTGTGGGTGCTGCCCCAGGAAGTCCAGCAGCAACGGCGCCACATATCGGCGGCCGAACAGCGAGGGTGCGGTCACCGACAGCTGACCCCGCGGTTGCTGTTGCACGCCCTGCACGGCCGCCTCGGCGGCGTCCAGTTCACCCAGGATGCGGCGGCAGTCGGCCAGGAAGGCCTCGCCAGCCTCGGTCAGACGCAGGCTGCGTGTCGTGCGGTGCAGCAGCGGCGTGCCCAGCCGCTGTTCCAGCGCGCCAATGGCGCGCGTGACCGACGGCGCCGAGTGGCCCCGCAGGCGTGCGGCCTTCGCAAACCCGCCGGCATCGGCCACAGCCACGAAGGTGCGCAGGGCATCGAGATGATCCATGGTCGACAGGCTCCGCCATTGCAGCGGCTGGAATTCTGAACTGCAACGGCGCCGGATTCTGTCCGGCTTGCGAAGCGCCTACGCTGCGGCACATCGAGCACTTGCCCAGGAGCATGCGTCCATGTCCCGTCCCGCCACCCCGATCACGCTGTACCACCACCCGTTGTCCGGCCACGCACACCGTGCGCTGCTGATGCTCTCGCTGCTGGACCTGCCGTGCCGGCGGGTGAACGTGGACCTCAAACGCGGCGAGCAGGCCACGCCCGAGTTCCTGGCGCGCAATCCCTTCGGCCAGGTGCCGGTGATCGAGGACGGCGAGTTCACGCTGGCCGACAGCAACGCGATCCTCGTCTACCTGGCGCTGCGCTACGACACGCGCCGACGCTGGCTGCCCGAGGACGTGCAGGCCCAGGCCGAGATCCAGCGCTGGCTGGGCGTGGCCGCCGGCCCGCTGCTGCGCGGGCCGGCGATGGCACGCTGGGCCCGCATCTCCGGCCAGGGCGATGGCACGGCGCACCACCCGATGGGCCGCCAGCTGTTCGAACGCATGGAGCAGCACCTGCAGCCGCGCGACTGGCTGGTGGGCCCGGCCCCGACCATCGCCGACGTGGCCAACTACACCTACATCGCCCGCGCCCCCGAGGGCGGCCTGTCGCTGGACGCCTACCCCCGGCTGCGCGCCTGGCTCGCCCGCATCGAGGCGCTGCCCGGCTTCACCGCGATGCAGGCGACCCCGGCGGTGGCAGCGTGAGCCCCGGCCAGCCCCCCGGGGCCGATGCGCCGGAGCCGGGCGCCAGGGCTTCGGGCCCACTGCACCTGGACGACGCGCCCTTCCACGCCGGTGAACGCGACCTGCAGGCGCGGCTGGGGCTCGCGCAACGGCTCGATGCGGTCGGGCGCACGGTCATCCGGGATTACATGCCAGACCCCCACCGCGAGCTGTTCGAACAGCTGCCCACGCTGCTGGTGGCCGCACAAGACGATCAAGGCCAACCCTGGGCCACGATGCTCGCGGGCGCGCCCGGCTTCGTGCGCTCGCCGGATGAGCGCACCCTGCGGGTGGGCACACGGCCCATGGCACCGGATCCCGTGACGCCGCTGCTGCGCGTTGGCAGCCCACTCGGCTTGCTGGGCCTGCAGCCCCACACCCGCAGGCGCAACCGGATGAATGGTTGGGTCACGGCCCTGGACCGGGGCAGCTTCACGGTGCAGGTGGCGCAGAGCTTCGGCAACTGCCCGCAGTACATCCAGGCCCGCACGCCCACGTGGCAACCCACGCGTCGGCGCTCGGCGCCGCAGGCGATGGGCACCCGTCTCGACCATGCCGCACGCGCGCTCATCGCGCGCAGCGATACCCTGTTCATTGCCTCGGCCAGCGGCCCGCGGGTGGGGCCCGGCCGGGCCGAGGGGGTGGACGTGTCGCACCGCGGCGGCCTGCCAGGCTTCGTGCGCCTCGTCGACGACGCCACCGGCACGCGGCTCGTGATGCCCGACCAGGCCGGCAATGCGATGTTCAACACGCTGGGCAACCTGCAGCTCTGGCCGCACGCCGGCCTGTTGTTCATCGACCCCTCCAACGGCGACATGCTGCACCTGGCGGTGCACACCCACCTGCAGTTCGAGGGCCCGGCGCTGGCCGCCTGGCCCGGCGCACAGCGCCTGCTGCACGGCCGCGTGGTGGGTGGCTGGTGGCGCCCCGGGGCATCGCCGCTGAGCTGGTCGGCACCTGAATTCGCGGCCCAGTTCGCCGCTGCACGGCAGAAACCCGAGCGAGACTGATCTGCTTGTGCCAGAATCCCGGGTTAACGCTGATCGGGCTGCCTGGTTCGGTCAGCGTTGTTCGTTCATCCCTCTGACCCTCATCGAGCCGGGCCCTGCCGCAGCGCAGGGAATCCAAGCCGCGTCTCGAGTCCTGGTTGGCGGCGATGCCGTCGCTCCAGATGTTCGGGCCCGTCGGCGCTTTCTCGCGCTGTCATCCGCTCCCTTTGGCGACTCCACCTGCGGCTGCCGCTTCGGCGGGCTGATGCCGCAGCTGTGCCTTGTCGTGGCCGATGGTCGGCCCCGCCGGGTACAGCGTGCTTGATCGAGAAAGTGCTCCATGAGTTTCGAATTCCATGACGAGGCCGCCCTGGCCGTTTCCACCGCCGCCAACACCGCCAGCATCGCCGCCGCGGCCGAAGGCCCCGGCTTCGACAGCCTCGGCGTCGCGCCCGAGATCCTGAAGGCCATCCTCCACGCGGGCTACCCCACGCCCACCGACGTGCAGGCCCTGGCCGTGCCGGCCGCACTGACCGGCGCCGACCTGCTGGTCTCGGCCAAGACGGGCAGCGGCAAGACCGCCGCGTTCGTGTGGCCCGCGCTGCAGCGCATCCTCGATGCGCGGCTGGACCCGGCCAAGAAGCGCATCAAGGGCCAGCCGCAAGGCCCGCGCGTGCTGGTGCTGGCGCCCACGCGTGAACTCGCGATGCAGGTCTCGCGCGCCTGCATGCAATATGGCCACGGCGTGCAGGGTCTGCGCATCGCGCACGTCGTCGGTGGCGTGCCCTACCAGGCCCAGCTCAAGGCCCTGCGCGGCCCGCTGGACATGCTGATCGCCACCCCCGGCCGCCTGCTCGACCTGATGGGTTCGGGCGCCGCCATCCTGTCGCAGGTGGAGATGCTGGTGCTCGACGAGGCCGACCGCATGCTGGACATGGGCTTCATCGACGACATCACCACCATCGCGCAGGCGATCCCTGCGCAGCGCCAGACGCTGATGTTCAGCGCCACGTTCGCGGGCAATGTCGGCACGCTGGCGCGTGAGCTCACGCGCGATCCGCAGCGCATCAACGTCGCCTCGCACACCGACACCCACGCCCAGATCGAACAGCGCCTGCACTGGGCCGACAGCCTGCACCACAAGCATGCCCTGCTGGAGCAACTGCTGGCTGACCGCAATGTCGACCAGGCCGTCGTCTTCACGAGCACGCAGCGTGATGCCGACGAACTGGCCTGGAAGCTGGGCGAGATCGGCCATTCCGTGGCCGCGCTGCATGGCGGCATGCCGCAAGGCCGACGCAACCGCGTGCTGCAAGGCCTGCGCCAACGCCAGTTGCGCGTGCTGGTGGCCACCGACGTGGCCGCGCGCGGCATCGACGTGCCGAGCATCACGCACGTCATCAACTACGGCCTGCCGATGAAGGCCGAGGACTACGTGCACCGCATCGGCCGCACCGGCCGCGCCGGCCGTACCGGCCTCGCGATCACGCTGGCCGAGCGCCGCGACGTGGGCATGATCCGCCGCATCGAGCGCTTCACCACGCAGCGCATCTCGGCGGCCGTGGTGCCGGGCCTGGAGCCGAAACTGGCGCCGCCGTCGGACAAGCCCAGCGGCGAACGCAGCTTCGGCCGCCCGGGCGGCAAGCCCTTTGCCGGCGGTGGCAAGCCGTTCGCACCGGGCCGCAAGCCCGGCTTCGGCGGCCCTGGCAAGGCACGCGGTGAACGCGAGTTCGGCGCTGGCCGAGATTTCGCCGGCAAGCCCGCCGGCCCGCGCCGCGGCGGCTTCGGACGCTGAGCGGGTGCGGCCTTCGCGGGCCGCACGCTAGCACGTCAAATGAGCGGCCTGCAGCGACAGGCCGCTGTCGGCGTCGGTGACGACGAACGACAGGCGCCGCGGCCGTCCTCCACCGCGGCCCACCAGGCGGCCAGGCGCGCTGGCGTGCCGGCCAGGGGTTCGACCTGCACCGACATGCGGCCATCGCCTTCCCGACGCAGGGTGATCGTCACCCTGGCCATGCCGCCGGCGGCCGGCAACGCAGGCCAGCGCCGCCAGTCGCGCCCATCGACCAACACCTGCGGCGTGTAGCTGAAGCGCGCGGCCTTCGCGTCGCTGGCGGACGCAAAATCCCGCGATGACCCGGTTCGACGACGCCATGACCGCCTTGCAGGCCGAAGCGCGGCCGGCCGAACTGGCCGGCATGGCCCGCTTCGGCATGGCAGTGGCGGGCCGGCTGGGCGTCGCCATCCCCGTGCTGCGGCGCCTGGCCAGGCAGTTCGGGCGCGATGCCGCCTTGGCCGAGGCCTTGTGGGACACCGGCCTGCCGGACGCCCAGATCCTGGCCTCGCTGGTGGCCGACCCGCAGCAACTGGGCGTGTGGCAGATGGACCAATGGGCCCGCAGCGGCCGGTCCTGGGACGTGTGCGACCAGGCCTGCAACAACGCCTTCGTGCGCTCGCCCCACGCCTGGGGCCGCGTGGCGGCCTGGGCCACGGACTCGGACGAGTTCGTGCGCCGCGCGGCCTTCTCGCTGCTGGCCAGCCTGGCGGTGCACGACAAGGCCGCTGCGGACGCGGACTTCCTGGCCGCCCTGCCGCTGGTCGAGCAGGCGGCCGACGACGATCGCAACTTCGTCAAGAAGGCGGTGAACTGGTCGTTGCGGAACATCGGCAAGCGCAACGCCGCGCTGAATGCGGCCGCCATCGCCTGCGCCGAGACACTGGCCAAGCGCCCCGGCCGCGCCGCGCGCTGGATCGCGGCCGATGCATTGCGTGAACTGCGCAGCGATGCCGTGCGCAGCCGGCTGCGGCGGGCGTGAGGCGCCAGCACGCCTGATCACCCCCCGGCCGGCAAGGCCCGCGGCAGACAGGCTATCCTTGCCGCCCCGCTTCCGAACCCACCCTGCGCCGCGGCATGGCCGGCATCCACATCACCGACATCGAGGCCGCCATCAACTGGTGGCGCCAACGCTCGCCCTCGCCCGACGGCATCAGCCTCTGCCCCGAGGTGCGTGCGCTGGCCGAGGTGTATGCGCTGATGGTCTACTACCACGAAACCCTGGCCGATGAGCGCAGCATGCCGCGCGCCGCGCGGCAGGCCTGGCTGGCCTGGTACGCGCAGACACCGGACGCCCCCTGCATCGCGATCTGCTCCACCGCGCAGGGTGATGCGGTCTGCAAGGGCTGTGGCCGTACCGAGCACGAGGTGCAGCACTGGCCGCGCCTGAGCCCGGGTGAAAAACGCGAAGTCTGGCGCCGCATCACGATGGAGAACACGGCCTGGCGCTTCAACCGCTATGCCGAGCGTGCGCGGCTCGCCGGCGGCGAAGACCACCCGCCGGTCGAACGCTTTGCCCACGTGGCGCCCCCCGCTGCATGAGCCGGAGCGCGAGCTTTGCCGCCGACGTGCGGCGCATCGTGCCGCTGGCCTGGCCGGTGTTCGTGGGGCAGCTCGCGGTGCTGGGCTTCTCCACCGTCGACACGGTGCTGATCGCCCGCCACTCGGCCACCGATCTGGCAGCGCTCGCGGTGGGCTCGGCGGCGTATGTCACGGTGTTCATCGGCCTGATGGGCGTGGTGCTCGCGGTGAGCCCCATCGTCGGCCAGCTCTTCGGCGCGAAGCGGCTCAGCGAGGCCGGCAACCAGTTGCACCAGGCCGTCTGGCTGGCACTGGCGCTGTCGCTGGCCGGCAGCCTGCTGCTGGCGTTTCCGGCACCATTCCTGGCCTTGTCCAAGGCCACGCCGGTGGTCGCGGAAAAGATCCGCGGCTACCTGCTGGCGCTGGCACTGTCGCTGCCGGCATCGCTGCTGTTCACGGCCTACCGGGGATTCAACATCGCGGTGTCGCGGCCCAAGGCGGTGATGGCGCTGCAGCTCGGCGGGCTGGCGCTGAAGGTGCCACTGTCGATGCTGCTGATCGGTGGCGTGCCGGCGCTCGGGGTGCCCGCCATGGGCGTGCTGGGCTGCGGCATCGCCACGCTGATCGCGATGTGGGCGCAGGCGCTGGTGGCCTATGCGGTGCTGCGGCGTGACCCGTTCTACCAACCGTTCGCACTGCGGGGCCACGGGCTGCGACCACCCCACTTGCCCTCACTGAAGGCCCTGCTGCGGCTGGGTGTGCCGATGGGCTTCTCGATCCTGGTGGAGGTGACGGGTTTTGCCTTCATGGCGATCTTCATCGCGCGCCTGGGCGAAACCCCGGTCGCCGGCCACCAGATCGCGGCCAACCTGGTGGCACTGCTGTTCATGATGCCGCTCGGCCTGTCGAACGCCACCAGCACCCTGGTGGCCCAGCGCATCGGTGCCGACGACCTGCGTGATGCACGCCGCCTGGGCTGGCACGGCCTGCAGCTGACGCTGGCGGTGGCCCTGGTGATGGGCGGCAGCGTGTTCCTGCTGCGCGACGCGGTGGTTCGCCTGTACACCACCAACCCCGCGGTGGTGGCCGCCGCGCTGCCGCTGGTGGCCTGGGTGGCGCTGTTTCATGCCGCCGATGCCGTGCAGACGGTGGCCGCCTTCGTGCTGCGCGCCTGGCGCATCGCCACCGTGCCGATGGTGATCTACGTGGTGGCGCTGTGGGGCGTGGGGCTGGCCGGTGGCTATGTGCTGGCGTTCGACACCTGGCAGCTCGCGCCCCCGGGCTGGCAGGGCGCGCAGGGCTTCTGGATCGCCGCCACGGCGGGCCTGGCGGTGGCGGCGGCGGCCTTGAGCCTGTTCATGATCGCGATGCTGCGGCGCCAGCGCCGCGCGGCCTGACCCCTAAGCGCCGGGCAGGCTCAGCACGAAGCAGCTTCCGCCGCCGGGCCGCGGCTCGCAATGCACACTGCCGCCGTGGCGTTCGGCGATCTGCCGCACCAGGCTCAGGCCGAGGCCGACACCGCCTTCTCGCTCGGCATGGCCGGGCAGGCGGAAGAAGGGCTCGAAGATGCGTTCACGATAGGCCTGCGGCACGCCGGGGCCGCGGTCGCACACCGTGATCCGGACGCCACCGGGGCCGACACGCCGGACCTCCGCGCTCACGTCCTGGCCGCCATAGCGGCGCGCGTTCTCGAGCAGGTTGCGCAGCGCGCGGCGCAGCAGGCGTTCGCTGCCGCGCAGCACCACGGCGTCGCCACCCGCCTGGGCCCCCACGCGCGCGGCCTCCTCGGCCGCCAGGCCAAGCAGATCCACCGCATCCTCGCGCTCGATGACCTGGGTGGCGTCGAGCCGGCTGGCCAGCAGCACCTCTTCCACCAGTGCATCGAGCTCGGCCACATTGGCGTCGATCTCCCTGCGCAACGCCGTGCGCTGGCTGTCGCCGGCCTCCGCGAACATCGCCACCGCCATCTTCAGCCGCGCCAGCGGCGAGCGCAGCTCATGGCTCGCATTGGCCAGCAGGCTCTGGTGCGAGCGCACCAGGGTCTCGATGCGTTCGGCCGCACGGTTGAAGGTGGTGGCCACGGCCGCCACCTCGTCCTTGCCGTCTTCGGCCACGCGCTGGCCCAGCTGGCCGCGGCCGAAGGCCTCGACCCCCTGTTGCAGCGCCTCGAGCCGGCGCGTGAGCCGGCGCACCACCGGGTAGGCCCCGGCCGCCACCGCCAGCAGCAACAGCACCAGCAGCAGCACCGGCCCCAGCGCCGGCGGCAGGCCCAGTCCCAGCGCCGGCAGCATCGGCATGCGCAGGGTGGGCGCCACCTGCGGCGGCGCCTGCATCCGCGCACCCGGCGGCAGGGTGTCGGCCCGCGGGCCCATCGGCAAGGGGCCGTCCGGCCGGGGCACATCCATGCGTGGCATGTCGCCCCGGGGTCGCATCAGGCCAGCCCCCATGTCGCCGGCGCCCGGCCCGGCCTCCGCGCCCAGGCCGGGCCGGCGGAACAGGCGACGCGCGATCCACAAGGTGCGGCCATCGTCCAGACGCACCGAGACAGGCGGCGGCCCGACACCGTCGGCCTCACGCCGCAGGAAGCTCTCGGAGGCACCGATGCGCTGGCCCTTGGCGTCGTCCAGTGCCATCGGCACCCGCAGGCGGAACGACCACTCGCGCAAGGCGTCGGCCTGCTCGCGGGGCGGTGCGTCGGCCGACGGCAGCGACCGCTGCACCAGGTCGCCCCAGGCGGCGATGCGCTCGCTCACCGCCACCTCGAGCCGGCTACGCTCCTGGTCGAGGTGGCGCTGCCACACCCAGCCCGACACCAGCGCGAACAGCACCAGCGCAGCCACCACGGTGAGCCAGATGCGCAGGTAGAGCGACTTCACTCGCCGGCGTCCTGCTTGCGCGCGAAGACATAGCCCGAGCCCCGCACCGTGAGAACCCGCTTGGGCGCCTTCGGGTCGTCCTCGATGCAGGCACGGATGCGAGAGACGTGCACGTCGATGCTGCGGTCGAAGGCTTCCATCGGATGGCCCTTGAGTGCATCCATGATCTGGTCGCGCGTGAGCACGCGGCCGGCGCTCTGCGCCAGCACCACCAGCAGGTCGAACTGGTGGCCGGTGAGGTCGCAGGCCCGGCCGTCGATGCGGGCCTGGCGCGCGCCCAGGTCGATCTCGAGCCGGCCGAAGCGCAGCACGTCGGCGCTGCCCAGGTCGGGCTCGGCGCGGCGCAGCAGCGCTTTGATGCGGGCCAGCAGTTCGCGCGGCTCGAAGGGCTTGGGCAGGTAGTCGTCCGCCCCGAGTTCCAGCCCCAGCACACGGTCCAGGGGCTCGCCCCGGGCGGTGAGCATCAGCAGCGGCAGGCGCTTCAGCCGCGCATCGGCCCGCAGTTCGCGGGTGAGGTCCAGCCCATCGCCATCGGGCAGCATGAGGTCGAGCACCAACGCGTCGTAGCCGCTGCTGCGCAGGCGGTCTCGGCCTGCGCCCAGCGAGCCGGCGGTGTCGACCTCGTAGCCGTTGCCACGCAGGTAGTCGCCGATCATCGAGGTCAGGCGGGTGTCGTCGTCGATCAGCAGCAGTCTTGCGCTCATGTGCAGGGGTTCCAGAAAGAAAAAACGCTCCGGTGCCAGTGCGCCGGAGCGAAGCCTTTGAAGATGAACCGGGCCAGGCGGCGCACGCGGGCCGCCTATCGTCTCAGCGCCTGGGCGCGCCGTCCAGCGTGGCGCGTTCGCGCTGATGGCGTTGCATCATGTCGCGGCGCTGGGCCATCTGCTCGGCGAGCTTTTGGCGCTGCTCGGGGGTGAGCACCGCGCTGGCATCCAGCATGGCCTGCAGCATGCGCTTGCTGGTGGCCTCGTGCACGGCCGACATCTTTTGCCGCAGCGTCTCGGCCGCCCGCGCATCCACGGTGGGTGCGGCCATCACCTGCGCCATCTGCGCGCGCAGATCGCCCGCGGCCTGACGCTGGGCGCGCACATCGTCGCGCGCAGCCTTCATGATGTCCTGGATCTTGGCCTGCTGCTCGGCGCTGGCGCCTACCTGCTGCAGCAGGCGCAGGTGCATGCCGCCACCGAAATGGCCACCGCCCATCGGGCCGGCCATGTGAGCCCCCATCGGCCCGCCCATCGGGCCCATGCCGCCACCGGGCTGGGCCTGCGCCATTTGCGCGGCCGTGCCAGCGAGCGCCAGGATCAGCGCCGCGCCGGTGATGCGCCAGGCGCTACGCGAAAGAGTGTTGGAGCTTGTCATCGTCATTACCTCATGTCGTGATTGCGACAGGCTCATTCTGGGCACCGGGGGTATCGGCCCGTCGAAGCGGCGGTAAAGATCGGTAAAGCGCAGCGCCACATGGGCAAACGCCCGCATGGCGCGGGCGTTTGGTGAACTGGCGGAAAGGGTGGGATTCGAACCCACGGTACGGTATAACCGTACACCGGATTTCGAGTCCGGCGCATTCGACCACTCTGCCACCTTTCCTGATGCTCGCCCTCTCGGGCGCCCCACTCGGGGTCGACGAGTGAAGCCGCGCATTCTAGCGCATCAATTCGTGCCCTCTCAGGCCCGCAGCACGTCCAGACCGCCAAGGTAGGGCCGCAGCGCGGACGGCACACGGATGCTGCCATCGACCTGCTGGTGGTTTTCCAGCACCGCCACCAGGGTGCGGCCCACCGCCAGGCCCGAGCCGTTGAGCGTGTGCACGAGTTCGGTCTTGCCCTGCGCATTGCGGTAGCGCGCCTGCATGCGGCGGGCCTGGAAGGCCCCGCAGTCCGAGCACGAGCTGATCTCGCGGTAGGTGTCCTGCGCCGGCAACCACACCTCCAGGTCGTAGGTCTTCACTGCGGCAAAACCCATGTCGCCGGTGGACAGCAGCACCACGCGGTAGGGCAGCTCCAGTTTCTGCAGGATGGCCTCGGCATGGCCGACCATCTGCTCCAGTGCCGCGGGGCTGTGTTCGGGCTGCACCACCTGCACCATCTCGACCTTGTCGAACTGATGCTGGCGGATCATGCCGCGCGTGTCGCGTCCGGCCGAGCCGGCTTCCGAGCGGAAGCAGGGGCTGTGCGCCGTCAGCTTGATCGGCAGGTCCTCGGCCTTCAGGATCTGGCCGCGCACGGTGTTCGTGAGCGAGATCTCCGAGGTCGAGATCAGGTACTGCTCGGGCTGCTCTTCATCACCCCCGCGCAGCACCCAGAACATGTCTTCCTTGAACTTGGGCAGCTGGCTGGTGCCCTCGAGGATCTCGCGGTTCACGATGTAGGGCGTGTAGCACTCGGTGTAGCCATGCTCGGTGGTCTGCACGTCGAGCATGAACTGCGCGAGCGCGCGGTGCAGGCGGGCCACCTTGCCCTTCAGGAACGTGAAGCGCGAGCCGCTGAGCAGTGCGCCGGTCTCGAAGTCCAGCCCCAACGGCGCGCCCAGGTCCACGTGGTCCTTCACGGCGAAGTCGTAGCGGCCCGGCGTGCCCCAGCGGCGCACTTCCAGGTTGGCGGTTTCGTCCGGCCCGACCGGCACGCTCTCGTGCGGCAGGTTGGGCACGCACATCAGCATCAGCGACAGCTCGGCCTGGATGGCGTCCAGGCGTTCGGCGCCGGCCTTCATCGCGTCGCCGATGCCACCCACCTCGGCCATCAGCGCCGAGGTGTCCTCGCCCTTGCCTTTGAGCTGGCCGATCTGCTTGCTCAGGGTGTTGCGCCTGGCCTGCAGCTCCTCGGTGCGGGTCTGCAGCGTCTTGCGTTCGGCTTCGAGCGCGGTGAAGCGTTCGATGTCGAGAAACGCTTGCGGTGTCTTGCGGGTTTCGAGCCGGGCGACGACGGCGGCAAGGTCGCGGCGCAGCAGGGTGATGTCGAGCATGGTGGTCCTTCGGAATGCGGGCGATTGTAGAAACGGCACCGTGGAGGTGCCGTCTGCGAGTCGGGGGGGACTGGAGCGAACGGCCGGGCGTCAGGATCGGGACGCGGAGACCTCGCTCATGGATTTGTCGCCCAGGCCCTTGGGCAAGGGGAAGTGCACGGTCTCCTCGACGCCGTGCATGCGCCGCACGCTGGTGGCGCCCAGGGCCTTGAGGCGGGCGATCACCTGCTGCACCAGGATGTCGGGCGCCGAAGCGCCAGCGGTCAGCCCCACGCGGGGCCGGCCCTCGAACCAGGCAGGCTGCAGGTCGTCGGCCGCGTCCACCATGTGGGCCGGCGTGCCCAGGCGTTGCGCCAGCTCGCGCAGGCGGTTGCTGTTGCTGCTGGTGGGGCTGCCCACCACGATGACGATGTCCACCTGCGGGGCCATCACCTTCACCGCGTCCTGGCGGTTCTGGGTGGCGTAGCAAATGTCCTGCTGCTTGGGCTCGCGCACCTGCGGGAAGCGCAGCTTCACAGCGGCCAGGATCTCGGCCGCATCGTCCACCGACAGCGTGGTCTGCGTCACCACCGCGAGCTTGTCGCCGCGGGGCTGCACGCCGGCCACGTCCGCCACGTCCTCGACCAGGTAGATGCCGGCATCGAGCTGGCCCATCGTGCCCTCGACCTCCGGGTGGCCCTTGTGGCCGATCATCACGAACTCGTAGCCCTCGCGGGCGAGCTTCTCCACTTCCACGTGCACCTTGCTCACCAGCGGGCAGGTGGCATCGAAGACCTGGAAGCCCCGCGCATCGGCCTCGTCGCGCACCGCCTTGCTGACGCCGTGCGCGCTGAACACCAGCGTGGCACCGGGCGGCACGTCGGCCAGGTCCTCGATGAAGATCGCGCCCTTGGCCTTCAGGTCGTTGACGACGTAGGTGTTGTGCACGATCTCGTGGCGCACGTAGATCGGCGCACCAAAGCGCCTGAGTGCGCGCTCGACGATCTCGATCGCCCGGTCGACCCCCGCGCAGAAACCGCGCGGCTCGGCCAGGAGCACCTCGTGGACGTTGGGCGCGGCAGTCATAGGATGCCGATGACGCGGACCTCGAAGGTGATGGGCTGGCCGGCCAACGGGTGGTTGAAGTCGAACAGCAGCCAGTCGTCGCCTTGCTCGCGCACCACGCCGGCGTAGGTACCCTGCCCGTTCGGGGCCGGGAACTCCACCACGTCGCCTGGCGCATAGGTGGCATCGGGGTCGCCCATCTCGTGCAGCAGCCGCAGTTTCACGCGTTGCAGCATGTCCGGGTTGCGTTCGCCGAACGCGGCGCCAGCGGGCAGCGAAAAGGTCTCGTGCGCGCCCTCGGCCAGGCCGAGCAGGCGTTGCTCGATCGCCGGCGCGAGCTGGCCGGTGCCGAGCGAAAGCGTGGCGGGCTGGCCGTCGAAGGTGTTGACGACGTCCGCGCCATCGGGGCCGGCGAGGCGGTAGTGCAGGGTCAGGAACGACCCCTCCTGAATGGTGATCACGCCAATGGGGGTGTTGGGGGCTCGGAGCGAGCGAATAGACTGCCGGCAATTCTACGAGGGTGGCCCGCTGCGAAGCGGCTGCCACCATCCTCCATGTCGATCAAGGACCTGCCGGCCGCCGCGCGGCCGCGCGAAAAACTGCTCACGCTGGGCCCGGCCGCGCTGGCCGACGCCGAACTGCTGGCCCTGCTGCTGCGCACCGGCTTCAAGGGCCAGGGCGTGCTGCAGCTGGCCGAGGGTGTGCTCGCGCGGTTCGGCGGATTTGCAGGGCTGCTGCATGCGGCGCCCTCGGACTTCGTGCCGGTGAAGGGCCTGGGCCCCGCCAAGCGCGCCGAGCTGGCCGCGGTGGTGGAGATGGCGCGCCGGGCCCTCAGCCAGCGCCTGGCCGAGGCGCCGGTGTTCGAGTCGCCGGCCGCGGTGAAGGACTACGTGCAACTCCAACTTGCCGCCCTGCCGCAGGAAGTGTTTGCGGTGCTGTTCCTGGACAGCCAGCATCGGCTCATCCGGCTGGACGAGATGTTCAGAGGCACGCTGAACCAGACCAGTGTCTACCCCCGCGAAGTGGTGCGCCGGGCCCTCGCGCTCAATGCAGGCGCGGTGATCCTGGCGCACAACCACCCGTCGGGCCTGGCCGAACCCTCGCGTGCCGACGAGTTCCTGACACAGACATTGAAGGAGGCGCTCAAGCTGGTGGACGTGCGCGTGCTGGACCACCTGGTGGTGGGCCGGGGCTGCGTGGTCTCGTTCGCCGAACGTGGACTTATCTGAAATGTGGAGTTCCCCCGGCTGCCGCCTCGACGGCCGGCTACCAGATAGCCAGGATCGCTCCACATATCTACGTCACATCCGGCGCAACCAGCCAACGAGGTCCCGGCCGTCGTACT
>JACRAZ010000080.1 GCA_016213205.1 Burkholderiales bacterium
CGGCCAGCGGCGCGCCGAGCGCATGGCGCCGCAGGCGCAGCAGGGCGGCGAGCACCGGCCCGGCCGGCGCGGCGCCGGCGCCCAGCCGCACCAAGGTGGCCGCGCGCACGCGGGCCAGATCGGCGGCGGCGCCGGGGTAACGCCTGATCAGCGCGGCATCGATGCGCAGGGTCTCGAGCCAGCCGAACAGGCCGCTCAACAGCCGGGGCCAGGCGCGGCCATCGGCCCCGGGCAGCAAGGCCGCGGCCTCGATCCGGCCCAGCCGGCGCAGCACCAGCACGCGCCAGGCGGCCAGGTTCTCGTGCGCCGTCGTGAACTGCGCCATCTCGGCCGGCAGCGGCCCCAGGTCCAGTGTGCGGCCGGCCAGGCCCTGCGCCATCAGCGTGAAGCGGCGTTGTACCTGCGCCCACGGCACCGGGTGGCTCACGGCAGCAGCACCTGCACGATGTCGGCAATGGCCTGCTGCACCTCGGCATCGTCGGTCACCGCGCGGGTGATCGCCGCCTCGCAGGCGCGGCGCGGCGCGATGCCGCCCACCGCGAGCTGCGCCGCATACACCAGCAACCGGGTGCTCACGCCGTCTTCGAAGCCATGTTCACGCAGGTGGCGCACCTTCTGCCCGATGAGGGCCAGGCGCCCGGCCAGCGCCGCATCGGCACCGCTCTCGTGGGCGATGATCGTCGCCTCCACCTCGAGCGCGGGGTAGTCGAAGGCCAGGCTCACGAAGCGCTGGCGGGTGGAAGGCTTCAGGTCCTTCAGCACGCTCTGGTAGCCCGGGTTGTACGAGATCACGAGCAGGAAATCCGGGTGCGCGGCGAGCAGCTCGCCGGTCTTCTCGATCGGCAGCACGCGGCGGTGGTCGGTGAGCGCATGGATGATCACCGTGGTGTCCTTGCGGGCCTCCACCACCTCGTCCAGGTAGCAGATGCCACCATGGCGCACCGCGGCCGTGAGCGGGCCGTCCAGCCACACGGTTTCACTGCCCTGCAGCAGGTAGCGGCCCACCAGGTCGGTGGCGGTGAGGTCTTCATGGCAGGCCACCGTGACCAGCGGCTGCGCGATGTGCTGCCGCGGCGAGCCCGCCCCACGGAACAGCCGCCAGGCCATGTGCTCGACAAAACGCGTCTTGCCGCAACCGGTGGGGCCCTTCAGCAGCACCGGCAGGCGGGCCTGCCAGGCGGCTTCGAACAGCGCCACCTCGTCGCCCACGGGCAGGTACCACGGGGCGGCAGGGGCGGGAGCGGGGGCTTCGGTCATGGCAGCGGGCATCGGGGCGATGCCCACGATGCTAGCCGCGGCAGCCGGCCCGGCTGCTCTACCGGCTCAGGCCGTGGCCAGCACGGCCTGGCGTTCGCGCACGAAGGCCTCGAACCTGGCCGGCGGCAGTGCCGGCGACCAGTGGTAGCCCTGGCCCTGCGAGCAGCCCAGCGCCCGCAGCCGGGCCAGCGTGTCGGCGTCTTCCACGCCTTCGGCGATGACCCCCAGGCGCAGGGCCCCGGCCATCTGCAGGATGGCGCTGACGATGGCCTCGTCGTCGGCGTTCACCGTGAGCCGGCGGATGAAGGACTGGTCGATCTTCAGCCGCTCGACCTCGAAGCGCTTGAGGTAGGCGAGGTTCGAGTAGCCGGTGCCGAAATCGTCGATGGCAAAGGTGATGCCCACCGCGCGCAGGCGCTTGAACATCGCGTTCATTGCCTCGGTCTCTTCGGCCAGCAGGGTTTCGGTGAGCTCGAGCTCCAGCAGCTGCGGCGGCAGGTTGGCGTCGCGCAGGGCGTCGAACACCGCGCGCTCCAGGTCGCCACGGCGCGCCTGCACCGGCGACATGTTCACCGAGACCACCAGGTCATCGAAGCCGAGGTCGCGCCATTGCGCGGCCTGGCGGCAGGATTCGGCCAGCACCCAGGCGCCGAGCTCGACGATCTGGCCGGAGTGTTCGGCCACCGGGATGAAGCGGGCCGGGGAGATCATGCCCTGGTCGGGGTGGCGCCAACGCAGCAGCGCCTCGGCGCCCACCACGCGGCCGTCGCGCAGGTCGATCTGCGGCTGGTAGTGCACCTCGAACTCGCCGCGCGCCAGGGCCTGGCGGATCATCGCCACCATCTGCAGGTGTTCGCCGACGCTGGCGTTCATCTTCGCGTCGAAGAAGCGGAACAGGTTGCGCCCGGCGTCCTTGGCGCGGTACATCGCGATGTCGGCCTTCTTCAGCAGCATGTCGAAGTCGGCGCCGTCCTCGGGGTAGATCGCCACGCCGATGGAGGCCCCCGCATGCAGCTCGATCGCGTCGAGCTGCAGCGGCGCGGCCACCGCGGCCAGCATGCGGCCGGCGAGGTCGGCCACGCGGTCGTTGTCGCCCGGCTCGCCCAGCAGCACCAGGAACTCGTCGCCACCCAGGCGGCTGAGCGTGTCGGCCCCCCCGAGCAGCGGCGCCAGGCGCTCGGCCATCTGGCACAGCAGGCGATCGCCGGCGGGGTGGCCCAGCGAATCGTTGACGTTCTTGAAGTGGTCGAGGTCCAGGTACAGCAGCGCCACCCGCGCATCGTGCAGGTGGGCCAGCTCCACCGCCTGCTCGAAGCGCTCGCGCGCGGCCATGCGGTTGGGCAGGCCGGTGAGCAGGTCGCGGTTGGCCAGGTGCTCGATGCGGCGTTGCGATTCGCGCACCGCGCGGTTCTCGGCCACCAGCTGCCGCATGGTGGCGGCCAGGTCGCCGGCCAGCATGTTGATCGCAAAGGCCGTGGCCAGCAGGATCACGCACACATCCAGCAGCTCGGTGGGCCGGTAGGCCGACACCAGCGGCGACCACCAGCCCATCATGCGCGCCACGCCCACCCCGACACAGACCGCGAGCGCCGCCACCAGCAGCGCCGCGAACAGGCGCCGGTTGCCCAGCAGCGCGGCGAACACCAGGATGCCGGGCATGCCGAGCATCGCCACGTCCCGCAGGCCCTGGCCGCGCACCATGAAGTAGCCCAGCATCACCATCAGCGAGCCCAGCATCAGCGCCGCCGATGCGTTCTGGCGGCCGCGCCGCAGCAGCCAGGCCGCCACGGCAAAGGCGCCCAGCGTGGCCAGCATCATCGGCAGCACCAGGCCGTGGTTGCCACTGAAGATGCGGTGCGCCAGGCTCAGCGCCACGGCCACGCTGGCCACCAGCAGCACCTGGGCCAGCCGGCGCGCACGCAGCTCGGGCATCAGCGGTGTGGTGTCGTCGAAGAGCATCATGGCCTGGGTTTTCGCTCACGCACGGGTTGTGCTCAGCGCTCCTGGAAGACCTGCTGCGCCTTGGTCATCGGCTGCATCAGGTAGCTCAGCACGGAGCGTTCGCCGACATTGATCTCGCCGGTGCCGGTCATGCCCGGCAGCACCGGCAGCGGCTTGCCGTCCAGCGCCAGGGTGGATCGGTCGGCCAGCACCATGGCGCGATAGTACGTGGTATCGGTGGCGGCGGGGCCCTGGCGCTCGGTATCGCCCAGCGCATCGGGGCTGATCATCGTGACCTGGCCCTTGAGCCGGCCATACACCGCAAAGTCGTAGGCCGACAGCTTGACCTCGGCCTTCTGGCCCACGCGAACGAAGCCGATGTCGCCAGGCTTGATGCGCAGCTCCACCCGCACCCGCTCGCCCACCGGCACGATCTCCATCAGCGAGGCACCGGGCGACACCACGCCACCGACCGTGCCGGTGCGGATGACCTTGACCAGCCCGTCCACCGGCGACTTGAGCACGGTGCGCTTGACCGCATCGTCGCGCACCACCATCTGCTCGCCCACCTGGGCCAGCTCGGTCTGCAGGCGCACGAGCTCGGCGCTGGCTTCCTGGCGGAAGCGGTTGATGCGCTCCTGCGAGGCGAGGTTCAGGTCGTTCACCTGGCGCCGCACGCGCATCACCTCCACCTCGCTCATCAGTCCCTTGGCCGACATGCTCTCGGCCACCTGCAGTTCCTTCTCCAGCAGCACGAGGTTGCGCCTGTTGCCGGCCAGCGCCTCGTTCAGCCCGGCCTGGCGCGCGCGGTACGAATCGGTCTCGCCGGCCACCGCGGCGCGGGCGAGCTTGAGCTCGGGTGGAAACACCAGCGGCCGGCCGCTGGCCTCGGCCTGCGCCCGCGCGATCGCCGCGCGCAGGGCCTGGCGCTTGGCCTCGCCCTCGTTCTGCTGGGCCTCCAGCCGGGTGGGGTCGAGCAGCGCGAGTTCCTGGCCGGCCCGGACCTGCTGGCCCTCGCGCACCAGCAGCTCGCGCAGGATGCCGCCTTCGAGGCTGGCGATCACCTGTTCGCGACCATCGGGCACCACGCGGCCTTCGGCCCGGGTGATGATGTCCACCCGCGCCACCAGCGACCAGCCCACCGCGCAGGCCAGGATCAGCAGCATCAGGTAGATCGACCAGTGGGCCATGTGCATCGGCTCGGCCACCTGGGCGGCACGCAGCGGGCTCACGTACACCAGGTCGTCGGGCCGCAGCACGGGCGGGCCGGCATGGCGGCGGTGCAGCAGGGAGGCGATCATCGACATCGTGTCTCTCGTGTCAGGCGGCCGCGGCCGGCGCCGCAGACGGCGTGGCGGCCACCGCCGCAGCCGGTGCCGGGCGCGCGGCGGCGGCCGGTGCGCCGGACAGCGCGGCCAGCACCTGGGCCTTCGGACCATCGAGCACCACGCGGCCGTTGTCGACCACGATCACGCGGTTCACCAGCTCCAGCACCGCGGGCCGGTGGGTCACCATGATCAGCGTGCAGTCGCCGCTGGCCTCGTGCAGCTGGCGCAGGAAGGCGGCTTCGGACTGCGCATCCATCGAACTGGTGGGCTCGTCCATCAGCAGGATCTTGGGCTGGGTGACGAGGCAGCGCGCCAGCGCCACCAGCTGGCGCTGCCCGCCCGAGAGCAGGCTGCCCGATTGCCCCACCGGCAGCTCCCAGCCCAGCGGGTGCGCGGCCACCAGGCGCTGCAGGCCGGTGAGGCGGGCCACCTCGGCCAGGCGCACCGGGTCGGCGGACGGCCGGTCGAGCAGCACGTTGTCGCGCAGCGTGCCATTGAACAGGCGCGGGTCCTGCGCGACGAAGCCGACGCGGGCGCGGTAGTCGGCCGGGTCGAACTGGCGCAGGTCGATGCCGTCGGCCTCCACCTGCCCGCCGGTGGGCTGGTACAGCCCCGCCAGCAGGCGCAGGATGGTGCTCTTGCCACTGCCGATGCGGCCCAGCACCGCCACGCGCTCGCCGGGGGCGAAACGCAGCGTCACGCCCTTGAGCACCTCGGGCGTGGGGTCGCCGTTGGCCGGCGTGGGGTAGGCGAAGCTCACCTCGTTCAGGCCGACACGGCCGCTGAACTGGCGGTTGGGCAGGTAGGCGCGGCCGGCCTCGCGTTCGGTGGGCTGCTCCATCACCTTGTTCAGCGCGCGCAGCGCGGCCATCGCGCCCTGGAAGCGCGTGGCCAGCATCACCACGCTGGTGAGCGGGGCGATCGCGCGGCCGGCGAACATCACGGCGCCGATCAGCATGCCGCCGGTGATCACCTTGTCCTGGATCAGGTGCACGCCCCACAGCAGCATGACCAGCGTGATCGCCTGCTGCGAGACGCCCGAGAGGTTGATCGTCCAGCTCGAGATGCTGCGCGAGCGCAGCGCGGTCTCGGCCGCGGCCGCGGTGGTGGTTTCGTAGCGCTCGACGAAGCGGCCCTGCGCGCCGGCGGCCTTGAGGTCTTCCATGCCGTCCACGGCTTCCACCAGCACGCCGTGCAGGTCGGCCGTCTGCTGCATGTTGGCCGTCTGCAGGCGGCGCAGCACGCTCTGGATCGCGAACGCGAAGCCCAGGATCAGCGGCACCGCGATCACCAGCACCCAGCCCAGCGGGCCGCCGATCACGAAGGTCATCGCGATGAAGGCGAAGATGAAGGGCAGGTCGGAAATCGCCGACAAGGTGGCCGACGAGAAGAACTCGCGCACCATCTCGATCTGGCCCAGCACGTGCGCATAGGCGCCGGAGGAATCGGGCCGGTTCTCCATGCGCACCGCCAGGCTCTGGCGGAACAGCGCGGCGCCCACCAGCAGGTCGGTCTTGCGGCCGGCACGGTCGATCAGGTGCGCGCGCAGCTGGCGCGCGATCAGGTCGAACACCAGCGCCATGCCGCCGGCGGCGGCCAGCGCCCACATCGTGACCATGGCCTGGTTCGGGATCACCTTGTCATAGACGACCGAGGTGATGATGCCCGTCACCATCATCAGCGCATTGCTCAGCAGCGCGGCCAGCAGGGCCGAGCGGTAGTACGGGGTGAAGCGCCGCACCGTGCCCCACAACCAGTGGCTGTTGGGGTCGATCAGCAGGTCGTCGTCCATCGTGCGGGCGGCCTGCTGGGCCTGCGGCGTGGCCACCAGCGCGAAGCCGGCATAGTCGGCCACGAGCTCGACTTCGTCCACGCTGCGCGGCAGGTCCACCCGGCCGGGCAGCACGATCTCGCAGCGGCCGGTGCCCGCATCGCGTGCCGCCAGGATCACCGCGCCACCGTCCTTGCGCAGCAGCACCGCGGGCAGCAGCAGGGCATGCAGCTCGTTCAGGCGGCGCTCGACCAGGCCCGCGTTGTAGCCGGCTTCGCGCATCACCCGCAGCGCGAGCTCGGGCTTCAATGGCCCGTTGACCGGCTGCCCCGCGAGCAGCGATTCCACCGAGCGCTCGCGGCCATGGTGGCGCGTGAGCCAGGCCAGCGCATGGGCCAGCGCGTCGGTTTCCAGGCGCCACACGGGCGCGGCATCGACGGGCGGTGCCGGGCTCAGCAGTGCGGGGTCAATGGACATGTCAGCCCCTCGTCCGACGATTACGTCGGCCGATCTCCCGAGGGAATGCGGGCCGGCTTGGGAGCGGCCCGGCGCTCGGCCCGCTGTCGTGCTGATGCCATTGCCTCATTGCGGGTCTTGCCTCAGCGGTGCGCCAGCGCCAGCCGCTCGAACTCGGCCTCGATGTCGCGCACCAGCTGCGGCAGGTCGAACAGCGGCGAGCTGCGGCCCTGCTCGGCCAGGTAGCGCTTGTACGAGGCCACGCGCGCGGGCTGGCGGCCCAGCGTGATGGCGAGCTTTTCGTAATCGGCCAGGGTCTCGGTCACCAGGTCGGGCAGGCCCACCGCGGTGAGCAGGCTGCCGGCCATGCGCGAGATGTAGCTGCGGCCCGAGAGCGTGACGATGGGCACGCCCATCCACAGCGCATCGCTGGCGGTGGTGCCGGCGTTGTACGGGAAGGTGTCGAGCACCAGGTCGGCCAGCGGGAAGCGCGCCAGGTACTCGGCCGGCGCCACCCGCGGCGCGAAGACCAGGCGCTCGCGCGCCACGCCGGCGGCATCGGCTTCGCGCAGCATGTTCTCGCGCGCGGTGTCGTTGTCGGCCAGCAGCCAGATCACGCTGTTCGGCACCGCGTGCAGGATGCGCATCCAGCACTGGAACACGCTCTGCGTGAACTTGAAGTTGTTGTTGAACGAGCAGAAGACGAACGCCTCCTCCGGCAGGCCATAGGTGGCGCGCACCGGCTTGTCGGCCACCTCGCGCTGGCGGTCGCTCACCTGGTAGCAGTGCGGCAGGTAGATCGGCTTCTCGGTGCAGTAGGGCAGCAGCTCGGGCGGCATCACGAAGCGGTCGGCCAGGATCCAGTCGACGCCGTGCAGCGCCGAGGTGCCGGGCAGGCCCAGGTAACTCACCTGCACCGGCGCGGCGCGCCAGCCCAGGATGGCCGGGCGTGCCCCGCTGGTCAGGCCCTGCAGGTCCACCAGCACGTCGATGCCGGCCTGGGCGATGAGCTTGGCCGCGGTCTCGTCGTCCACGCCGGCCAGGCGCACGTGGTGGTCCAGCGCGGCCAGCAGGCGCTTGCGTTGCGGGGTGTTCGATTCGGGGGTCCAGCAGAAGCCGAACACCTCGAACCTGCTGCGGTCGTGCAGCTCCAGCAGCTCGGGGATCAGCAGGCCCACGGCATGGGTGTGCAGGTCGCCCGAGAGGTAGCCCACCTTGATGCGGCCGCTGCGCGGGGGCATCAGGCCGTGCAGCGCCACGGCGGGCGGCTTGGGCACCTTTTCATAACAGAAGCGCTGCGCGGCCATGAGCTGCAGCGCGGGGTCGTCGCTGGCACTCATCATCGCCAGCAGCGAGGTGCCGGTGAGCAGCTGGTTGGGCGTGACCTCGCCCACCGGCGCGTGCACGGGCCACTTGCATTGCTTCTGGCGCAGGTGCACGTAGTGCTGCACCACATCGGGCTGGCGCGGCTGCAGCAGCAGGCTCTGGTGCAGGTTGTGCTCGGCCTCGGGGAAGCGGCGCAGCGTTTCCAGCAGGCGGCCGCGGTTGTTGTAGGCATGCACGCGCAAATCGGCGGCGGCGCCGGTGTCGATGACGCGTTGCCACAGCGCCAGGCCCTCTTCGTGCGCGCCACGGCGCTCGAGCACATGGCCCAGGTTCAGCAGCGCATGCGGGAAGTCGGGCAGCAGCGTCAGCGCCTCGCGGTAGGCGGCCTCGGCCTCGGGCTCGCGCTGCAGCGTGCTCAGCAGCGTGCCCAGGTTGAACAGGGCCGCGTGGCGCAATGGCGCGTCGGGCGCCTCGGCCAGCCAGCGCTGGTACAGCGCGGCGGCGGCCTCGGGCTGGCCCGCCTGCTGCAGGGCCTGGGCCTGGGCCATCAGCTCGGAAAGGCTCAGGGCGGCGGGGGGATGCGGCAACGTGGCTGTGGGCATGGTGGGGCGTGTCGAAGCGTCAACAGGCGGCAAGCCATGTTAGGTTTGCCCGCTTCGCGCCAGCCCCGCATAAACGGGGGCAATCGCACCCAAATCGGCGCCGTGGTTGCGGCGGCGCACAATGGAAAACGGCGGCCCGAGGGCCGCCGTTTCCGTTCCATCCGTTCCCTGAGCCGGTCGTCGTGCGGTTCAGAACCCCAGGCTGGCCAGCAGGTCGTCCACTTCGCCCTGGTTGGTCACCACGTCGGTGCGGCCCTCGGGGCTGACCACCGGACCGTGCAGCACGTTCGGGTCCACCTTCTCGCGCTGCTCGGGCGGCACCACCTGCACCAGCAGCTTCACGAGGCTGTCTTCCAGGTCGTTGGCCAGCGCCACCACCTTGGCCACCACCTGGCCCGTGAGGTCATGGAAGTCCTGCGCCATCATGATGTCGGTCAGGCAGCCATCGATCACCTGGGTGCGGGCCTCGACGTCGTTGACGAAGTTGAGCACCGCGCCCGAGGCCACGGCCTTCACCGGATCGGCCACCAGCGCATCGGCCAGCTTGCGGGTCTCGGAGGCGATGTGCGCATGCTCGGCCTTTGCGTGGTCCACCGAGTTCAGCACCTTCTCGGCGGCCTGGGCCGTCTTGGTGGCGATGTAGCTCAGGCGGCTGCGGGCATCGGGCAGGCCATCGGTTGCGATCTGCAGCTTGGGCATCACGCCCAGCTGCTGCATCGTGTCGTGCAGCAGGCGGGTGATGGTGCCGATCTGCTGGAACACCTCGGGCGAGGCGACGATCGGCTGTGTGGGGACCAACGACGTCAGGTCTTCCATTTTCATGATGTACTCCCGTGCGCTCAGGCGGTGGCCGCCATTTTTTGCATGATCTTCTGCACCTTCTCCTCCAAGGTGGCCTTGGTGAAGGGCTTGACGATGTAGCCGGCCGCGCCGCTTTGTGCCGCGAGCACGATGTCCTCCTTGCGCGCCTCGGCCGTGACCATCAGCACGGGCAGGTGCTTGAGCGCCTCGTCGGCCTTGATCGCCTTGAGCAGCTCGAAGCCGTTCATGTTGGGCATGTTGATGTCGCTCACCACGAAGTCGTAGCGCGAGGTCTTCAGCATGCTCAGCGCGACGGCGCCGTCTTCGGCCTCCTCGGCGTTGTTGCAGCCCATTTCCTTCAGCAGGCCGCGCACGATGCGGCGCATGGTGGAAAAGTCGTCGACGATCAGAAACTTGAGATCGGAGGGATTGCTCATGACAGTCCTCGAAGGTGGGCGTGGGACGGGGATGGTTGTTGGGGCTTTATCGGCCGACGATCGGCTGACTTGACACCAGCATCGGCCGCTCGGGGCGGATCGATGGTTCGGACTTCGGTGCGGATGCGGCTTCCGGCGCGTTTTCGGCCTCGAGCTTGGGACGGAAGAAGCGGTCTTCGGCTTCGCGGTTCATCACGATGATGCTGATGCGCCGGTTCTGCGGATCGAAGGGGTCGTCGGGCGTGAACAGCGAGCTCGAGGCCAGGCCCAGCACCCGCAGCACGCGGTTGTCCTCCAGGCCGCCGGCCATCAGCTCGCGCCGCGAGGCGTTGGCCCGGTCGGCCGAGAGTTCCCAGTTGCTGTAGCCGCGGTCGTTGGCGCCGAAGGGCTGGCCGTCGGTGTGGCCTTCCAGCGTGAGCCGGTTGGGCACCTCGCCCAGCACGCTGCCGATGGCGCGCAGCAGTTCACGCATGTACGGTTTGACCACCGCGCTGCCGGAATCGAACATCGGGCGGTTGAGTTCGTCGACGATCTGGATGCGCAGGCCGTCACGCGTCATGTCGAGCTTGATCTGGGCCGAGAACTGGGCCAGCCGCGCGTTGTTGCGCAGCTCGCTCTCCACCTTTTCCTTCAGCTCCTCGAGCTTGCTGATCTCGGCCTTGCGCTGCTGTTCCTTCAGCACGTGCAGGTTGATGGTGCTGCGCGTGGCCTCCACGTCGCCGCGGCGCACCTGGCCGTTCGAGCGCGAGAGATCCTCGCCGCCGCCCTTGACCACGTGCGACGAATCGCCCGAGCCCGAGCCACCGCCGAGCAAGGCCACCTTCAGCGGCGAGGCGAAGTAGTCGGCAATGCCCTTCTTGTCGCCCTCGGTGGTGGAGCCCAGCAGCCACATCAGCAGGAAGAAGGCCATCATCGCGGTCACGAAGTCGGCATACGCGATCTTCCACGCGCCGCCATGCGCCGCATGGCCGCCCTTCTTGACCTTCTTGATGATGATCGGCTGCAGCTTCTTTGCGTCTCCCGCCATGGCTTACTCTCCCCCCCCCGTAGCGCCTGCGGCGCTCCCCCCCAGGGGGGCGGCCGCCAGCGGCCCGGCGGAGCCGGTTCCGCGACGGCTACTTGAGGCGTTGCCGTGCGGCCTTTGGCCGCCGGCTCCCGGATGGCATGCGGGGGCCATCACTTCTTGCCCTTCACATGCGATTCCAGCTCGATGAAGGTGGGGCGGTCGCCCGAATACAGCACCTTGCGGCCGAACTCGATGGCCACCTGCGGCGCGTAGCCCTGCATGCTGGCCAGCAGCGTGGTCTTGATGCACTGCAGTTCCTTGCCGGCGTCCTCGACCTTCTGCTCCAGCAGGCCGGCCAGGGGTTCGGCAAAGCCGTAAGCCAGCAGGATGCCGAGGAAAGTGCCCACCAGCGCCGAGCCGATCATGCCGCCCAGCACCGAGGGCGGCTGGCCGACCGAGCCCATGGTGTTGACCACGCCCAGCACCGCGGCCACGATGCCGAAGGCCGGCAGGCCGCCGGCCAGGCGGGTGAGCGCGGCCACCGCGGCGTGTTCTTCCTGGTGGTGCGTCTCGATCTCGCTGTCCATCAGGCTCTCGATCTCGTGGGCATTGAGGTTGCCCGAGACCATCATGCGCAGGTAGTCGGTGATGAACTCCACCACGTGGTGGTCGTTGCCGACGGTGGGGTACTTCTGGAACAGCGCAGAGCTGTGCGGTTCCTCGACATCCTTCTCGATCGACATCAAGCCCTCCTTGCGGGCCTTCTGCAGGATGTCGAACAGCAGCGCCAGCAGCTCCATGTAGCGCGCCTTGCTGAAGCGGCTGCCCTTGAAGCACTGGCCCAGGCCCTTCAGGGTGGCCTTGACCACCTTCATCTGGTTGTTGGCCAGGAAGGCGCCACCGGCGGCGCCGAAGATCGTGATCATCTCGAACGGCAGCGCACGCAGCACGACGCCGATGTTGCCGCCGTGCGCAATGAAGACACCGAACACGCAACCGAGTGCGATGAGCCAGCCGATGATGACGAACATGGTGCGATGGACCTCTGGTGCGAGGGTTATCGGCCGCTGCGGCCCGGCATTGAGCCGAGGTCTGCGTTTTCGCCGATTCGATACACCCACACGGTGTGGGCGCCCTGGCGCTTGAGCACGGCATGCGGCCGGGCACCGGGCACCTCGAACGCCAGGCTGGCGAGCCAGGTGCCGGGGGCCATCTGGCGCTCGGCCTTGGCGAGCGCGCGGCGCATGCTCTCGGGCCGCTGGAACAGGTAGACCAGGTCGTAGCCAGACCAGTCGTGGCGCCACATGTCGCCCTGGCGCACCCGGGCGAAGCGGCAGCGCCAGCCGGCGGCCAGGCGCAGCGGCCAGCTCCACTCGATGCCCTCCACGTGCGCGGCGGGCCAGGCCCGCTGCAGGGCCCGCAGGCCGTGGCCCAGGCCGCAGCCGGCGTCCAGCACGCAGGCGCCCTCGCCCTGCCCCTGGCCGGGCAGCCGGGCGTGGCGCGGCAGGTCGGCCAGCGCGTCGATCGGGGTCGGGAACAGCGGCGCATCACCCCAGGCGCGCAGCGGATAGGTCAGCGCCAGCAGCGCCAGCGGCAGCAGCCAGGCCCAGGCCGGCATGCCGGTTGCGAGCCCGCTGCCCAGGGCCGAAAGCGGAAAGCCCCCGGCCACGATCAGCCGCCGCCAGGTGCTTTGTGCGGGCCAGGCCCACAGCGCCGCGGCCAGCGTGGCCAGCAGCGGGGCCAGCGGGGCCGCCCCGGGCAGGCCGCGCAGGGCGAGAAACAGCGCCCAGCCGGTCAGCCAGGCCAGCAGCGCGGGCAGCGGCCAGGGCAGGCGAGGCAGGGTCAAGGCGTTCATGCGCACAGTGTGAAACCTGCCCGTGCCAGACCATCGAAAGAAAAGCGGCGGGAAAGGTGGCGGAGATTCCGTCGCGAGCAAGCCGAGGTCAGGTCGAGCAGCGCAGCCGTACACCGGTACGGCGAGCAGCGCAGGCCTGAGTCGGCCCCTACGGCCCTTCGGGCCGGTCCCCCGAGGGGATCAGGCCGGCCGGGAGCGGCCCGGTCCAGCCTGAGATCGGCCCGCGCAGCAGCAAGCTCGGCCGCCTTTCAGCGCATCATCATCAGGCGGTCGTGTGGCGGGATCACCTTGACCTCGTTCACGCTGACGGCGGACTTCACCGCGTAGCGCTTGTCCAGCGTGTCGCGCAGGGCGGGCGTGCCCATGGGCGCGCCGGATGCGGCCACCAGCGCGGCCACCACCGGCAGGTTGGCCCGCCGGCCACGGCCGATGACGATGCCGATCTCGCCGCTGGCCAGCAGCACGAAGCTGCCCGGCGGGTACAGGCCCACGGCCTTGAGCAGTGCGCCGCCGATCTCGTCGGGTGCGCCGTCTGCGCCCAGGCAGGCCTCGCGCGCGGCCGACACCGGCGTGGCCGGGATGCGGGTGGCCCGGCGGCTGAGCTTGGCGGTGAAGATGTCCACCCGGTGCAGCAGCCGGGCGGCCTGCTGCGGGCCGCTCAAGGCGGACAGCGGCATCGACTTGCGGCTGCTGTCGTGGTGCAGCTTCACGATCTCGAGCCAGGCCAGGTCGGTCACGCCGCTGGCGGCCAACATCTCGGCGGATTTTGCGGGGTGCAGGTCGAGCTCGGCGCGCATGGCCGCGGTGATGGTGGGCGCATGGGCGGCCAGCATGTCCTGCAGCCGGCGGATCGACAGGTTCATCGTCAGCGCGGCGCGTTCGAGGCTGCCGACCAAGGCCTCGTCCCAGCCCAGCAGGCGGGCCGTCTCGCGGGCCACCAGCAGGCACAGCAGGGCATGGTGGCTGCTGTAGCGCTCGGTGCTGTGGCCGGCCGTGTAGATCAGGTGATAGAGCGAATCGTCCATGCGGCGCTCGCCCATGGTCCGCACGCGGTCGCAAAGCGTCTGCAGGCGCAGCTGCCAGTTGCGGTCGCTTGCCGGGTCGCGCAGCAGCGATTCGAGCGCGGCCGTCAGTTCCTCCCACTGCTCGCCGAAGCGCAAGGTGAACTGGCGCATGCCAGCGGCCTCCTCGCGCTGCGGATCGGGCCGCGCATCGGCAATGCGGCCCAGCGGGGCGTTGCGCAGCAGCATCGCATCCATCGCGCCGCCCAGGCGGCGGCGCCAGTCGCTCGACTCGGACTCCTCGGCGTACAACTCGGCCGAGCGCAGCTCCTCGAGCACCGCAGGCCGGTCCACGCGCGAGCCGGCGGCCAGCAGCAGGCGACCGGCGGCATCCCTCAGCCCGAATGGCAAGGCTTCGTTGAGGCGAAGGTACTGCTTCGAGAACGGAACGAGGTTCACGGGACGATGGCCACATGCCCCGGCTGGGGGGCTTCTGCGGGATTTATCGGTCGGGCGCGCCCCAGCTTGAGGCAGGCCCGGCAAATGTGGCTTTGCCACTTTGCCGGTCCCCCTCGGGGGGCGGGCTGGGCGAAGCCCTGCCCTGGGGGCCCTTCATGAAAAGAAAGGGGCGGATTCCACTGCTGGAACCCGCCCGCGAAAGCACAGGGGATGTGCTAGGAGGAGACAAGCAAACAAGAAGTCACGCTGTCAAACGCTTTTTCGTCCATTGCCGCGCTTGCGTCAAGCCCACTGCCCGGGCGCGGCGTGAACAAGTTCCTACCAGTTCGAATCAATGCGCTTCGCAGCCTTCGCCCACGCCGGCCAGGCGGATGGCGCCGGCATTGCGGCCCTTGCCGGCACGCGCCGGCGGGTTGCACAGGCCGCACACGTAGTGGCGCGCGATCTCGTGCGGGTGGGTCACGAAGTGGCCGCCGCACTTGCTGCACTTGGTCATCGAGAGCATGCCGTTGTCGACGAACTTCACCAGCCGCCAGGCGCGGGTGACCGAGAGCTGCGGCTCGAGCTCCTGCGCCCCCACCTGCTCGAGGTACAGCTTGTAGGCCTTGATCACGGTGTCGATCTCGTCGAGCTCGGCCACCTTGTTCAGGTACTCGTGGATGTTCAGGAACAGGCTGGCGTGGATGTTCGGCTGCCAGGTCATGAACCAGTCGGTGGAGAACGGCAGCTGGCCCTTGCTGGGGCTCTTGCCGGCCACTTCCTTGTACAGGCGCAGCAGGCGCTCGTAGCTGAGGTCGGTTTCGCTTTCCAGCACCTGCAGGCGCGCGCCCAGGCGGATCAGTTCCACGGCGGTGTCGATCTGCTTGGCTTCGGTGAGGATGCTCTTGGCGCGCATGTGGGTCTCCGAGGTATCAGGTTTGTCCCTGTGGGACAGGTCGCGAAGCGACCAGGGGCTGGGTTGACCGAAGGGCGAAACCGGATCCGGGTTTCCCGGGCCGGTTTCGTCAGCCCCTCGGGGGCGGCCGCCAGGCGGCCGGGGCCGACAAACTCAGGCGGCTTCCTGGTGGCGGCCGGCGAGAAGGATCGAGGCGTGCAGGCGGGACACGCTGTCGTTGGCCGACGACTTGCCGTGGCTGGTGAGCAGGCCCCAGACCAGGTCGTCATCGCAGCGCATGCGGCACAGCAGCGTGTTGCCGGAGGCGATCTTCATCATCTGGGCCGGGGTCAGCGTGGCGATCAGCGTCGCGGTTTCCTCGCTCACACCCAGGCGGAACAGGGCCTGTTCACGATCGGTACGGATCAGGCTTTGCGCCAGCATCAGGTACGACAGGTTGGCTTCACGGATTTCGGCGAGGATCTGGTCGGCGTTCATGTCAGGTCTTTCGGTGGTGTTACGGGGTGGGCTTGGTGTGAAACGAACTGTAGGCCTCGGAACTGGGCGGCAACATCAGGCCAATTCGCCATCTGGAGTCCCGGTTTTTCGGTGCCCCTTGTCAGGCAAATTCCTACAAGCCCTCGTCAGCACGCCGCGTGTCGGTGTCGGCCTGCAGCGCGCATTTGTGCCGCTGCCCGGCGTGGAGCCACGGGCACAATTCGGTGCAGGTTTTTCAGACCCGCCCCCCCGATCCGCAAGGCGCACCGATGCTGGAGCAACTGCAGCAGACGCTCAACGTCTACCTGATCCCGTTCGTCATTGCGGTGCCGATCGCGATCCTGCTGTTGCTGGCCGCGCGCCGCGAACACACGCCCGGCCGCAGTGCCGGCCCGGCGGCCACGCCCACCACTGCGCCGGCACGCATCCTGGTGGTCGACGATTCCGCGGTGGCGCGCGCCAAGCTGCGCAAGCTGTTCGAGAACGCCGGCCACGTCGTCGAGATCGCCCACGACGGCATCCAGGCCCTGGCGCAGCTGCAGCAGGGCCGCTATGCGGTGCTGGTCACCGACCTCGAGATGCCCAACATGAACGGCATCGAGCTCATCGCCGCGGTGCAGGCCAACCTGGACACCGAAGACCTGCCGATCGTGGCCATCACCGGCCACGAGGAACTGCAGGCCCGCGTGCACGATTGCCAGGGCCTGTACGGCATCTTCAAGAAGCCCTGGAACGACCGCGAGCTGCTCAAGCGCATCGAGGCACTGGTTTCCTTGCGCCCGAGCAAAAGCACGGCCTGATCGACCGGCCGGCTCCCGGCTCGCGGCCAAGACGGCAGTTGCGGCGCCAAATTGATGCCTCCGTGCGTGCACCATGTCACGCAATGCAGCGAAGAAGTCATTGACATCGCGCGAAAAAGCGGCCTCAAACACCCTCAAGTTGATCGACCGGCGGGCCGATACCCAACCCAACGGGAGATCGAAAGGTCCCCGCGGTCCGGTTAGCCGGCCAAAGGACAGGCGGAACGCACCGATTGCACCGATGTCCAGCGGCGACTAGCGCGGGCGGGCCCAGCAAGGCGATGAGCCCCAGCGGGCCAACAACGGTGATGCATGCGAGCAGTCTGGCCTGCATGACCCGAGTGACGTCGGCGCTATTGCCGGGATATTGGAAACCTCAAGGAGCTCATCATGCCCATGACCATCAACACCAATGTGGTGTCAATCAACGCGCAGCGGAACCTGTCGTCCTCGCAGAGCTCGCTGTCCACCTCCATGGCCCGCCTGTCTTCCGGCTTGCGGGTCAACTCGGCAAAGGACGACGCCGCCGGTCTGGCCATCGCCAACCGCATGGACGCACAGGCCCGCGGCATCAACGTCGCGATCCGCAACGCGAACGACGGTATCTCGATGGCGCAAACGGCCGAAGGGGCGCTGGCCACCATCACCGATGCGCTGCAACGCATGCGTGAACTGGCGGTGCAGTCGTCCAACGGTTCCAACGGCACCGGCGACCGCACCAACCTCGACGCTGAGTTCCAGCAGCTGTCGCAGGAAGTGACGCGTATCGCGACGCAGACCAAGTTCAACGGCCTGGCCATCATCGACGCGAACGCCGGCACGCAGACCTTCCAGATCGGCGCCAACAACGGCGACACGCTGGACGTGACGACGACGGCGGTGACCACCGTCGCCGGCGACCTGCTGACGGCCGGCACCGCTGCCACCGCCATCACCGACATCGACACCAAGCTGGACGCGATCAACACCGACCGCGCTTCCTACGGTGCTGCGATGAGCCGCCTCGGCTTCGCGGTGCAGAACCTGCAGATCTCGGGCGAGAACCAGACCGCCGCCCGCGGCCGGATCATGGACGCGGACTTCGCCTCGGAAACCGCCAACCTCTCCCGCGCGCAGATCCTGCAGCAGGCCGGCAGCGCGATGGTCGCGCAGGCCAATGCACTGCCGCAGGGCGTGCTGGCCCTGCTGCGCGGCTGAGCCAGGCCCCGCCTGCAAACCACCGCCGCTCGACGGCGGCGTTTCCCGAGAACCGGCCCTCCGCAAGGAGGCCGGTTCTTCCTTTTCCGGGGCCGAACTGGCGCCGGAAAAGCCTGCTAATCGGGGCTTCTGCACCGCAGGCTCCTGCTGAAAATCCGGACCAACAGGCACCTCGAATGCGAGGCCTGTGAAAAAGCGGCCCTTGACACTCCAGTGCCAGGCCGGGAGTCAACGGACCACTCACAGGAGCTTCACATGCCCCAGACCATCAATACGAACGTTGCGTCGTTGAACGCGCAGCGAAACCTCAACACCTCGCAGACCTCGCTGTCGACCTCGATGCAGCGCCTGTCCTCGGGTCTGCGGGTGAATTCGGCGAAGGACGACGCGGCGGGCCTGGCGATCGCCGAGCGCATGAACGCGCAGATCCGCGGCATGAACGTCGCAATCCGCAACGCCAACGACGGCATCTCGCTGGCACAGACGGCCGAAGGCGCGCTGGCCACCATCACCGATGCGCTGCAGCGCATGCGCGAGCTGGCCGTGCAGTCGGCCAACGGCTCCAACGGCGTCAGCGACCGCACCAACCTGGACGCCGAGTTCCAGCAGCTGTCGCAGGAAGTGACCCGCATCGCCACGCAGACCAAGTTCAACGGCCTGGCCATCATCGACACCAACGCCGGCACGCAGACCTTCCAGATCGGCGCCAACAGCGGCGACACGCTGGACGTGACGACCAACGCCGTCACCACCGTGCTGGGCGACCTGCTGACCGCCGGCACCGCCTCGACCGCGCTGACCGACATTGACGCCAAGCTCGACACCATCAACACCGACCGCGCCGCCTACGGTGCCGCGATGAGCCGCTTCTCGTTCGCGATCTCGAACCTGCAGATCGGCGCCGAGAACCAGCAGGCCGCCCGCGGCCGCATCATGGACGCAGACTTCGCGGCGGAAACCGCGAACCTCTCGCGGGCGCAGATCCTGCAACAGGCCGGCAACGCGATGGTCGCGCAGGCCAACGCGCTGCCGCAGCAGGTGCTCAAGCTGCTGCAGGGCTGATTTCGGGCGTGGGGACGCCGTTGCGGGCCAGCCCCCGAAGGGCTGGCCCGTTTTTCATTCACGGCGGGCCCGCGTTTCTTTTCAGCGCCCCCTCAAGTCGACAACGCCGCAGGCCGATAAACCGTAGGCGAAGGAGCCTCTGAAGCATGGCCACATCAAGCAACGCCGTGGGCGCCATCAGCTCGGCCGGACTGGGCAGCGGGCTCGACGTCAACTCGATCATCACCTCGCTGATGAAGGTGGAGGCGCGGCCGCTGGACATGCTCAAGCAGCAGGCCAGCACGCTGAACACCCAGATCTCCACCTACGGCAAGGTGCAGAGCTACTTCTCCACGCTGAAGGACAAGGCCAACGCGCTGAGCTCGGGCACGCTGTGGGACAGCACCACCGCCACCGCCTCGGACACCACCTCGATCAAGGTCAGCGCCGGCGCCGGCGCCACCGCGGGCAACTACGCCGTCACCGTGGGCACGCTCGCCAAGTCGCAGACCGTGGTGGCCGCGGCGCAGGCCTCGTCCAGCGTGGACCTGGGCGCGGGCATGATCACCATCGAGCTGGGCACCTGGAGCGGCAGCCCGATCGACACCTTCACCGCCAAGAGCGGCGCCACGCCGGTGTCGGTGGACATCCCGGAAGGCGCGGCCACGCTGGCCGACGTGCGCGACGCCATCAATGCCGCCAATGCCGGCGTGGTGGCCAGCATCGTCACCGATGCCAGCGGCGCGCGGCTGTCCATCCGCTCGAAGGACACCGGGGTCGAAAACGGCTTCCGGATCAGCGCCACCGAAACCTTCGACGACGGCAACGCGGCCACCGGGCTCTCGAGCCTGAACTTCGACCTGGCCGGCGGCCCCTCGCAGATGACGGAGCAGCAGGCCGCCAGCAACGCGACCCTGCTGATCAACGGCATTCCGGTCAGTTCGGCCAGCAACACGCTCAACGACGTGGTCGACGGCCTGTCGATCACGCTGCTCAAGACCACCGCCAGCGCGGTGGACGTGAGCGTGGCGCCGGACACCGCCGGCATCAAGACCAAGATCACCGAGTTCGTCACCGCCTACAACGAACTGTCCACCTACCTGCGCACGCAGACGGCCTACAACGGCGACACCAAGGCCGCTGGCCCGCTGCAGGGCGACCAGGCCGCCGTCTCGCTGCTGAACCAGCTGCGTGGCGTGCTCAACCAGACCAGCAGCGCCTCCACCGCCTGGACCCAGCTGTCCCAGGCCGGCATCTCGATGAAGGGCGACGGCTCGCTCGCCATCGACGACACCAAGCTCAACGATGCGCTGAAGAACCTGCCCGAGCTCGAGAAGCTGCTGGCCACCGACGGTGCCGACGCGGCCAGCTCCGGCTTCATCCGCCGCTACAAGGACCTGGCCGATGCCGCGCTGGGCGCCAGCGGCACCTTCAGCAGCAAGACCAGCGGCCTGCAGGACCGGCTCAAGCGCAACACCAAGAGCCAGGACGCGATGCAGGTGCGGCTGGACCAGACCGAGGCCCGCCTGCGCAAGCAGTACCAGGCGCTCGATGCCTCGATGGCCAGCCTCAGCGGCCTGAGCAGCTACGTGACGCAGCAGATGGCCATGCTGGCCAAGAACACCGGCTCGAGCTGAGCTGGCAGCGGCGCCCGCCCCCCTTCGCCCGGCACCGGCGCCACGCGCCGCGCCGGGCGTTGTCGCCTCTGGCGGGCCGGTGGCCGCAGCCCCCGCGCGGCAGGGACAGGCCCCGCAGGGGCGATCCGTCGAAACGACGGGTAACGCCGGCCTTCCCGGCCTCTCAAGTGGCAACGGAGCCGACCGATAACTCCAGTACCGCCCCTGCACTCACGACCAGAAGACACCACCATGTTCAGTGCCTCGATCGCCCCCCAAGCCAGCCGTGCCAAGCAGTTCGTCGGCGCCTACCACCAGGTGGGCGTGCAAACGATGGTGGGCGAGGCCTCGGCGCACCGCCTCATCGCGATGCTGTTCGACGGCTACTTCGCCGCGCTGGCACGGGCCCGCGGCGCGCTGCGCTCGGGCGACGTGCAGGTCAAGGGCCAGGCCATCGGCCAGGCCGTGCGCATCGTCGACGAAGGCCTGCGCGCGGGCCTGAACCTGAAGGCCGGCGGCAAGCTCGCCAACGACCTGGCCGATCTGTACGAGTACGTGTGCCTGCGCCTGACGCAAGCCAACCTGCGCAACGACGAGAAGCTCCTGGACGAGTGCATCGGCCTGGTCACGCCGCTGCGCGACGCCTGGAACGCCATCGGCGACTCGGCCGACGCGCAAGCCCACAACTGACCCCTGGCCAGCAGCAACCTCCATCATGAACAGCAGCCTTCTGAGCTACTACGAGGCCATCGAAAAGGCCAGTGCCGACATGCTCGACGCCGCGCGCGCGGGCAACTGGGATCACGTGATCAAGCTCGAAGGGGCTTGTGTCCTGCTGATCAGCCAGCTGAAGAACGCCGCCCGCGGCAACAACCTCAGCGCCGAGGAAAGCCAGCTGAAGTCGCGCATCATGAAGCGCATCCTGGTCAACGACGCCGAGATCCGCCACCTGGCCGAGCCGTGGCTGGAAGACCTGGACCACATGATGGCCGGCAAGCCCAAGACGCTGCACTGAGCGCCGCCGCGACCGCCACCGAGACACCCCCGCGCCGATCCGCACCGAGAAGGGCACCGATCATGGCCTTCATGGACACGCAGCCCGCGCCGATGAACGACGGCGACGGCCTGGACCCGTATGCGGCCTTCCGCATCGAATCGGCGCGCGAGATCGCGGCGCTGATGCGCCAGCTGCTCGACGGCGGCACCCCTGTGAACCTGAGCGCACCCGATGGCGCCAGCATGACCACCGCCTTGTGGACGGTGGATTCCGCCGGCCAGCGCCTGGCCTTCCAGGCCGAGGCCGGCGCGCCGCAGCTGCAGCAGCTGATCGAATCCAACGAAGTCACCGCGGTGAGTTACCTCGAGGCGGTGAAGCTGCAGTTCGACCTGAGCAACCTGATGCTGGTGCGCGGCAGCAACGCCTGCGCGCTGCAGGCAGCGATGCCGCGCCGCGTGTACCGCTTCCAGCGCCGCCAGTCCTACCGCGTGCGCACGCTCGAGCGCAGCGGCCCGGTGGCCCTGCTGCGCCACCCGGCGCTGCCGGACATCCAGCTCAAGCTGCGTGTGCTGGACGTGAGCATCGGCGGCTGCGCGCTGCTGATGCCCGACGACATGCCCCCGCTGGAGCCCGGCCTCACGCTGCACGCGGTGCGGCTGGAGCTGGACCCGGACACCCGCTTCACCACCACGCTGCACGTGCACCACATCAGCTCCATCCATGCGCTCGCGCGTGGCGTGCGGCTGGGCTGCGAGCTGGTGCGGCTGGACGGCGCGGCCGAGCGCGCGCTGCAGCGCTACATCGACCAGACGCAGAAGCGCCGGCGCCTGCTGTCGCTGAGCTGAGCCATGGCCCACCGGCCCCTGCCCCCCGGCCTGCCCGCAAGGGCGCGTGGTTTCACGCTGGTGGAGGTGGCCGCGGCCGTCACCATCGTGGGCCTGCTGGCCGCCACGGCCGTGCCCACCTTCCGCGGCCAGCTGCTACGCAGCCACCGCCCCGAAGCCACGCAGGCCCTGCAGCTGGCGCATTCGGCCCAGGAGACCTACCGCGCGAACCACGGCACCTATGCCGAGGCACTGTCCGCGCTGCCGGTGCCGCCGGTCACCCGCAGCGGCCTCTACCAGATCGAGCTGCAGAGCCAGGCGTCCGACGCCTACACCCTGGTGGCCCGTGCCCAGGGCGAACAGGCCAAGGACCTGGAGTGCAGCGTGATCACGCTGCGCGTGCGCGGCGCCATCAGCCAACAGGAACCCAGCTCACGCTGCTGGCCGGCATGAACGCACCCGCTCCCCGCCGTGGCCTCACCCTGGTCGAGCTGATGATCGGGCTCGGCATCGTGGCCGTGCTCGGCGCGATGGCCGCGCCCTCGCTCGGCAACTGGCTCGCGCGCCAGCGCACCAAGGCCGCCGCCATGCACCTGGTGGCCGACCTGGCGGACGCCCGCCACGAGGCCGCCCGCTTGCACCAGGTGCTGCGCGTGAACTTCGAACCCGGCAGCCAGTGGTGCTACGTGATCACCACCGACCCCACGCTCGGCTGTGCCGCCGAGAGCGCCGCCGTGCTCAAGCGGGTGCGCTCCACCGAACACCCGGGCGTGGTGCTCGGCGCGGCCGCGCCGATCGAGCTGCATGGCAGCCCCGACCGGCTGCAACCCCAGGCCCAGGTGCCGCTGGCCTCGGCCAACGGCGAGCCCTTGCGGGTGAAGCTGTCGCTGCTGGGCCGCGCCAGCGTGTGCGCACCGGCCGGCGGCTACACCGGCGTGCCCAGCTGCTGAGCCGCCGCGGCCGCATCACCCCCGCGCGAAGGGGTTCGCGGTCGAGAACCACAGGCCGATGCCGGTGGCGATGATGAACGCCCCATCGGTGATGCCCGCCAGCAGGAACACCTTGCCCTGCAGCTTGTCCATCAGCTCGGGCTGACGCGCCGAGCCCTCCAGGAACTTGGCGCCCAGCACGCCGATGCCCAGGCAGGATCCGATGGCGCCCAGGCCGATCATGTGGCCCACGGCCAGAGGGACCAGGTCGATGCCGTTCATGGGGTGCTCCTTGGTGGTGTGTCAGGTGGGTCTGGGCACCATCATGCGCACCGCCGCTGCGGGCGTCGATGACCTCGCGGGTCAAGCCTGCCGGCACGCGCCGGCGCCAGGCCACGCCGACGAGCCGCCGCGCAGCTGCACGTAGGCCCGCTGCACGACGCCATAACACTCGCAGCTGTGTTGCTCGAGCCCGTGCCGGTCGAGCACCTGGATGCGCCCGCGGCTGTAGCGGATCAGGCCCTCGCGCTGCAGCTGCAGCGCCGCGCCGGTCACGCCCTCGCGGCGCACGCCCAGCAGGCGGGCCATGCGCTCCTGCGTGATCCGCATCTCGTCGCCGGCCTGGCGGTCCAGGTGTTGCAGCAGCCAGCGGCACAGCTGGGGCGCCAGGGCATGGTGGCGGTGGCAGGCCGAGGTCTGGGCCATGTGCACGAACAGCGCCTGGGTGTAGCGCAGCAACTGCTGCATGACGGGTTCGACGTCACGGGCTTGGTCGGCGATATCGCGTGCGCTCATGCGCCAGGCCTGGCCCGGGCGCTGCACGACGGCGCTGCTCAAGGCCTTGCCTCCGCCCATGAACGCGCACACGCCGACCACGCCCTCGCGGCCCACCACCGCCACCTCGGTGCAGGCGCCCCCCATCAACGGCGACACCAGCGACACCACGGCGGTGACGGGGAAGTAGGCGTGTCGCAGCACGGTGCCGGCGTCGTACAGCACGGCCCCCGCCTCCAGGTTCACGGACTCGAGACGCAAGCGCAGCGTGTCGGCGACGTCCGGCGGCAGCGCGGCCAGCAACTGGTTGCTCGGCGCGGATTCGGTGGGGTGGTTCAAGGCGGGCGTCTCGTGGATGACCTCGCGGCCGACGGGGCGAAATCTAGGGCCCGGCCAGGTGATCCCCTGTGTCGAAAGACACAGCGCCAACGCGGCGCTGGCGCCCGGCGCCAGGGCCGATCAGACCAGCGGGCGCCCCGGTGGCCGGCCGTCGCCGTACAGGTCTGCCAGCCGCGCCATCGCCTTCACGTCGCGCAGGTACAGCCGGCCGTCGGCGATGCGGTGCAGCCCGCGCCGCTGGAGCTTGCGCAGGGTCTTGTTGGTGTGCACCAGCGACAGGCCCAGGCCATCGGCGATGTGCTGCTGCGTCAGCGGGAAGTCCACGCCACCGGCGCCGGCGTCGGGTTGCAGCGCGGCGGCGCGCTTGAACAGCAGGATCAGCATCGAGGCGATGCGTTCCTCGGCGCTGCGGCGGCCCACCGACAGCAGCGTGTCGTCGACCATCGATTCCTCGTGCGCGGTGAGCCAGGTGACGTTGAAGCCCATCATCGGGCTGCGCCGGTGCAGTTCCCACAATGCATCGCGCTGGAACACGCAGAACAGCGCCTCGGTGAGCGTCTCCACCCCGTGGGCCGCGGCATCCCCCATCTTCTGCTGCACGCCGATGAAGTCGCCGGCCATCAGGAAGCTCAGGATCTGCCGGCGCCCGTCGCTGAGCGTCTTGTAGCGGAAGGCCCAGCCCTGCAGCATCGTGTACAGCGGCGCGTCGGTCTGGCCTTCGTGGATCAGCGCCTCGCCGGGGCCCAGGCGGCGCTCGCGCCGCTTGAGCGATTGCACCAGCGCCAGTTCGTCGCCGGTGGGTTCGTGAAACAGCTTCAGTGGCCGCAGCGCGCAATCGCGGCAACGGGTTTCGCCGCCGGGTGCTCGGCTGGTGTCGGGGGGCGGTTCCGGGACGGGGTCCACGCCTGCAGTGTCGCGCATCCGCGCGCCGCGTGCGGCGCGGGCGGGCCGCTCACACCTGCATGTTCATGATGTCCGAATAGGCCTGCACCAGCCGGTTGCGCACCGACACCGCCGCGGTGAAGCCCAGGCGGGCCTTCTCGGCCGCGACCACGGTCTCCTCCAGGCTCACCGACGAGTTGCCGAGCTGGAACTCCTTCTGCAGCGCGCTGGCCTCGTTCTGCGCTTCGCTCACCTGGCGCAGGGCCTGCGTCATGGCGCTCTGGAAGCTGGCCTCCGGCGCGGCGCTGGCCTTGGGTGCCGCGCCGGTGCCGTTGATGGGCATGCCGTCCGGCCGCAGGCCCGCGCGAGCAACGGCCTGCGCGAAATCGAAGGGCTTGAGTTTCAGGTCCATGGCAGCAATGCGCGAACGCGGAAGTCCACAGCCCGCACTGTAGGGGCCCCCATCGGCCGCGATGGCGCGAACTGAAGCCCGAAATGCGGGCTGTTTGCGTCTTGATCCGGTGCCGGGCTGTCGAACAATCTGCGTCATCCGAAGCGCCCTCTCCAGCGCCTCGCCCGACCTGCCGCAACCCCCGCCCATGGACGCCAACGTCACACCGATCACCCCGAACAACGCCGCTGCCGAACGCGCCGCCGCCGCTGTGCAGGGCGGCGCCATGTCGCGCTTTGCCGCGATGCCGGCACGCGCCAAGATGATGCTGGCGCTGGGCATCGCCGGCCTGCTGGCCGTGCTGGTCTCGATGTTCCTGTGGAGCGGCAACGGCAACCTCGCGCCGCTATACCCCAACCTCTCCGAGAAGGATGCCGGCGCGGTGATCAGCCAGCTCACCGCGCTGAAGGTGCCCTACAAGGCCGCCGGCGACGGCACCACGCTGATGGTGCCCGCCGAGATGATCCCCGAGCTGCGCCTGAAGCTTGCCCAGGCCGGCCTGCCCAAGGGCACCACCGCCGGCTTCGAGCTGATGGACAACGCCCGCTTCGGCCAGAGCCAGCTGCAGGAGCGCACCAACCTGCAACGGGCGCTCGAGGGCGAGCTGGTGCGCTCGATCACCTCGATCTCGGCCGTGCAATCGGCCCGCGTGCACCTGGCCCTGCCCTCGCAGAACGGCTTCTTCCGCGAGCAGCAGAAGCCCAGCGCCTCGGTGCTGCTGACGCTGCACCCCGGCCGCACGCTCGACCGCGCCCAGGTGGCCGGCATCGTGCACCTGGTGTCGTCCTCGGTGCCGGAGCTCTCCACCAAGTCGGTCAGCGTGGTGGACCAGACCTCCACGCTGCTGTCGGCCCCGCCCGAGGCCAACCAGGGGCTGGACACGCACCAGCTGCAATACCTGCAGCAGGTGGAGGCCAGCTACCTCAAGCGCGTGGTCGAGATCCTGGAGCCCGCGATGGGCCGCGACAACCTGCGCGCCACCGTCACCGCCGAGGTGGATTTCAACCAGCTCGAATCCACCACCGAAGAGTTCAAGCCCAACCAGACCGGCGAGGCCACCATCCGCAGCCAGCGCCAGAGCGAAGCCAGCAACGCCAGCACCGCCACGCCCAGCGGCGTGCCCGGTGCCGCCAGCAACCAGCCGCCGCAGGGCGCGGCCGCGCCGCTGGCCGGTGCCTCGGCGCCGCTGCAGGCCGCCCAGATGGGCAGCGCCGGTGGTGGTGCGCGCAAGGAAAACACCGTCAACTACGAGGTCGACAAGACCGTCAGCATGAAGCGCCAGGCGGTGGGCACCATCAAGCGCATCAACGCCGCGGTGCTGGTGAACCACCGCAGCACCACCGATCCCAAGGGCAAGGTCACCACCACCCCGCTGTCGCAGGACGAGCTGGACAAGCTCACCGCGCTGGTGCAGGAAAGCATCGGCTTCAACAAGGAGCGCGGTGATTCGGTCAAGGTGGTGAACATCCCCTTCCGGGTCGAGGCGCAGCCCAAGACCGAGGAAGTGCCGATGTGGAAGCAGCCCTGGCTGGTGGACCTGGTGCGCGCCGGCGCGGTGCCGGCGGGCCTGGCCTTCGTGGCGCTGCTGCTGGTGTTTGCCGTCATCCGCCCGGCACTGAACCAGATCGAGCCGCCGCCCGCGCCGGCCAAGCTGGACGCGGTGGTGGACGACGCCGAGAAGCTGCCCGCCCCCGAAGAAATGCCCGCGCTGACCCACGAGCCCTCCAAGGCCGACACCCAGCTCGAAGGCGCCCGCGGCCTGGCGCGCCAGAACCCGGCGGCGGTGGCCAACATCGTGCGTGGCTGGGTGAGCGGCGAGGTGGCCTGACATGGATGACAAGGGGCTGGAGAACGCCGCGATCCTGCTGATGTCCCTCGGCGAGGAGGAAGCCTCCGAGGTGTTCAAGCACCTCGCGCCCAAGGAAGTGCAGCGCCTGGGCGAAACCATCGCCAAGCTCAAGGTCGTCTCGCGTGAAAAGCTCGAAGGCGTGCTGGACAAGTTCGCCACCGTGGCCTCCGAGCAGCACATGCTGGTGGCCGACACCGACGAATACGTCAAGGCGGTGCTGAAGAAGGCGCTCGGCGACGACAAGGCGAACCTGCTGATCGACCGCATCCTGCAGGGCAGCGACATCACCGGCATCGAAAGCCTGAAGTGGATGGACGCCGGCTCGGTGGCCGAGCTGCTGCGCAACGAACACCCGCAGATCGTGGCCGCGATCCTGGTGCACCTGGACTTCGAGCAGAGCAGCTCGGTGATCAAGGCCTTCGGCGAGCGCCAGCGCAACGAGGTGCTGGTGCGCATCGCCACGCTGGACGGCATCCAGCCCACCGCGCTGAAGGACCTGAACGAGGTGATGAGCAAGGTGCTGGCCGGTGGCGACAAGCTCAAGAAGGCCTCGATGGGCGGCGTGAAGACCGCCGCCGAGATCATCAACCTGCTGGGCACGAGCATCGAGACCTCGGTGCTGGACTTCATCCGCGAGGCCGACAACGACCTGGCCCAGCGCATCATGGACAACATGTTCACCTTCGACGACCTGAACAAGCTCGACGACAAGGGCGTGCAGGCGCTGCTGAAGGAAGTGCAGAGCGAATCGCTGGTCATCGCGCTCAAGGGCGCCACGCCCGAGATGCGCGAAAAGGTGTTCAAGAACATGTCCACCCGCGCCGCCGAAACGCTGCGCGAAGACCTCGAATCGCGCGGCCCGGTGCGGGTGTCCGAAGTGGAAGCGGAACAGAAGGAAATGCTGAAGACGGTGCGCCGCCTGGTCGACGAAGGCCAGATCGTGCTGGCCAGCGGAGGCGCAGATGAGTTCCTCTAAATCGAACAACGGCCCGCGCCAGGTGCCGCCGCCGCCCAACTCGCGCGCGGGCACGCCCTACACCCGTTTCATCCCGCGTGAAGAGCTGCAAGGCTTCGCGAGCTGGGCGCCCAACTCCTTTGGCGACAACCCGGGCACGCAGCCGCCGGTGCGCGCCGCGGCCGAGCCCGAGCCGGTGGCCCCCGAGCCCAGCAACGCGCAGTGGCAGGCCCAGATCCATGCCGCCCGCCAGGACGGCTACCGCGACGGTTACCGCGACGGCCTGGTGGCGCTGGAGAGCTTCAAGCAAAGCTTCGCGCAGCAGCTCGCTGGCCAGTTCGGCCATGCATTGCAGAGCTTCGACCGCGAACTCGGCACGCTGGAGCAGCAGATCGCCGCCAGCGTGGCCCGCATCGCCACCCAGCTGGCCCGCCAGGTGGTGCGCAGCGAACTCACCGTGCGGCCCGAGATGGTGGTGCAGGTGGCACAGGATGCGGTGAACGCGGTGCTGATGAGCGCCCGCACGATCACCGTGCACGTGAACCCGGAAGACCACGCCCTGATCAACCTGGGCGCGGCCGATGTGATGGAAGCGCGCGGCGCGCGCCTGGTGAGCCAGCCCACCATCGAGCGCGGCGGCTGCCTGATCGAAAGCGATGCCGGCACGGTGGATGCGCGCATCGGCGCGCGCTGGAGCCTGGCGGTGCAGGCGCTGGGCACCGGGGTCGACTGGACGCTCGAGGACGACTGATCCGCGGCGCCGGCGCCCGCCGGCGGTGCGGCGGCCGCGCGGGCCCCCTGCCCCGCGATTCAGGCCCCGAAACCCGCGCTTATTCGGCCCATGGCCGGGCCCTCGCTGGCCGATCATCGACAGCACCAGGGGCCGATGCATCCCGCAACGCCCCCCGCCGATGCCCGCGACCCAACCGCCCCCTGCTGCCCCGATGTTCAACGACGCCCCCCACTTCACCGACCAGGTGGACGCCGACATCACCCGCAGCGCCCGCGCCCAGCGCTGGAGCCACTACCTGCGCGACCTGGAGCAATACGCCTCGCTGCGCACCCCCTTGCAGACCCAGGGCACGCTGATCCGCGTGACCGGCCTGGTGCTCGAGGCCGCCGGCGTGCGCGCCCCCGTGGGCTCGGTGTGCGAGGTGCATGGCGAAGCGCGCGATCCGGTGCTGGCCGAGGTGGTGGGCTTCAACGGCGACCGCGCCTTCCTGATGCCCACCGGCGAGGTGCACGGCCTGACCAGCGGCGCGCGCGTCAGCCCGCGCGCGGTGCCGCATGCCCCGCCGCTGCTGGGCCGCGACAACCAGCTCTGGCGCCGCACCGAAGACCGCGGCCTGCACCTGCCCATGGGCGACGGCCTGCTCGGCCGCGTGGTCGATGCCCACGGCCAGCCGATGGACCGCATGGGCCCCCTGCAGCACACCCGCAACGAGCCGATGGTGCGCCGCCCGATCAACGCGATGGACCGCGACCCGGTGCGCACCCCGCTGGACACCGGCGTGCGCGCGATCAACGCCATGCTCACCATCGGCCGCGGCCAGCGCATCGGCCTGTTCGCCGGCACCGGCGTGGGCAAATCGGTGCGGCTGGGCATGATGGCGCGCTACACCGCGGCCGATGTCATCGTGGTGGGCCTGATCGGCGAACGCGGCCGCGAGGTGAAGGAATTCATCGAGGACATCCTCGGCGAGGAAGGCCTCGCACGCAGCGTGGTGGTGGCCGCGCCGGCCGATGCGCCGCCGCTGGTGCGCATGCAGGGCGCCACCTACGCCACCGCGATTGCCGAGCACTTCCGCGACGAAGGCCGCCACGTGCTGCTGCTGATGGACAGCCTCACCCGCTACGCGATGGCGCAGCGCGAGATCGCGCTGGCCATCGGCGAGCCACCGGCCACCAAGGGCTACCCGCCCTCGTGTTTTGCCAAGCTGCCGCAACGGGTGGAGCGCTCGGGCAACGGCCTGAACGGCGTGGGCTCGATCACCGCCTTCTACACCGTGCTGAGCGAGGGCGACGACCAGCAGGACCCGATCGCCGATGCCGCGCGCGGCATCCTGGACGGCCACATCGTGCTCTCGCGCGAGCTGGCCGAATCGGGCCACTTCCCGGCCATCGACGTGGAGCGCTCGATCTCGCGCGTGATGACCAGCGTGGCCCCGAAAGACCAGCTCGAAGCCGCCCGCCGCGCGCGTGCGCTGCTGAGCAAGCTGACCAAGGCGCGCGACCTGATCCAGCTGGGCGCCTACCAGCCCGGCCACGACCCCGAACTCGACCTGGCCGTGCGCCTGCAGCCGCAGCTGATGGCGCTGCTGCAGCAGGACATGCGCGACCGCGCCCCGATGAACGCCAGCCGCCACCAGCTCTGCACGCTGGTAGGCACCTGAGCCCCGCACCCTGACCCCCTGCCCCGAAAGCCGCCCCCATGGATGCCCCATCGACCCTGACCACCCTGCTGCAGCAGGCCGAAGCCGACCGCGACGCGGCCCAGGCCGTGCTGCGCCACTGCGAGGCCGTGGCCGCGCAGGCGCAGGCGCAGGCCGAGCAGCTCAGTGCCTACCGCAGCCAGTACCAGCAGCGCTGGACCACGCAGTTCCGCCAATCCGGCGCAATCGAGCTGGTGCAGTGCTACCAGGGCTTCGCGCAGCGGCTGGAACAGGCCATCACGCAGCAGACCCACACCACCACGCAGGCCCAGTCCCGGCTCGAGCAGGCCCGCGCCCAGCTGATCGCCCGCGAACAGCGCGTGGCCGCGGTGCGCAAGCTGATCGAGCGCCGCCAGGCCGAGCAGAACCGCGTGGCCGAGCGCCGCGACCAGCGCAACACCGACGAAGCCGCGTTGCGCCGCCACACGGCCTCGCGCCTGACGCCGTCGCTCACCTGATGCCCCGAAGGTGCCTGCCATGCTGAGCCTGCTGACCACCGCCCCCGCCCGCCCCGCCGCCGCCACGGCCGACGCCGGCACCCCTGCCCACCGGCCGGACAACGACTCGGGCGCCGGTTTCGCCCAGGCCCTGCAACGCAGCAGCGATGCGATGAACACGCCCGAGCGCGGCGCCCCCGCGGCCCCCGCCGCCGAGCGCAGGGCCGAGCCCGGCAACACCCGCGAGGCCGCCGCGGCCCACGGGCCCGACACCCCCGCGCGCCCCGCCGCCGAGGGCGCCCACGCCGGGCCTGACACCGGACCCGAGGCCC
>JACRAZ010000082.1 GCA_016213205.1 Burkholderiales bacterium
CGGCCACACCACGCAAGTGGGCTGGGTCGGCGGCCAGGACGGCCTGCTGGTGATGGACCGCAACCTCGACGGCGTGATCAACGACGGGCGTGAGCTCTTCGGCGCCGCCACCGTGCTGGCCGACGGCCGCCGCGCCGGCGACGGTTTCAACGCCCTGGCCGCGCTGGACGCCAACCACGACGGCCACATCACCGCGGCCGACGGGCAGTTCAACCAGCTCAAGGTCTGGGTCGACGCCAACCACGACGGCAAGACCGACGCCGGTGAACTCAAGGGCCTGGCCGAGCTGGGCATCGCGAGCCTGAACCTGGCGCACGTGGCCAGCGACCGGGTGGACAACGGCAATGCCGTGGGCCTGGTCAGCAGCTACACCAGCACCGATGGCCAGCAGCACGAGATGGCCGACGTCTGGTTCCAGCGCGACAACGGCGCGGCAGCCCCCACGGCCGCCGAGCTGCTGGCCGAGGCGCCGGCCGAGGTGCTGCCGGACCCGGCCGCCTCTGCGCCCCCGGCCGCGCCCGTCGCCCATGCCGCGGTGCTGCCGGTGGCCCACCACGCCAGCCACGACGAGGACCTGCTGCGCCACCAGCCGCCGCTGCTCTGACGCACGCCGCCGCCGGCCGCCAGGCCGGCGCGCCCCGCCGGCCATCGCCCGAACAGCGGCACTGGCCGGCATTTTTTTGGCCGATCGACCCCCAACTCGCCGTGGCAGGACTCAAGCGGCCGGCGCGCGCCGTCGATAAACCTGCATGGCCTCCTCCATTCCCGGCAAGACGACCGCGCAGATCGCGGCGCTGACGACCACCGAGGTCGCCGCCCTGACCACCGCGGACTGGGTGGCCTTCAGCGCGGCGCAGATCACGGCGCTCACCGTCACGCAGATCCCGCACATCACCACCTCGGGCATCGCCAAGCTCACCGGCACCCAGCTCGCGGCGCTGGACACCACCGACCTGGTGGCGCTGTCGGCGGCGCAATTCGGGGCGGTCGCGTCGTCGCAGATCAGCGGCCTCACGGCCGACCAGTTCACCGCGCTCACGCCCACGCTGGCCGGCGCGATGTCCACCACGCAACTGCGGGGCATGGCCTCGGACGACCTGGCGGCGGTGGACAACACCACGCTGGCCGCCTGGAGCGCCGGGCAGATCGGCGCGCTGCCGGCGAGCGCCGCGCGCGGCTTCACCGCCAGCCAGCTGGGCAGCTTCAGCGCGGCGCAGGTGGGCGGGCTCACCACGGCGCAGATCGCCGCCATCAGCGCGAGCAACCTCAACGGCCTGTCGGCCGCCAACTTCGGCGCGCTGCGCAGCAGCCAGATCGCCGCGCTCACCACCACCCAGCTCGGCTCGCTGGAAGTGGCGGACGTGGAAATCCTCTCGGCCGCACAGATCCGTGCCCTCACCACCACGCAGGTGGCCAGCCTGTCCTTCATGCCCCTGGTGGGCAACACCAGCACGCTGGACGCGCTGACCGAAGCCCAGATCGCGGCCTTCACCGCCGCGCAGATCCGCGCGCTCAGCCCGGACGTGCTGTTCGCCTTCAATTCGAACGAGATCCCCGCGCTGGGCACGGCCCAGGTGGCCGCGCTCACCACCGCGCAGTTCGATGCGCTGGACACCACGCAGCTCAGCTACTTCAGCGCCAGCCAGGTGGCCGCGCTGGGCACGGCCAACCTGCGGGTGCTGGATTCGGCCGAGCTCAACGCGCTGTCCACCACCCAGTTCGCCGCGCTGCGCAGCTCGCAGCTCGCCGCGCTGGCCACCACGCAGGTGCAGGGCCTGGAGAGTGCCGACCTCGCGGTGCTGGGCAGCGCGCAGATCCGCGCCTTCGGCAGTGCGCAGATCGAGGCGATGACCAGCGCCCAGCTCGCCAGCCTGAGCCCCACCCAGCTCACCGCGCTGACCAGCGCGCAGGTGCGCGCCATCGCCACCGCCGACCTGGCCGCGCTGGGCACCAGCACGCTGGTGCAGCTCACCAGCAGCCAGTTCGCCGCGCTGAGCACCACGCAGTTCGACGCACTGGGCACCACCCAGCTCGTGGCGCTGGGCACCACCCAGGTGGCCGGCCTCGCCACCACGCACCTGGCCACGCTGGCCACCGCCGAACTCAACGCGCTGAGCAGCACGCAATTCACGGCGCTGCGCAGCTCGCAGATCGCGGCCCTGTCCACCGCCCAGGTGGCCGGGCTCGAAACCACCGACCTCGCCGCACTGAGCACGGCCCAGATCCGCGGCTTCAGCAGCGCGCAGATCGCCGCGCTCACCAGCGCCGAGCTGGCGGCCTTGAGCAGCACGCAGTTCGCCGCGCTCAGCAGCTCGCAGACCCTGGGGCTGGACAGCAGCGACATCGCCACGCTCGGCGGCTCGGCGCTGGCGGCGCTCACCAGCGGCCAGATCGCCCGGCTCACCACCACGCAGATCGATGCGCTCACCAGCAGCCAGCTCGTGACCCTGACGAGCGTGCAGCTCGGCGCGCTCACCAGCGTACAGCTGCGGGCGCTGGACACGGCCGACCTGAACGCCCTGACCACCACCCAGTTCGCCACGCTGCGCACGAGCCAGATCGCCGCACTCGGCAGCACGCAGCTCGCCAACCTTGAAAGCGCCGATCTGGCCGCGCTGTCCAGCGCCCAGGTGCGTGCCTTCACCACGGCGCAGCTCGATGCGCTGTCCACCGCGCAGCTGGCGTCGTTGTCCACCACCCAGTTCGGCGCGCTCACCAGTGCGCAGATGCGCAGCATCGCCACCGCCGACCTGGCCGCGCTGGGCACCAGCACGCTGGCCGCGCTGACCAGCGGCCAGATCGCCAGCCTCACCACCGCGCAGATCGAGGGCCTGGGCACCCACCAGCTCGTGGCCTTGAGCACCACGCAGGTGGCCGCGCTCACCACCGCGCAGCTGCGCGCGCTGGGCACGGCCGACCTGAACGCGCTGACCACCACCGAGTTCGCCGCGCTGCGCACGAGCCAGATTGCCGGCCTGTCCACCACGCAGGTGGCCGGCCTGGAGACCAGTGACCTCGCGGTGCTGGGCACGGCGCAGATCCGCGCCTTCGGCACCGCCGCGATCGCGGCCATGAGCACCGCCGAACTCGCCGCGTTCAGCTCGGGCCAGCTCGCCAGCCTGAGCAGCGCCCAGGTGGCCGCGCTCACCACGACCCAGGTCACCGCCTTCGACTCGGCCGATTTCGCCGCCCTCACCAGCGCGCAGATGCGCGCGCTGGGCACCGACGACATCGCCGCGCTCGGCAGTGCGCAAATCGTCGCGTTCGACACCACCCACCTGGCCGCGCTGACGGCCGCGCAGCTCAACGCCATGGGCTCGGCCGACCTGAACGCGCTGGGCACCAGCCAGTTCGCCGCGCTCGGCACCGCGCAGATCCGCGGCCTGGACACCAGCCTGATCGCCACGCTGGAAACCGCCGACCTGGCCGCGTTCACCACGGCCGAGATCCGCGCGCTCAGCAGCACCCAGGTCAGCGCCCTCACCAGCGTGCAGGTGCAGGCGCTCGAAACCACCGACATCGCCGCGATGACCACCGCGCAGGTGCGGGCCTTCGACACCGCCGACATCCAGGTGATGAGCTCGGCCCAGCTCGCCGCGCTGATCAGCGTGACGCCGATCGTGCTGGACCTGGACCACAACGGCATCAGCACCCAGGCCGCCGGCCAGGGCGCGGTGTTCGACCTCACCGGCACCGGCCACAGCGCACCGGTGGGCTGGGTGGGCGGCCAGGACGGCCTGCTCGCGCTGGACCGCAACCACGACGGCCTGATCAACGACGGGCGCGAGCTGTTCGGTGCCGTGACCCCGCTGCCCGATGGCCAGCGCGCCGGCAACGGCTTCAACGCGCTGGCCGCGCTGGATGGCAACCACGATGGCGTGGTGAATGCCGCCGACGCGCAGTTCGGCGAACTCCGGGTCTGGGTCGACGCCAACCACGACGGCAAGACCGACCTCGGTGAGCTCAAGGGCCTGGCCGAGCTGGGCATCGTGGGCCTGAACCTGGCCCACGCCAGCAGCGACCGCATGGACCACGGCAACGTGGTGGGCCTGGTCGGCAGCTTCACCACCAGCGATGGCCACATCCACGAGATGGCCGACGTGTGGTTCGAGCACCCGCCCGCCGCGCCCGGCCCGGACAGCCCCCCGCCGCCCACGGCCGGCGACTTGCTGGTCGAGGCCGCCGCGCCCCTGCCCGACACCGCCTCGCCGGACACCCCGGCGCCAGACCGCCCGCTGTCGCCCCCGCCCGACGGGGGCCCGCTGTACCGCCCCCCAACGCTCGACGATGAGTTGATGCGACACACCCACGTTCTCCTGTAGCCCTGGCTCGGGCGGGCCCGCACCCGGGCCCTGCAGTGCCCAAGTCTCGGCATGCCCGAGAGCCCGGAGCACGCCATGCCCCCATACACCGGCACCAACGGCAACGACACCCTCACCGGCAGCGCCGGCAACGACACCCTCGATGCCGGCGCCGGCGCCGACACCCTGAGCGGCGGCACCAGCCTGCCGTAGCTGCTGGACGGCGACTCTTCCTAGCGCGGCGTTTCGTCTATCCAGAAGACCGCCCTTCTGCCAACCCACGTCGCGTGTCAGGCAACGGTCCAGTCGTGCACGGTCGCGCCGCGTCGGCCGGCGGCAGCGCACGAAGCCCTCGGGCAGATTGGCGGCCATGGCAAAGGTATGCTGCTTCAGGGTCCGGTGGCGCCCAAGCACCTCGGCCTGCTAACCTTGTTCAGCGTTGCCCTCACCGCAGCGAACCCAAGCGCCACGTTCGACCCAGTCGTTCACGCCTGCAAGCTGGCTGGCATTCATCCCATCATCGAGGCGGTGCCCAATGGGTATCAGACGGAGGTCGGTGAACGCGGTGCGGAGCCATCGGGCGGACAGCAGCAACGCATATCAATCACCCGGGCCCTGCTGAAGGCCCCAAAGGCGTTGAACTTCGATGAGGCTGCGTCGGCGCTGTACGCATCGGCAGCCGAATTCCGACGCCAGCGGAAGGAAAACAGGAACTCCATCATGAAGCGCGCGTCCTCCGGTCGCATCTCATTTGGTTCGCGACGCTCTGCATCGAAGCTCCGACGCCGCATGAACGTCGTTGCGGCACGCCTGGTTCTCCTTGTGCTGTGCGCAGCTTCAACAGGCCTGGCCGCGACTGCGCAGGATGCCTATCCGCCGCAGCCCCAACTCACCGAGTCAGCGAAAGCGCTGATGCAGTTGGTGCTGGACATTGCGACTGATCCGCCATCAACCTCCGCCGCGGTCGGACTGCTGCTTCAAACAACGCTTGTCGAAACGAGACGGCTACCCGATGCGACGATCTTCGTCGGGAACCCCGTCAGTTCCCAGTTTGGAGTCGAGCGGGCTACGCTGGTCCAGTTTCCAGACGCCAAGCGGCTGACGCTGGAGATGCAGACCAACCAGCCTCGATGGCTCGGCACCGATTTGAACTGCGTTCTCGTTGGAAATTTGATGGCAGCTCTCAAGGCCAATTGGAAACTGGAGCTGCGACCAACACTGCCGCGAGGCGCATATGTTGCAGCGTTCGATGGTCGCCGAAGGGAGATCTGGATTGCTCCGGGACCCATTGGAGCTACGTTGGAGTGCGTTCAATCGTTCACGCTGATCTACTAGGCATCGGCAGAACATGGTCGCGCCGAGTCTTGCCGGGAACGACGCTGCTTCTTCCGGTCTGACCCCTCTCATGCCCTAGGTTGGCAAAGCGGCCAAGAGGCCACGAGGCCTGTGACAACCGCTTCGGCACGCGGCAGCCGACCTCTCCTCCACGACAGATCCGGGCTGGCACGGTGAATTGCGGGGCCCCCACCCGGCTGTTCCGCGGCTTCGGCCAGCCGGGCGCTGCCTAGACTCGGTGGACCATGGAAACTGCCGTCCACCTGTACCAGATTGCCTACTCCGAGGCCTCGCGCGCGGCCATCGAGCCGGGCTACCACGTGCTCGACAACCTGGCCAACGAGCGGCCCGACTGGTACGAGTACTGGCCCATCCGCCGCCACCTGCTCGATGCCGTGCAGGCCGGGTCGCTGGACGAGCAGGCCTTCTACGGCTTCTTCTCGCCCAAGTTCGGCACCAAGACCAGCCTGTCGCATGCCGATGTGCAGGCCTTCGTGCGGCAGTGCGCGCCGCAGGCCGACGTGGTGCTGTTCTCGCCGCAGCCCGACATGGGCGCGTTCTTCCTCAACGTGTTCGAGCAGGCCGAGGCCTTCGACCCCGGGCTGATCGACGCCTATGGCAGCTTTCTCGCCAGCATCGGCCGGCCGGTGCCGCTGGCCGGGCTGGTGATGGATTCACGCCAGGTGGTGTTCTCGAACTACTTCGTCGCGCGGCCCGCGTTCTGGCGTGAATGGCTGGCGCTGAACGAGGCCCTGTTCGCGGTGTGCGAAAGCGCCGACAGCCCGCTCAAGGCCGCGCTGTGCCACCCCACCACCTACGTGGGGCCGAACGGCGCCGCCGAGCGCAAGGTGTTCCTGATGGAGCGCGCCGCCTCGCTGCTGCTGGCCACGCAGCCGCAGTGGCGCAGCGTGGCGCACAACCCCTTCGGCATGGGCTGGTCGATGAGCCGCTTCCGCGAGCACCCGACCGAGGCCTTCATCAGCGACGCGCTGAAGATCGCCTGGCGCGACCAGCAGTACCCGCAGTACCTGCAGGCCTTTGCCGCGGTGCGCGAGCGCTTTCGCGCCGGCTCTGTCGTGCGCTGATCAGGCGGGGCAGTCGGTCGCCCGGTTCAGGTTCTTGTTCGGGTTGCTGCCGCGGCAGTTCTGGTGCAGTGTGGTGGCCAGCGAACTGATGGTCGGGCAGGCCGATCCGGCAGTAAGCACGTAGTTCTGGTTGTCCAGCGATTCGCCCACGCCGCTGTAGGGCTGCACGTTGCGCTGGTTGCCCGAGCCACCGCCGCTGGTGGGGTACTGGAAGCGGCACACCATGTAGTTGGTGGCCCCGCTGTTCAGCCCTGGGCCCGACAGGCGCAGCGTGCCGCCCCAGGTTGCGCCGGCGGTGGGCACGCTCACCACGCAGAGGTAGTACTTGTAGCCCGAGATCACGGTGTTGGTGTTCTGGTCCACCGCGTTCTGCACCGAGCAGGTCACGCCGGTGGCGCCGGTGATCTGGGCGGTGTTCACGTCCAGCCCGGCGGGAAAGCTGCCGGTGCCGTCCAGCGACAGGTAGCCCGCGATGATGTAGGCCGCCGTCTCGCTGCAGCCGGCCAGGTCGGACACGGTGTTCACCACGAAGGCACAGGTCTTCACCACGTAGCCCGATTCGTTGGAGAACACCACTGCGAAGTTGTTCTGCAGCTGCACCACGCTCTGGCCGTTGCCCAGGTCCACCGCCGGCACCGGGATGTTCAGGTTGCGGTTCTTCGGCCGCTTCAGCGTGGTGTTGTCCGGCAGCGGGAAGCCCAGCGAGCCCACGTCCGAGGGGTCGGTCTTCGAGATCACGGTGCCGAACGAGACGCTCTGCGCCTCGCCCACGCGATCGGTCCAGCTCACGGTCACCTGCACGCGGCGCATCGGGTCGCTGGCATTGCCCAGCACCTGCCAGTTGCGGGTGAAGCTGGTGTTGGTGCGGTACTCCGCCGAGTCGCTGATCGCGTCGCTGCCGGTGGCCAGGTCGGCCCAGGCCTTGGCGCCGGCGGCTGCGTCGATCTGGGTGAACGAGCGCAGCTCCTCCACCTTTTCCTGCGCCAGGCGCGCAGCTTCGCTGCGCTGCTTGGCCACGTCCTCGTTGCGCGCGAGCTTCAGGTTCACGCCGGCTAGCACCAGCAGGCCGAAGGCCACGATCACCAGCGCGATCAGCGATTCGATCAGCGCGAACCCGCGCCGGGCAGTAGAGGCAGTGGGCTTCATGGCAAGGTGTCCGTGTTGACCCGGAAGTCGCGCCAGCTGCCGGGCACCCGCACCATCAGGCCCGTCATGCGGCGCGCGTTCTTCAGCGCGTCGGGGTCGTAGTCGATCGTGCCGTTGCCGTTGGTGTTGTAGGCCGCGCAGGTGACCTGCGCGCCATGGATCACGGCCGAGCCGGTGCCGATGTCGTTCCAGTCGGCACTGTTGGAGAAGATCATTCCGTAGAACTCGTTGTTGCCATTGATCTTGATGGCGTTGGGCGTGACGATCGTGATCGGGTCGGCCGCGGTGCCGAAGGTGTTGCTGCCGCTGAGTTGCAGGTCGGAGTCGAAGTAGAAGGAGCGCCAGCCGTCGTCGTAGGCGCCTTGCAGCTTGCTCTTGCAGTCCGAGGCGCTGCCGCAGGACAGCACCTTGGTCGAGGGCGCGTTCTTGTACTTGGGCACCGTGGTGCCGAAGTAGGCGTTGAACATCTGCGAGTTGTCGCAGGTGGGGTCGGCACTGGACAGCGCGGCCAGCGAGGCATCGCTGCCCACCAGCGCGTTCTGCGTGGGCTGGCCCTGCAGCGTGGTCATCGTGGTGCCGGGCGCGGTGCTGATGGTGGTGCCCGCGTTCACCAGGATGCCGTTGGTGGCCACGTCCTGGTTGACGATGTTGAACGAGCCGCCCACGGTGCACGAGGTGCCGCAGGTCAGCGGCGCCGAGGGCATGGCCCGCAGCAGCGGGCGCAGCTTCAGCAGCGCCGTGACGCGCGCGTTGCCATCGGCCGCGGCGAAGTTGGTGGAGGCGCAGCTGCCGGCCTGTGCGCTGCAGGCGTACACGGTGAGCTTCACCGCCTCGGCATCGCCGGCCACGGCCTCGAAGGCCACGGTGAAGCTGGGCTCCAGCGCACTGCCCAGTGCGGCCACCGCCGTGGCACCGGCCCCCGGCACCGCCGGGCAGTTGCAGGTGAGCGCACCGGTGGTGGTGTTGACCTTGCAGCCCGGGAACACGTTGGTGGCGGGCACCACGTCGGTGGAGGGCGTGGCCGCGTTGGCCTGGGTCAGCACGTACTTCTTGCGGAAGGACTGGTTGGTGGTGGTCAGGAAGGCGCAGTCGGCCCCGATGTCGAAGGGCGAGTTCAGCATGCCGGCCGCCCATTCGAGCGCGGCCTCGGCCACTTCCTGCGCCAGCGTGGCCTGCATCTGGTTGGCCGAGGCGCGCTGCTCGAACAGCACGCCGCGGTTCACATACAGCGCCGCGATGGAGCCGGCAAACAACAGCAGCAAGGTCACCACCAGGGTGCTGGCACCCTGCTGCGCACGGCGCATCGCGGGTCGAGGCCAGAGGGTGCTCATCTCACGGTTCCTTCAGACCGGGCACTGGCCGGCCAATGCGTCGTTGCGCAAGCGCACGTTGGAGCGCAGGCTGCGCACCACGCTTGAATCCTTCACCGATTGACCACGCAGCAGCACCGCGTAGCTGCGCACCGTGACAGTGGGGCAGTTCGGCGTGCCCGCGCCGCAGGCCTTGGGGCACAGGTAGCCCAGGTCCAGCGTGGTCACGGTGGGGGTGATGGCGAACGCGGTGATCGTGACGGCGGTGTTGTCGGTCAGGCTGGTCCAGGTGCCGGTGGTGGACTGCATCTGCAGCGCGCCGTTGTCCAGGCGGAAGCCGAAGTTCTCGCCCGCGTCGAGCGTGTCGTTCTCGGTGCCTTGCGAAAACTCGTAGGCGATCTCGCTGCCCGATGGCGTGGCCACCGTGCGGTAGGGGTTCTGCGCCGTCACGGCCGTGGCGCCGATGGCCTTGGTGCCCAGGATCGCGTTGCCCCAGTAGCCGGCGCGGCGCAGGTCGCGCGTCACCAGGTCGGCGGCGGCGCGCAGGTCCTGGTTCAGGCGGGTCTCCAGCAGCAACTGGCGCGAGCCGCCGAGGTTGCGCGCAAACAGCGTCAACGCGCCGCCGGCCACCACCATGCCCACGGTCACGCCCACCATCAGCTCCACCAGCGACAGGCCGCGCCGGGGGGCGGCAGCAGGTGCGGTCAGCATGTCGGGTAGCCCACGAAGGTGCCCCCGGGGCTGCACATCTGCACCCGCCCGATGGCATTGGTCTGCACCCGCAACTGGGAGCTGGTGTGCGTGCTGGTGGCGCCCAGCGTTTGCGCGGCCGAGATGCCGCGCAGCCCGTCGAACACGATGTCGCCGGAGGCGCTGAGCGTCAGGTCGTCCGGCATCGTCACCGTCTTCAGCTCGACCTGGGCGTTGGTGCCCGCATCGAGGTAGCTCACGGTGTAGCTGTGGCCGCCCGCCAGCACCGACACGGTGGCCGTGGTGCGCCGGCGAAGCGCTTCGCTGCGGGCGTACTGCAGGTCGATGGCCAGCGCGTTCACCGAGCCCTCGAGCCGCACGCGGGCGAAGGTGCTGATGAAGGACGGCGCGGCGCTGGCCGCCAGGATGGCCACGATGGCCACCGCGGTGAGGATCTCGATCAGGGTCAGGCCCCGTGCAGACAGGCGGCGCATCAGCGGCTCCAGCAGGTGGCGGGGGCGTAGACCGGGTTGCCGTTGGTCACCGTCACCGTCATCGAGGTGCAGCCGGTGTCGTTGACTTGGCTCTTGCCGCTGACCGGCGTGATCGTCAGCTTGTAGGCGCGCGACAGCGGGTTGGCGCCGTCGGCCCCGACCGACAGCGTGTAGTAGCCGTTGGCGCTGGTGCTGGCCACGTTCAGCGTGCCCAGGCTGGTCACGTAGGCCGGGCTGTTGGCGCGCACACGTTCCTGCGCCTGCAGCACCGCGGTGGCGGCGTCGGCCGCATCGGCGCGGCGGCCCTTGCGGATGCTGCTCAGGAAGCTGGGGAAGGCCACCGCGCCGATGATGGCGATGATCACCACCACGATCATCAGTTCCAGCAGGGTGAAGCCCCGGTTGTTACGCATCGCGCCCTCACAGATGTGTGTCTACATCTGTCGTATCGGTCATATGTTGGTGGCGTTAAGTCGCTGACGTGCCGTTCGCACCCGATCCGCCCACCGTTCGTCGGCGATGGGCTTTGTTACCTGCGCAGGCGCGCCGACAACACCACCCCGGCTTGTTTCCACCGCTTACACGTTGCCGTTCCCGGTCACTGATCACCGCTTCGGAGCACCCCCCCAGGTACCGAAAATAGGGGGGTCTCTGCAGTACGGACATGCAGCTCAAAGTCAGGCGCCGGCGCCCGACCACCGTTGCATGCCACCTCTGCCAAAGGCAAACCGCGTGAAAGCGCGGGACGCAAAGTCAACGGTCTACAGGGCCTCGGCCCCAGGACGGCAGGACTGCCAGGGTGAACACGCGCTGCGCCCCCAACTGGGGCGCCGCTCACGGCAGTGCTGACTGGCCCGGGCCCCTGCCCGGCACACATACGAAAGCACGTCGTGGAAGTCGTTTCTCAGTCAGCTCGTCGCGCCGCTCGCCGTGGCATTCCCGCTGTTCGTCATGCCCTGGCCCGCGCGGTGGGTGCGGTGGCGCTGTGCCTGCTGGCCACGGGCGCCACGCAGGCACAGGAATGGGCGCCGGGCCGGGTGATCATCCACACCCGCGCGGGCCTCAGTGATTCGCAGGTGGACAAGATCGCCAAGGTGCACGGCGGCAAGGCGCAGCGCCTGGGCAAGAGTGATCTGCACATCGTGCACCTGCCTGGCCAGGCCTCGGAAACCGCGGTGCTCAACCTGCTGGCCAACCACCCGCACCTGAAGTCTGCCGAACTGGACATGCGCGTGGCGCCCGACCTGGCCGCCAACGACACCTACCTGGGCAGCCAGTGGCACCTGCCGAAGATCGGCGCCCCGGCGGCCTGGGACAGCAGCCAGGGCAGCGGCATCGTGATCGCCATTTGCGATTCGGGCGTGCTGCCCACCCATGCCGACCTGGCCCCCAGCCTGGTGGCGGGCTGGAACTTCGTGGACAACAACGCCAACACGGCTGATGTCACCGGGCACGGCACCTCGGTGGCCGGCTCGGCCGCGGCCATCACCCACAACGGCGCGGGCGTGGCCGGCGTGGCGGGCGCGGCGAAGATCATGCCGCTGCGCGTGTCCGACAGCACCGGCTACGCCTACTACAGCACCATCGCGCAGGCGGTGACCTTTGCCGCCGACAACGGCGCGCGCGTGGCCAATGCCAGCTTCAGCGGCGTCTACAGCAGCGCCTCGGTGCAAAGCGCGGCCCAGTACCTGCGCAGCAAGGGCGGCCTGCTGGTCGTCTCGGCCGGCAACAGCGGCGCCAATGATGGTGCCCCGGCCTCCACCACGATGATCCCGGTGTCGGCCACCGACAGCAACGATGCCAAGGCGAGCTGGTCCAGCTACGGCGACTACGTGGCCGTGGCTGCGCCCGGGGTGGGCATCTGGACCACCGCCGCCGATGGCACCTACCGCGCGGCCTCTGGCACCTCGTTCTCGGCGCCCATCACCGCCGGCGTCATCGCGCTGATGATGGCCGCCCAGCCCGCGCTGGCACCTGCGCAGGTGGAAAGCCTGCTGTACAGCACCGCCACCGACCTGGGCAGCGCGGGGCGCGACATCTACTTCGGCCACGGCCGCGTGAATGCCGCTGCGGCGGTGGCCGCCGCGGCCGCCGCCACCGTGGCCGACACACAGGCGCCCAGCGTCTCGATCACCTCGCCCGCCGGCAGCAGCAGCGTGAGCGGGCTCGCGACGGTGGATGTGTCGGCCAGCGACAACGTGGGCGTCACCCGCGTCGAGTTGCGTGTGAACGGCAACACCGTGGCCACCGACATCGGTGCGCCCTACCAGTTCAGTTGGGACACCAGCACCGTCGCCAACGGCATGGCCAGCCTGGTGGCCGTGGCCTACGATGCCGCGGGCAACAGCAAGGTGTCGTCATCGGTCAGCGTCAACGTGGCCAACGGCGTGGTGGCCGACACCACGCCCCCGGTGGTGACGATCAACAACCCGCGCAACGACATGACGGTGTCGGGCACGGTGCAGGTCAATGTCAGCGCCACCGACAACGGCGGCAGCGCTGGGCTGAAGCAATCGCTCTACATCAACGGCAAGCTCAAGGCAACGGCAACCGGCGGCAGCCTGTCGTTCAACTGGAACACCCGCAAGGAGCGGGCCGGCAGCCACACGCTGCAGGCCGTTGCTTCAGACAGCGCGGGCAACACCACCAGCACCACGGTGCAGGTGACCCGCTAAGGCCGGCGGCGCCCAGGAAGGCCCCGACCGGCCGCACCATGCAAACGGCCCGCGCAGAGCGGGCCGTTTCTTCTGGAGCGACCGCGCGGGTCGGTGGCTCAAGACCTGCGGCGGCGCAAGGCAGCCAGTGCCAGCAGCGCCAGACCGGCCAGCACCAGCGTGGCGGGCTCGGGCACCTCCTCCTGGTTGCCACCACAGTTCACGGTGCAGGGCTCCTTGCCCAGCAGGTAGATGTTGGACAGGCCCGTGAGCTTGGCCGTTTCAGGCCCCAGCGACCACTCGCCGCTGCTGCCCAGCTTGCCCAGTTCAACCACAAACGAGTCGGGGTTCGACTCCGACGTATCGCCAGCACCACCGAAGTGGAAGGCCAGGTACAGGTGGTTCCAGGTGCCCCACAGGCCGCTGTTGATGGCCCAGGTGCCGTATTCCTTGCCCTCGATCGTGTACTGCAGAGCGCCGGTGGTCTTGCCGTTGGGCGCCACGTCCCACTCGATCACACTCAGGCCCAGCGCCGCGATATCGGCGTTCTGCAGGTTGCCGGTTTGCGTGTAGCACAGGCCACCCGCCAAGGCCGGGTCCACCGTCACCACGCGGATGCCGGAGGCGCCCCCGCATTCCACGATGGCCGCGTTGGCCGTACCAGCCAGCAATGCACCCGCGCCGAGTACCACTGCCGCGGCCATGCGCTTCAAGAAGGTTCGTGCCGCTTTCATCGTCTGCTCCATTTGCTGACTCGTGCGATATACAACTTGTAGCAAATAGTGGGCCAGAAATGATAAATCAGTGTCAGCTAATGCTTTTTTGCCTTTGCGGGTGTTGGGGGCCGGCTCTGGTGTAAAACGGGCCGACAAGCGGCCCTTGATTCAACGCAAGAGATCCCATCCCACCGGCGTGCCGCGCCGGGTGGCGCGCTGCACGCGCAGGCCCAGCACCTGGTCCAGGTGCTTGGGCGCGAGGCCCAGCCCCGGGCGGATGGCGCGCACGTTCTCGCGCGTGAGCGCATCACCGGGCTGCAGGTCGCGCACGATGTAGAGCGAGCGCCGGTGCTGCATGGATTGCGCCTCGGCCTTGGAACCACCGAACGTCACCTGCCCCATCGCCTGCCAGGCGCGCTCGGTTTCCACGCGCAGCAGCTTCATCTCGGCCGGCTCCAGCGAGAAGGCCGAATCCACGCCGCCATCGGCGCGCGCCAGCGTGAAGTGCTTCTCCACCACGCAGGCGCCCAGTGCCACCGCGGCCACGGCCACGCCGCAGCCCATGGTGTGGTCGGACAGGCCCACCTCGCAGCCGAAGGTCTGGCGCATCACCGGAATCGTGCGCAGGTTGGTGTTCTCCGGCGTGGCCGGGTAGGTGCTGGTGCACTTGAGCAGCACGATGTCCTGGCAGCCGGCGGCGCGCGCGGTGCGCACGGTCTCGTCGATCTCGGCCACGGTGGCCATGCCGGTGGAAATGATCATCGGCTTGCCCGTGGACGCCACCTTGCGGATCAGCGGCAGATCGGTGCATTCGAACGAAGCGATCTTGTACGCCGGCGCGTCCAGCGATTCGAGGAAGTCCACCGCGGTGTCGTCGAAGGGCGTGGAGAAGCAGTGGATGCCGCGCGCCTTCGCGCGTTCGAAGATCGCCGCATGCCAGGCCCAGGGCGTGTGCGCCTCCTCGTACAGGTCGTACAGGTGGCGGCCGGCCCACAGGCTCTTCGGGTCGTCCACCACGAAGCCGGGCGCATCCACCTTGATCGTCATCGTGTCGGCGGTGTAGGTCTGCAGCTTGATCGCGTCGGCGCCGGCATCGGCCGCGGCGTCCACGATGGCCAGCGCCCGGTCGAGCGACTGGTTGTGGTTGCCCGACATCTCGGCAATGACATAAGGGCGCGCATGGGCGCCAATTTCGCGCTGGCCGATCTTCATGGTGGCATTCCTGTGTGCAAACGCGGCCGCCGGTGCTGCCGCCTCGTGGGGGATGCTCGCACGCCCGGGCCCGCGGCCGAAGGCCGATGAACGCCGGCTTTCCGACCCAATTGCGGGCCGGTGTCGGCCAGGTGGACGGCGCTGTTCAGGCCACGAAGAAGTTCAGCGAGAACAGCGTGGTCGGGTTGTACACATTGGGCCGGCGGTCGAACAGGCACAGCGAGCCCGACAGCGTCTGGTTCCAGTTGCCCTTGCGGGTGAGGCAGCGCAGCAGCGCCTGCCGGTCGACGTGGATCTCGAGCCGGCGCTCGGCCTCGCGCTGGAGGTCGGCGCGCAACGCGTGCGTGGCCGCGGGCTGGCTCAGCAGCTGCAGTTCACCATCGCAGCGCAGGTCGTCGTGGATGCGGAACACCACGTCGCAATCCAGTTGCACCTGGCGCCGCTGCAGTTCGGCGCGGTAGTTCGCCTCGGCGCGGGCCAGCACGGCGGGCAGGCCCTCGGCCGGCTCGGCCAGGGGCTCGGCCTGGTAGGGGTACAGGTCGCCGGCGTGGGCGGCGATCGCCTGTTCGCGGTCGCGCCCCAGCGGCACCACGGCGCGCTGCACCGCGGCGGCCACCTGGGCCGGCGTGGTGGCCGCGCAGGCAGCGGCCACGTCCACCTGCAGGCCGCCTTCCAGCACCATCGGCGTGGTCAGCGCCGCCACGGCTTCGGCGTACTGCTCGTGGCTGGGCTGCGCGATGTGGTCGTTCAGCACATGGAACTTGCCGGGGATGAAGTAGGTGCCCCCGGCCGGGAACAGGCAGCGTGGCGCCAGCAGACGCACCTGCTCGCGCAGCTTGGCCACCGAATCGGCCACCAGGCGCGCCTGCTCGCCCGCGCGGTCGATGCCGATGAAGCACTGCGGGTACTCGCCCGCCGCGCCGGCCATCAGGCAGGCGATGTCGATCGCGCCGAAGCGTTCGCTGATGAAGGCCTTCACCTGCGCCAGGTCGGCCAGCGAGAGCGGGTTGTCCACCTGGTTGAAGAAGGTGTGCTGCCCGTCGTGCAGCACGAGCGAGGTGTCCAGGTCGTAGTTCACCTCGTCGTCCAGGCCGGCGCTGTTGCTCGTCATCTGCGGCACGATGGCCAGCGACACGGCGCCCTCGGTGTGCACCTGGAACGCATCGAGCTCCAGCACCTCGGCCACGCCCATGCCCTTCAGGCGGCGGGCCAGCACGCCGTTGTCGAAGCGCTTGATCACGAAGCGCTTGCCCAGCAGCCCCGATGCGGCCAGGAAGGCCGGGTCGAAGTGGTCGCTGTGCATGTGCGAGATGTACACCAGGTCGGCATCGGCCACGAAGCGCACCAGGCTGTCCAGCGGGTACTCGGGAAACGAGTGCCAGCCCCCGTGGTTGCCGAAGCCCACCCAGGGGTCGCACACCAGCGTGAGGCCGGGCGTGCTGACCTTGATGAACGAGTTCGACAGGTGCGTGATCTTCATGCGCAAGCCTCCGGCATGGGGGGCGCGGTGCGCGCTCCTCCCGAGCGTGGCACCTTATGCGGTGCCAGCGGGCGCCGGTGGCGCGAACAGCCCGGTTTTGGCGGCGCAGTTCGGGGCCGTGCGGCCGGCGCCAGCCACTACAGTACACAGGCCATACAAACGCCAGGCCGCGCCGCAGGCATGTTCGCGGGCGCGGCGGGCACAGCAACCTTCCCGCAGCGGTGACCATGGACAACCTCGCCAAACTCAAGCAGGCCTTCATCGAGGTGATGAAGATCGACGCCGAGCGCATCACCGACACGCTGGCCTATGGCGAGTGCCCCGAGTGGGATTCGCTGGCCCACATGGCCCTGGTGGCCGAGCTGGAAAACGCCTTCGGCCTGATGCTGGACACCGAGGACATCATCGCGATGAGCTCGGTGGCCGAGATCCGCCGCATCCTGGGCCGGCAGGGCGTGGCCGTCTGAACATGACGCCAGCGCTCAGCCAGCAAGGCCGGGTGGCCGTGGTCACCGGCGCCGCGCGTGGCATCGGCCAGGCCTGTGCCGCCGCGCTGGCCGCCCAGGGCGCCACCGTGGTGCTGGCCGGCCGCCATGCCGACACGCTGCAGGCCGCGGCCGCCACGCTGGACGAGGCCTGCGGCCGCGCCTGCACGCTGGTGCAGCCCTGCGACGTGGCCGACCCGGCCGCCGTGCGCGAGCTGTTCCAGCGCGTGTTCAAGGACTGCAAGCGCCTGGACACCCTGGTGGCCAATGCGGGGCTGATGGACGACGCCCTGATCGGCATGGTCACGCCCGATCTCATCGAGCGCGTGTTCGCCACCAACACCTTCGGCCTGCTGCACTGCGCGCAGTACGCCAGCCGGCTGATGGCGCGCGCGGGCGGCGGCAGCATCGTCGCGCTCAGCTCGATCATCGGCGTGCAGGGCCATGCGGGCCAGTCGGTCTATGCCGGCAGCAAGGCGGCAGTGATCGGCATCGTGCACGCGCTGGCCAAGGAGCTGGCGCCCCAGCGCATCCGCGTGAACGCGGTGGCGCCGGGCTTCATCGACACCGATCTCACCCGCGCCCTGCCCGAGGCGCGGCGCGAGCAGACGGTGGCCCGCATCGGCCTGGGCCGCCCCGGCACGCCGGACGATGTGGCGGGCACCGTGCTCTACCTGGCCAGCGACTTGGCGCGTTATGTCACCGGGCAGGTGATCGGCGTCGACGGCGGCCTGCAGCTGTGAGGTGAGGATGAGCCTGCTCTGCGAAGTGCCCGAAGCCCCTGCCACCAGTGCCGCGGCGCACCAGCCGCTGGACTTCTGGAAGCTCGAACGCCATGCCCGCAATCCCGCGGTGACCGATGCGCAGGGCCGCACGCTGAGCTATGCCGCGCTGGCCGAAGCGGCCGATGCCGCTGCCGCCGAGCTGCAGGCCGGCACGGTGGTGGCGCTGAGCTGCGCCAACTCGCTGGCCACGCTCACGCTGTACCTGGGCGCGCTGCGCCGGCACGCGGTGCCGCTGATGCTCGACGGTGCGCTCGCACCGGCGCAGCGGGACGCGCTGCTGGCCGGCTACGGCATCGCGCGGGTGTTCGATGGCGCCAGCGCGCAATGGCACGCGGTGCCTTCGCCGTTTTCGGCGCCGGTGGCGCACCCGGACCTGGGGCTGCTGCTGTCCACCTCGGGCAGCACCGCGAGCCCGAAGCTGGTGCGCCTGTCACGCCAGAACCTGGCCGCCAATGCCGGCAGCATCGTGCAGTACCTGGGCCTGGGCCCCGACGAGGTGGCGATCACCACGCTGCCGCTGCACTACTCGTTCGGCCTGTCGGTGCTGAACTCGCACCTGGCCAGCGGCGCGCGCATCGTGCTTACCGAGGCCTCGGTGGCGCAGGCCGAGTTCTGGCGCCTGATGAAGGACGAGGCCGTCACCAGCCTGTCCGGCGTACCCACGCTGTGGCGGTTGCTGCGGCGGCTGCGCTTCGAGCGCATGGCGCTGCCCGCGCTGCGCACCCTCACCCAGGCCGGCGGCCGGCTGGAGCCCGAAGAGATCCAGTGGCTCGCCGACGCCGCGCAGGCCGCCGGCCGCCGCGTTTTCATCATGTACGGCCAGACCGAAGCCACCGCGCGCATTGCCTACGTGCCGCCGGCGCTGCTGCCCACCAAGCTGGGCAGCATCGGCGTGCCGATTCCCGGCGGCCGCCTGCGCCTGCTGGATGCCGAGGGCCACGAGATCCACGCCCCCGGCGTGGCCGGCCAGCTGGCCTATCGCGGCCCGAACGTGATGATGGGTTACGCCCAGGCGCCGGAACACCTGGCCCGCGGCGCCGATGTGGACGAGCTGCTCACCGGCGACCTGGGCCATGTGGACGAAGACGGCTGCTACTGGATCACCGGGCGGCTGAAGCGCTTCGTCAAGATGTTCGGCCACCGGGTCAGCCTGGACGAGGTGGAGCGCGGACTGCGCGCCGAGGGCCTCGACGCCGGTGTCGTGGGCCGTGACGACTGCCTGATGGTGGGCCTGGCAGGCGCCGATGCCGCGGCCTGCGCCGGCCTGCAGAAGGCGATTGCCCTGCGCTACCGCTGGCTGCCGGCTGCGGTGTGCGTGGTGGCGCTCGAATCACTGCCCTTGGCCTCGAACGGCAAGCTGCAGTATGGCGAGCTGCAGGCGCAGATCGAAGCTGCGCTTGCGGGCTGAACCCGCCATGACGAAACCCACCTTGCCAGGTGTGATGCTCACGGGGCGAACGTGCCTTCTTCGGCGGGCGGCTTTCGGCCCGTTGCTGCCTTTGGGGTCGGTTGCTGAAAGCCGACGTTCTAGGTGCGGAGCGCGCAAGCGCCAAGGTCCGCGTGCGCAGCGGGCCGAATCCGGCGGTCAGCCTGCGGCTGACTTCGCTGCGGTTCTCGGCTTCGGGGCGCGCTGTCGGATTTATCTCCGCCCGCTGCGCGGGCTGCGACCA
>JACRAZ010000083.1 GCA_016213205.1 Burkholderiales bacterium
CGCCACCAGCGCCGCGGCCCCGCCCGGCCCGGCACGGCCGCTGGCCGGCGCCCCCGATGCAGGCCCGCGGCTGGGCCACGACATCGCCACCCCGCCGGCGCTGCCGCCCAGCGCGCCGCGCCTGAACCTGGACCTCGTGCCCTCGCGCGGCGCCCCGATCGCCGGCCAGGCCACGCGCGGCGTGCTGCAGCTGCTGCCGCAGCCGCCCGATCGCAAGACCAAGCTCGCCGAGGAGATCGAGAAGGCCGGCAAGCGCGACTGCCGCACGGCCTACAGCGCCATGGGCCTGGCCGCGCTGGTGCCGCTGGCCATCGACGCCGCGCGCGACAAGGGCTGCAAGTGGTGAGCCCGCGCCCACCACGGCGCTGACGCCGGCACGCGACAGCACGCTGTTCGCCCACGCGGCAAAAGCAGCACAATCGTCGCCCATGCCCGCCAACGTCGAGATCAAAGCCCGCATCGCCAGCGTCGATGCCTTGCTGCCGCGCGCCCGCGCGTTGGCAGACGAGGACGAGATCCCCCAGCTCATCCACCAGGACGACACCTTCTTCCATGTGCCGCACGGCCGGTTGAAGCTGCGCGTGTTCGCCGACGGCGCCGGCGAGCTGATCCACTACCACCGGCCGGATGCGCAGGGCCCGAAGCTGTCGGACTACCTGATCACCGCGGTGGCCGACCCGGACAGCCTGCGCGATGTGCTCGAGCGCGCCTGCGGCCTGCTGGGCCGCGTGGTCAAGCGCCGCGTGCTGGTGCTCGCGGGCCAGACCCGCATCCACCTCGACAGCGTGCAGGGCCTGGGCGACTTCCTCGAACTCGAGGTCGTGCTGCGCGAGGGCCAGAGCGCTGAAGAGGGCACCCAGATCGCCCGTGCACTGATGGCCACGCTGGGCGTGCCCGACGACGACCTGGTCGGCGGCGCCTACCTCGACCTGCTGTCGGACGAGGCCACGCCCGGACCATGACGGCCGCCCCGGCCGTGCCGGCGAGCCCCGCGGACCGCGCCGCCCCGGGCCCTGCGCCCACCGGCGTGCCGTTGCTGGCGGTGCAGGACCTGCACGTCACGCTGAACACGCCGCGCGGCCCGGCCGAGGCGCTGCGCGGCGTCTCGTTGTCGATCTCGCGCGGGCAGACGCTGGGGCTGATCGGCGAATCGGGCTGCGGCAAGTCGATCACCGCGCTGGCGCTGATGGGCCTGCTGCCCGACAACGCGCAGGTGGCCGGCTCGCTGCGGCTGGAGGGCCGCGAACTGCTGGGCCTGCCCGAGGACGACTGGTGCGCGCTGCGCGGCAACCGCCTGGCCATGGTGTTCCAGGAACCGATGACGGCGCTGAACCCGCTGCACAGCATCGGGCGCCAGATCGGCGAATCGCTGCGCCTGCACAAGGGCCTGGACAGCGCCGCGGCGCGCGCCGAGGCCCTGCGCCTGCTCGAGCGGGTGCAGCTGCCGCAGGCCGCGCGCCGGCTCGATGCCTACCCCCACCAGATGTCGGGCGGCCAGCGCCAGCGGGTGGTGCTGGCCATCGCGCTGGCCTGCGGCCCCGACCTGCTGATCGCCGACGAGCCCACCACCGCGCTGGACGTGACCCTGCAGCGCGAAGTGCTGGACCTGATCGCCCAACTCGTGGCCGAGGACGGCATGGCGCTGCTGCTGATCAGCCACGACCTGGGCGTGATGGCCGAGAACGTGCAGCGCATGCTGGTGATGTACGGCGGCACCGTCGTCGAGAGCGGCCCCACCGACGCGGTGTTCGCGCGGCTGGCGCACCCGTACACGCGTGGCCTGTTCGCCGCCCGGCCGCGGCTGGGGCTGGCACGCGGCACGCGGCTGGCCACCATCGCCGGCCGGGTGCCCGAGCTGATCGACCTGCCCGCCGGGTGCCCCTTCTCTGACCGCTGCGACCGCGTGGTGCCCGACTGCCGGCGCGCGCTGCCGCCGGCGGTCAGGGTGGGCGCCGAGCACAGCGCGCGCTGCATCCGGCTGGACGCAAGCTGATGAGCACCCCGCCGCTGCTGGAAGTGATCGATGCGGTCAAGCACTACCGCCTGCCGCGTGAACACCTGCTGGCCGCCGCGCCGGTGGTGCACGCGCTGCAGGGCGTGAGCTTCACGCTGCAGGCCGGCCGCAGCCTGGGCGTGGTGGGCGAATCGGGCTCGGGCAAGAGCACGCTGGCCCGGCTGGTGATGGCCCTGGAGCGGCCCAGCGCCGGCCGGGTGCTGATGGGCGGGCGTGACCTGCAGGCGCTGGGCGCGGCCGAACTGCGCCGCGCGCGCGCCGATTTCCAGATGGTGTTCCAGGACCCCTTCGGCTCGCTGGACCCGCGCCAGACGGTGGCGCGCATCGTCGCCGAGCCGCTGCATGCGCAGGGCCGCACGCCACCGGCGCAGCGGGCCGCGCGCGTGGGCGAGATGCTCGAGGCCGTGGGCCTGCGCGCGGCCGATGCGGCCAAGTACCCGCACGAGTTTTCCGGTGGCCAGCGCCAGCGCATCGCGATCGCGCGCGCGCTGGTCACGCACCCCCGGCTGATCGTGGCCGACGAGCCGGTGAGTGCACTCGATGTCTCGGTGCAGGCCCAGGTGCTGAACCTGATGCAGGACCTGCAGGACCAGCTCGGCGTGACCTACCTCTTCATCAGCCACGACCTCGCGGTGGTGGACCTGGTGTGCGACGAGGTGATCGTGCTCTACCAGGGCCGGGCGGTGGAGCAGGGCGACCCGGACACCCTGTTCCGTGCCGCCGCCCACCCCTACACCCGGGCGCTGATGCAGGCGCTGCCGCAGGCCCGGCCCGGTGGGCGGCGGGCGCCGGCTGCCCCCGCGCCGGCCCTGGCCGGCGCCTCGGCCACTGTGCCGGCCCTGCCCGGCGCCTCGGCCACCGGACCGGCGCTGGCCGGTGCGCCCTCCGGGTGTGCCTTCGCGCCACGCTGCGCGCACCGGCAGCCGCGCTGCCTGGCCGAGGCGCCGGTGCTGCGCGCCATCGGCCCCGACCCGGCCACCGGCCATCGCGCGGCCTGCCACCGGGCCGAGCACGTGCTGGCCAGCACCGTCGATGGACCCCCTCGCCAGGAGCCCCCGTGACACAACTCCACGCCCTCGGTGCCGCCGAACTCTCGGCCGCCTATGCCGCCGGCACGCTCTCGCCGGTGGAGGTGGTGCAGGCCGTGCTCGCACAGATCGAACGACGCGAACCCGAGCTCAACGCGCTGTATGCGCTGGACCCCGAGGCCGCGCTGGCCCAGGCCCGCGCCAGCCAGGCGCGCTGGCACGCCGGCGCGCCGCTGTCGCCGATCGATGGCGTGCCGGGCACGCTGAAGGAGAACATCGCCACCGCCGGCTGCCCGATGCCCGCCGGCACTGCGGCCACCGTGCTGACACCCATGGCCGAGGACGCCCCGCCCGCCGCGCGCTGGAAGGAAGCCGGCCTGGTGCTGCTGGCCAAGACCACGATGCCCGACTGGGGCATGCTGTCCTCGGGCCTGTCCAGCTTCCACAAGCTCGCACGCAACCCCTGGGACACACGGCTGAACCCCGGCGGCTCCAGTGCCGGCGCCGCGGCCGCTGCAGCCGCGGGTTATGGCCCGCTGCACGTGGGCACCGACATCGGCGGCTCGATCCGCCTGCCCGCGGGCTGGTGCGGCCTGGTGGGCTTCAAGCCCAGCGGCGGCCGCATCCCGATCAAGCCCCCCTATGCCGGCCGCGTGGCCGGGCCGATGACCCGCAGCGTGCAGGATGCCGCCTGGCTGATGAGCGTGCTCAGCAGGCCCGACTGGCGCGACACGATGAGCCTGCCGTACCAGGGCATCCCGTGGTTGTCGCTGGACCGCTGGCTGGACCGCGGCCCAGGCCTGGGGGGCCTGAAGCTCGGCCTGCACCTGGATGCCGGCTGGGGCCTGGAGGTCGAGCCCGAGACCCGCGCGGCCATCGAGGCCGCGGCCCGTGCCTTCGAGGCCGCCGGCGCCATCGTCGAGCCGGTACCGGCCTTCTGCACCCGCGCCATGGCCGACGGCATGGACCACTTCTGGCGCATGCGCAGCTTCCTGGACCTGCAGGCGCTGCCACCCGAGCGCGCGCAGAAGGTGCTGCCCTACATCCGCGCCTGGGTGGCCACCGGCGCCACGCTGACGGCGGCCCAGGTCTTCACCGGCTACAGCCAGATGGGCGCCTTGCGCGAGGCCGCGGTGGCGGCCTGCCACCCCTTCGACTACGTGCTCTCGCCGGTGAGCCCGGTGCCCAGCTTCCCGGCCGAATGGGCGGGCCCCACCAACGACCCGGCGCGGCCCTTCGAGCACATCGCCTTCACGCTGCCCTACAACATGAGCGAGCAGCCGGCGGTCTCGGTGCACTGCGGCTTCACGCAGGCCGGGCTGCCCATCGGGCTGCAGATCGCCGGCGCGCGGCATGACGACCTGGGCGTGCTGCAGCTCGCGCGGGCCTGGGAACAGCTGCGGCCGCCGATGCGGGCCTGGCCGATGTAGCACCGGGGACCGCTGCCCGCGCACCGGCGGGCGCCGGGGCTCAGGGCATGACGGGCAGACGGCGCGCCAAGGCCTGCGCGATCTGCTGCATAGTGAACGGCTTGGGCACGTGATCGTCCATGCCCGCCTCGAACGCGGCTTCGACGTCGGGGCGCAGCGCACTCGCGGTCAGCGCGATGATCGGCAGCCTGTCCAGGCCTTCGCGCGCCTCGCGGGCTCGGATCTCGCGCGTCGCGGCCAGGCCATCCAGCACCGGCATCATCACGTCCATCAACACGAGGTCGAATGCCTCGCCCCGGGTCAGCTCGCATGCCTCGCGCCCGTCGCCGCACTCGACCACCTCGAGCCCCAGGTGCGCGAGCATCGCGCTGGCGACGACACGGTTGACCACGTTGTCCTCCACCAGCAGCACACGGCCGCTCAGGTGCGTCACGGGCTCCACCGGGGCCTGGTCCGCCACCGGTGCTTCGGCCCCCGACGCCAGCAGGATGGGAATCCGCAGCCGGAATCGCGACCCGGCGCCGGGTCGCGACCTGACGCTGATGCGGCCGCCCATCGCCTCGGCCAGCCGGCGCGAGATCGCCAGCCCCAACCCGGTGCCGCCGTGCTGGCGGCGGTGCGAGCTGTCGGCCTGGACGAAGGGGTCGAAGATCGAGTCCAGCTGGTCCGCCGGGATGCCGATGCCGGTGTCGTCCACCTCGAGCACCAGCGTGTCGACATCGGGGTCGCCCCGGCGGCCACGCAGCACGACCGAACCCGACGCGGTGAACTTCACCGCGTTGCCAAGCAGGTTCAGCAGGATCTGCCGCAGGCGCACCGCATCGACCTCCACCCACTGCGGCAGCCGGTCGTCCCATTCGAGGCGCAGCGCGATGCCCTTGCTGCCGGCACTCGCCGAGAACAGCGTCATCGCAGCGGCCACCAGCTCGCGCAGTTGCACCGCCTCGCGCACCAGCTCGAGCTTGCCGGCGTTGATCTTCGAGAAGTCGAGCACGTCGTTGATGATGGACAGCAGCGCCTCGCCCGAGGTGGCCGCGGTGTCGAGCAGGCTGCGCTGCCGCGCGTCCATGCGCGTCTGGCCCAGCAGTTCCAGGGCGCCCAGCAGGCCGTTCATCGGCGTGCGCAGCTCATGGCTCATGTTGGCGACGAACATTTCCTTGGCACGCGCCCCCTCGAGCGCGGCATCACGCGAGGCGGCCAGCTCGCGGGTGCGCTGCTCCACCCGCCGCTCGAGCTCGGCGTTCAGCTCCTGCAGGCTCGCCTGCATGCGCGCCTGCTCGGCACGCGCGTCGACCACGCCACGCAGCATCACCCGGATGCCCTGGGCCAGACGCCCGATCTCGTCGGGGCCGGATTCGGCGGCCAGCGCTGTGTCGCTCGCACCCTCGGTGCCGGTGTCGGCGCCGAAACGGGTCACCGCCGCCTCGACACGCCCCAAGCGCTGTGCGGTCGAACGCAGCCAGCGGCTCAGCAGCAACCACGCAAAGACCCCCACCACGACCGACGCGACCGGCCCCGCGACCAGCACCCACCCGATGTCGAACGGCAGCCCGCCGACACGCTCGACGTGGAGGGTCGGCCCCGGCGCGCCCTGCACCCATTCGAGCCGCTTGAATTCACCCCCGCTCCCGGCCCGGCCGGGCAAGGGCGGGGCCGCGCCAATGCCGCGCGAGCCCAGCGAACTGGCCAGGACCTTCCCCTGCCACTCGAGCGAGAGCTGGGTGCCCGGGTAGGCGGTCTCGTAGAGCAGGGCATTGTCCAGCGGGCGCAGCAGCAGGATCGACCCCATGCCTGCACTGCCCATCCACAAGGGCTGGTGCAGCACCCGGTACAGCGTGGCCGAAGGTCCGTCGGCGAACCAGCCAGAGCGGCCCACCGGCAGGGCGTCGGCGTCCAGCGTGGCGGGATGGCGGTACAGCAACGCGCCCTGGCGATCACGGATCACCAGGGCCGAGAACTGACCCACGCCGCCCTGGGCGGTGAAGAAGCTGGTCAGGCGTGAACTGGCATGCTGCAGCTCGTCGGTCAGGCGGGCCAGCTCGATCTGTGTCTTCAGCGCAAAGGCCTCGGCTTCCCAGCGCCGCTCGAACTGCGCAGCACGGCGCGACAGGTAGTCGCCGGCATCGCTGAGCTGGCGCGCGACGGCCGCGTCGGCCGCGCTGCGCAGGCCCCACACGCCGGCGGCAATGGTGGCCAGCACCGACACCAGCACCGCCAGCAGCAGCCGCGACGTGGCCTGGCGCAGCAGGCCGGTGGCGCCGGTCAATCGCGACGGCCGGCCCATCGATCCACCACCATCGTGTCGAGCGTCAGCGCCTGTGCGGCGGCATGGCCCGGCAGGCTGGCGCGGAAGAACACCTCGGTGTCACGCAGTTGGCGTGCCGAGAACCGCGCATCCGGGCTGTACATGCGAGGGTTGTCGCGCAGCAGCCGCGCCAGGTGCTGCCGTTCACCGCCCACGGCGGTGCCGATGAGTTCGGCCACCCGTTCCGGCGCGTTCGCGCGCACCCAGGCGAGGGTGGACTGGAAGGTGCGCACCACGGCCTCCACGAGCTTCGGGTCCTGGGGCACGAGCTCTTCTCGCGTGAACAGCGTGCCGCGCAGGAAGCCTGCGCCAGCCACGCCAGCGGCCTGGACCGGATCGCCGAGGTTCAGCAGCGCCACGGCGCCCAGCTCGTCGATGAGGCGGGCCGAAAACGCCTCGTCACCCATGATGGCATCCACCGTGCCGGCCTGGAACGCGCTCGCCTGGGTGTCCCAGTTCTGCCCGACCGCGACGAAGCGAACCTCGTCGGGCATCACGCCGGCACTGCGCAACACCAGTTCGGACAACAGGTGGGAGGTGGTCTTGGCGGCCAACGAGCCACTGTGCACGCCCACCGTGCGGCCGCGCAGCGCGGCCACCGAGCGCACGCTGGCGGCCAGGTCGCGGCGCACGACGAGCACGTAGTGCGGACGCTCCTCGAGCGCGGCGATGGCCACGATGGGGGACCGGTTCGCCCGCATCAGCATGCCCGCCGGCATGCCGGCGATCGCGAAGTCGACGTTGCGTTCCACCAAGTGCTGCAGTGCGACGGCGCCGCCGTTGACCGGGACCACCTGCAATCGCAGGCCGTGGGGCGCATCCAGCCCCGCAGCGGCAGCCAGCTCGGCCGGCAGCGAGACCGTGCTGCGGGGCCCCGGCGCCGCAATGCGCACGGTGCGCCGGGCCGCCTGCGCGAAGGCCGCCCCGAACACGCTGCCGACCAGGCCCGCGGCCAGGCCGAGCAGCGCCCGGCGCCCATGGCCCGCACCGACAGGCCCGGCGGTCGGCGGTTCCGACAACGGTTGGCACGACTTCGAATGGAGCATTCGCATCTCGTCGGGACGGACAGCGCTTGATGAAGTGGTCGCTGTACCACGCGCCCGGCGCCGGCAAGGTCTGGCGCTTGCCGCTGCGCGTGCCAAAGCGATGCCTGTCAAATCAGTGTAGCGCCGCCCCTTCGTCGCCACAATCCGCCCTCAGCCCAGCCATGACGATGCCCGGCGGCGGCTGGCGGCGCCGCAGTGGCCAGGGCAGGCCACGGGGGGAGTTCCCGCGCCCCCGCGGCCCCGGCAGGCCGATGGCCGCTCACTTGGCAAGGCATTGGCGCCTTGGACCACGGCCGGCCGCGCTGCAGGCGCCGGGCAGCAGCTGCCCGAACAGGTCTTTCGGATCGTCCGGCGCCGGGATCAGTGCGATGCGCTCGCCCAGCCCCAGCTCGCGCGCGCTGTCGCGCAGCCAGCGCAGGGCCGAGTAGTCCTCCAGCGCGAAGCCCACCGAGTCGAACAGCGTGATCTGCTGCGCATCGTCGCGGCCGCTCATCCTGTGCGTCAGCACCTGCCAGAGCTCGGTGGCGGGAAAGTCGGCCGGCATCTGCTGCAGCTCGCCCTCGACGCGGCTTTGCGGCTCGTACTCGACGAAGACCTTCGCCGCCCGCAGCACCTGCGGGTGCAGCTCGGTCTTGCCCGGGCAATCGCCGCCCAGGGCGTTCAGGTGCATGCCGGGCGCCAGCATCTCGGGGGTGAGGATGGTGGCCCGGGTCTTGTCGGCCGTGACGGTGGTGACGATGTCGGCGCCGCGCAGCGCGGCGGCGGTGCTGTCGCACGGCCGCAGCTGCAGGCCGGGCGTGGCGCCCAGGTTGCGCATCAGCTTCGCGGTGGCGCGGGCATCGGTGTCGAACAGGCGGATCTCGTCGATGCCCAGCAGGTGGTGGAAGGCCAGGGCCTGGAACTCCGACTGCGCGCCGTTGCCGATCAGCGCCATCGTGCGGCTGCCGGGCCGGGCCAGCACCCGCGCGGCCAGCGCCGAGGTGGCGGCGGTGCGCAGCGCGGTCGTGAGCGTGAGCTCGCTCAGCAGTTCGGGCCGGCCGGTGGCCACCTCGGCCAGCACGCCGAAGGCCATCACCGTGGGCAGGCCGTCGCGGGTGTTCTTCGGGTGGCCGTTCACGTACTTGAAGCTGTAGTGCGTGGCATCGGCAATGGGCATCAGCTCGATCACGCCGTCGGGCGAATGGCTGGCCACGCGCGCCGTCTTGTCGAAGGCGGGCCAGCGCCGGAAGTCGGCCTCGATGTAGGCGGCCAGGCGGCGCAGCACCTGCGCCAGGCCGTGGGCCGTGACGATGCGGGTGATGTCGTGCGTGGTCAGCAAGGTGGTCATGGCGGGCTCCGGCAACGGCGATGCCGCCAGTGTGTGGAGGCGCCATGCCAATGAAAAGCGGCAACAATGCCTCGAATACGTCAAAGTCTTGGCAATTCGGCAGACAAGACTGACACTCTGTGCAATGGACAGCCTGGACCATGCCCTGATCGCGCTGCTGCGCGCCAATGCGCGCGCCTCGGTGGCCACGCTGGCGCACCAGCTCAAGGTGTCGCGCGGCACCGTGACCAACCGGCTGGCGCGGCTGGAGGCGGCCGGCGTGATCGTGGGCTACACGGTGCGGCTGCGCCCCGATGTGCAGACCGACACCATCACCGCCTGGAGCAGCATCACGGTGGAAGGCAACCAGGCGCGCGCGGTGATCCAGCGCCTGCTCGGAGAGCCCGGGGTGGCCGCGATCCACGACACCAACGGGCGCTGGGACCTGCTGGCCGAATTGCGCTGCGGCAGCCTGAACGAGCTGGCCGCGGTGCTCGAGCGCATGCGCCTCATCAAGGGCATCGCGGCCACCGAGACCAGCATCCACCTGCAGACCTATCGGCTGGACTGACCGGCCCGCAACACGGCGCCTACAACTGAAACGCCAGGAATGCGCCGCCTGAAACGGCCGCGCAACCGCGGGCCCGAACACTGCGGCCCACGGCGCCTGCATCAGGGCGCGTTCTGAAACCCACGAAGGACTGTGATGAACAAGATCGCCCTCACCCTGGCCGGCCTGAGCCTGGCCGCCACCCTGGGTGCCGCGCACGCCGCGCTGGTGTACGAGCAGGCCCCGCTGGCCGCGCCCAACGTGGGCTCGGTGTGGACCTCGCACTTCGAGCCTGGCGCCGGCGGCTGGCGCACGATGGATGACTTCCAGCTCAACCAGGGCGCTGCGCTGGGCCGCGTGACCTGGCGCGGCGTGTACCTCGACAGCGCCAATGGCGGCCTCGTCAATGGCGTGCCCAACACGGCCAACTGGACCGTGAGCATCTGGAGCGATGCCAGCGGCCCGGACGCACAGCTGTTCAGCGTGACGGTGGCCGATGCCGCGGTGTCACGCACCGCGGTGGCCGGCGGCGGCCAGTTCGGCGGGCCGGTGGACCTGTACGACTTCGACCTGCTGCTGCCCAGCAGCTTTGCCGCCAGCGCGAACGTGAAGTACTGGTTCAGCGTGCTGTCGGATTCGGCGCAACCGGATTGGTACCCGCTGTTCGGCTGGACCATGGCCAGCAGCGCGGGCACGGTGCCGCAGACCTCGTTCCAGCAAAGCTTCACCACGGCCGGCGACGTGAGCGGCGAGTTCGTCCGCAACGGCAACCGCGCGTTCGCGCTGCACACGGTGCCCGAGCCTGCGTCGCTGGCGCTGGTGGGCCTGGCGGTCCTGGCCGGTGGCCTGGCACGGCGCGGTCGCGGCGCGGCCGCACGCGGCTGAACCCGCTACGCTGGCGACTGGCTGCCAGGGCCGGTGCCGGCGGTGCCGGCACTGCCCGCCAGCCCGCTAGGGCCGGTGCCGGCGCTGCCGGGTGCGCTCCGGGATCGCGTTCGGAAAGTACAGCTCGGTGAGGCTCTTGCTGTGCACCGGCGAGAAGGCCTCGCGCGGCGCGCCCTCGCCGTGGCGGCGCCAGTCGCGCACCCAGAAGATGTCGTCGGCCACGTTCAGCAGGCCCAGGGTCTCGCGGTCGCCGACCAGCACGCCCTGCACGCGCAGGCCCAGGCGTTCACGCGCTTCGTCCAGCCGGTCCAGCGTGGCGGGGGTGCAGCCGAACTCGCCATCGCTCACGATCAACAGGTCGGCACTGGTCCAGCGGGCCTCGTGCACGCGCTCGATGGCGCGCTCGATCGGCGCCTGCACGTCGGTGCCGCCGTCGAAGCTCTGGCCCATCACGGCCAGCAGCGAGGCCAGGCCCTCGCGGCTGAGGCCGAGTTCGGTTTCCAGCAGCTCGTCCGGGCCACCGAAGGCGATCAGCAGGCAGCCCCGCCGCTCGGCATGTGCCGTTCGCAGGGCCTGCAGCACCACGGCCTTGGCGATGTTCTCGGGCGCGCCGCGCATCGAGCCCGAGGTGTCCAGGCACAGGATGATGGGCCCGCGCACCAGCGCCTCGGGCCGCGGCGGCGCCACCGCCTGGCGCGGCGGTGCGGCCGGGTCGGGCCGCAGGTCGTGCAGCACGGCCTCGCTGTCGTAGGTGAGCAGCCGCGCCTCGGCCCGGCGCGCGCGCCACAGCTTGTGCAGCACCGGGTGCAGCAGCATCGCGGCTTCGCTGCCGAGCATGTGCTCGATGCGGTCGGACAGCCGGATGCCACGCAGTTCGCCCGGTGCGTCGGGCAGCCGGGTCTCGACCAGCTTCACGCCCAGCAGGCGCTGCAGCGGCGCCTCCAGCGGCTGCGGCGGCAGCGCCTGCGCCGCCGCGGCGCGTTCGGCGCGGCCCAGGCGGCGGATCAGCGCGGCCAGCTCGGGCAGGGATTTCAGCCGTTCGCTGATGCGCTGGGCTTCCTGCCATTCGCGTGATTGCAGGTGGCCACGCAGTTCGTCCCAGCGCAGGTGGGCCAGGTCGCCCAGGCCTTGCAGCAGCGCGAGCACGTCGTCCCAATCGCCCTTTTGCTGCTGCCATTCGGCGCGGAAGTCGTCGGCCATCTGGGCAATGGCCTCGGCCCGTGTGAGGCGGGGCTGCAGGTCGATCAAGCGGTCCAGGTGCCACAGCAACGTGCGCAGCAGCTGCTCGGCCAGGGCCGGCGCCGCCTGGCACAGCGCGGGCAGGCCCAGGTCCCCGGTGGCCTCGCGCAGCGGCGCCACCGCGTCGGCGGCGCCGAAGTGCGCATCGGCGGGCGGCAGCTCGCCACCGGCCAGGGCCTCGCGCCAGCGGTGGACGTCGGCCAGGCGCTGCGCGGTGCGGCCGGCGCTGGTGACCAGCGCCGGCAACCACAGCGCGCGCGGCAGCGGGGCCAGGCGGTCGTAGGGCGCGTCCAGCGGGGTGCCGGGGGTGTGCTGCGCGTCCCGCACCGTGGTCGCCCGGGGGGTGCCGTGGGGTCGGGTCAGTCGAGGGCCACCGCCGGCGGCACCACGCCGGGCAGGGCCTCGTCGACCAGCAGGCTGTCGAAGCCGGCGCGGCAACGCAGAAGCCGCGCGTGCAGGCCATCGAGCAGCGCAAGCGTCTGCGCATGCGCGGCGCACCAGGCTTCGGCCAGCGCCGGGGGCAGCCACAGCCGGCCGGCCAGGCGCTGGCGCAAGGCGGCCAGGGCATGGGCCACCGGCGCGCGCGCCGCCTCGGTGTGCTGCAGCAGCTCGTCCACCTGCGCGGTGCGCGCCGCCTTGTGCACCGGGCTGAAGCGGCGGCGCATCTTGTCTTCCAGCGAGGCGGCCACCACGCGCAGCATGCCGCTGTCATCGGCGCCGCCGATGGCGCGCGCCAGCGCCAGCTTGCCGGCGCTGTCGTCGCCGGCCTCGCTGCCTTCGGCGGGCAGGGCCTGTTCGATCTCGAGCTGCTGCTCGAAGGCCTGCACCGCACGCTCCAGCCAGGGCGCGGCCTGCGGCACCGCGCCCACCACCTGCTCTGCCACCCAGGCCGCCAGGCGGGGCACGGCCTCGGTGTCGGCGCACACCACGTAGGGCACGAGCCAGAGGTCCAGTGCGTCGATGCGGTCGCGGCCTTCGGTGAGCGCGGCGCAGCGCATCAGCCCGACGAGCTGGCGCCAGCGCCGGTCCGACACCACTGCGCCCTGCTGCTGCAGCACCGCACGCAAGGCGCCCAGCGCGGCCAGCGCGTCCTCGCCCAGTGCCACCGTGTCGCGCGCGGCGGCGATGGCCGCCCGTTCTGCGGCGGTGATCGGTGCGGGCAGCGCCGGCGGCGCCGCGTCCTGCAGCTGCAGCAGCGCGGTGAACGCGCCGTCGCCCACCGGCGCCACCGGCACGCGCAGCAGGAAGCGGTCGTGGAAGGCGAGCAGCGATTCGTCGGCCGGTGCCTCGTTGCTGGCGCCCACCACGCTGACCAGCGGCGTGCGCACGCGGCCCGAGCCGTTGTCGAACTCGCGCTCGTTCAGCAGCGTGAGCAGCGCGTTGAGGATGGCCGAGTTGGCCTTGAACACCTCGTCGAGAAAGGCGATGCCGGCGGTGGGCAGGTAGCCATCGGCCAGGCGCTCGTAGCGGTCGGCCTCCAGGGCCTTCAACGACAAGGGCCCGAACAGTTCCTCCGGCGTGGAGAAGCGGGTGAGCAGGCGCTCGAAGTAGCGCGCGCCGTCGAAGGCACGGTGCAGCCGGCGGGCCAGCTCGCTCTTGGCCGTGCCGGGCGGTCCGATCAGCAGCACATGCTCGCCGGCCAGCGCGCCCAGCAGCAGCAGGTGCACGGCCGTCTCGCGCTCGAGCAGCTGGTGGGCCAGCGCCTGCAGGTGGGCGCGCAGGCGGTCGGGGTGCGGGCAGGCGGCAGGCATCGGGCGATTGTGGCGGCGCGTGTCGGCCGGCGGCACAAACCAGATCAAGCCCGGGGCCTGGGGCGTGTCACACCAGCGGGGGCTGCAGGCCTTCGGTCGCGATCATGCGCTGCACCGCCGGCCGCGCCAGCATGCGCTGCAGGTAGGCACCCAGCAGCGGCCGCTCGCGCGCGGGGGCCGCGGCCGGGCCGCTGAAGCCGCGGGTCCAGCGGCACAGCATGAAGGCGTAGGGGTCCGCCGCACTGTAGGCCGCGCCCAGCAGCCAGGGCTGGCCGTGCGAGGCCAGCTGGTCCTCCAGCTGCGCCAGCAGCCCCCCCACCCGGGCCTGCACATGGGCCTTGACCTGCGCCGCCCCCTCGGCGTTGCCCTCGTCCACCAGGCGCTCGGGGTAGAAGTAGTGCATCAGGTCGGCCTGCAGCGTGTTGGTCAGCCAGACCAGCCACTTGTAGAAGTGCGCGCGCTCGGCCGTGCCCAGGGCCGGCGCCAGGCCGGCCGCCGGGTGCGTGTCCACCAGGTGCAGGCAGATCGCGGCGGTTTCGTAGAGCACCAGGTCGCCCTGCACCATCACCGGGATCTGCCCGTTCGGGTTCAGGCGCAGGTAGTCGGGGCGCTTGTGCGCGTTGTTCGCGCGGTCCACGTGCACCAGCTCGAAGGGCAGGCCCAGCTCATGCAGCAGGATGTGCGGCGCCATGCTGGCATTGCCGGGGTGGTAGTGCAGCTGGATCATGGTCGGTCCCTCGGTGGCGCAGGCTGCGGATGATGCCCGAGCCCGCCAGCTATGCACCCGATTGCATATCGCCAGGGCTTTGCCCGGGGGGAAGAATGGCCGCCTCGAACATGAGTGCTTGCGGATGAACGCATTTGCCGAGAGCTTCTCGCTGGCGCTGGCGCTGATCACCGGTGCCGATGCCACGCTGTGGCGCATCGTCGGCCTGTCGCTGCGGGTGAGCGCCACCGCCTGTGCGCTGGGGGCGCTGGCCGGGCTGGCGCTGGGTGCCTGGCTCGCGGTGGCGCGCTTTCGCGGCCACGGCGCGGTGGTGGGGCTGCTGAACACGCTGCTGGCGCTGCCCTCGGTGGTGGTGGGGCTGGTGGTGTACCTGCTGCTCTCGCGCTCGGGGCCGCTGGGTTCGCTGGGCATCCTGTTCACGCCCACGGCCATGGTGGTGGCCCAGACGATCCTGGTGGTGCCGCTGATCGCCGCGCTCGCGCGCCAGCTCGTGGCCGATGCGCTGCGCGAGGGGGGCGACGAGCTGCGCGCCATGGGCGCGGGCCGCTGGACCAGCGCGCTGCTGTTGCTGCTGCACGAACGCCTGGCGCTGCTGACGGTGCTGCTCACCGCCTTCGGCCGCGCGGTGGCCGAGGTGGGCGCGGTGATGGTGGTGGGTGGCAACATCGACGGCGTGACGCGGGTGATGACCACCGCCATCGCACTGGAAACCAGCAAGGGCGACCTGCCACTGGCGCTGGCGCTGGGGCTGGTGCTGCTGGGCGTGGTGGGGCTGATCAACGTGGGCGTGGCCTTCAGCCGGCGCTCGCCGGCGGCCTGGGTGGGGGCGGCCGCGTGAAGCCGGCGGAGCGGCCGCTGGACGCCCCGCGGGCACCGGCCCCGGCGCGGCCGCTGATCAGCCTGCAGGGCGCCAGCGTGCGCTTCGGCGACGTGCAGGCGCTGCGCGACGTGCACCTGCAGCTGCACCAGGGCGACCGCCTCGCGCTGGTGGGTGCCAACGGCTCGGGCAAGACCACGCTGCTGAGGCTGCTCAACGGCCTGCTGCCGCACGAAGGCCGGCGCACGCTGCACGCGGCCGACGCGGCCGGGCGGCGGCCGGTGTCGGCGATGGTGTTCCAGCGCCCGTTCCTGCTGCACCTGAGCGTGCGCCAGAACCTGCGGCTGGCACTGTGGCTGGCGCGCGTGCCACGCGCACAGCACGAGGCGCGGCTGCAGGCCGCACTGGCCCGCGTGGGGCTGGAGGCCCTGCTGCAGCGCCCGGCACGCGCGTTGTCCGGCGGGCAGCAGCAGCGCCTGGCACTGGCCCGCGCCTGGGCCGTGCGGCCGGACGTGCTGTTCCTCGACGAACCCACCGCGAGCCTGGACCCGTCGGCCAAACGGGAGGTGGAAACGCTGATCGACGAGTTCGGCCGCGACGGCATGACGTTGGTGATGAGCTCCCACAACCTGGGCCAGGTCAAGCGCCTGGCCAGCCGTGTGGCCTACCTGGATGCCGGCTGCCTGCAGGTGGACCTGCCGGTGGACGACTTCTTCAATCGTGATGCGCTGCCCGAGGCGGCGCTGCAATTCCTCAAAGGAGAACTGCCTTGGCATTGAACCGACTGCGCCGCGCCGCGCTGGCCCTGCTGCTGGCCGCCGGCAGCGCGCCACTGTGGGCGCAGAGCCCGTTCATCGTGGTGGCCTCGACCACCTCCACCGAACAATCGGGCCTGTTCGGCCACCTGCTGCCGCCCTTCAAGGCGGCCACCGGCGTCGAGGCCCGCGTGGTGGCGCTGGGCACCGGCCAGGCGCTGGACATGGGCCGGCGCGGCGATGCCGACGTGGTGTTCGTGCACGACCAGGCGGCCGAGGAGAAGTTCGTCGCCGAGGGCTGGGGCCTGAAGCGCCAGCCGGTGATGTACAACGACTTCGTGCTGATCGGCCCGGCCGCCGACCCGGCCAGGCTGCGCGGCAAGGACATCGTCGCGGCGCTGGGCAAGCTGGCCGCCGCGGGCACCGCGTTCGTCTCGCGCGGCGACAAGAGCGGCACCCACGCGGCCGAACTGCGCTACTGGAAAGCCGCGGGCGTCGACATCGCCACAGCCAAGCCGGCCGGCTACAAGGAATGCGGCTGCGGCATGGGCCCGGCGCTGAACATCGCCGCCTCCACCGGCGCCTACGTGCTGGCCGACCGCGGCACCTGGTTGAGCTTCAAGAACCGCAACGACCTCACGGTGCTGGTGGAGGGCGACACGCGGCTGTTCAACCAGTACGGCGTGATCGTGGTGAACCCGGCGAAGCACCCGCACGTGAAGCAGGCGCTGGCGCAGCAGTTTGCCGACTGGGTGGTGTCACCCGCCGGCCAGGCCGCGATCGCGGCCTACAAGATCGGCGGCGAGCAGCTGTTCTTCCCGAACGCGAAGCCCTGACATCGCGCAGCCAAGCCACCATCGCACCGCGTTAAGCTCCCGCCGTCTTTCAACGTCAAGCCGCCCGTCCGATGGCGGCGAAAGGGAGTTCATGCGTCGAATGTCATTCATCCTCGGCCTCACGGCCATGCTGGCCGCCTGCGGTGGCGGTGGCAGCAGCACCGGCGACACCCCGGGCGGCCAGGGCGGCCCGCTGTCGCTGAACGCAACGAACTACACATTGGCGGTGCAGGAGGCCTTGGCGTCGGCCAGCTTCGTCAGCGACACCGGCAGCCTGGCGGTCGCGGCGGACGCCCAGCCGTCTGCCCAGGGCGCCTGGTTTGCGCAAGTGCTGGGGCAGTTGCGCAAGGCGCCGGGCTGGTTGGCGAACATGCCGGTGCTGGTGACCGGCGCCACGCAAAGCGTCACCCAGCGCTGCCCCGGTGGCGGCACGCTGGCCATCGAATCCAACGACGCGAATGGCAACCGCATCGTCGACGCCGGTGATTCGGCGAGCATCACCGCCACCGCCTGCACGATCGATGGCGAGACGATCAGCGGCCGCATGGCGATGACGTTCACCTCCGTCACCGGCGACCCGAGCACCAGCTCGGTGTTCAGCCTCGCGGCCACTGTCAGCCTCACCGACTTCAGCGCCCGCGACAGCAGCGGCGCCACCACCGGCAACGGCAGCATGAGCGTGAACATGGCCTCCACCGGGCTCAACGCCGCCACCGTGACAGTCGTGGCCACCAGCCTGTCGATCCGCGCCAGCTACGGCAGCACCCAGTACACCCGCAGCATGACGAACTTCACCGTGCGCGAGGTGCTCACGCCCGTGGGCAGCGGCTACCGCAGCGCGCTCACCATCGATGGCAGCCTGTCCAGCTCTGCGCTCGGGTCATCGTCGATCACGGTGTCCACCGTCAACCCCATCGTGCAGACCAGCACACAGGTGGCCCCGGCCAGCGGCCAGGTGCTGATCTCGGGCGCCAACGGCAGCAAGGTGCGGGCCACGGTGGTGGCAGGCGGTTCGGTGCAGATCGAGCTGGATGCCGACGGCAACGGCAGCTACGAAAGCTCCACCACCAAGCTGTGGCGCGACCTGGTCTGAGTTTGGCCCCTACAGCCCTGCGGGCGGGTCCCCCAAGGGGATCCGGCCGGCCGGGAGCGGCCCGGTCCGGCCTGAGGCGCGCTGCGGCGGCGGCCGCGCTGCTGGCATCGGCGCTGGCCTGCGCCGGCGCGCTGGCGGCCTGCCCCATCACCGTGGGGGTCGACGCCGGCGTGCAGCGCAGCCTCTGGGAAGAGCGCAGCGCACTGGGGCACCGCCTGGTGCGCGAGCGAGGCACGCTGGCGGCGGCCAGCCTGGCGCTGGCTACGCACTGCCTGCCGGGCCACTGGCGGCTGCAGTTCGGGCACGCACAGGGCGAGCGCGAGTACGACGGCCAGACCACCACCGCGACCCCGCTGCGCAGCAGCAGCCGCCTGCGCACCGGGCAGCTGCGGCTGCAGGGGCTGACGGACGACACGGCGGGCCTGGCCTTGGGCATCCGGTTCGAGGCCGAACATGTGGCGCGCGACATTGCCTCGGTGGGCCCGGTGGCCGGCTACCCCGAACGTTTCACGCTGTTGACAGCCGCGGCCGGGCTGCGCCACCTGTCGGCCCCCTGGGCCCACACACGGCTTGCGCTGGAGGCCTGGGCCGGCGGTGGCCCCCCGGGCCGGATGCGCATGCAGCCGCCCGGCTTCGACACGGCCCGCCTGCGCCTGGGCGCCAGTCGGCACGCCCAGCTTGCGGCGCAGATCGGCTCGGCCCCGGCGGCCGATGCGGCCCCTGCCACCTGGCGCTGGCAACTGCGGCTGCAGTGCAGCCGGCAGTTCATCGCCGCCGGGCCTGGCGAGGCGCTCACGCGCAACGGCGTGCTGGTGGGTGGTGCGGCACAACCCGAAACGCACCGCACCGACTGCGGCGCCACGGCGGGCGTGCAGTGGCAGTTCGGCTGAGCGGTGGTGAAGCGGTTGCGCCGGCCCAGGCCAATGGTCGTCGGCCTCCACCCTTCGCGGGGCGCTCCCCCGCGTGCTCCAGACTGGAACAGTGCTCGCGCTGTTCCGTGTTCGCCTAGGGAAAAGCCTAGGTTTGCACGTCAGAGGCCTATGCTGATGATTGCATAAGCCCTGGGCCCTTGCATGTTGCGCGGGCGGGGTGTGCTTCCACCCCTGGAGACAAGCGCCATGCAGAAGAGCCTGCACATCAATCCCGAAAAATGCACCGGGTGCCTGCAATGCGAGATGGCCTGTTCGTACGAGAACTACGGCGTCTTCGCCACCGCCAAGTCGCGCATCAAGGTGTTCGACTTCCATCACACCGGCCGCAAGGTGCCCTACACCTGCACCCAGTGCGATGAAGCCTGGTGCCTGCATGCCTGCCCGGTGGAAGCCATCACGGTGGACCGCGCCACCGGCGCCAAGGTGGTGAACGACACCACCTGCGTGGGCTGCAAGGTCTGCACCATCAGCTGCCCGTTCGGCACCATCAACTACGTGCAGGAAACCGGCAAGGTGCAGAAGTGCGACCTGTGCGGCGGCGAGCCCGCCTGCGCCGACGCCTGCCCCACCGGCGCCATCACCTACATCGACGCCAACTGGACCGGGCTGAACAAGATGGCCGCCTGGGCCGACAAGCTCGGCAACCAACCCGCAGCTTAAGGAGCACACACCATGAGCTGGGCAGGAAAACTCCTCCGCGTGAACCTCACCAACGGCACCGTCACGTCCGAGCCGTTGAACATGACCTGGGCCAGGCAGTACCTGGGCTCGCGTGGCCTCGCCACCAAGTACCTGGTGGAAGAGATCGACGCCAAGGTCGACCCGCTGTCGGCCGACAACAAGATCATCTGGGCCACCGGCCCGCTCACCGGCACCATGGCCTCCACCGGCGGGCGCTATTACGTCGTCACCAAGGGGCCGCTCACCGGCGCCATCGCCTGCAGCAATTCCGGCGGCTACTGGGGCGCCGAGCTCAAGATGGCCGGCTGGGACATGGTCATCTTCGAGGGCAGGAGCCCGAAGCCGGTGTACCTGTCGATCAGCGACGACGTGGCCGAACTGAAGGACGCCTCGCACCTGTGGGGCAAGAGCGTCTTCGCCACCGAGGAAACACTGAAGAAGCAGCACCAGGACCCGCTGCTGCGCATCAGCTCCATCGGCCTGGCGGGCGAGAACGGGGTGATGTTCGCCGCCGTCGTGAACGACCTGCACCGCGCCGCCGGCCGCTCGGGCGTGGGCGCGGTGATGGGCAGCAAGAACCTGAAGGCCATCGCGGTGCGCGGCACCAAGGGCGTGGGCAACATCGCCAACCCCAAGGCGTTCATGAAGGTCGTGGCCGAGAAGAAGAAGATCCTGGCCGAGAACGGCGTCACCGGCCAGGGCCTGCCGGCCTACGGCACGCAGGTGCTGATGAACGTGATCAACGAGGTCGGCGCGCTGCCCACGCGCAACCACCGCGACAGCCAGTTCGAAGGCGCCAAGGACATCGGCGCCGAGGCCATGGCCACGCCGCGCGCCACCGATGGCAAGAAGCACCTGGTCACCAACCAGGCCTGCTTCGGCTGCACCATTGCGTGCGGCCGCATCAGCAAGATCGACCAGACCCACTTCACGGTACAGAACAAGCCGCAGTACTGGGGCGCCTCGGGCGGCCTGGAATACGAGGCGGCCTGGGCGCTGGGCGCGGCCAATGGCGTGAACGACCTGGAAGCGCTGCAGTACGTGAACGTGCTGTGCAACGAGCAGGGCATGGACCCGATCACCTTTGGCGCCACCATCGGCGCGGTGATGGAGCTGTACGAGCTGGGCATCCTCACCAAGGAGCAGATCGGCGTCGAAGCCCCCTTCGGCTCGGCCGCCGCGCTGGCGCAGATGGCCGAGATGACGGCCAACGGCGTGGGCTTCGGCAAGGAGATCGGCCTGGGCTCCAAGCGCCTGTGCGCCAAGTACGGCAAGCCCGAGCTCAGCATGAGCGTCAAGGGCCAGGAATTCCCGGCCTACGACGGCCGTGGCATCCAGGGCATGGGCCTGGGGTACGCCACCAGCAACCGGGGCGCCTGCCACCTGCGCGGCTACATGGTGTCGAGTGAGGTGTTCGGCATCCCGGTGAAGACCGATCCGCTGGTCGCCGAAGGCAAGCCCGAGCTGCTGAAGGCCTTCCAGGACATCACCGCCGTCAACGACTCATCGGGCGTCTGCCAGTTCACGATGTTCGCCTGGGGCCTGCCCGACCTGCAGCCGCAGGTGGCCGCCGCCTGCGGCGAGGAGTTCACGCTGGAAAACATGACGCTCATCGGCGAGCGCATCTGGAACATGGAGCGCGATTTCAACAACCGCGCCGGCTTCACCGCCAAGGACGACACGCTGCCGCCGCGGCTGCTGAACGAGCCGGTGAAAACCGGCCCGGCCAAGGGCCTGGTGAGCAAGCTGCCCGAGATGCTGCCCAAGTACTACGAGGCGCGCGGCTGGAATCCCGATGGCACGCTGACCGAGGCCACACGCGCCAGGCTCGGCCTGTAAGCAGCCGCCCACTTCGACAGTTGGCAAAGGCGGTTCTCGGACCGCCTTTTTTCTTTCGACTGGCTTTGTTCGAGAGGCACCCCATGAAACACGTGATCCTGGGCGCCGGCCCTGCCGGCGTGATCGCTGCCGAGACCATCCGCAAGCATGCGCCGCATGACGAGATCGAGCTGATCGGCGACGAACCCGAGGCGCCGTACTCGCGCATGGCGATTCCCTACCTGCTGATCGGCAAGGTGGGCGAGGAAGGCACCTACCTGCGCCACCATGGCGACCACTACGCGATGCTGCGCATCCACCAGCGCCGCGGCCGCGCCACGGCGCTGGACACCACCAAACGCGAGGTGCAGCTCGACGACGGCAGCCGCGTGCCCTACGACCGCCTGCTCATCGCCACCGGCTCCTCGCCCGCCACGCCGCCGATTCCCGGCATCGCCGGGCCCGGCGTGCACGCCTGCTGGACCCTGGCCGATGCACGCGCCATCATGGCCCGCGCCGCGCCCGGTGCACGCGTGCTGCAGATGGGCGCGGGCTTCATCGGCTGCATCATCATGGAAGCGCTGGCCGCGCGCGGCGTGAAGCTCAGCGTGGTGGAGATGGGCGACCGCATGGTGCCGCGCATGATGGGCCCCACCGCCGGCGGCATGATCAAGGACTGGTGCGAGAAGAAAGGCGTGGCGGTGCACACCGGCGCGCGGGTGGACGCGATCGAGCGCGACGCCACCGGGGTGATGACGGTGAAGCTCTCCACCGGCCAGCAGATCGCGGCCGACCTGGTGATCAGCGCCACCGGCGTCAAGCCCAACATCGGCTTCCTCGAGCACTCCGGCGTGCGCTGCCTGGTGGGCGTGCTGACCGACGAGCACCTGCAGACCAACGTGCCCGGCGTCTACGCGGCGGGCGACTGCGCCGAGGCCTTCGACAAGGTGAGCGGCCAGACCATCGTCAGCGCGATCCAGCCCAACGCCGCCGAGCAGGCACGCGTGGCAGCGCTGAACATGGTGGGCCGGCGCGCCGAGCTCAAGGGCGTCACCCAGATCAACGTGCTGGACACGCTGGGGCTCATCTCCGCCAGCTTCGGCAACTGGCAGGGCGTGCCCGGCGGCGAGCACGTGGAGCTGACCGACCGCGCCGCCAACCGGCACCTGAGCCTGCAGTTCGGCGGCAACAAGCTGGTGGGCTGCAATGCGGTGGGCTGGACCGAGCATGTGGGCGTGATGCGCGGCCTGGTGGAAGGCCAGGTGGCGCTGAGCCCCGAATGGAAGCAGCGCCTGCTGCTCGACCCCACGCTGCTGATGGAGGCCTACCTGGCCAACGCGCAGGCACAGCAGGACCACGCGCACGTCCGATGATGCCGGGATGAACATCACCTTCAAGCTCTACGCCAGCCTCACCCAGTACCTGCCGCCGGAGGTGCAGCGCGTGAACCAGATGCCGCTGGAGGTGTCGCCCGAGGCGAGCATTGCCGACATCGTGGCGCCCTTCAACATGCCGCCCAAGCTGCTGCACCTGGTGCTGGTCAATGGCGTGTTCATCCCGCCGGAAGAGCGCGCCTCGCGCCGGCTGGCCGAAGGTGACGTGCTCGCCATCTGGCCCCCGATCGCGGGTGGGTGAGGCCGGACGTGCAACAGTCCCTGCGGACTGTTGCGCGCCTGCCGAACCGGCCGAGCTCCGCGAGGCCGTGGGCAAGGCCGGACGTGCAACAGTCCCTGCGGACTGTTGCGCGCCTGCCGAACCGGCCGAGCTCCGCGAGGCCGTGGGCAAGGCCGGACGTACAACAGTCCCTGCGGACTGTTGCGCGCCTGCCGAACCAGCCGCCCCCTGCGCGGCCATGAGCGAGGTCTGATGCAATCCACCTACCCGGCCGAGTTCACCCGCGACTACGGCTGCACCGAAGCCGAGTGGCTGGGCTGGCTGCCCGGGGCCACGCGCCAGGCCACCATCGAGCGGCCCGCGCCCGGCCTGGCCCGTGTGCCGGTGGCCGGCGGGTGGCTGGTGCTGCAATGGCAGGTGCTGCCACCACGACAGATCGCGCTGATGCGCATGCCCCGGCTGCAGGTGCGGCACCAGTTCGAGGCGGTGGACGAAGCGGCCCGCCTGGCCTTCATGCGCTATTTCGACCTCTTCATGCAGCGCGGTGGCGGGTAGTGGCCGGGGCGGTGGTGCGCCTTCAGGGCGGGGGGCAGCGCATCCCACGCGTCGCCCAGCGCCCGTTGCACGAGGCCCGTCATGGCGCCACCCCCGGCAGCCGCTTGGTCACCATCAGCACCACCACCAGCACCATCGCGGCAAAGGCCGGCACCCCGAGCCAGAACCACCGGCGCGCCAGGCGCTGGTAGCCCGGCGGCAGGGGCTGGGCCTGCCGCGCCGCGGCCTCGGCCATGCGCTGCATGCGGATCTGCAGCGCCACCACCGGCAGCCAGCAGGCGCCCGCCAGCGCATACAGGCCCAGGCTGGCGGCGATCCACGGCGTGCTCAGGGGCCAGCCCAGCAGGTGCGCCATCCACAGGCCTGTCAATGGCTGCAGGATCACGGTGGGCGTGGTGAAGCACCAGTCGGCCAGCACCACCTGCCGGTTGGTGTGGGCGATGTGGGCAACATGGCCGCTGCGGTCGGCCCGCCACTTGTAGAAGGCGCTGCCCAGGCCGGTGCCGAACAGCAGCACCATGCTCAGCAGGTGCACGATCTTCAGGCCGGCGAGGCTCATGGCCGGCTCCACAGCACCGAGGCATCCTCGTCGTGCAGGCGCGGTTCGGGCCAGCGCAGGGCCCGGCCCAGGAAGCGCTGCACCGCCAGCCCATCGGCGCGGTAGCCCGCGCGCAGCATGCGCAGGGTGTCCGGCGCGGCCAGCGGCTGCCAAGCCTGCGCCACCCAGGCCGCGGCCAGGGCCGGGCGGTAGGGCACCGGCAGCCACCGGGCGGGCGGCAGGCCCTGGGCGGCCCGCAGCGCCTGCAGCCAGTCGGCCCAGCGCAGCGTCTGCGGGCCCACGACATCGAGCGTCCCGCGCGCCGGCGGGCCTTCCAGCGCCTGCAGCACCGTGGCCACCACATCGCTGATGTGCACCGGCTGCACCCACTGCGGGCCGGCCGCCAGCACCGGCACCCACGGCAGCGCCGCGAGGCGCCGCAACAGCGTGGCGCTGGTGCCGCCGCGGCCGTAGATCAGCGCCGGGCGCAGCACCAGGCCGTCCAGGTCGAGCCGGTGCAAGGCCCGGTCCGCGGCGCGCTTGCTCCGGTGGTAGGCCGAGAACGCCGACGCGTCGGCCCCCACCGCCGAGAGCTGCACCACGCGGCGCACGCCGGCCTGCGCGCAGGCCCGGAACAGCGCCACCGGCACCCGCAGGTGCAGCGTTTCGAAGCGCTGGTGCCGCGTCTGCCCGATGATGCCGACCGCGTTGACCACCGCGTCGATGCCGTCCAGCGCAGGCCGCCAATCGGCGGGCGAGCGCCGGCCGGCCAGGTCGACCCCGTGGCGCCGCGAGACCGGCCTGACGTGGTGCCCGTGGACCGCCAGGGCCATCGCCAGGTTGCGGCCGACGAAGCCGCTGGCACCGGCAAGCAGCACGTTCACGGCCGCCCCACCGCCGGCGCCGGGCCCGACGGCGGTGGCGGCACGCGGACGAAGCCGCCCAGGCGCCGCCCCACCAGGTAAAGGCCAAGCAGCAGCCCCACCAGCGCGGCCATCAGCGTGAGCCGCACCGCCTCCAGCGGCGGCCGGCCGGCGGCGGCCCCCCAGTCGACCAGCAGCGTCGCCAGCAGCGGGGCGATGGTCAGCATGATCCGCGTGTAGCTCAGCCAGAAGGCCACGCCCGACTCGTCGGGGCAAAGGCTGGCCAGCACCCGCGCCAGCGGCCGTGACAACACGGCCAGCACGGCCATGCTCAAGGACAGGCTGATGAGCATGGCGGCCAGCCAGGGGACGATGGCATTCATTCAGGGCTCCGTTCGAAGTGAAGGTGCCCTCAGTCTGGCCAGCGGCCGCGACACGCGCTTCCGAAGTGATAGGAATCGACCCTTCCGATGCTCCGAAAAGATCATTCCGGAACATGAATCGACGCGAGCACGCCGCTCATGGCGCCCGTGCACCCCCGCTCAGGGCCGATCGGCCGGGCCCGCGTGCAGCTTGCGGTACTGGCCCGGCGTGCTGCCCACGATCTCGCGGAAGGCCTCGTAGAAGTTCGATGGCGAGCTGAACCCGACGCTCAGCCCCACCGACAGCACCGAGGCCCGGGGCTCGGCCAGCAGCATGGCCTGGGCTGCCTCGACCCGGCGCTCGCGCAGGTAGCGCGAGAAGCCCTTGCCGAGCCGGTCGTTCACCAGCTCCGAGAGCTGGTGCGCGCTCAGCCCCAGGCGGCCCGCCAGGCCGGCCAGGCTCAAATCGGGGTCGACGTACAGGCGTTCGGTCTGCATCAGCGCCGCCAGGCGCGCCAGCGCCTGATCGCAGTCCACCTTGGCCAGGGTGGTGGCGGTGTAGCCGGCCTGCGCGCTGTCACGCACCTCGACCGGCAGCTGCGGGCGCAGGCCCAGCGTGACCTGGACCAGCAGGAAGGCCAGGCCGATGGCACTGGCGTACAGGCTGAAGAACAGGCGGCCGGGCGCGGCCCCGCCCCACAGGCCCAGCACGGTGACGGCCAGGGCCAGGCCGAACACCACGCCCAGCAGCAGCAGCTCGAGGTGGAAGTTCGATCGCGCCTGGCGCAGCGCGTACAGGCTGCGGGCCAGCCACGCCAGGTAGGCGGCCCCGAGCGCAAAGGCCAGCGGCATGGCCAGCGAGCCCGGCATGGCCCAGGCCCCCAGCGCCGGGATCAGGTGGACGCCGATGCGCCAGGCCGGCATGGCCGCCGCCTGCGGCCGCAGGATCGGTTGGCTGAACACGTAGAACGCGGGCGCCACGATGAACAGCGTTGCCCGGTACCCAGCGCTGCCGACCCAGCCCGCCCCGAACTGCAGCAACGCGAAGTGCGCACCCTGCAGCAGCCCGAGCGCCAGCAGCAGCACCAGGCCCGCCACACGCGCGACGCCCTGGTCGCGATAGGGCTCGCGACGGAAGTGGGTCAGCGCGAGCGCAAACGCGCTGAACACCGAGAAGCCGATGAACAGGAGGGCGAGGGAAGTCAACCGGGGCGCCTGGCGGCTGCATCAAACGACGAGGCCACCATTCTGACGGCGCCAAAGGGCCGGCCGCGGGGGCGCAAGCCTGAACCCGGCGGTGGATGCGCCATCGGCGTGGCCACCGCCTGCACCAGGCCCGTTGCACCAGGCCCGTTGCAGCGGCCCTGGGCCGCTGGCGCCGTGATCGGCCGGCGCCAGCGGCGCATGCACCACGCTAGGTCGCCACCCGCACCCGGTTGCGCCCGTCTTCCTTGGCGCGGTACATCGCCGCGTCGGCGGCGCCGACCAGCGCGTCGAGCGTGTCGCCATGGCGGCCGGCCTCGGCCACGCCGGCCGAGAAGGTGATGGCGCCCCAGGCCTCGGTCAGCGGCGTGGCGGCCACCTCTTCGCGCAACCGGTCCAGGCGCCGTTGCGCACCGGCGGCATCGGCGCCGGGCAGCAGCAGCGCGAACTCCTCGCCGCCGAAGCGGTAGACCTCGTCGCCACGGCGCAGCCCGGCCAGCAGCCGTTGCGCCAGCGCGCACAGCACCGCGTCGCCCGCGGCATGGCCGGCGTTGTCGTTGATGCGCTTGAAGTGGTCCACGTCCAGCAAGGCCAGCGCCAGCGGACGTGCGGTCTCGCCCTCGAAGCGCTGCGCCAGCGCGCGGCGGTTCTGCAGGCCGGTGAGCGGGTCGCGCAGCGCCTGCTCGCGCAGTTCGGCCTGCAGCGATGCCACCTGGTCGAGCTGCTTGTTGCGCTCGACCAGCGTCTGCACCAGCCGCACCTGCACCTGGTGCCGCTCGGTCACGTCGCGCAGCTGCACCAGGCGGCCGATCGGGTGCGCCTCGGGGCCGATGTCGCGCGCGCGCACCTCGAACACCAGCTCGGGCTGCGCGAGGTGCAGTTCGCCTTCCGGGCGCTCGGCCAGCAGTGCGGCCAGCGGGGCGCCGAAGCAGGGCCAGTCGCCCAGCGCGGTGGTGCGCGGCGGGTTGGCGCCGGCCAGGCGCCGGGCCGCGGCGTTGGCGTCCATCACCCGGCCGTGGCCATCGAGCACCAGCACCGGGTCGGGCAGCTCGGTGAACAGCAGGCCACGCGCCATCGGCAGCACGCGGAACAGCTGGTCATGGCGGATCAGCCAGGCAAACACCGCCAGCGCCACGCCGTAGGACAAGGGCGTGGGGTCGCCACCCATCAGCCGCCAGCCCAGCCCCAGGTAGGCCGCATTGGCCAGCAGCGGCGCGGCCATGACCAGCATGAACAAGGCCCATTGCAGGCGTGCGCTGCCCTCGGCCTGGCGCCATGCGCCGAACACCAGCACCATGGCCGACAGCAGCCAGCCATAGCCCCAGACGAAGATCAGCGGGTACAGCGCCGCGTAGTCGTAGTGCATGCGCGGCAGGCCCAGGATCGGCGGGCCCAGCATGGTGCCCGGGCCGTAGAACAGGCCGTGTGCGCCGTTGCTCAGCGCCAGGGCGGTCAGCAGCGCCCAGGGCAGGCCGATCAGCAGCGCGCCGCGCAGCGTCGGGGCCTGGGTGTCGCTGCGCACGTAGCGGCGCAGGAACAGTGTCCACAGCACCGGCTGCGCGAAGATGAAAGGCCAGGCCACCAGGGCCAGCGTGCCCTTGCAGGCCGCGGCCATGGCGGCATGTTCGGCGGTGGTGATGGACACCCAGGCGGTCATCACCGCGTGCAGCGCGACGAACTCCGCCTGCCCCGGAAAGTAGCGCAGCCTTCGCGCCCAGACGCTCAGGCCCAGCAGGCCCGCAATCAACGCCAGGCGCAGCGACAGGTCTGGCGCAATCTGCCAGCCCGTGCCCATGCAGGCAGCGAAGTCGAGCGCCGGGGTCAGCGTGCCGCTCATGGCCCCGGCGCTTCGGGCAGCGGCCAGCCCAGCAGCTCAGCAAGCCGTGTCACCACCCACGTCGCTTCGGCTTCGTTGAAGCCTGCGTCCGGGCCGGCCAGGCCGGCGCGCGTGCGCTGCAGCACGATGTCCTCGGCCAGGCCCTGGTCGTGGTGGTGCGCCTGGCAAGGCTCCACCAGCATCTGCGCCATGTCCTCGCACAGCTCGTAGCGGGCCCGGAACTCGGCCAGCGGCACCGTGAGGCGGCCGCGCGCGTCGGCATGCACCGCGTGAAACGAGGGCGGGATCGGGATCTGGTAGTCGTCCGACATCAGGACCGCCCGGCCATGGCGAAGGCCTTGAGCCCGCTCAAGCCCACGAGGGGGACATTTCCGGCCCCGGGGGGCCGCGAACGGGGTGCACAGGAAGTCGCCATGGCCGGATTGTCGGCGCCGGCGCGGTTTCGTCGGCCAAATGGGCCTGCTTGTCGCAAGGCACACCGCGGCGCGCCACGCGGCGCTACGCTGAAAGCCTCTTAGCAAGGCCTGGAGGTTGACGATGGGCATCCCCGACGAACTGGCCCGGCTGGACGAACTGCACCAGCGCGGCGCCCTGACAGACGACGAATTCACACGCGCCAAGGCCCGTGTGCTCAACGGCACGGCCGGCACCGGCCCGGCGGCCATCAACACGCTGCGGCGCAGCGTGGCCGACCGCTGGCTCGGCGGCGTGTGCGGTGGCCTGGCCGACTACACCGGCGTGGCCGCCTGGGTGTGGCGCCTGGCCTTCGCGCTGATGGTGATGTGCGCCGGCACCGGGGTGCTGGCCTATGTGCTGCTGTGGATCTTCGTGCCCGAGCAGCCTTCGTCGCTGGAGCGGCCGGCGCTGCACAGCCCGTGATCAGGTGGCGCAGCCGGCCTCCACCGCCGCCTGCGCCTTCACCACCACCGGCTCGGGAATGCGGTAGCCGTAACGCACCGCGGTGAGCTCGGCCAGGATGCTCACCGCAATTTCCGGCGGCGTGCGCGCACCGTTCTTCAGGCCCACCGGCCCGTGCAGCCGTGCGAGCTGGTCTTCGGTAAGGCCGAAGTGCTCGGCCAGCCGCGCCTTGCGCTTGGCCTGGTTCAGGCGCGAGCCGATTGCGCCGATGTAGAACGCCTCGCTCTTGAGCGCCTCCATCAGCGCCAGGTCGTCGAGCTTGGGGTCGTGGGTCAGCGCGATGATGGCGGTGTGGCCATCGGGCTTGAGCGCGGTCACGGTGTCGTCGGGCATGGTGCGCAGCAGCGTGGCGCCGGGCACCTCGAAGCCGGTGGCGTATTCCTCGCGCGGGTCGCACACCAGCACCTGGTAGCCCAGCGCGGTGGCCATCTGCGCCAGGTACTGCGTCATCTGGCCGGCGCCGATCAGCAGCAGCCGCCAGCGCGGGCCGTGGTGGGTGGTGAGCGTGCTGTCGGTGAGCTGCAGCTCGTCGGTGTCGCCGGCGGGTTGCAGGTCCACCTCGCCGCTGGCGAGGGTGAGCACGCGCCGCACCCGTTCACCACGCGCCAGGCGCGCGAGCAGCTCGTCGAGCCGGGTGCGCGGCAGCACGGGTTCGAGCACCAGCTCGATCAGGCCGCCGCAGGGCAGGCCGAAGCGGTGCGCCGCATCGGCATCGATGCCGTAACGCACCACCTGCGGCACGCCGCTGGCCAGCACGCCTTGGCGCGCCTTGTCGACCAGGTCGTCCTCGATGCAGCCGCCGGACACACTGCCGGCGACGAGCCCGTCGTCGCGCACCGCCACCGCCGAGCCGGGTGGCCGCGGCGCCGAGCCCCAGGTGCGGGTGATGGTGCCCAGCACCACGCGGTGGCCGGCGGCCAGCCATTGGGTGACCTGGCGCAGCACGTTGAGATCGACGTTGTCCATGGCGGCAAGGTAGCGCGGCGCGACCGCGGCATCGAGTGAGGGCGCATCCCTAGGAAGGCGCAAGCATAGGGCCGGACCCTGAAGCCCGCCCTATGCGAGGAAATTCATAAGGGATAACGCATCGATGCGCCGCGCGGGTCGAACTCCTAGCATGGCCCTTCCTTGCACCGACCCCCATGAGGAGACAGGCATGAAGATCACGCTCGAGGTCAACGGCAAGGCCGTGACCCGCGAATGCGAGCCGCAGACGCTGCTGGTGGAATTCATCCGCGAGACGCTGCACCTGACCGGCACCCACGTGGGCTGCGACACCGCGCAGTGCGGCGCCTGCACGGTGATCTTGTCGACCCCCGAGACTCGGCAAACCGAGTCGTTCCCCCAAGGGGGCACGGGAAGCCCGGGGGCGGCCCAGCGCTTCCCGAACGGCCGCGCGGTGAAGGCCTGCAACACGCTGGCCGCGCAGGCCCAGGGCGGCCGGCTCACCACCATCGAAGGCCTGGCCGCGGCCGACGGCACGCTGCACCCGATGCAGGCCGCCTTCCGCGCCTGCCACGGCCTGCAATGCGGCTTCTGCACCCCCGGCATGGTGATGAGCGCGGTGGACCTGGTGCAGCACCACGCCTGCGGCACCGAACAGCAGATCCGTGAGGGCCTGGACGGCAACATCTGCCGCTGCACGGGCTACCACAACATCGTCCGCGCGGTGCAGCAAGGTGCTGCCGCGATGAAGGCCTGAGGAGCACGCCATGAACGCACGCCAAGGATTCGTCGGCCAGTCGGTCGAGCGGCGCGAGGATGCGCGCTTTCTCACCGGCCGCGGCCAGTACACCGATGACATCACGCTGCCGCAGCAGAGCTACGGCGTATTCCTGCGCTCGCCCTATGCGCATGCCCGCATCAAGGCGCTGGACACCCGCGCGGCCACGCAGGCCGAGGGCGTGCTGGGCATCTTCACCGGCGAACACTTCAAGGCCGTGGGCGGCCTGCCCTGCGGCTGGCTGATCAACAGCCTGGACGGCACGCCGATGAAGGAGCCCAAGCACCCGGTGCTGGCCGACGGCAAGGTGCGCTACGTGGGCGACCGCGTGGCGCTGGTGGTGGCCGAGACGCTGGAACAGGCCAAGGCCGCCGCGTTGCTGATCGAGGTGGACTACGACGAGCTGCCGCCGGTGGTGGACACCGCGAAGGCTGCCGGTGCGGCCTCGGCCGTGCACGACGAGGCGCCGGACAACCGCTGCTACCAGTGGGGCATTGGCGACAAGGACGGCGTGGACGCGGCCTTCAAGACCGCAGCGCATGTCACCACGCTGAGCTTCCGCAACAACCGGCTGATCCCGAACGCGATGGAGCCGCGCGCGGCCAACGCGAGCTACGACCGCAATGCCGACAGCTACACGCTGTACGTGGCGAACCAGAACCCGCACGTCGAGCGCCTGCTGATGTGCGCCTTCGTGCTGGGCATTCCCGAGCACAAGATGCGCGTGGTGGCGCCGGACGTGGGCGGCGGCTTCGGCTCGAAGATCTTCCTGTACGGCGAAGAAACCGCGCTGGTCTTTGCCAGCAAGATCATCGGCCGCCCGATCAAGTGGACCTGCGAGCGCGGCGAGGCCTTCCTGTCCGACGCGCACGGCCGCGACCATGTCACCACCGCGCAGCTGGCGTTGGACAAGGACGGCCACTTCCTCGCGCTGCGCGCCGACACCACGGCGAACCTGGGCGCGTACCTCTCCACCTTCTCGTCCTGCGTGCCCACCATCCTGCACGCCACGCTGCTGGCCGGCCAGTACACGACGCCCAAGATCTGGTGCCAGGTGACGGCCGTGTTCACCAACACCGCGCCGGTGGATGCCTACCGCGGCGCCGGCCGGCCCGAGGCCACCTACCTGGTGGAGCGCCTGGTGGAAACCGCCGCACACGAGATGAAGATCGACCCGGCCGAGATCCGCCGCCGCAACTTCATCACCAGCTTCCCGTATGCCACGCCGGTGGGCCTGACCTACGACACCGGCGACTACGACGCGACGATGCGCCGCGCCATCGAGCTGGCCGACGTGGCCGGCTTCCCGGCGCGCCGCGCCGCCAGCGAGGCCAAGGGCCTGAAGCGCGGCCTGGGCTACAGCGCCTACATCGAGGCCTGCGGCATTGCGCCCTCGTCGGTGGCCGGCGCCCTGGGCGCACGCGCCGGGCTGTTCGAGGCCGGCGAGGTGCGGGTGCACCCCACCGGCAAGGTGACCATCTTCACCGGCAGCCACAGCCATGGCCAGGGCCACGAGACCACCTTCGCGCAGGTGGTGGCCGACAAGCTGGGCATCCCGATCGACGACATCAGCATCGAGCACGGCGACACCGGCAAGGTGCTGTTCGGCATGGGCACCTATGGCAGCCGCTCGCTGGCGGTGGGCGGCACGGCCATCGTGAAGGCGGTGGACAAGGTCATCGCCAAGGGCCGCAAGATCGCCGCGCACCTGCTGGAAGCGGCCGACGCCGACATCGTGTTCGAGGGCGGCGAATTCAAGGTGGCCGGCACCGACAAGGCAGTGCCCTTTGCCTTGGTGGCGCTCACTGCCTACGTGCCGCACAACTTCCCGCACGACAAGCTGGAGCCCGGCCTGAACGAGAACGCGTTCTACGACCCCAGCAACTTCACCTACCCCGCGGGCACCTACATCTGCGAAGTGGAGGTGGACCCGGCCACCGGCGCCGTGCGCATCGACTGGATGACCGCCTGCGACGACTTCGGCAACGTGATCAACCCGATGATCGTGGAAGGCCAGGTGCATGGCGGCCTGGCGCAGGGCATCGGCCAGGCGCTGCTGGAGCACGGCGTGTACGACACCGACACCGGCCAGCTGCTCACCGGCAGCTACATGGACTACGCGATGCCGCGCGCCGACGACCTGCCCAGCTTCACGGTGGAAACCGCCAAGGGCACGCCCTGCACGCACAACCCGCTGGGCGTGAAGGGCTGCGGCGAGGCCGGTGCCATCGGCTCGCCGCCGGCCGTGATCAACGCCCTCTGTGATGCCCTGGGCGTGAAGGATGTGCCGATGCCGGCCACGCCCTACACTGTGTGGCAAGCCGCGCAAGCCGCTGCCCGCTGAGCCCGGAGACACGACACCATGCAAGCTTTCGCCTACAAGAACCCCAGTTCCGTGGCCGATGCGGCCGCCCAGGCCGCGGCCGACAACGTCAAGCTGCTGGCCGGTGGCCAATCGCTGCTGGGCGCCATGAAGATGGGCCTGGCCGCGCCCGATGCGCTGGTCGACCTGGGCGCCATTGCCGAGCTCAAGGGCATCAGCGTCGCCAACGGCGTTGTGAAGATCGGCGCGATGACCCCCCACGCCGCCGTGGCCGCCAGCGCCGAGGTGGCCCAGGCCATCCCCGCGCTGGCCGACCTGGCCGGCCACATCGGCGACCGCCAGGTGCGCAACCGCGGCACCATCGGCGGCAGCCTGGCCAACAACGACCCGGCCGCCTGCTACCCCGCTGCGGTGCTGGGCCTGGGCGCCACGATCCACACCCACACGCGCACGATCGCGGCAGACGACTTCTTCAAGGGCCTGTACGAAACCGCGCTGAAGGAAGGCGAGCTGATCACCGCGGTGAGCTTCCCCATCCCCGCCAAGGCCGCGTGGCAGAAGTTCAAGCAGCCGGCTTCGCGCTTCTCGCTGGTGGGCGTGTTCGTCAGCCAGGGTCCGCAAGGGGTGCGCGTGGCCGTCACCGGCGCCGGCGCCTGCGTGTTCCGCGCCAAGGAGCTGGAAGCCAGGCTCGCGGGCAGCTGGTCGGCAGCGGCACTGAACGGCGCCAAGGTCTCGGCCGATGGCCTGAACAGTGACCTGCACGGCTCGGCCGAATACCGCGCGGCGCTGATTCCGGTGCTCGCACAAAGGGCGGTGGCGGCCAGCTAAGCTCGCCTGCATTGCCCCGGACCAGAACGCCGCAGTTGTTGCGGCGTTTTTCATCGAGCCCGCCGTGACCGACACCTCGCTTCCCACCAGCATCGACGACACCCAGGCCCGGCTGCTGGCCCACGACTACGTGGCCGACCGGCAGCTGGCCACCGCGGTGTTCCTCGCGCTGCGCCTGCAGCGCCCGCTGTTCCTGGAAGGCGAGCCCGGCACCGGCAAGACCGAGATCGCGCGCACGCTGAGCGCGGCGCTGAACCGGCCGCTGATCCGCCTGCAGTGCTACGAGGGCCTGGACCTGGCCGGTGCCGCCTACGAATGGAACTATGGCCGCCAGATGATGGCGATCCGCCTCGCCGAGGGCCAGGCGGTGGACCGCGAGCAGCTGGCCGGCGAACTCTTCAGCCGCAAGTTCCTGATCCAGCGCGCGCTGCTGCAGGCCATCGATCCGGCCAATGCGGTGCCGCCGGTGCTGCTGATCGACGAGCTCGACCGCGCCGACGAGCCTTTCGAGGCCTTCCTGCTGGAGGTGCTGTCGGACTTCCAGATCACGATCCCCGAGCTCGGCACCGTGAAGGCGACGACACCGCCGATCGTGGTGCTCACCTCCAACCGCACGCGCGAGATCCACGACGCGGTGAAGCGCCGCTGCCTCTACCACTGGGTGGGCTTTCCGGATGCAGCGCGAGAGCTCACGATCCTGCAGCGCCGCGTGCCGAATGCCGGCCCCGAACTCGCGCGCCAGATCGTGGCCTTCGTGCAGAGGCTGCGCGAGATCGAGCTCTACAAGCTGCCAGGCATTGCCGAAACCATCGACTGGACGCGTGCCTTGATGGAGCTGGATTCCCTGGTGCTCGACCCCGAGGTGATCCAGCACACGCTGGGCGTGCTGCTGAAGTACCAGGACGACATCGCCCGCGTGCAGGGCAGCGAGGCGGCGCGCATTCTCGAGCAGGTGCGCAGGGATGTGCAGGGGCTTTGACTTTGTTCGGGGATCGGGTACTTCGGCGTGGCCGGGATTTCGTCCCGGCGGCCGACCTACTTTCTTTGCTGGTGCAAAGAAAGTAGGCAAAGAAAGCACCTTCAACATCCGATTTGTGCATCCGACCCGAATGTGCATCCGCTTATCCACCGCCACTGGCATCCTCAATACCCCGAACCGTCGGTCACCAGATTGGCACGAACACCCCACTGGCATACGGCGCATGCAAGGGCCCGCACGAACGGGCGCAAGGCGCCCGGCGAGGAGCAACGACAGTGCCCCGCTTTCGTATGCCAGGGCCGATTCACCGCCAAACTGGTGACCGACGGTTCGGGGTATTGAGAATGCCAGGGCAGGGGATAAGCGGAGGCCGGTTCGCCATCTCCGACAAATCGGATGTTCAGGCTCTTTTCTTTGGTTACTTTCTTTTGAGCCAGCAAAAGAAAGTGACCCGCCTGCCGGGCGGCTCCCGGCGCAGTGCAACGAACATTCACCGCCGACGGCAAAGCAAGACAACCCCAGGGCACTGACATGCTCCCCACCCGCCCCCACCCCGGCCACCTCGCGGAGAACG